>JARLHR010000026.1 GCA_031292145.1 Clostridium sp. | reverse complement strand
ATAAGGTCCGCTATAATCGTAAGAGTGTAATTGTCTAGATAATACTCCACCTTTTTGAATTGAATACTTATCCTTAATACCTGAGAAAAACATATCAAGTTTTAATTGCTTAATGAATGCCTCAGTTTCAAAGTGATTTAAATCGTCGACTACAACTGTACCCTTTTTCATATCACGCATCATACCTGGATAGTATTCTAAATTAGTTATTTCTTTCTTTAATTCTTCTAATTCTTCTTCAGTCTTTAATGGTTTGTATTTTTCTACAATTTTTTCTACTTCTAATACTTCGATATTTTTTAAATCTGCATCTTCAACAATTGTCGGTATCACTTCTCTACCTTCATAATCGTCTCTATGTGCAAATTCGAATCCTGCAACTAATGTTTCTACGCCTAAATCATTTAATAACATTTGATAATGGTGAGATCTTGAACCTCCAACATATAAACCTGCAGTTTTACCTGTTAACTTACTTCTATAATATTCCATATCAGCCTTTATATCTTCAAGCTCTTCAGCTATAACTGCTTCTGTCCTTTCTGTGAACTCTGGATCATTAAAGAATTTCGCAATGTCTCTTAAAGTTCTAACTGTACACTCAACACCAATAAAATCAACCTTTATCCAAGCAGTTCCATATTGTATTTTCATCATTTCTGCGATATAATTAATTGATCGGTGACATTGGACTAGATTTAAATCTGCAGTGTGAGCTTTCTTTATATCGTCAATGCTAGCATCACCTGTCATGACTGATATAACTTCATAGCCTATTTTGTTTAAGATTCTTTCTATTTCCCAAGCGTCACCACCTATGTTATATTCTCCTAGAATATTAACTGAATGCGTTTTAGGTTTATAATCCATAGTTCCAATTACAGATTTTATTAGCTTATTATTTGCAATATGGTGACCAGCGGATTGAGATACGCCCTTATATCCTTCACAAGGGAAAGATAAAACATCTATGCCATATAGTTCTTTAGATTCTGTTGCAACTGCTGGTAAGTCATCGCCAATAAGTCCAACTGGACATGTTGCACAAATAAATATTGCTTTTGGATTAAATATTTCTACAATTTCTTTAATTGCTTGTTTTAATTTCTTTTCTCCACCGAATACAATATCACTTTCACCTAAATTTGTACTAAAGCAATATTGAATGAAACTTCCATCACCTTTTTGTGGTAGAGCTTTATTTCTTCTTGTTCCCCATGAATAATATCCACATCCTATTGGTCCATGAGTTAAAACAACGATATCCTTTAATGGTCCAAGAACAACACCTTTACATCCAGCATAACAGCATCCTCTATGTGTCATAACTCCTGGTATAGTTCTTCTATTTGCATCTATTTCCTGTGTTTCTTGTTCAAGTTCAAGCATATGTTTTTTTCTATTTTTGTAAACTTTAGCACTATATTTGTCTAAAACACTATCTACTTTACTCATTTACTTCACCTCCACGCTTTAAATTGCTTCTTCGCCCGCTTGTCCATCTCTAACTCTGTATGCTTCTTCAACTGGCAATACGAATATCTTTCCATCTCCTGGTGTTCCAGTTGAATTTACACTTATTACAGTCTCTACTACTGTTTTAACTTCGTCATCATTTACTACTAAAGTTATAAATCTTTTAGGTATTAATCTGCCTCTTTCAGATAAGTTTTCTCCATATGGTGATGGTGGTACTTCACCAGCTTCCATATAAGCTTCAAGTAAAGCCTTATCTATAGATTTTTTACCTCTTCCAAGTACTTTTCTGCAAGTAATTGATGGGAAACCAGCTTCTGCAAGTGCTTCTTTAGTTTTATTTACTTTATTCAAACGAATAATACACATAACTTCTTTCATAAAGCTATTCCTCCTATTTTAATTTTATAATCCTGCCTTACCACTACTTACAGTGTATACTTCTTCAATTGGTGCAACAAATATCTTACCATCTCCAAATGCACCTTTTTCTCCTGTTCTTGCATTTCTCATTATTACCTTTATAACATCATCTTTATCTTCGTCCTTAACTGCAATTAGAAGCATTTCTTTTGGAAGTTCATCATAATAGATTTCTCCGACTTTAATTCCTTTTTGCTTTCCTCTACCATAAACCGCCATTTTTGTTACTTCTGGAAATCCAGCATCTAATAATTCTGAAAGTACAGTACTAACCTTTTCTGGTCTTATTATTGCACGAATCATATACATATCTCTCTATCTCCTTTTATTCTATATTTTGTTTTGATATAAGTCTTAACATATATAAAAGCATTATTTGCTTTTATATAATATTTTGCTTTTTATCTTAGATATCCATTAAACCATATTCCATTAATATTTCTTCCAATCTTTCTTGTTTCATTGGAGTTGGAACAACAAATAATTTGTTATTTTCAATGTTTTTAGCTAAAGTTCTGTATTCATCAGCTTGGTCTGCTGTTGCATCAAATTCTATAACTGTTTGTTTGTGTATTTCAGCTCTTTGAACCATGTTATCTCTTGGTACAAAGTGAATTAATTGGCTTCCAAGTTCTTTTGCAAAAGCTTCTAATAAATCTAGTTCCTTATCAACCTTTCTACTATTACAGATGATACCACCTAATCTAACTCCACCAGTTTTAGCATATTTTTGAATACCTTTCGAAATGTTGTTAGCTGCATATAATGCCATCATTTCTCCTGATGCAACGATGTATATTTCTTGTGCTTTACCTTCTCTGATTGGCATTGCGAATCCACCACATACAACGTCTCCCAATACATCATAGAATACATAATCTAAATCTGGTGTATAAGCTCCTAATTGTTCAAGCATTCCTATTGAAGTAATGATACCTCTACCTGCACATCCAACTCCTGGTTCTGGACCTCCTGATTCAACACATTTTATTCCACCATATCCTGCTTTTAGTATTGCATCTAATTCAATGTCGTCTCCTTCTTCTCTTAATGTGTCAAGAACTGTTTTTTGTGCTAAACCTCCAAGAACTAATCTTGTAGAGTCAGCTTTAGGATCACATCCTACTATCATTATTTTCTTTCCCATTTCAGCTAAAGCTGAAGTTAAATTTTGTGTAGTAGTAGATTTACCTATACCACCTTTTCCATAAATTGCGACTTGTCTCATAATGTATTCCTCCTCTAATTTAAATAGAATTTTTATATAAGCCCATTTGGGCTTTTATAACATATTTGAATTAATATAACAATAAAACCTTAAAAAAAAGAAATCTATTTACATAACCTTATATGGTTATAATTAAATAGACTTCTTTGTCCTTCATTTAATAAAAAAAAATCTAAGATTTAACTTCTTCTTTGAGTTAAACACTTAGACCTCATTGCCTTTATGATAGGTGATTAAGTTTTATTTAGTTATTGAAATTATTATATCATAAAATTTGGCCTTGTAAAGTATTTTTTTTATTAATTTATTTTATACTTTAAATTATTGTGTCATACAATAATTGATTATAAAAACCAACTTTGCCTTATTTATAATATATTGTTTGTTTTTGTTATTGTAGTAATATTACCACAGAAAATCAATTTTGCAAACACTTTTCTATATTTCTACATTTTTCCTAATGATAACGATATATTTTTATTAATTTGTTAATTCGATGTGCATTTATTTGGTTTAATTGAGAATTACTTATTTAGATTGCCACTAAGCGTAAATTGCCTTTCTCCAAAGCTTTTTATTTCAAACTTATTTTCTTCTATGCTGTATTCAAATTTATCATCAATAATAACCTTATCGTTTATAAACTCTATCTTTAAAGTAATAGTATCCATAACTTCACTGTTAGAATACAACCTTATTTTTTTTGGAGAATGCAGAATACTATCTCCTTCCAAAGTTTTAACAGTTATAGTATTAGTTGATGTTATAAGAAATTTTATACTACCATCCTCATAAAAATTCAAGGAATTAGTATCTCCATGAATACCTAAAGCATTAATATCATATGCATCAATATTTCCAATAGGAGTAAAAATATTTACTGGTCTGAAAGGCTCACAGGACTTAATTTTACCACTTTCATACAAGGAAATGCCTATTCTGCCCATAAAACTATAATTACCAATATTTAAATTGATTCTCTCCTTAGGCCATAAAGTAATGCTCTTTAGTTCCTCTGTTTTATAGAAATGAAGAGACATAGGTTTTCCCTCAAAAGATGCAAATTCAAAATTAAACTTATATACTTTTGCTAGATTATATTCATCATTTTCTGTCCAATATCCAGATAACTTACCATCTAATAAAAACAATCTATTAAGCTCACCGCTTTCATAAAATGTTATTTTTTCTGCTTCAAATGTTCCTATTACAGTATCTATTTCTGTTAAGTCGCTTAATGAAATGCTTTTTATATTGCCACTTTTAAATACCTTTACTGGCGGAAATTCTTTTCTTCTTTCATCAACAAAACCATATAAAGGCACTAATTTATACCCTAATATGTCTAATTCACTATACTCCTCTACATTATATGCTTCTGGCTCTCCAGTAGAATAATACCCAGCAATAACTGCATCATTTAAAACTCCATATTTAGTTTTTATTTTTTCCATAAGGTTTCCTCACTTTCTTAAATTATTAATTTCTTCCTACAATAATCCTGTAATTATTTCTATTTATTTCATGAACGTCCAATGTTATATTGTATTTATCCTTTCTATCAACTAACCAAGGTGGCACATGACAACAAAGCACTTCTATTTTTTTAACCTCTTCTTTTTCTAAATAAGGAATTATTGCTTTTTTAGATGATATTTCAGGATTTGTTAGTTCTAATTCTTGCAAGTCCACAAGATAGTGTCCTTCTCCAAGTTTTTTAGCTATTTCTACTTCTCGCTCTGCCAATTCTTCTTCAACCATTTCTCTTGCAATTATTTCATCTAAGAAATCAAGCGGATTTCCTTCCAATTCCCAAACACTAAAGTCTTCCATATAAAATATACTATATGGGATTCCAAAAGCTTTAGTTACAACAATAATTTTACAATCATCCATTTCATGAAGTAAATTTTTGTATTCTTCTCTGATTTCATTTATTCCTTTCTTGCTGCTTGTCCTATTAATCAAAATAACTTTCCTTACTTTCCAAGCATATTTATCCTTTGTAAATATTTTAATATACTTTGCCCCTTCAAAAGAACTTATAATATCTTTTTCTTCAAGAAATACTGCTATTTCATTCATAATATCACTCCTTTAATTTTTAATTTTTTTTATATAACAAAAAAAGACACAGATAAACTACTGCATCTTTGCAAATAAATATTATATTGTTATATTAAATTTATACTATAACATTCTTTATGTTTTAGCAAGTATTTTACCAATGTCTTTTAAATCATATCCGCCTAAACTTTGAATTTCTTTTTTAAATTCTTCACTTTGAATAGTTTTAATAATAAGCTGATATATAGGATATTTCAAATCAGTTTCCTTGATAACTAAGTCATATCTTTCTTCCTGAAGTTTGATAAAATCAATCCCATCAACCTGATTTGCTGCCTTTTCATTTCCTATTCCAACATTACCTTCCCCTCTTGCAATGCTTCTTGCTACTGCAGAGTGGGATTGTTTTTCAATATTATATCCTTTAATTTGTTCTCTATTTATATTGTTAACTCTTAATTTCTCATCAAGCAAAATTCTTATTCCAGAACTTTTTTCCCTATTTATCATTGATATATTTTGTTTGGTCAAGTCTTTCCAAGTAGTTATTTTATTGGGATTTCCTTTTGGAACATAAAAACCAACATTTCTGTAAGCCAAATTTATAATTAAACAAGATATACCTGGAACCATTTTTCTTACAAAGGCAGTATTATATTCATTAGTATCTCCATCCCACAAATGTGCTGAAGATATAGAAATTTTATCATTATATAAATCATATAGACCTGAATAGCTTCCTGTATTAGACCTAAGGACTCTTATATCATTTACCCTTTCTCTAATCTTTTCTGCTAAAACATCTAAAATTACATCTTGTCCTGATATTATAATATCATTTGAATTTTCCACTTTTTTTATATTATTCAGATTTTCTTCTATTGCTGGCTCATCAATTAATATTTTAAGCTGATTATTACTACCTCTTGTTACCTTTTGACTTTTGATATAATTCTCAACATCCTTTTTATCAATTCTAAGCTTTTTCCCTACTTTATATCCAGGTAATTCCCCTCTTTTGACCATTTCATACACTGTATTTTTAGTTATCTTTAATAGTTCAGCAACTTCCATTGCCGTTAGGGATTCTTCATTGTTCATAGAAACTTCCCTCCTCAGTATAATAATAATTTATTCTAACACTTAGAAGTGAGAATTTCCAGCATTTAATAATATATTTTCTAAATATAGATAAACAACTCTAAATTTATACTTATACCACAATCTATTGAAACAATGTATGAATTTGGTATCTATATAGATATCCAATTTAAGACTTTTTCTTGTACTTGGAACATATTACTACACAAGAAATTAATAACATGTTGTTTGCAGTGTTTCATTAGGAATTCAGATGGTGTGATTCTTGAACAGAAGTTGTTCCAAAATGCTTGTTCAAAGCTTGTCTTTGAGGCAAGCGTTTTGGGTGCAACTTCTGTTCTTAGAATCACCCATCTAAATTCCTTCGAAACCGAAACACAACATGTTATTGATTTCGGTAGGTTTTGCATAAGTCTAAGTTCATATTTGGATATCTATACAATAAAATTAAGCTTCTAGAAACTTTCATTTAACTTTGGTAATAATATATTTATATCATTATTGCTTATAAAATCCCATCCCAACCAATTTAACTTATAATTGTTTTCTTTTAAATATTCTAAATAATCTATTGGATGAGGCAGTGCTGCATCTTTACATATATTTCTTACTCGTTCACTAGTAAAATAATTCACCACATTTTTCAAACTGTTTGAAATATTATTTTGAACTAATAATGTTACAGGGCTAACAATAGCTCCTTCTTCAGGCCAGACAATCTCAACATTTTTATTATTTTTAAGAAGTCTAGCATAAAAATAAGGAATAACACTAATTGTAGGTGAATTTTCAATACCTCTCCCCGCATTTTTTACCATTTCAGCTGGATGTCCACCAAACCCAACAAACTCTTTTAATTTCATAATTCCATCCATACCATAATCTTTGTAAATTGATAGCAGTGTTGTTTCACAATACTTTCCTTTTTTCCCTCTTATGGCAACTTCTTTTTTAAATGAACTATTTAAAAGTTCACCCCAAGACCTCGGTATATTCCTATTATTTAATTTAGTCAAATCCACCGCCATAACTAGATAATTTAAAGCCATTATATAATAATTGCCTCTTGAATCACTAAAATCACATTCATCAAGTCTTTCAACTTCTGAGCATTTAACTTCTTTAAAATATTTATCTTCAATAGCTTTAGCTCTAAAATCTTTTCTATAAAAACTATTAACTCCAGCACTTATAATAACCTTTGGCAATTCCTCTTTCCGTGGAACATAAGAAGATTCATCCATCCACATCACTTCATAATTAGCATTACCTTCAATAAGATACTTAAAATCACATTCACTTCCAAGATTATTTATCATTTCATCAAATCCAATTTCCACCGGTACTTTTACAGGACACGGTAATAACCCTAGAACATCATATTCAGATTTATCAATTATATTTTTCATCTTTCCCATATTTTTAACCCCTATCTCATCATTTTTTCAGCTCATTTTTAAATATTAATTTTTAATAAATTAATATCAACTCTTATTTCTAAAAATTTCCATAGAATTATATACTATAGATATCCAAATTTATAGTTTAACTTACACTTAGAACATATTGCCATACTAGAAAGGACAGGTACTCTTTTGTGCAGTGTTACATTAGAGAATAAGTTGCAGGCATTTCTTCATCAGAAGTTGTTCCATTTTTGCTTGTCATGAGCTTGCCTCATGAGCTTGCATAAATGGTGCAACTTCTGATGGTAGAAATCCTCAAATTATTCTCAGTAACCGAAACAACAGAGTACCTGTCCTTTCGGTGAGTCAATGTATAAGTCTAAGTTCACATTTGGATATCTATATCTAGAAAATACTCTTTCATGTCCCAATCTATTAGTTTTCCACTTCTTAACTCATTTCTTAGTTGTAACAATTTATTATCAATTTGTTTCATAATCTTAAGGTTATCTTTTTCCTTTGGATCTGTCTCTATAACTTTATTTATTGCACCATTTTTTATAACAATTCTCTTATCCCCAAGCAGTGCTAATATAGGGTCATGAGTGGATACAAAAACTATTTTTCCTTCCTCAACTAATAGCTCTAACGCTCTACTCCTATCTACTCCTGCATTTTCAATTTCATCTATAAGCACTATTGGTGAAATACTTAAAAGTGCTGTATCTGCAATCATCAATGCCCTGGATTGACCACCGCTTAATGATGTTAGGGGGGTACTTCCAGTGAATTCTTCCCCTGCTAATTCATTTGCATATTTTATTATTTTATCTGAAATATTTTTTATTTCCATAACATTTCTGCTTTTTGCATGCATTCTTATAAAATCCTCTACAGATACATCCATTACAAAATTCATATTTTGAGAAAGTTCTGCAACCAACTTGTTGCTGCCTAAATTCTCTCCACTTACCTTTACAATTCTTCCAGTTGGAGTATCACCATTTGCGATACACTCTATATCTTCAAGCAGCCTGCTTTTACCTGATCCTGTAAGTCCAACTATACAAATTACTTCTCCTGCATTAATCGTAAGTTCAATATCTTCTTTGTTTCCACTTTTGTCATGACCGCCTATAATCGTTATTGAGTTAACTATCGTATCTTTTGTTTTTGATATTCCACCATTCATATCAAAGAAATAACTTTTTTTAATTTCTCTATTACTTTTACTTTCTAGAAAATTTATTTTTTTTGTGTTTCCAGTTTGATAATCTTCTCCTATCATTGTTTCCCCAAGACAATAAGAGCATAATGCTGAAGGCATTGTAAACCTTAGTTTTTCTCCTTCAAGACTATCAATTGATCTTGCTTTCTTTATACTTAAACTTAATTCATAAGCCCCCTGTCCAGTTAGTCCATTAACATACATTATCTGTGCTTTTATGTTTGCCTCTCTTACCATAAATGAAAAAACTTCTCTTTCAGCCTGAGAAACTATATCACCTTTAGTAATCACTATAATATCTGCATATTTTAACATTGGTCCTATCTTCCTAGGTGTATTTATGCCTGAAAGACTATCAATTACACATACTGCTAAAATATCTTTGATATGAGGTGAACACCTATTACATAGTCCTGCACTCTCACTTATTAATAAATCTAAATTATTTTCAACTCCATACTTAACACACTCATCAATATTACTAATATAAAAATGATCTGGGCAAAGATTTCCTGACAATCCTACCATAACTTCTATACCAGCCTTTTTATAAAGTAAATCATCATAGGTTGTAAGACAATCAAATTTTATAATACCAGATTTTATTTGCTCTGTTTTTAAGCACTCAAATACCTTCAAAATAACCGAAGTCTTCCCAGATGATGGTGGTCCAGAAAATGTAACAAATTTCAAATCAATCACTCCATTCTTACTAAGCCTTTTACTTCATAAATAAAACGATTTTTTCATTTAATATTTACTATAGTTTCCTAGTAAAAAAAGAGAATATCTCTGGTAAGACATCCTCTTTTTATTATATTTTAATATGTAGTATATGTTGGCGGATAATTAAGCCATAACCATTACTGATGTTGCTTTGATTACTGCTGTAGCTTCTGATCCTACTGTTAATCCCAATTCTTTCACAGCATCCATTGAAATTGTTGAAGATATTACAATATTTTCAGCAATTTCTATTTTTACTGATGCATTTACTGCTCCCTCTTTAATTTCAACTACTTTCCCTGCTAATTGATTTCTTGCACTTAATTTCATTTTTCTTTCCTCCACAAATTAAATTTAATCAATATTGTTATATTACTATTGATTATGTCCATTATAAATTATTCCAACTAATCTTTCAACTATATATTTACTTCTATGTAAATTATTATCAAACAATTATATAATGTGAAAATATATTTACATAATTGCTAAATCTTAAGTTGATATCTCTACTAGAAATAATAAATATTTTCATAGTCTTTAGTAGCAATGTAACCCTTGTGTTTATAAAAATATTTTGTAATGGTTATACAGGACTATGAGTAGAAACAATAATCTTACGTAATTATTGTTTCTACCTGACAAATGCAATATAGAGATGTGATATTAGAAACTATATTACTTTCGAATAATTATATATTTTTTCAACATAAGCAAAAAAAGATCCCAAAGAGTTCATACATTTCTGTAATCTCCTCTTTGAGATCTTAAATAAAACATAACGTAACATCACATTACTATGTTTTTAATTATAATCACTTTTTAATCATTTTGTCAACATTTTTATTAAACTACTTATTTTTACAATCTCATATTGATTTTTTTGTAAATAGATGCTAGTATAATAAACAACATAGCAAAAACAATACACAGCATAATCAAACATATTCAAACATCACAAAACATAACTATAACAATTATATGAATGTGAGGTTTTATTATGAAAAGAAAAATCGGATTATTTAGTTTAGTAACTGTTTTGTTAACAACATCACTTATTGGCTGTGGAGCTCAAAAGGCAGCAACTGCACCACAAAAGGAAGCTACAGCTGAAACTTCTATAGAATTAAATATTTCTGCTGCTGCTAGTTTAAAAGAAGCAATGACAGATATACAAGATGAATATAAAAAGACTAATCCTAATGTCACTTTAACTGTTAACTATGGTGCTTCGGGATCTCTTCAGCAACAAATAGAACAAGGAGCTCCTTGTGATATCTTTATTTCAGCTGGTCAAAGCCAAATGAAAGCATTAGATGACAAATCTTTATTACTCGATAACACAAGAAAAGACTTAGTTAAAAATGATTTAGTTTTAGTCGGACCTAAAGACTCTACTATAACTGGCGTTTCTGATTTAACAAGTGATAATGTTAAAAAGATAGCTGTTGGAGAACCTAAAAGTGTACCAGCTGGACAATATGCTGATGAAGTTTTCACTAAGCTTGGCATTAAAGATTCTATTTCATCAAAACTGGTTTTTGCAAAAGATGTAAAAGAGGTACTTGCCTGGTCAACTTCTGGAAATGCTGAAGTTGGATTTGTGTATAAAAGTGATGCATTAAGCAGTAAAGATGCTAAAATTATAGAAACAATTGCTGAAGACAAGCATTCACCGATTACATATCCAATCGGAATAATTAAGGCAAGTAAAAATACTGATGCTGCAAAATCATTTGAAGACTTTTTGTTTACTGACACATGCAAAAAGATCTTTGAAAAGTATGGTTATGGAATAGCTTAGGGCACTAGAAAGAAAATAACAATTCAAAGATGCGACTTGAATTGTTATTTTTTTAATTTAAATTATTATAATTTTATCTCCAGCTTTAATATAACCCTCTTCCAGCACTTTGGTAAATATCCCCTCCCTAGGCATCACACAATCTCCTACCAATTTTCTAATTTCGCAACCCAAATGACATTCCTTTCCTATCTGAGTAACCTCTAATGTAACCTCTCCAATTTTAAGCTTTGTTCCTATAGGAAGTTCATATAAAATTATTCCATCAGTAGTAATGTTTTCAGCAAACTTTCCTGGAGTAAGTCCTTCAACTCCTGGTGCCTTCATTTTGTCAATACTCTCAGTTCCAAGCAAACTTACCTGCCTATGCCATTCTCCTGCATGAGCATCCCCATCGAGACCATGATTAACTCTAAAAAAACCTTTTTCTATAGGATGTTTTATAACACCTTTTTTCTCACTTATATTCACTGAAATAACCTTACTCATCATAATCCCTTCCTTTCAAATATGCCTGATTTGCCTCCACTTTTTTTTACAAGCATAATATTGTTTATAACCATTTCTCTATCAATAGCCTTACACATATCATAAATAGTTAATGCTGCAGTGGATACTGCAGTAAGGGCCTCCATCTCAATGCCTGTCTTTCCTACAGTCTTAGTAGTTGCAGTTATTTCAATTTTAGTGTTTTCAACGTCAATTCGAAAACTTATATCACAGCCAGATATCATTATAGGATGGCACATTGGTATTATTTGCGGAGTACTTTTAGCACCCATTATACCTCCTACCTGTGCTACTGATAATACATCTCCTTTTGAAATAGTACCTTCTTTTATTCTTTCAATTGTTTCTCTTTTCATAGAAACTGTTCCAATTGCTACTGCTTCCCGTTCAGTATCAATTTTTTCAGATATATCAACCATTCTTGCTCTTCCTTCATCATTTATATGTGTTAGTTCCATTTTTCTTATTCTCCTATCTTATGCTCACTAAGTTTTTACATTATATTGATGCATAAATCAACTAACTTCTAGCACACTCGCTAGATTCTCCCTTAAGTATAGCAATTCCATGTGGAATTGCTGATAATACAAATTCAAGATTTTCTACAGCACCCTTTGGACTTCCCGGAAGATTAATTATTAAAGTTTTTCCGCGAATTCCTGCTATCCCCCTTGAAAGTATGGCCTTTGGTGTAATTTCAAGTGATTTCATCCTCATAGTCTCACCAATACCTGGTACATACCGCTCTATTATGTTTTGAGTTGCTTCAGGAGTAACATCCCTTTGTGAAAACCCTGTTCCTCCATTAGTTAAAATCAAATCAACCTTTAGTTCATCACACAAATAAATTAATTCTCTTTCAATTTCCTGTTTTTCATCTGGAACAATTTTGTAGAAACTTATGCTATACTCAGTATTATCTAATTTACATCTTATTGCAGGACCTGTATCATCTATTCTTTCGCCTCGCGAACCTTTATCACTTATAGTTAATATTGCAGTTCTTATCATTCCTATTCCCTCTTTTCAACGATTCTAAAATATTCTTCTTTAGGTATCACGTTTTTCACGAATAAATACTGATATAACTCTTCTCACAGTATTTATCCTCCTATCTGAACCATATTTTTAAATTCTATATTTTCCGTACTACTGCAATTAAAACCATGGTGACTTGGTTTATTATATATTGCATTTTCAATAACTCTTTTTAATCGTTCTTTACTTATTCCACTACGTATAAGAGGCTTTAGTGCAACTCCCTTATTATAATGAAGACATAATTTCAAATTTCCATCAGCAGTCAAGCGAATACGATTACAAGTACCGCAAAATTCATTGGAAATTGCACTTATAAAGCCAACACTTCCCTTGAAATCTGATAAATTATAATACACAGCCGGTCCATTACCATGTCTAATTTTTGAGTGTTGAAGTATTCCAAAATTCTGTTCTATCTGCTCGAATATTTGTTTATTACAAACAGGTGAATAACTTTTTCCAAAACCAATAGGCATAAGTTCTATAAAACGCACATCGATGGGATTTTCTTCAGCTATTTTCAATATATCTATTAAATCATTACCATTTAACTGAGCTATTGGGACACAATTTATTTTTGTTTTCAATCCAAGTTCAACTGCTTTTTTCAATCCAAACTTCACTTTATCTAAACAGTCTCTGCGAGTAATTTTATTAAAGCTTGTACCACTTAATGTGTCAAGACTGATATTTACACTATCAAGACCTGCTTCAGCTAAACTATCTGCCATGTCACCAAAAAGTACGCCGTTTGTGGTCATTGTTATCTCTTCAATGCCATCAATATCTTTGATTCTCCTAACTAAATTTACAATCCCCTTTCGTACTAATGGTTCTCCTCCTGTAATTTTTATCTTGCGAATACCAAGCTGTGAAACAGTTTTTACTATTAACATAATCTCTTTAAAAGTAAGTATTTCGTCATGTTCTAAGTTTTCAATTCCACATTCCGGCATGCAATATACACATCTAAGATTACATCTATCTGTAACAGAAATTCTAAGGTATTCAATATTTCTACCACTACTATCTACCATTTTATTCACCTCATATCAACCAGTTTATCACAGATAATTTTAATAATTATTCAAGATATTGAGCCATAGGAGCACTTTCAGGCTGACCTTGTAATATTTATCTTATGTCTAACCGCTGTAACACTCCCACAATATATGAAACTCCTCTTCCTAAAGTCAGATGAGTAAGCGATTCACACTAAATCGTTTTTTAAAGGAGGCTAACTACTTACGTCGTTAGCTAAGTTCAAGAAACCAAATCATAGATTTGGACTTTCACTTATCTGCTTAAGTGGGAGATAACAGCGGCACGACCCTAGATAAGTTCAACTAAGATTCAGATGGGGATCAAACCCCACCTTAATCAAGTTTCACTTGATTAAGCTTTGTCAGTCTTATTTCCCAAAACCACAATTAGGGAATGTGCAAATATCGCATGAAAGACACAGCCCACCATGCCCAAGGCTTGCAATATCCTCTAAAGTTATTTTGTCATTTACCATAACTCTTGGAAGAACCAAATCAAAAATAGTACGCTTGGCATACATTGCGCAGCCTGGAAGGCCAATAACTGGAAGTGTATCATTATAATATGCTAGTAAAAACATTGCACCCGGAAGCACAGGAGCACCATAAGAAACAATCTTTGCGCCTGTATTTTGAATTGCAGTTGGTGTTGTATCATCAGGGTCTACACTCATTCCACCTGTACATATTATTAATTCTGCACCTTCTTTAATAAAATCTTTTATAGCTTCTGTTATTAATTTAGGATCATCACTCAGAATCTTCTGTCCTAAAACTTCAACATTATATTCTGCAAGTTTTTCTCGAATAACAGGTCCAAATGTATCTTTAATTCTTCCATAGAAAACCTCATTACCTGTAGTTATAATCCCTGCTTTTTTGTGGATAAATGGAAGAATCTCCATTAATGGTTTATCACCTGCCAGTTTAACTGCCTCATCCATTTTCTTTTGTTCAATTACAAGAGGAATAATACGTGTGCCTGCTAATTTATCACCTTTTTTTACAGGAAAATTACTGTGGCGGGTTGCAACCATCATTTCGCCAAAAGAATTTATTTTACGAAGCTTTTCAATATCAATTTTAAACAAACCATCTTCTGCTGCAATTAGTTCAATTTTGCCTTCCTTCACCTTAGTTGCATTCATAAAGTCACTTTTACATATTTTACAAAGAATTTCTGCTGCTTCATTTTCATGAAGCATACCCTCCTTTTTCTCCCATACATAAAGATTATCCTTACCTATTGATAATAAAACTGGAATATCTTCCTCAGTAACAATGTGTCCTTTTTTAAACGCAACATCTTTTTTTTCTCCTTTGATAATTTGTGTAATATCATGGCAAATTACATTACCTACAGCTTCTGTAGTTTTAATTTTTTTCATTTTTGTTCCCCCATAATTATTTGGTAATTTTGTATAAGTCTAAGGAATTATAAGTAAATTCTTTTTCAAAAGAATTTGTTAAATATAAATTTCAATCTCCAAAATAACCTTTCAAATTCATTCTTTGCATGCTGGTGTACATTCTGTTTACATTGGTTATTTTTTCCTTTTTACATAATATTATTCTACACGTTTTTATGAAATAATTAAACCCTAAAAATACATATTATGGATTATTAGTATATCAATTTAAAATATATAATAATAAAAAGCATTCAATCCTGTTAATATTAAATGCTTTTTATCCTACTTAAATTTATTCTTTATCTGATGTCTAGCCGCTGTAACACTCCCACAATATATGAAACTCCTCTTCCTAAAGTCAGATGAGTAAGCGATTCACACTAAATCATAGATTTAGGTTCTCTGCTTAAGTGGGAGATAACAGCGGCACGACCCTAGATAAGTTCAACTAAGATTCACTTGATATGGATTAATCATATTCCATTACTTTCAAGAAAATCACGAAGTAAATTCATGCAGACCGTCTTTCTGTATTTTGCAGATATTCTGCCTTTGATAGGAACAATTGCTTTATTATATTCTGCAAGATACTCTTCCTTGATAGCCTTTGCCTCTTCAATGGTCTTACCGATAAACATTGCATCAATATCTTCTCGTCTAATAACCACGTCACTGACTGCACCAAATGCTGTCATACAATTAGCAATCTTACCAGCTTCTACATTAAGGAAAGCAGCAAAAGATACTCTTGAAATTGCCAAAGCATTTCTTTCACCAACCTTCTTATAGTAGTAATTATTTATACCAGTTTTATTCATAAGAATCTCAACAAGGAGTTCATCCTTCTTAATAGTAGTCTTCTTTCTACCAGAATAGAACTCAGTAATAGGGATTACTCGTTCACCTCTGTTGCTTGCAAGACGCAGTTTAGAGTTTGTGACAAAAAAAATCAGTGCACTGTCTGCTTTCGGAGATCCATTGCAGATATTTCCACCAACAGTACCGAGATTTCGGACTGCTGGTGCTGCAATTTGTGAAACAGCTTCCTTTAGAATGGCTGGAGCAAGTTCATTTTCAAGAATTTCAGTAAAAGTACATGCTGCACCGATACGAATATATTCTATATCTTCTACAATATTTTTCATTTCCGCTACTTTATTAATGAATAAATATGTGGCATTTTCATCTGGTTTAATCATCAAATCAGTACCTCCAGCATAAGGAGTAACAATTTCCTTTGCTAAGATATCCAATGCTTCTTTTAAAGATGTTGGTTTATAACCATTTACCATAATCCTTTTCCCTCCCTTGCTGCAATACCAATAGCTTTAACTATGGAATTATAACCAGTACATCTACAAAGATTTCCAGAAATGCCTTCACGAATCTCTGCTTCTGTAGGGTTTGGGTTCTTGTTAAGGATACATTCAGTTGCAAGGATCATGCCTGGAATACAAAAACCACACTGTACCGCACTGACTGATGCATATGCCTTATCAATAACTGCAAAACGTTCAGTTTCTCTATAGCCTTCAATAGTGACAACCGTACTGCCTTCAATGCTGCCCAGAGCCACCATACAAGAATTAACCAGTCTGCCATCGAGAATTATAGAACAAGCACCACATTCACCCTCTTTACAACCACACTTTACGCCAGTAATACGAAATTCATTTCTAAGTACATCTAGTAAACGCTCATTTGATTTGGAATTGGATGCGACCTCTTTGCCATTAAGAATAAATTTTATCATTATTTATGCACCTCCTCTAAAACGATCATTGTATCTTCTGTTGTGAATGGAACCTTATTTAGGTTTCCACCAATGGCATTTTCCATAGCTTCAACATAAGCTGGAGCTGCACCTACGAGAGGGAGCTCACCTGCACCCTTTGCTCCATATGGACCATGTGTATATGGATTATTGATGATTTCAGTAACTAGATTTGGTACATCTACTGCTGTAGGAATAATGTAATCACTAAAACTATTATTTCGAATCATACCTTTATCGTTGTAATCCATCTGTTCCATAGATGCATATCCAATCCCTTGAAGGAACCCGCCCTGCATCTGTCCTTGTATAATATTCATGTCAATAGGAACACCAACATCAAAGCTTCCCCATGCCCCCAGTATCTTTGTGGTGGCAGTAAGTGTATCTACTTCTACTTCAATAGCATTTACCCCCCAAGAATAGGTTGGATAGGCATCTCCCTTAAATTTATCTAGACTGAATGGAATTACAAAATCAGGTTCAACGAAATGTTCTTCTATAACTTGAACTTCTCCTTCCTTCCACTCTTTCTTAAGTCTCTCTGCTGCACGCCTTAATAATTCTCCAACTGTCATCAAGGAACGACTTGCAACAGTTGGACCTGAATCAGGAACAAGATCTGTGTCTGGATTATTGATAAATACTTGTTCATAAGAAATGCCAAGGGTATCCGCAACAATTTTAGAGAAAGTAGTTTTAAGACCTTGACCTATATCTGAATTACTTGCAAGAATATCTATAGTATCATCTGAATTTTTCCTTATTTTCGCAACTGCCTTAATGAAATCACGTTCTCCACTACCAGTAAAACCACATCCATGGAAAAATAAAGACATTCCAATACCTTTACGATATCTGCCATTCTGAATCATATACTGTTTGCGTTTTGCACGGTAATTAGCAAGTTTATCAATCTGTTCAATCATTTCAGGTAGAGGTACATGGAAATGATATTTGCCACTAGTAGACGTAGAATCACCTTGTTTAACAATATATTCTTCTTTAAGCTTAAGGGAATCTACACCCATTTCTTTTGCAATATGATCCATAATTATCTCTACCGCAAAGAACGTCTGAGGTGCACCAAAGCCACGATATGCGCCACAAGGTACAGTATTTGTCTTAACAGCACGTCCCTCAACGCGGAGATTGTCTACACGATATACGCCGTTTCCACAAATTAGACCACGCTGTAAAACAACTGGAGAAAGTGTAGTGTATGCACCACTATTAAATAAAACATCAATATCCATGCCAGTAATTTTACCGTTTTTAATAGCTACTTTATAGGTAGAGATAGATGGATGACGTTTTGAAGTAAACTCCATGTCTTCTCTTCTATCAAATATAACCTTAACTGGTCTATTTGCCTTTTGGGCCGCTACTGCAACCTGACAAGCAAGTATTGAAGGAAACGCTTCCTTGCCACCAAACCCTCCGCCTGTAACATCTTGAATAATTTGTACATCCTTCTCCTCATAGCCTAATGCCTTAGAAACTGCACCATAAATATAGTATGGACATTGCATAGAACCTCGTACAGTCATTCGTCCATCATGAGGATAAGCAATCATCCCCTGAGTTTCAAGGTAAGCTTGTTCTTGATAGCCAGTCTGAAATGTTTCGACGAAAACACGGTCAGCTTCTTTCAAAGTCTTATCTATATCCCCTTTTGCATAATTGTAATGGAAAAAAACTGTATCAGACTTACGCATATCCAAAACAGGAACTTCTTCTTCGTATGCTACAATAATCTCGTTTAAAATTCTCTCAACTTCTTTAAACTCAGGTCCAACAACCATTAAAATCGGTTCCCCAACATACTCTACAGTATCTTCAGCATAAACGGGAGTATCATCCTCAACAATATGAACACGGTTTACCCCTGTTACGTCTTTCTTGTCGACAACAAAATAACCTTCCAGTAATTTAGGAATCGAAATATTGGTGATTCGTGCTTTTGCCTTTGCTGAATGCAGTAGTTTACCATAAAGCATACCATCCATTACATGATCATCCACGAAAAGAGCACTACCACTTATTTTAGATTCATGATCCTTTTTCTTTACAGATTCACTTATTTTCTCCATACAAAGTCCCTCCTATATATTTATTTCTAACCCTCCATGTAATGTAATAACCTATTATAATCTTCCTTTGTATCTGCATCTATCGTACATCCAAAATCCTCAACAGGAACTGTCACTATTTGGTCTTCAAGCTGATTCCATAATTCTCTAAGGCCCCCATCTCCGTGAAAATTAATAATAAGCTCTACACATTTCCATGAAATCAAAGGTGGATGTTTTCGTTGTCCATTAATAGTGGGAAAAGCCACCATAGCACCTGTTTTGGTTATGGAATCTTTCACCATAAGAAAAGTTTTTGTTTTAATTGCTGGCATATCTCCTGGAAGAAGATAAAAGGCATCACAGTTATCTAGCGCTAATATTCCAATCTTAACAGATGTAAGCATATCAGTTTCAGCATATTTCTCATTGTATATAAATGTTAATTGTGAACAATCATATTTATTACGTAGTAAATTCTCAACTTCTTTTGCATTAAATCCCAACACTACAACAATTTGATTCACTCTAGCATTAAGCATACTATCAATACTATATTCAATTATAGTTTTTTCTTTCAATTTCAAGAGTGGTTTAAACGCCTTCATACGGCTAGATAAACCTGCCGCTACTATAATGCCATTAGTTTTCATCTAAGAATCTTCCTTTCTTAATAACAAAAGAATAAATACTTCCTTTTGTATATTATTTATTCTTTTGTTTTTTATAAAATGTGTCTTTTAACGGCAGCTGAGCACGGAATTTTCCGTCTAATCTGTAATAAGCTAGGGAGCAAGCCGGAGCTGTTGGAATTAGACACAATTCTCCACAACCTTTTGCACCATAAGTCTCTGGAATTTTATTTTTGCTCTGTACAAGAATAACTTCAAGCTCAGGAGCATCCGTTGCTCTCATAAGTCCTAGTGTACCTAGTTTTGTCTTAGGATAACCTCCTTCAACTTTAAATTCTTCTGTCAAGGCATAACCTAATCCCATAACGATACCACCTTCAATCTGCCCTTCAACAGACTGAATATTAACAGGTGTTCCAACATCATATGCTGCAACTACTTTTTCAACTTTTCCTTCTTCATTTAAGATAACAACTTGAGCTCCATAGCTATAGCTTACATGGCTAATTGGATTTTCTTTTATAGATCCCATTGGGTCTGTCTTTGCAGAATATTCTCCATAAAATTCTCTGCCTTCTAATTCACCAAGCCCTAAGCCTTTATCTAGTTCTACTTTCAATTTTTCAGATGCTTGTCTTACAGATTCGCCAGTTACTACAGTTTGTCTAGAAGCTGTACTAGTTCCTGAATTGGGTGTACGAATAGTATCTGGTCTTTCGTGTACAATAAGAACCGGATCTAACCCAGTTGTCTCACATAAAACAGTAGTGCACATTGTTGCAATTCCTTGCCCCATGCATGCTGCAGAAGTTCGAATATGAACTTTTCCATCTTCAATTGATAAAATACAACGTCCAATGTCCTTATTTCCTACACCAGTTCCGCTATTTTTGAATCCAATAGCAATACCTGCATATGGATTTGATTCATATACATCCTTAACAGCTTCCAAACACTCTGCCATGGCAACACTTTCATCTGCTATCTGACCATTTGGCAGAACCTCCCCAGGACGAATTGCATTACGATAACGAATTTCCCATGGTGAAATTCCAACCATTTCAGCAAGTAAATTAATGTTATTTTCAGTAGCAAAACAACTTTGTATTACACCAAAGCCTCGAAATGCGCCAGCTACAACATTGTTGGTGTAAACCGACATTCCCAATATATCAATATTCTGATAATTATATGGTCCAGGTGCGTGAGTACATGCTCTTTGTAATACAGGCCCACCAAGAGATGCATACGCACCTGTATCGGCAATAATAATACCTTTCATAGCTGTCAAATAACCATTTTCATCGCAAGCTGTTGTAAACTCCATTTCCATTGGATGACGTTTAGTATGATAATCCAGACTTTCCTGCCTTGAAAATTTTACTTTACATGGTTTTTTCGTATACCATGCCATTAATGCTGCATGATGCTGAACGCTCATATCTTCTTTACCACCAAATCCGCCACCAACAAGTTGTGCGTGACAATGTATTTTTTCTATTGGAATCTTAAGCATATTTGAGATTTCACGTTGCTCATCATACACAGACTGTGAACCAGAATAAAGCAAAATGCCATCTTCTCCTTCAGGCATGGCAATTGCACATTCTGGCTCCATAAATCCATGTTCCTGAAATGGTGTCTTATATTTTCTTGTTACAACATATTTAGAATTTTTAATTGCTTCATTAGCATTACCCCGTTTTAGAATATCGCGACTCATAATATTTCCATCCGAATGGATTAAAGGTGCATCTGCCTTTAAAGCATCTGTAGGACAAGTAATCGGTTCCAATTCAGTATAATCAATTTCAACCAATTGACATACTTCATCAATTTTGTCTTTATGGTAAGTTGCTACTAATGCCAATGCATCTCCTACATATCTTGTTGTACCGCCTTCAGGAATCATTACATCCCAGTCTTGCTTTATATGTCCAATTTTATTGTTTGGAACATCTTTTGCAAGTAAAATTTTTGCGCAGTCTGTATGTGCTTCTGCTTTCTTTATATCAATTTTGTTTATAATAGCTCTTGGATATTTTGTACGTACTGCTTTTACATATAACATTCCAGGTATTTCAATATCATCTACAAAAATACCTGTTCCATTTATTTTTTCAGCTGCATCAACACGTTTAAATTTCTGTGCCATTTTTAATCCAGTAGGAGCAGTTGGAATTTTAAGATTGTCTCTAAAATATTCTGCTGCCATTAAAATAGCTTCTTCAATTTTCTTATAGCCTGTACATCTACAAAGGTTGCCATTAATTGCTTTTTTTACATCTGTTCTCGTTGGTTTAAGATTAATATCTAATAAAGATTTTGCAGAGATTACCATTCCAGGAATACAGAAACCACATTGAACTGCGCCTGCTTCTGCAAAACAATGTTCATAAACTTCCTTTTCTCTAGAGCTTAATCCTTCAACAGTTAAAATCTTTTTTCCTTCAAATTTTGATATCTTTTGGAGGCAAGCCTTTACTTTTTTCCCATCTACCAAAACAGTACATGCTCCACATGCCCCTTCGCTGCAGCCATCTTTTACAGACGTGATTCTCAAATCATCTCTTAAAAAAGACATTAAAGATTTGTCAACTTCAGATACTTGGTCTTTACCATTTATATTTAATCTAAACATAAATAACCTCCCATTTCATAATACCTTAACAATAAATCGCATTGCCATAATTTAGTATCTCATACTTTTATTAGTACATATCAGAGGTTTGTTTCTAGCAAATTCTTTCTCAAAATAACTTGCTAAGTACAGTTTCTAATCTTTTTATATCAGCATATTTCCGCTTTAGCTTTGCAACTATTTCAGCATATGTATTGTGTTATATAGAAAACCAATTTTTAAAAAATATCTCAAAAAGGTTTATACATTTCTGGATTCTCCTCTTTGAGATTTCATAATGAACGTTGTACTTCCCACTTTGAATGTGACTAACATTAATGTTACCAGTATCTCTTATTTCTTGTGGCCATAAACATGACTCATCCTCTGCACAAATGTACAGTTTTTATTAAATTCAATTTTCCTCTTAAACCAATTTTTTTCATTGGATAAGGTGCACATTTACTGGCAGCAGCAATGATTCCTCCAACTTCTCTCACAATATCACCTCAAGTTTTTTATTAAGTAATACTAAAAAACAAAAAATCATATTCTTAATTTTGTTTTAGAACTATATGCGTATTAAACACAAACTGTTTAAAGTAACTCTCCCTAAATTACTTCAATTAGCACTGCCATAGTTCCACCACATGCCATACCTTCAGATTCAGCCACATCACCAGTCATGTCAACTTGCTGTATATAAAAGCCTTTTTCACGCATAATTTCTCTTGCCTTTTGTAATACACCGGATTCACTGCATCCTCCGCCTATAGTTCCCATTGTTCTGCCGTCAGGATGAGTCAACATTTTAGCTCCTGCTTTTCTAGGAACTGATCCCTTTGAAGACAGTATAGTTATAAGTGCTTTAGAGCCTGATGATTTTTTAGATATATTTTCTAATATTTCTGTATCAAACTCTGGAATAGGGTCGCTTTTACCAAACTTACTCATAGAGCCCTTATTTTTAAAGCTTATAAGCTGTGCTATTATAGAAATAGCTATTTCATCTGGAGTGATAGCGTATATATCTATACCTATTGGAGCATTAACCAATTCCAGCTTTTCTTTAGAAAATCCCTCCTCTAATAACTCACTTCTCATTGCACTTACTCTGCGCCTTGAACCTATCATTCCAACATAACTAAGGTCATGGTTTAAGACTTGACGTAAAACAACTCCATCATATCTATGACCTCTTGTTATAATAACTACATAATCAGACTTTTTTAAATTAATTAAATCAAATGATTTCTCGAAGCTTTCACAAATAACTTTTTCTGCTTCAGAGAATCGCACTGTATTAGCAAAAGAAGGTCTATCATCTATAACAATAATAGAAAAACCTACTCTTGATGCAAATTCTGATAGAGGTTTTGCTATGTGACCACCACCAAAAATAATTAAACGTGGTTTAGGGATGAATGGTTCAATTAAAATAGTCTTATTTTCTTCTATATTAACAGATTCAAGTTTCCCACTATCTAGACAACTACATATTTTTTCGTAAATATAGTCATTAAGTGGAAGAGACTTTTTTTCTATATCTTCCTCTGTTAAAATAACTTTTCTGACAATGGAACCTTGTCTCCCACTATGCAAATCAAGATAAGTTAACATTACGCATTGATTACAGTTGTTAACTTCAATTAATATTTGTTTGTATATGTCTTCAAACATTTTGTCACCTTCCACTATGAATATTTTTTTGATTAAATTCTATCCCATAATTTTTGACTAACTTTTCTAGCTTCATTTAATATTTCATCTTCATTAACATTAAAAAGCTTACCATTGCTAACTAAAACATTTCCATTTACTATAGTTGTGTCCACAGATTTTCCCATCATTCCAAATAAAATATGTGAATTGTAATTACTTTCATTCATTGGCGTTAATGGATTGTAATCTACTATTATCACATCTCCATTGGCTCCTCTTTCAATAATCCCAAATTTTCCTGAAAAATGCCTTTCAGCAATACTTCTATTATTTTCAAATAACATTAGAGGTACTTCACCCCAAGCTACTGATGGATCTTTTAAATTATGCTTATGAATTATATTTGCAACCTTCATGGATTCAAACATATCTTGAGTATAACCATCTGTTCCAAGTCCAACAGTTACACCTTTCTTTATAAGGTCAAGGGCTGGTGATACACCTACTGCATTGCCCATATTTGATTCAGGATTATGCACTACAGACGTATTTGTATTTAAAAGTAATTCTTGCTCATTTTCATTTGCATGTACACAATGTACTGCAATTGTTTTTTCTCCCAATATATTAAAATCATTTAGCCTCTCTACTATTCTCTTGCCATACTTTTCTACACATTGCTCTTCATCTGCTAATCCTTCAGCTACATGAATATGATATCCGCAATTTAACTTTTCAGCTTCCTTTACACATTTTTTTAAGGATTCATCAGATAACGTAAAGCTTGCGTGCATTCCAAACATTGCAGACTTCATATTATCATGCTTTTCATTGCAATAATTTATATAATCTACATTTTCTTTAATTCCCTTTTCTAAAACTTCTTCTCCATCTCTATCAGATACTTCGTAACAAAGCGAAGTTCTTATCCCAAGTTCTTCTGCTACATTTCCAATTGTAAAAAGGCTGCATTTAACAGCATTTGGACTTGCATGATGATCAAAAAATGTTGTTACTCCAAATTTTAAACTATCCATTAATGTTGTGTATGCACTATACTTTATATCTTCTAAGGATAAGTTTTTATCTAATCTCCACCATAAATTATTTAATACATCTAAGAAGTTTTTAGATGTTGGACCTTCTAAGTTCATACCCCTTGCAAATGCACTATATATATGTCCATGAGTATTTATAAGACCTGGCATGATAACTTTTCCTTTTGCATCTATATATTCTGCCTCCTTATATTTATCTAAGATATCACCAGTATTTCCATAGTCAATTATCTTACCATCATTTATAATTAATGCACCATTTTCAAAAAATGGATTTTTCTTATTTTGAGTTATTAGTCTTCCATTCCCTACAATTTTCATAAAAAATTCCTCCCATACTAAAATTCAAGTGTACATCTACACCAGAAATCAAATACATTTGTGTGTAACAGGCATTTGAAAATTTCGATGCTAAAAGCACTTAATGGGAGCTTGTTCAAAATTAGCTTGTCACTACTTTTAGTGGGAGCAAGCTAATTTTGGTGCAAGCTCCCATTTAGTGCTTTCAGCGAAATTTTCATAGTCCTGTGTAACACAAATGTATTTGATTTCGGCAGTTTACCTAATAAGTCTAGTTTATATTTTGGAATCTATACCATCCCAAACTATTTCTCTATATTTCTCTGGATCTGTATCTCCTTCTGTACTAAATAAAAGCACTTTAGAATTTTCATCTAGCTCTAAAGCTTCTTTTAAATCTCTATACTCATCATTAGTCATGATTTCATATAAAGCACCAGTCGTTACTGCTCCTGATTCACCTGAAATTACGCCTGTATCTCCCTTTAATGGGTTTCCAAGAATCCTCATTCCTTTGGCAGCTACCCAATCAGGGCATGAAATAAATGCCTTTGAATAATTTTTTAATATGGTAAAACCAATTGTGTTAACTTCTCCACAAGCAAGTCCAGCCATAATTGTTTGCATATCTCCACCAACAGATCTTGCTTCCCCATCATTTGCTATTGCTGATTTATAGTAACAATCGGCAAGATTTGATTCTACTACTACAGTCTTTGGACAGTCGTCTCCATATTGCGAAGCAAATAAACCTTGAACAGCTCCCGCTAAAGAACCAACACCAGCTTGTACGAAAATGTGAGTAGGCTTTACAACATTAAGTGCTTTTAATTGTTCACTTGCTTCTAAAGCCATTGTTCCATATCCTTGCATTATCCATGCAGGTATTTTTTCATAGCCTTTCCATGCAGTATCTTGAATAATTACACCATTATGTTCTTCTGCATATTTATTTGCGAGTCTTACAGCATCATCATAGTTTAGTTCTGTAATACTAGCTTCTGCACCTTCTGCCTTTATGTTATTTAATCTATTAATTGAAGAGCCCTTTGGCATGAAAACTACTGATTTTTGTTTCAATCTATTAGCTGTCCATGCAACTCCTCTTCCATGATTACCATCTGTTGCTGTTACAAAAGTTATATCTCCAAGTTTATCTTTAACTTCCTTACAAGTCATTTTTTCATATGGTAAATCTTCTATATCTTCACCTAACTTTTCTGCTAAATATTTCCCCATGGCAAATGAGCCGCCTAATACTTTAAATGCATTTAATTCAAATCTATAGGATTCATCCTTTAAATATATTCCTCCCAATCCAATCTTTTTAGCTAACTCTTTTAAATCTATTAATGGTGTTTCATCATATTCTAAAAAACTTTTATGAAATTTCTTTGCCTTTGATACTTCTTCTTTATTAAGAAATTTTACACTTTCTTTTTTATCAGTTTTAGGTAAGGTATTTTCTTTCCAGAAGATTTTTTCCATTATAATTCCTCCTATTAAATTAATTCTTATCTTACTAAAAATTTAATTACTTTATGCTAAGGTACATGAAAATAAATAACAAGTCCAAAGTTGCCATGATTATTTTTCATCAGGCAAGGAGGCAAATTTCCCTCATAGTGGGTCTATTAGGTCAATTGGGCGACGAAGGATGATGGAAAATAGGCTGGCAAATGGGCTTGTTATTTTTTTGAATGTGCCCAAATATCATTCTCTCTGCTAGATCAAAATATTGATCCAGATCGAATTTTCCCTCATCAATTAAGTATTGCAATGAAGCACCTAGCATTAAAGACACAGCTAAATACGGTAACATGTCCAAATGCTTCGTATCTTTATCTTCGCCTTGATCACCTTTATATAAAACTTCACGAATACTATCACGCCAAATTTCAAATGTATTTTGAAACTTTAGTTTTATCTCTTCATTTACTGTTCCTTGCACCCAATAATCAATTTGCGTATAATCAAATTCCTTTTTGTTGAGAATATCATTCTTTTTTTGATCAAAAAAACCTCTGACATTTTCAACTACACTTTTATTTTCCAAATTAATATAATTCTTTCGATCATTAGAAAATTCTTCTTGCATCTTATCTAAAAGAGAAATCAATATATCATTTTTAGATGAGAAATGATAATGTAAATTTGCTTGACTCATATGAGCTTCATTGGCAATCATATGCATACGAGTACCACTAATTTTCTCTTTTGAAACTACTTTCATTGTAGCCTTTAGTATTTTTTCTTTAACGTCATTAGACATAATTAATCCCATCTTTCTTGTAACATTTTATTATGTAGAAATTTATGTTTATCCAGTTGATTTCCTTTTATCCGATAGCTAGCATCCGTAACACTCCCACTTCTTTAAGCGGGAGATAACGGCTGCACGCTCCTGGATAAGTTCAACTAAGATTCAGATGGGGATCAAACCCCACCTGAATCAAGTTTCACTTGATAAAAATCTCTTATTCGTGAATATTACAACCTTACAGATATTTGTTCTATCTTTAATAGAAATTATCATATTGGCTGAACTAGGTGATATAGGTTATTTTATTAAACCTAAACACCTAGTTGCCTTGTTCTGCATAGACATTTTAACTTATTCCGCAAGTTTTGTGATTGCTAATGTTTTAACTAATCATATACTTTTCACTTAATCATCATTAACTGGTCTATAAGTTACTACTCCATGATTTTATTCAAAAGGTAGTAAAATGTATCTTAGAATGAATAATAATGCAAGTATATAAACTATTGGATGAAGTTCCTTTTGCCTACCTGTAGCTATTTTAGTTATTGGATAAAAAATCATAGCAGCTGCAATTCCATTAGCTATACTATATGAAAAAGGCATTAATGCTATAGCAAAAAAGGCTGGAACTGCTTCTGTAAAATCACTGAAATTTATATTTACAATTGCTGACATCATCAAAACACCTACTATTACAAGTGCTGGTGCTGTGGCTTCCCCTGGAACTATACCAACAAGACCTGAGAAAAATAGTGATAAAATAAACAATATACCTACTATTGTTGAAGTAAGTCCGGTTCTTCCTCCTTCTGAAACACCCGCTGTAGATTCAATATATGTTGAAACTGTACTTGTACCTAAAAATGAGCCTGCAGTTGTTGCTACTGCATCACACAATAGGGCTTTGTTCATTCTTAGAACCTTGCCATTTTCATCAACCATTCCTGCTTTTGTAGCAGTACCAACTAGTGTTCCAATGGTATCAAAAAGATCAACTAAGCAAATAGTAATAACAACCATAATAACGCTAAGGAATGCACCTCCTATTGATGTGCCACCTTTTGAAAAGAGACCTGCAAAATCAAATGCTGCAAAAGTAGGAGCAAGTGATGGTGGTGCACTGAAAACATGTAAATTTGCAAGTGATGTAATTTTGAGTGGAATTCCTATTATTGTGGTCAAAATTATTCCAATAAGAATTGAACCCTTAATACCTCTAGACATTAGAACAGCGGTTATTATTATTCCTATTATAGTAAGCAATGTTCCTGGCTTTGCAAAATTTCCAAATCCAACTAGTGTTGCTTGATTTGCAACTATTACTCCACCAGATTTCAATCCTATAAGAGCTATATAGAGTCCAATACCTCCAGAAATTGCATACTTTAGATTTTGTGGTATTGCATCAACTATCTTTTCTCGTATGGATGTTACTGTAATAATTATGAATAATACTCCTGACATTAATACGCATGATAAGGCCTGGTTCCATGTAAATCCCAATGTTAAACATACAGTATACGTAAAAAATGCATTAAGACCCATACCAGGCGCCTGAGCAAAAGGAAGATTGGCATACAGCCCCATTATTAATGTACCAATGGCAGCTGCGAGACAAGTAGCTACGAAAACTGATGATACTATTGGGTCAGAGCCTACACTAAACTGTGCTGCTGCATCACCTACTGCATTTGCAGAATTCATACCAGCTATTTTTAATATATTAGGATTAACAAATATAATGTATGCCATTGTAACAAAAGTAGTAATTCCAGCAAGTATTTCTGTCTTTACATTTGAGTTATTTTCTTTCAAGTGAAAATAGCTTTCCAAAAATGATGGTTTTTGTTTGGTTACATCTGTTTTCATAAAATATCCTCCTTAAAATTATAGCTAGTGTTATTGTTGTTTCAATTTTCTAAATCCTTGCCATACACTCCCCCTATCGTAATGCTACATAACCTCTTCGCTTACTATTTACTTAATTTTTAATACTAAAGCATATAGTCATACTTATCTATACAGGTTTGAATTAAAGTGACCATTTCTTTTGAAATTGCTGACTGCTGCCCAACAGTATAACTTATAATATCGCTTTCTTCAGTTCTTACTAGACAAATACCTTTTTCTAAATTTTCAATAAAGAACCCTTTGTTATCACTATTTTCAAAATCTTCTTTACTCCAAAAAACTGTTATTTTATCCTTATACGGATTTCCTTTGTGAGGACAAAAAATACCACAGTTACCGCACTCATTGCACATACCATCTAAATGTACAATTTGATGAGTAGAAACAAAATCACTGCTTACATTAATCATTAGGTTTGCTCTATTAGGACAAACATCAACGCATAATTCACAAATGTTCTTGCACCCTAAACATCTATCAGCCTCTTCTTCACAAGACTTTGAATCTCCTAATATTCCCTTCCTTCCATATAATACTTTTTCGTCAGTACACCAATCTTTTTGCTTAAAATCAGAACTTAAACCTTCTTTTGCTAGAATATCTTTCGTAACTGTTTTTGCATCCGCTATTGCATTAACAATTGTAGATGGACCTTTTTTTAAATCGCCAATGACATATACATTTGCAATATTGGTTTCTAATTTTTCGTTAACAATTGGAAACTCATTAGAGTCCAAATATATTTCATTTTGTCTTAATAAATGACTATCAATTTTTTCACCTGCTGCTATAATGACTGTATCTACATCTAATGTTGTTATTTCTCCAGTACCTACGGAACTTCTTCTTAAGGATGCATCTCTATTACCTAAAATCATTTTTTCACAAGTAAGTTTGCCATCATTAATAGAAATTGGTGTAAGGAGTTCTTTAAGCAAAATTCCTTCAGAAATAGCAAGTTCTATTTCTTCATTATCCGCTGGCATATATTTTTTAGTTCTTCTGTATATAATAGAAACCTCTTCAACGCCACTCACTCTTTTAGCTGAGCGAGCTGCATCCATGGCAACATTGCCTCCCCCAATAACACAAACTTTTTTACCTAAAGCAATCTTTCCTTCTTGTTTCTTATATTTTTCTAAAAATGAAATAGCATTAATTGCTTTATTATCGCAATCGCTTAGTGAAATCTTTCCAGGTTTCCATGCTCCTATAGCTAACACTATATAATCATATTCTTTTTTTAATTCCTTCAAATTAATATTTTCATCTATAGAAAATTGAAATTTTACTCCTTGCTTTTTAACCATTTCCAAGTCTTTTTTAATCATTTCAAAAGAAATTCTAAACTCAGGTATAACATGCTCTACAGCACCCAATGCATTCTCCTTTTTATCCCTTACAGTAACATCTACACCATTTCTTCTTAAGAAAAGAGCTAGTGAAAGACCTGCTGGACCAGCTCCAATAACAACAACTTTTTTACCAGTTCTAATATCTGTTGGTTTAATAGACTCAATAAATTTATCCTGTGCATTTAAAACTGCAATTTGTTTCAAATCTCTGATTGAAACAGATTCATCATAATCAAGTCTAGTACATTTAGTCTGGCATTTATGATTACAAATAGTTGATGTAATAGCCGGCAACGCGTTATCTATCGCAATTATTGAAAAAGCCTCATCATATTTTTTTTGTCCTACTAAAGCTGTATATTGTGGGATTTGCTGATTAATTGGACATCCTACAGAGCAAGGTGCAACTGCACAATCATAAAACTGAAGGTTAGAATTAAGTTTTCTGCTATTAACAAGTCGCAGCTCTTTTCGATAATGTTTATCATTAATAGTTTCCTTGACTATGTCCTCCAGAATTTCTATATTAATTCCAGAAATTTTACCATTAAGCTGTTTTTCAACTTTTTTAGCCATTTGAGTTATTCTTTCATAACCACCTGGCTTTAAGATAGATGTCGTAAATGTTATTGGACTAATTCCTGTAGATAATATTTTATCAATATTAAAGAAATCAGCCCCACCTGAATAAGAAATTTGTAAATCACCATTAAATTCTTTAGCTAATTTACTAGCTAAAGATATAGATAGTGGAAATAATGCACGTCCTGACATATACATTTCTTCCCCTGGTAATTCATTATTAATAATTTTAGCTGGCAGTGTATTAGTTAGTTTAACTCCTATTTCTAGATTTAAGTTATTTGCAGCAGCTTTCAAACGTTTTAGCATTGCAACTCCATCTGAGTACTGCAAATCATTTGTAAAATGATGTCCATTAAGAACTATATAGTCATACCCCATAGCTGTTAAAGTTTCTTTAACAAACTTTTCTCCTAGTAATGTAGGATTCATTTTAATATAAGTATTTAATTTCTTTTCTTCAAGAAAATAACTAGCAATGCTTTCAATTTCATTAGCAGGACAACCATGAAGTGTTGATATTGTAATAGATGAACAAATAGTTGGTGAAATTTTTTTCAAATCTTCCTTTGTAAATTCAGAAAACATATCCATATGAGAAAGAAGTGCTTCTTCACATTCTGTCCAAATTTTTGTAGACGATGCGTCTTGCATTCCTTTAATATAAGTATCAATTTTAGGAGATTTTATGCCTTTCAAGTCATATCCTACGCTCATATTGAACATAAAATCTCTTTCCTTTGCAAATTTGAGCTCTTTCATCAAAACATGAAGTAAAAACCAGGCTTTTATATATTCATCAAAGGCTTCTGGCACTCTTAATTCTGTAGACCACTCTACGTTGTAACCCTCATCTTGTGCATTGATGCAAGGTTTAGACACTGTAATATCTTCTCCATCAATAACTTGTACTGTTTTTAATTCAATAAAACGACTTCCAGTTAAATATGCACAAACAATATTTTGTGCTAATTGGGAATTTGGTCCTGCTGCCGGTCCAAGTGGTGATGAAAGTTTCTCATTAAATAAAGTAATTGATTTTCCAGTTTCATTATAATAAAATTTATCTTTATGCACGCCAAAAATAGATTCTTTTTCTTTTAACTCTCTAGTAACCCAAGTTAACATTTTTTCAAAAGGAATGCGTTGCATCTTATCACTCATAAATAATCCCCCTATTTTCTATTTTTTAAATTATAACTAAAATAAATATAGCTAGTACTTATTGACTAGTTAATCAAATTTTAGTATAAAAATATTCAATATTGTTTCGGTTCTTTTATCTTTTTACCTGCTACATATCTTTCCTTAATATTTCTGTCATCACCGGTGTAAATAAATTTTTCTAGTCTTTCTTCTATTGACAATGGCTTGAAGATAGATAAACTTCTATCATCAATAATTAAGGCATCAAATTCATATCCTTCTTCAAAACTTCCTACTTTACCAAAAAATTTTCCTCCGCCCTTTGTTGACAAGTATAATAATTCTGCTGTGGTTAAAGGCTTGTCTGCTTTATTACTTTCTAGCCATTTTAACTTTGACACCTGAGCACAACTAGCAATTACATTCGTCATCGATACACTGTGTCCACCTGATATATCTGCTCCAAGTCCTATGTTTAAACCTTTTTTCATCAATTTTCGAATAGGCGCAATACCACTTGATAAATTGTTATTTGAATTAGGACAGTGGGCAATGAAAGCTTCTTTTCTCACCATTAGTTCAATTTCATCTTCTTCTAACCAAATACAATGGGCCATTATAGTAGGGAGGTCACCAAATAATCCGGCTTCATTATAGACACTGGCATAGTTTTTTGATTTGGGATGTAGTTTTTTAACAAAACTGATTTCGCTCAAATTCTCACTCAAATGAGATTGCACTGGAACTTTATATTTCTTTGATAATTCCCCAAGACTTTTTAAAAGCTCAAAGCTACATGTTGGAACAAATCTTGGTGTGATAATAGGCTTCACCAATTCATATTTTTGACCATATTCATCTAATAGTTCTTTAGTATTATGAATAGATTCCTCCGTACTTTCTAATAAATATCCTGGTGCATTTCTATTCATATTAACCTTTCCTACATATGCACCTAATCCCGCTTCTGCAAACAAATCCATTAATAACTTTGTTGCATTCTTATGAATGGTAGCAAAAACGCATGATCTTGTAGTGCCATATTTCCATAAACTTCTTACAAAAGCAGAATACACTTTTTTTGCATAGTCTATATTGGAATATTTTTTTTCTTCTGGGAAGGTATATGAATCTAACCATGGCATAAGCTCCTTATCCAGTCCTAATCCTAAGTTTGGAAACTGTGGTGCATGTGAATGAATGTCAATAAATCCTGGTATTATAAGTGCATTTCCATAATTTAAAATCTTTAGTTTACTGTACTTTTCAGGCAGCTCTTTATAAACACCCTTAACAAATTTACCATCGATAACAATATATCCATTTTCAAATATTTCATATTTACCTAATTCCTTAGTAAAAATAATATTGCCTTTAACAATATACTCATCTTGCATTACAAGACCTCCTAATAAGGCACATTCAAAAAAATAACAGATCCATCTGCCAAGCCTATTTTCTTTCATGTGCCTAAAATACACATTACTAATGGCCAAAGGTTCACTTTTATGCATTAAATATAAAGCTATAGTGAAACGTTTACTGTATTGTCAATCTGATCAACTAGTCATTTCCTATTTTTGTTATCAGCTAACTGGCTAGTTGATCAATTTTAATTGCATTCCATATATATTGGTATTTCCCAATAAATTTTTTCTAAGCTTACTTAATTTACATATGAGTTCCATTATTATATATATCTGATTTCCACAGAATTATTACTTATTAAATTAATAATCTACAGAATAAAAGACTAATTGTTCAGTTTTTTATTCATCCTTTTAAATATTTTACAGTATTATATTTAATCCTCATTGCTATTTAAATAGCTGTAAAGTGAATATTTTGAAATATCATAGAACTTTGAAATTTTATCTCCCGATCTTTTAATTAAAAGCGCACCTTTACTCTCCAAATATTTAATGGCTTTCATTTTATCTTCTTTAGTCATAACTGCAACAGGTTTTCCAATTAATTGATATGATTCCTCAATTAAATCTTCGAGAAGTTGGTTAACATCGGTTGGAATTGCAACATCACCCTCATCATTATCCTTTATTTCATTTATAGAAACAAAATCTCTCATAATTTTATTAGACACTATTAGCTGAGTAATATCATAATTAATACAAAGAAGTGCTTTAGCTTTGCCATTTTGATCTGGAATGCATATAGTAGTAGATTTTAAAATACGTCCATCATTCGTACGGGTACTATAACTATAGTGATCTTTATTCTGAAGATTGGAATGAATTGTTTCCATTGCAATTCGCGATGCAACATCTCCCACCTTGCGTCCTGTAACGTGCCCATTCTCAATCGCTATAATGCTGTGTTCATATCCTGCTTTTAAATCATGAATCGCAACTTCACAATTAGACCCAAACTCTTCTGCAATCCCTTTAATTAGCCTTTTAAAAAAATCCAAATCATCGTATACACTCATTGTCAAATCTCCTTATCATCCTATATTTACATTTTATCTTATTAAGCCTCAACAAATAATTGAAAGCATGGCAGCAAAGCATTGTTGATGCTATGCGTAATATGTTCAATAGTGGTTTAGTATTGTTTCATTACTTTTCTCTTAATAAATTTTCCATCACCTTTTTTCCCTAAAAACTCATTATTTTTATAAGCTACTTTCCCACCCTGTATTACAGTATCAATATCACCCTTTAATGTCATGCCTTCAAAACATGTGTAATCTACAGCTCCATGAAGCATACTTCTTGTAAGAGTATACTCAGGATTTGGGTTAATGATAGTAATATCAGCATCCCCACCTGGAATCAAAGAACCCTTTTTAGGATAAAGCCCATAAATCTTTGCAGGATTTGTACATAAAAGTTCTACAAAACGATTAATTGAAATTTTCTTATTCATAACGCCTTCAGAGAAAATTACCATTACTCGTTCAGCAACGCCATGAGCTCCATTAGGGCATTTTGTAAAATCATTAACTCCCTTTTGTTTGTCACCTTTTAAATTGAATGAACAGTGATCAGTAGCAATTACATTAATTGCACCATCTTGTACGCCTTTCCATAGAGCATCAATATCATTCTTGTGACGTAAAGGTGGAGACATTACATATTTTAATCCATTATTGTCTGGCTCAAGATATTTTTTCTCTGTCATTGTTAGGTACTGAGTGCAAGTTTCAGAAAAAATATTCTTTTGCCCCTGTGCTCTTGCTTTTCTTATCTCATCCAATCCCTTTTCAGTAGAAATATGGACAATATAAATTGGGGCATCTCCTGCCAATGCTGCAAGATGTAGCACTCTGCTAATTGCCTCTGCTTCACAGTGATCTGGTCGTGATTTTGCATGGTATATTGTTTCTAAACAACCATTTGAAACATAATTTTCTCTAAGGTAATTTATAACATCATTGTTTTCAGCATGTACAGCAATAATTACTCCCAATTCTTTTGCTTTTTTTAATACTTTTAAAATTAAGACGTCATCCAGTTTAAAATCATATGTCATATAAATCTTAAAGCTAGAAATTCCTTCTTTAACCAAAGACTCCATTTCAGATAAAACCTCATCATTTACATGCTGTATTACTCCATGGAATCCATAATCAATTACTGCTTTTCCCTTAGCCAATTTATGATATTCGTCAATTTGGTGACGAATATCACAATTTTTAGGGCCAAAGGCTACATGGTCAACAATACTTGTAGTTCCACCACAAACAGCTGCAACAGTTCCAGTATAAAAGTCGTCTATTGAACGACTATTTCCAGATTGCAAATCCATATGAGTATGCACATCCACTGCTCCAGGAATTATATACATTCCCAAAGCATCAATGATTTCTGCATTATCATTGGATAAATTTGCTCCAATACAAGATATTTTATTATTTTCTATCATAATATCTGAACAATAACTTTCTGATTCAGTCACAATCGTTCCATTTTTAATAATAATCATTCATAAGCGCTTCTTTCATTTTATATTTTTTTGATTATTCCTTATATGTAGTTGCATTGCTATAACTGAAATAATTAAAACTAAGCCTGTAGATCTTTTTGTTTTATGGCATCTACAGGCTTGTTATAGATAAACAAACCACGAACTAAACTTATACTTGGAATGTATTACTATACTAGAAATCATAAATATTTTTATTCAGAAGGCATTTGAAAATGAGCTGTTAAAGGTTGTTAAGCAGAGAACCCAAATCTATGATTTGGTGTGAATCGCTTACTCAGTGAGCGAAGCGAGTCGAGTTTCCTTTTAAAATATCCAATTTAGCTTGTCACGCTGAAAGCGGGAGCATTCTGGATTGGGTACAACTTGCAACTTAGTACCTTCAGCAACATTTTCATAGTCCTTCGAAATAACAATATTTATGATTTCGGAAAGCTATATCATAAGTTTAACTTTACATTTTAAAGTGAGTTCCTGTTTTACCTAAAATTCCATCATGTACTTTGTTTAAAAGCGTAATAATTGCAGTCCTTCCTTTTCCTGGAGAAATAAATTCTAAAGCTGCTTGCACTTTGGGAAGCATAGACCCCGGTGCAAATTGGCCTTCTTTAATGTACTCTTTAGCTTCTTCTACGGTAAGTGAATCTAACCATTTAATATCTGGCCTTCCAAAGTTTATAGCAACCTTTTCTACTGCGGTTAGTATAATTAAACAATCTGCATCTATCTCTTTAGCTAATAGTGCTGCTACAAAATCTTTATCGATTACTGCTGGTACACCTTTTAAATGGTTGTTTTCTGTTTGAATAACTGGAATTCCACCACCGCCACACGCAATAACTATTTCTCCAGCTGATACTAGTTCTAAAATCGTTTCTTTTTCAATTATATCAATAGGTTTTGGAGAACAAACAACTTGCCTATATCCCCTACCTGAATCTTCTTTCATCACTATTCCGGTCTTCTCTAATTTTTCAGCATCCTCTTTTGAATAAAAACCTCCAATTGGCTTTGTAGGGGTTAAAAATGCGTTATCATTCGGATCCACAAGAGTTTGAGTAATGAGAGTTGTAACAGGATTATTTAAATTACGTGATAAAAGTTCTTCTCTAATTGCATTTTGCAAATCATATCCAATATACCCTTGACTCATTGCAACACACATTGTTAATGGTATTTGATATTTTTTAACAAGCTCCATAGCTGAGTTTATCATTCCCACTTGAGGTCCATTTCCATGAGTAATAACTACCTGATTTCCACTTTCGATTAAATCTACAATACTTTCAGCAGTTAATTTTACTGATTTCATTTGTTCCTCTAGTGTATCTCCCAGTGCATTTCCTCCTAACGCTATTACAATCTTACTCACCATATATCCCTCCAATTCTCTCTTTAAATATTTAAGGCACATGAAAATAAATAACAAGTCTAAAATTGCCATGAAATGTTCTTATATGCAGCATAGCTGCTCTTTTTAAATGCCATGAAATGTTCTTATATGCAGCATAGCTGCTCTTTTTAAATGTGTATATTTTTTGTTAGTGCCTAACCCTTGAATCTTATATCTTCACTTTGAGCCATTTTTTCTAAAACTTCTGCAGGATTCTTTACCTTTGCTAGAAGAATCATTGCTGCTATAATATATGGCTTATAGCTTGCTTCTTTATAAAGTGGAACTCTGTAACGATCAAATACAGAAACTTCAACTTCACCTTTCTCACATGACAAACTACTAATATCAGCTGGTAAGCAATGTAAATAAAGAACCTTTCCATCTTTAGTTGTTTTCATTAATTCCTCTGTACATTCCCAATCTTTATGTTCTGCATTTTGATCAAGAAGTTTTTTCTCTAATTCTTTAATACCTTCAAAATCACCTTCTGAATAAAGATCAGTACGTTCTTTCATTGCTGCAAAAGGAGCCCAACTCTTTGGATATACTATATCTGCATCTTTAAATGCTTCTGCCATATTATTAGTTTTTGTGAATGTTCCACCTGATTCCTTAGCATTATTACGAGCTATATTTTCAACTTCTTCCATTACTTCGTAGCCTTCTGGATGTGCTAAACAAACGTCCATCCCAAAACGTGTCATTAATCCTATAACACCTTGAGGTACAGATAACGGTTTACCGTAAGATGGTGAGTAAGCCCAAGACATAGCTATTTTTTTACCCTTTAAATTTTCAATGCCACCAAACTCGTGTATGATATGTAGCATATCTGCCATAACTTGAGTTGGATGATCAATATCACATTGTAGATTTACTAATGTTGGTTTTTGTTCAAGAACTCCATCTTCATATCCTTCCTTTACTGCATCAGCAACTGTATGCATATATTTATTTCCTTTTCCAATATACATATCATCACGAATTCCAATAACATCAGCCATAAATGAAATCATATTAGCTGTTTCTCTTACAGTTTCACCATGAGCGACTTGACTCTTACCTTCATCTAGGTCTTGTACTTCAAGACCTAAAAGATTACATGCACTAGCATAGGAAAAACGAGTACGTGTTGAATTATCACGGAATAATGAAATTCCAAGTCCACTATCAAACAATCTTATTGATTTATTATTTTTACGTAAAGCTCTTAATGCATCTGCCACTTCATAAACTGCCTTTAACTCATCTGTAGTTTTTTCCCATGTAAGAAAAAAGTCATTTTTATACATTTGATCAATTTTCAGGCTTTTTAATGCATTTACATATTTATCGACAATACTCATAATTTTAATATCCCCCTTCATTTTCACTAATAATATTTATTTATTTGAAGTATATATAGTTGGAACAGCAGCATAAACTGCAGCACATTTTACTAAATCTTCTTTCCATGTCTTTTCATTAGGAGCATGTGCCTCTTCTTCTTTTCCAGGTCCAAAACCAATACATGGAATTCCGAAACGCCCCATAATAGAAACACCATTTGTTGAGAATGTCCATTTATCTACTACTGGCTCGCCATACATTCCTTTATAAGATTTTACTACTGCATTAGTTATAGGATGGTCTTCTGGAATTACCCATGTTGGGAAATAGCATTCAGTTGGATAAGTAAGGTTTGTGTAACTAGGTCTATCATAATTATACATAGCAACCTTTGCATCATATTTTTTAACTGACTCTAATTCTTCAATTTCTTTAAGAGCCATTTGATAAGTTTCTCCATCTGTAAGACGTCTATCAATTGAAATAGCGCACATATCAGCAACCGCACAACGAGAAGGCGAATTAAAATCTATTTGTGATACAGCTAAAGTACCTTTGCCAAGGAATGAATCATCTTTTAGTTTTTCATTAAGATTTTTAACTTCAGAAATAATTTCTGCCATCTTATATATAGCATTATCTCCACGTTCTGGTGCAGATCCATGGCATGAAACGCCCTTAACTTCAACTCTAATTTCCATGCGTCCTCTTTGACCTATATATATATTGCCATTAGTAGGTTCAGTTATAACAACAAATTCTGGCTTGATTTTATCTTCGTTAATTATATATTGCCAACAAAGGCCATCACAATCTTCTTCTTGAACAGTACCAGTAACTAATACTGTATACTTATCAGAAAGTAAGTTTAAATCCTTCATGATTTTTGCGCCATAAACACCTGAAACTATTCCACCAAGTTGGTCTGAAGTTCCTCTTCCTCCAATTTCAGTTTCAGTTTCATAACCATCATAAGGATCAAAAGTCCAGTTAGATATTTCTCCAATTCCTACAGTATCAATATGAGCATCAAATGCAATAACTGTTTTTCCTGTCCCCATACGTCCTATAATATTACCCATTGGATCTATTGTAACTTCATCAAAGTTAACTTTCTTCATTTCTTCTTCAATTCTCTTTATGACTTTTTCCTCACCACAACTTTCGCCTGGAATAGCAACTAAATCACGAAGAAATTTGGTCATATCCTCCTTATAGTTTTCAGACTTTGATTTAATTTGATCAAAATTCATATTCTCTTCCCCTATCTTAATTAATATTTTATTTGGAATCATATTTATAATGGAATTAAATGCTTGTCTACTTTGTTTGTAATGATATTTAGCAGCCTATAGAATCCACTTCTAAAATATTATTATTAAATTAATCTATTATTTATTCTACAAATCATGTCCTTACCTAAAAAAAATTTTTTATGCCAAATTTATTTTTATGGTAATATAATACATCCTTTCAATTAAATTGTAAATATATTCAAGCTATCTTTTGTAATAATATCTTTATTATTTTTTTACTAGTAGAAAACAGAATTAAGCATATCTAATACACTATTGTATTTTTATAGAATTAATGCTAATATTATAAAAATCATAATAAAACATAGCTAAACTTTATCAAACATGACTATATAAAACATATTTAAATATTCTATTATATATTTGTTCTATCTTGCATTAACTTTTAACAATAATAATCTACTATATTTAAAATTTTTAGATTGGTTATTACAAAATTATGTTATATATTTTGACAATTTTTTGGTTTGTCTAACTTTGAAGGAGGGATTAATATGGATTTTTCACCCCTAAGAATTTCTGTTGAAACAGCAGTTCTTTCAACCGTAATAACATTTTTTTTAGGAATTATTATCTCTTATTGGATGGCAAATTTCAAAGGAAAATCTAAAGGAATAATAGATGGATTATTTACTTTACCTTTGATTCTTCCCCCTACCGTGGTCGGATTTTTTCTACTACTTATCTGTGGTAAAAACGGACCTGTTGGTAAATTTTTCGAACTTTTTAATACTTCTATAATTTTTAGCTGGAGTGCTACAGTAATTGCTGCTGTAGTGGTTTCTTTTCCTATGATGTATAGAACTTCACGTGCAGCTTTTGAGCAAATAGACGTTAATATCCTTTTTGCAGCTAAAACCCTAGGACTTAGTGAATTTAAAATATTTTATAAAATTGCTATTCCAATGGCTATGCCTGGTATTATTGGTGGACTAGTTCTCTCCTTTGCTCGAGCTATTGGTGAGTTTGGTGCAACTTTGATGATTGCAGGAAATATTCCAGGCAAAACCCAGACAATGCCCCTAGCTATATTCTTTGCTGCTGAAGGTGGAGATATGCAAAAAGCAATGCTTTGGGTTATTATAATCGTTCTATTATCATTAGTACTAATATTGCTATTGAATTACTGGTCAGAAATTCAACTTAAACTTATGGGAAGGAGGGCTAAATAATGTCTTTAAAAATTAATATTGAAAATCATCTTTCTTCCTTTAATTTAAAGGTTAATTTTGAACATAAAAACGGTATATTAGGTTTTTTAGGAGCTTCTGGTTCCGGTAAAAGCATGAGCCTTAAGTGCATAGCAGGCTTAGTTACTCCTTCTAAAGGCAAAATTATTGTGAATGATAATATTTTCTTTGATTCAGAAAAAAAGATTAATTTAACACCTCAAAAGAGAAAAGTAGGTTATCTTTTTCAAAACTATGCCCTATTTCCAAATATGAATATAATTGATAATATTGAGATTGGCATTTCTAATTTAAAAGATTCAGAAAAAAAATCCTTAAGCAAAGAATATATCGAAAGATTAGGCCTCTCAGGATTAGATAAACGTTATCCTTGGCAATTATCCGGAGGACAGCAGCAAAGAGTTGCCTTGGCCAGAGCCTTAGTAACATCTCCAGATGTTTTACTTTTAGATGAACCTTTTTCAGCTTTAGATCAGCACTTAAGAAATAACCTAGAGAAAGAATTGATGTCTATTTTAAAAGATTATAGTGGTAATGTTATTTTTGTTACTCACGATATAGCTGAAGCATATAGAGTCTGTGATAATATAATTGTCTATGAGAATGGAATCTCCTTAAAAAATAGAGATAAAAAAGATTTATTTAAACATCCAAAGTCACTTGCTGAAGCAACATTAACTGGCTGTAAAAATATTTCAAAGGCTAGAAAAGTTGATAAACACACTATTTATGCTGAAGAATGGGGACACGAGTTTTTGGTTGCTGATGATGTCCCTGAAAATATTGAATATCTCTGCATACGTGCTCATGATATAGAAATCACTGAAAATACAAATTTTGAAAATACTTTTACCTATAAAATTGATAATATCATAGAAAATCCTTTTGAATTTACTTTACATATGAAAAATGAAGAAAAATCTATTTCTAACATAATTGAATATAAACTTGAAAAAAAGAATATGTATTTTTCTTTAAATGATGCTATTTCATTGACTTTTTCAAAGGATAATTTATTTTACTTTTAATCATCTTAATTAGAATTTCAAATAAAAGGTTTATTACATACTCTGTATACAACAAATTAAAAAGAGGCAGTATTTTAAGATTTACAATACCACCTCTTTTATTGTATTTTTCATTTAAGCTCTAGCTTCAAAATAGTGATCTCCGCCATTTTTTTTAGTGGCACTTGATATAGCATCTGGTTTTTTTGTACTTTGAATCTTAGTTTGATTTGCTATAGTATCTAGTTTTTTTATACTTTGCGTTTTAGTTGCACTTGATACTGTATCAACACCTTGTGATTGTTTAATCTTACTTGTATTATTAAGATATGTTGAATTCATAATTCCTGATATGTTCATTAATGTTCACCTTCTTTCTTTTGTATAGTATATAAGTTAATTAATAACCCTACTTATTGTTATACATCATGAACCTTAAAATCAACTGAGAATATACAAATATTTATACTCACTTTTATTTTTTGTATAAATGCTTGAATTTTAATAGACAAATTTATGGAAAGCAAAAAATATATCTTTTAATAATTATAAGCTAATAAAGATAGATTAAGTACTCCTACCTAATCTATCTTTACTAGCTTATAATATATTATATGAAATTTAGTAATACCACTAATGGTAATAATGACTATTTTCCAGTTTCTTGCTTTTGAAATTATAAAATAATATTTTTAATTATTAAAAAATTGCCAAGCTCTATTTTCCTTATTTTCTAATTTATCGATTTCTTTATTTATTTTATCATCCCATTTATTTGCGAACTTATCTAATTTTTCTTGTTCCTTATTCTCTTTATGTAAATTATCCTCAGGAATAAAATTTACTGCTGGGCCTGTAGTAATATTAACTGCTGCACCTGTAGTAGTATTCATATCACTTAAATTATCATTTATCCAAGCACCATCAGAACCTAATCTGTACCCAGCAATAAATGCATTATATGCCATATCACCATTTTGATTTAAGTAGTACCACTTGTTCCCGTCTTGAAGCCAACCAGTTGCCATATTTCCATTTTGAGTTAAATAATACCACTTGCCCCCATCTTGAAGCCAACCAGTTTTCATATATCCGCTTCCATCAAAGTAAAACCAATTTCCCCCAACTTGTTCCCATCCAACTGAATAATCATTTCCTTTTGAATTCCACCAGCCGATATTATTATGTCTCCATTGTGCTGACGCCCCTACTGCCGAAATTCCCATAAAAGTTGTTGTTGCAATTGTTAAAGCCATTACTTTTTTGATTAATTTAATTTTCATTTTCCAACCACCCTTTTTTATTCATTTTTCAACATAATTATACATTATTTTTTCTTTTTAGTAAATAACCTAAGATATGTGATGACATATAAATATTCCTACGTTTACCTAAGAAAAGTCAGGACCACCAGTCGAACTGGTGGCTTGCTCTGCGCCTATAAGGCTAAAAAATATATAGGACAGTCTTTTCTCCCTGTTAGACTTGCTATATATTTTTTATTGTGTGGTTATTCCTTATTTTAAATGTAATTGTGAACCTTAAATTTTTTAGTACCTTATACTCTTGTATTACCAGTATTAGTTTTGTGGTAATACGAAGTTTGTGGTAAAAATATTTTTTGAAAATACTCATAGTTTTTTAACGGTATAACCAACTGCCCACCACCCGCTTAGCAGGTGGTTTTCTTTTATCGCTAAAGCATATAATAAAATAAAAGGCATAGGATAGCTCCCATGCCTTTAAAATCCAACTTATTTTATACTGTAATTAATAAATTTTTCAAAAAATCATGCTCTTGGATGTGTATGCATGTAAATGTAATTGATTTTATCATTATTAATTATTTCATAATAAGTATCCATATATGTTAACACTTGATTTCCAAGTAATTTTTGAACTGCTCTAACATTTGCTCCATTTTGAAGTAAATGAACTGCAAACGAATGTCTAAAGGTGTTCAAATTAACATCTTTATCTATGCCAGCTTTCCTAGAATATTCTTTTACAATTCTCCAAATACCCTGTCTTGTGAGTTTATTACCATTTAAGTTTACAAAAAGATTAGATACTCCGCACTGTGCAATCTTATATCGTATACTTAAATATTCCTCTAATGCCTTACAAGCACTTCTTCCAATAGGGATAAGCCTTTCAAAATGCTTATTATCTGTACACCTTACAAAGTTTAAATCAAGGTTAACATCTTCTACATTTAATCCAATAAGTTCAGAAACCTTCATTCCTGTGGCATACATTAATTCCAATAGTGCATTATCACGTATTCCTTTAGAACAATCTTTTTCAACTATTCTAATTATTTTATCTACTTCTTCAACTGTTAAAATTTGTGGCAGCTTTCTATTATTTTTAGAACTCTTGTATTCTATTTTAGGAATCTCTTTAATTAATGTTTCATTTTTTAAATAAGAATAAAAGTTTCTAAGGCTTATAACTATTCTATTTATAGATCTTTCTGATTTCCCTTGGTTAATAAGATTTTGTATATATGACATAACTGTTAGTTTATCACTATCATATAAGTCTATTTTCTTTTTACTTAAAAATTTAAGGTAAAGACTAACATCTGTTACATATGCATATATAGTATTCTCACTTTTACCACTATCAAACAAATAATTTTTATAGTTATTTATACTATTTATCATTATTATCTCCTATACAATTGATTATGATTTATATTCGACATGTTTGTCGAATTTCCTTCTTACTTATTAGCTTTATGTGTACATATTTTTCTTTATCCATTATCTAGCCATCCTATCATTGTAATCTTTTATATTAAACTAAGAATGTAAGAACGTCACGTTACTAGATATAGTTCAAGTAAATTATACTGGGTAAAATCAAAATGGAACATTTCCTTGTTATAAATAGAACTTTTTAGCCACAAGTTTTATTAATGATGGTGATATATATGTTTCAATTAATATGCCAATTGTAAACAACATTATGATTACGATTAACTTAGTAAATACACCATCTAAAAATGGATCTTTATTATTTCCTCGTTTGAAATATTTTCCTTTGAATCTTTCTGTAGACATAGATAAACTGATAACACTTAATGCTATAAAACATGGAATATATATTAAGTTTTGAGGAATAATAGATACCAAGGCTAGTCCAATTCCCTTTCCTTCAAAAGTGGTTACCATAAAAGAAAAAGTATACCCTAATATAAAACCTTTTAGTAAATCTAAAAACAAAATTACAGGCGCTCCAAAAAAAGTTAAACCTAATGCAAATATAGGTATTATTAGTAGTATGTTTTTCTTTAAAACCTCAAATAGTAAACTTCCATAATTGGTGGGTTGACCGCCTATAGAATTAGTAAAACTAAAAAAATAATTGGTTAAATCCTTTTTATCCGATGCTCCCATGTATTTTACAGTATAAAGTCCAAAGGATATCCCTAAACAAAACATTATTAGTACAATGAAAAAATAGGCTTTCTTATCCCTAAAAGTAGCATTTAGTTTAGTAAGTAAATAATTCATCTCTTATTCCTCCTTTAGTTACTCTACAATATACTATGTTTGATATGTGGAATTTATTCTCAAACTCAACTAACAATATGTAAAACTATAAAAAATATCTCATGTACGTTATGACAATTTATAACAATATACATAAGATTATTATATTCCTTTGTAAACCAAATATATATTCTTTAGATTATATTTCAACAAAGTGTTGAAATATGCGAAAAAATATAGGTAAAATTATTTACCTATATCTATTAATTAGTTTGCAGGTTGTAATATTTTAAGCTTCTCATAAGCTTTTTGCGTATATGGTGTCGGCACTCCAACAGCCTTACCCATGCGGCATAGATCACCGCAAAATAGTTCAAGCTCAAACTTCCTGCCTAAGATTACATCTCTATGCATAGAACTCATGCTCTTCTTCGATAATTTTTTTAGATTGTTAATTGTTCTTTCATAAATATTCTCTGGAAGTTTTATTCCTTTAGTCCGTCCAACTTCTTCACACTCTTTAGCTACATTACAAAAAGTCTCAAATTTCATTTTATCGTCTAAGATTCCTTTCACACGCACATCATAATAGGAATCTGTTATATTAAAGGCGCAATTAAAAACATACTTGTTCCATGCAAAAACTTCTGCATCTTTTCTAATTTCGCATATTATATTCGCCTGTGTCAATACATTATAAATCAATTCTAAATATATTTTGTAAATGGATCTATTCCTATTTTCTGATATAACTATCTTAGCACTTTTGCTAGTATGATTTAAAACTCCATTGCCTACAACTTTTGAAGTAATATACATAACTGCATCTACAATCTTCCCTTTTCCTAACTGGGAATATAATTTACTCCCTCCATCAACTCCATCAATAATAGGAACGACTAATGTATGATCATGAATCATTGGTGATATAGTTTTTGCTGCTGCTTTCAACGAATATCCCTTTACACAAACAAATACAATATCCATTATTCCAGCATCTTCTGCATTATCTGTTACTAAGGTTGGAAATACAGTAAAATTCCCCTCTTCTTCATTTTTTAAAGTGATTCCATTATTTTTTATATTCTTTAAAGTTTCACCCTTTGCAATCACATAAACATCCTGATTACTTTTGCAAAGCATAGCACTAATATACCCACCAATAGCACCCATTCCTATTATTCCTATTCTCATAATAACTTCTTCCTTTTCTTTATATTTAATCTCTAAATATTTTCTTTCCTTGCTTACATTTTATCCTCTTTTTATATATAATTAAAATATATATTAGTTATGAATACTATAAACAGGAGTTATGATATTATGATTGATTTAAATCTTTATAAAGTATTTTTCACAGTTGCAAAATGTAAAAACATATCCCGTGCTGCTCAGATGCTCTATGTATCTCAACCTGCTATAAGTAAATCAATTAAGACTTTAGAAAATTCTCTAAACATAAACCTATTTTCCAGAAGTTCTAAAGGAGTTGCACTAACCCCAGAAGGAGATATATTATTTAATCACATAAAAAATGCCTTTGATGACTTAAGCTTGGGAGAACATATCTTAGAAAAGCTAAAAAATAAAGAAATGGGCAATATTAATTTGGGTGTAAGTACTACAATAGGTAAGAATTATTTTTTGCCTAAATTTCAAGAATTCACAAAGCAATATTCTGATTTTAAAATTAAAATTATAAATAGAACTACCCTTGATACAATAAAGTTAGTAGAAGAAGAAAAATTAGATTTGGGCATCATTGGAACCACTACAAATGAAATTAACCTTAAATTAATCAAGATTAAAGAAATACATGATATTTTAGTTGCCAGCAATAATTATTTAGTAAAATTAAACGCCTCCTCCACAGATGATATATTAAATAAAGGCTCTTTCATGTTCTTAGAAAATCCTAATACTACAAGAGAACATCTAGACAATTACTTTGCTTCACAAAATTTATGTATCACTCCTGATATAGAAGCTAGTAATATGGATTTTTTAATTGAATGTGCAAAAATTGATCTTGGAATTACATCTGTTATAAGAGAGTTTTCTTATAATGATTTAGAAAATAACATTCTCACAGAAATTCCATTAAAAGTTCAAATTTCACCTAGATATATCGGTGTAATTTATAAGAATTCAATTAATTTATCCATAGCCGCAAAAACACTTATAGATTTTCTTAAAATTTAATATTATAGTTTATATTTTTAGTTTAGAGATATTAATGACTTACCAAATAATGATTTACCTTTAGGCGAATCAATTTTCTTACCCACCATATAAAGCACATAAAAAAAATAACAAGTCAATATGCTAATCTATTTTGCACATTTGGCTTGTTATTTTATTTCATGTGTCTAACTTAAATTCTATTATAGTATTCATATGATTTTAACTGAGCATAATAAAATTACATGATAAAAAATATTGTTATAAATGCCCTTCTCTCTTCATATAAAAACGTAATTAACTAACTATTAATTTTTGGCGTAAATCCTTTTATAATTAAGGTTGACCACTCACTATTATTTTCTTCAGCCCATTCACAATTTACATCAAGAAATTTAAGCCAAGCGTTGAGCCCATGACTTTTCTTACTCACATTTGGTGATTTCCTGCCATGAATTTCTTTTATATCTTCTAGTAATTTAATTTGTTCTTCTTTACCTAATTCTTTATTTATCAAGTTTGCTATGATACTTATGCATTCTGTATAAGCTATTGCATCACCTAAATATAATTCATCTGCATATACTTGTCTTTCCTTGTTTAATAAATCACTTATTTCATTGATTTCATCTTTATTAGATAAATATTGTTTAACTCTTCTTAAAGCCTCAATATCATTATCTAATTTGTTTATTGTTTTTTCTAATTTTTCAAATCTCATTTACATTGCTCACTTTACATATTTTATTTAATCATCAATTATATGATGAAGATTACTTTATTATAACATCAAATTTTGAAGAATAACTGCATATTTTAAATATATCTGTTTTTTTATTTTATCTTTGCACTAATTCCATCATAAAGATATTTTAGATATTCAATATTAACAGCACTATCCTTCAACTTATCCATTCTCTCTTTTACCATCTTTATTGTAGCTTTTGCTTCTTTGAAGTCTTTACCTTTAATACAATTACTTGTATATGTCAATAAATAATCTATTTTTAAAACATCTTCAGCTAAATCTTCTCTATTCTGGTTTACTAATTCCACTAATAAAGAATATATCTTAGGTGAAGTTGTATTCTTAGTTTCACTTAAAATATCTGTATTTCTACTGTTTTTCTTTGCCATAAGTTTTAAACACCTCATTTCCTCAAAATTATATCATTGAAACTTATAATATTCCAGCATTACTATAAAATCATAATTTCAAATTTCATTTCGTTTTACCGTACATTTATTTACGTGTAGTATTATTTTACAATAGTCCAATGGAATTTTAATCGTGAACCAGTAATTAATTATAGGTTGACAATTTCTTTTACCATATATATACTTAAAAGAAATACAAAGGGGGAAATATTAATGAAATTAAATTTATCAATTAAAGAAATATCACTTATAGGAATGTGTGCAGCACTTATGGTTATTTTTTCTCAGCTATCAATTCCACTTCCATTTACTGCTGTACCAATAACTCTGCAAATTTTTGGATTAGTAATAATATCAGTAATAATAGGTGCTAAACTAGGAACACTTTCAATAATTGTATTTGATGTTCTAGGAGCAATAGGATTACCTGTCTTTGCAAATTTTAATGGTGGATTACATGTGATTATTGGACCAACAGGTGGATATATTATAGGATTCATAATTATTGCATTTTTAATTGGATATGCTTCAGAGAAACAAAACAAAATATTATTATTTATTGCTTCATACATGGGCTTGATTTTTCAATTACTTCTTGGTACGCTTCAATTAAAAATTGTAACAGGAATGAATATGCAAAGTGCACTAATCGCAGGTTTCTATCCTTTCGTAATTAAAGATTTAATCATGGTGACTATCGCAATAGTAATAGGCTTAAGAGTAAAAAAGGGTGTTAAAGGAATACTTACGAGAAATGCTATTGCTTAGGCCGCATCACATTAATTGTATATTTTTTTACAAAGGATTAGGCTATAGTGAAGAGTTTGTTGAGGGACTGAATAACATAATATATCTGCTAAATAAAAATCCTTATACTAGGATTAAACTCATTACTAAATGCGATGATTTATGTTTTAATTGTCCAAATAAACATAATAACAACACTTGCTTAACAGATAAAAAGGTAAAAGAATTAGATTTTAATACTTTAAAAATATATGATTTAAAAGAAAATAAGGAATATGTTTTTAATGAAATTATAAACACTATTTATAGAAATTTTGATAAAAATAAATTTCACAAAATATGCAGTAGCTGCAATTGGTACAAATCTGATACATGCTGTGAAAATATTATTCTAGAGCAATCAAAATTATGGAATTTATAATTATTTTATAACTAAAAAGCAGATATAAGTTTCTTCCCTTACAAAATGAAGCGACTTGTATCTACTTTATTTAATTTCGTTTAATAAAAATGTTAATTAATGTTTAAAATAAATTCTTTGCCAATCTATAGAAATATGGTATATTATAGTCAATGCTGAGTATTAGGAGAGATAAAAATGAAGGTTCCATTTTATATTCTTGGGTTACTTATGAACTATGGTCCACAACATGGATATAATATTAAACAACTTATATCTGATGGAATTGCCGATTTTGCAAAAATTAAACTTCCAACTATCTATTACCATTTAGAAAAGTTATCTGAAAAAGGATATGTAGATTCTAATGTTGAGAAAGATGGTAATAGACCTGAAAGAACTGTATATTCAATTAATGATTCCGGTGTAAAATATTTTAAATCTCTTTTAAATAAAATTTTACAAGAAGAATATACTATAGAATTTAATTTTGATGGTATATTATATTATTCTAAATTTGCTGATAATAATACTATTATAAAAAGTTTAAAAAGACAACAAGAATTAATCCAGAGCAAACTTAGTAGACTGGTTATTCATAAAGAAACTACTCTTAGAAAAATGTTGCCTGAGAATAAAATTTATTGTCTAAGTATATTTAATCATCATATTTATCATTTAGAAACAGAGCTAAAATGGATAGATGAAACCATAAAGGGACTCTTTTAAGATGTTCCTTTAAAAATGCCCTATTAGTCAGCACTGAGTATTTTATGGAGGTATATTTACAATGAAAGAAAGAAGTAACTTATTAATAATATCTTTTACTTTAATGGGTATGATCATATTATCTGTTGCATTAGGAAATTTTCTTGGAGGCATAGGAAATTATTTCTTTTATCAAATTATTTATTGTGTTGTGATCAGTGTATGTATTCCTATTTATTATTTTAGAAAAGAAGATAATGGAGATGTATCACTTCTTGGAATAAAAAAATTAAGATTTATAGATTATGCGATAATAATTGGATTTCTTGTATTTTCACTTGGAGGATCACTTAAGTCTGTTAAATTTCAAGATATAAATTTTGCATTACTCCCGCTTAGTATTGCACCACTTATTTTAACTACTTTTTCTGAAGAATTCTTTTTTAGAGGTTTTCTACAAATAAGATTTGAAAAAGCCTTTGGAACTACATCAGCAATAATTGTTTCTGGATTAACTTTTGGCACTTACCACTTGGGATATCCTGGTTTTAGAAGCATAGAACAAATTACCACTTTATTTTTTGTAGGAATAATGTTTGCTCTATCATTTAAATTATCAAAAAATAATGTAATAGTATCCTATTTTGTAAATCTTCCTAATGCTTATTTGCAATACTTATTAAAAACTCAACAATTTCCATATATTAATTTTACCAAACAAGCTACTATAATAACAATATTTCTTATAGTTATAACTGGCTTTATTGTTTTGAGGGGATTAAATATAAAAAAAATCAACTTAAAAATAGACTAAATTAGAGAAAAAAATTATGGAATTTATAAGATTCCTATATTAAAAGTTAGTTGCAAGTTTCCGATATTAAAACAAAGAAACTTGTAACCAATCTCTTTATTTTAACGCTCTGTTAAGTTAAATTATTTATATGTATACTAAAACAGGTAGTCCAATTTTGTACCACCTGTTAATACACAAAGTGAAAAAATTGCTTCTTATTTGAAAATAGCTAAAAGTCTATTAGTTCACTATAGAAACTTTGAAAGTTCCTTATGAATACGAAGTAGTGTATCTATATCATTCGTTGATATTTTTTCTAGTGCAGAAATCATAGCCATATATGACATAGAAGTTTGAATTGACTTTTTTGATATTTCTTTACCTTTGTCAGTTAAAATTAAGTTGATTTCCCGCCTATCTTCTTCAGATGATTTACGTTCAACCAAACCCAAATTAACAAGTTCTTCAACACTAACACTTGCTGTGCTTTTAGGAATTAATAATTTTTCTGTTATTTGTTTATGCGTTATTAACGGAGAAGAATAGATAGTATTTAAAACTCCTAATTGTTGCAATGTCAAACCTAACCTCTCCGCATTCTGCTGCGTGTATTTTGCTAGAGTTTTGCTAATCATCATAAATGATTGAACTACCTCCGCAGCCTGTTTTACTTTAAAATCATTATAATCCATAAAAACATCTCCTTAAAATATAGTTCATAACTGAACTGTTCACATATGAATTATATTAAAGTATCTATAAGACATTGTCAATATAGCTATCTAATACGTAATAATGTAGATATTAAGCATCATTGTACATTAAAATTATTTAATATGATTTATTAATAGCATTTTATTTCCGTTCTTTTGAAACTCATAATTTGTTTCCATTATTGAAATATCATAACTATTAGTATAATATTTAATTATTTCTTCTAAACAATATCTTTTGTTTCCTGTATTCTTCCTATCAATTGCTCCTTAGTAAATGCATAAACAGGATCAAATGACACTACGTTATAATTCAGCTTTTTCATTTCCGCATTAAAACTTGCAGGTCCATCTCCAAAACTTGCAATGGATTTTTTTAAATCATCTTCGCTTAATGCAAACATCATCTTGTATTCTTCTAAAGTTCGTCCCCATGGAACTACTGTTGACAATTCAAAAGCCATGCTATCTCCCCACTTTTCTTTTTTGAATGTGCCTTAATTGATATATTCACTTAATACTTGTTTAATTGTTTCTGTTTTATGCTGGATTTCATTCCATTCTAAATAATCTTTAGAATCAGCTACGATTCCTGCTGAAGCTTGCAAATACAAATCTTCCCCTTTTCTTAAGATTGTTCTTATTATAATTGAGCTTAATATATTTCCATTAAATTCAAAAAATCCAAATGCCCCTCCATACGGTCCTCTTTCTTCATTTTCTAATTCATTAATTATTTCCATAGCTCTTATTTTAGGTGCACCAGTAAGATTTCCTGCTGGAAAAGTTGACTCAAATAATTTCATACTATTATTTTCTTTTAAAATATCTCCTTCAACACTACTTACTAAATGATAAACATGAGAAAATTCTTCTGTTTTCATTAATCTTGAAACCCTAACACTACCAGTCGAAGCTATTCTTCCAATATCATTTCTAGCTAAATCAACCAACATAATATGCTCAGCTTGTTCTTTGGGGCTATTCTCTAATTCCTGTTTTAATTTTTGTGCTTCTTCCTTAGTTTTTCCCTTTCCTTTTGAAGTACCAGCAATAGGTCTAATCATAACTTTGCCATTTTCAACCTTTAGCTGTAATTCAGGACTATTACTTATTAATTGATACTCCTTACATTCCCAATAAAACATATATGGAGTTGGATTTAATGTTCTCAACTTTTTATAAACATCAAATGGTTTAATATTTGTTTTCACATTCAGTCTTCGACCTATTTGTATTTGAAATATATCTCCATCCTTAATATATTGCTTTGCTTTAGCTGCTTTGCTATAAAACTCTTCTTTAGTCGTATTAGAAAATATTTCTGGCGTATAATTTTTAATATCATTATTATTTATGGAATCCTCTATTAAATTTTCTTTTTCATTTAATATTCTCTCTATATCAAATTTCGTTTCCTCAGCACCTGGTATTTCATTATTTATAACTATTAATTCTGATGTATTTTTATCATATTCCAAAATTGTAGAAAAATACTTTAAATGAATATCAGGAAATTTTAAGATACTTTTATTCTTATTATGAATATTCTCAATATAATGCAAATACTCATATGAAAAAACTCCAATTAATCCATTACTAAAATTAATCTCTACATCATGCATCTTTGTTTCCTTAAAAATCGCTGATATAATTGGAAATATATCTGAGAACTTACGCTCTTCTAAATTAAATTCCTCTTTATTAATGTCATATAGTCTTTTGAAATTCCCGATAAATATATCATAAATACAGCTATCATCAGTTATAATCTTCATTTTTCTATTTGAAATAATCAACTCAAATTTTGGAAATACACCTATATAACTTTTCCCACAATCAGCAATTGGTCCCTCTGCTGAATCTAAAATCGTGCAATTACAATCACCATAGTTATCCCTGATATTTTTAAAAATATCTAGAAAGTCATTCTTAACATTAAATCTAGCTGCATATTGTTTCACACCTATTGGGGTCACATAACTTAATTCATTAAACTTAATAATATTTTCATCCTCATAATTAGCACTTTTCCTAATTGAATCTTTCCCTATTAATCTTTCAGTACGTTGTAAAAATTCTAAAAGTATTTTTTTCCCAACATCAGTCATTATTGATTCTGGATGAAACTGTACTCCTTCAATATTATAATCCTTATGTTTTATCCCCATAATTTCACCAACTGAAGTTTGACACGTAATCTCAAAACAATCTGGAAGAGTTTCTTTTTCAACTATTAATGAATGATATCTAGTTGCAATAAACTCACTTGGCAGATTTTTAAATACACCATTTGAATTTGTAAAAATCTTAGATGTTTTTCCATGATACAATTCTTTCGCATGCACTATTTTTCCACCAAATGCTTCTCCAATTACTTGTTGCCCCAAACAAATTCCAAAAATTGAAATCTTACCTGCAAAATATTTCACTACATCTAAACATATACCAGCACTATTCGGATCTCCTGGCCCTGGTGAAATAAATATGCTGTCAGGATTTATCTCCTCTATTTCCTTGATAGAAATCTTATCATTTCTAATGCATATTACCTCATTTTTCATTTCCTTTAAATATTGATACACATTGTAAGTAAAGGAATCATAATTATCTATTAAAAGAATTTTCATTAAATTTGACCTCCTAAAACTATTTTTTCATTGTTTTTTATTACTTTTCCCAAAATATTTATTACTTGTTTAAATTCATTTATAATTGTCCACTAAAACAACTATAATAAAAATTAAACGAGCCACTTCATCCTAAATATTGGGACGAAGTGACTCGTTATGCCACCCAAATTCTAATTTAATCAAGGCAATATATTGTAATCTAATTCCAATATATTATCCTAATAAAATACCTCTCCAGATACGACCAATAAGATTGTAATGCGATTTAACCTTAATAAACTTGACATTGGTTAAAAACTTTTATTTCTCATTCTCATATACTGTCATTTTAACGGCTGACTTCCCGTACATTCCTACTCTTAAGAATTTCAAAATGTCACCTCAAAGACCCATTCAATAATATCTATAGTATTCGAATCTCACTAGACTTTCGAACTCCCTTTGCACTAAGCTTTATTATCTACTATTCTCTTCACAGGCTTTTATATATCTTATTTTATTGTCCTCACCATATGAAATTATAAAATCTAGGTTCTTATTTATTATTTTTTTCAAGATATGAAATTATGGAATCCATATCTTTGTCTCCTCTTCCTGACAAATTTACAATTATAATTTTATCTTTATCTAAAGTCGGTGCTAGCTTTTTAGCATAAGCAAGAGCATGAGATGATTCTATTGCAGGTACTATACCTTCTATCTTAGTTAAATCAAGAAACGCATCTATGGCTTCTTCATCATTAATGCATACATATTCTGCTCTCTTAGTATCTGCTAAATATGCATGTTCCGGCCCAACCCCTGGATAATCAAGACCTGCTGAAATAGAATATGCTTCAGCAATGTTGCCCTCTTTATCTTGAAGTACATAAGTCATCATTCCATGGATTACACCTTTTACGCCTTTTGTTATGGTAGCTGCAGTAAGATCGGTGTCAATACCTTTACCTGAAGCTTCAACACCTATAAGTTTTACTTTTTTATCATCTATGAAAGCTGTAAATATTCCAATAGCATTACTTCCTCCACCAACAGCAGCTAAAACATAATCTGGTAATCGTCCTTCCAATTTTAAAATTTGTTCTCTAGCTTCATCTCCAATTACTCTTTGAAAATCTTTAACTATAGTTGGATATGGATGTGGTCCAACTGCTGAGCCAAGAAGATAAAAGGTATCTTCTACGTTATTTGCCCAATATTCTATTGCCTCATTAACTGCATCATTTAATGTTCTCATACCGCTTAATACTGGAACTACTTCTGCCCCAAGAAGCTCCATCTTCTTAACATTCAAGGCTTGCCTTTTCATGTCTTCTTCACCCATGAATATTTTACATTCCATTCCAAACTTAGCTGCAACTGTTGCAGTAGCGACTCCATGCTGCCCAGCTCCGGTTTCAGCTATTATTTTCTTCTTTCCCATCCTTTTAGCTAATAATACTTGCCCAATAGCATTGTTAATTTTGTGAGCACCTGTATGATTTAAATCTTCCCTTTTTAAATAAATCTTGGCACCACCTGAATTTCTTGTCATATTTTCTGCATAATATAGCGGGCTTGGCCTACCTGTGTAATAATTTAAATAATAATTATATTCTTTGATAAATTTTTCATCACATTTTGCTTTTTCATATTCTTCTTCTAATTCATTTAAAGCTTTTAACACATTTTCCGGAACGTATTGTCCTCCAAATTCATTAAATCTACAACTCATAATCGTTACCTTCTTTCATACCTATTCATTCAGCATTTAATAAAAATGCTTTTATAAATTCATAAAAACCATTTTCTTAAAGCTTAATTTATCTATATATTAATTATCCCCTTAAAATTTACTGCCTATTGCTATTTACTGCTTAACTTTATTTAAATCCCTCTTTTAAATCTTTCACAAAATCAATTACTGCCTGCTTACCTTCTGCCATTCTCTTGACTATTGCACTACCTACGATTACCCCATCGCAATAATCTTTTACTTCTTTTACAACTTCCTTTGAAGAAATTCCAAAACCAATGCACATTGGGATATCTACTATTTTTCTAACTTCATCTAAATATTCATGGGTTCCACTATCTAAAGTTGTTCTTTCACCTGTTGTTCCATTTGTAGATACACAATATACAAACCCTTTGGCATCTTTAGTTATAGCAGCTATTCTATCTTTTGATGTTCTAGCTACTAATGGAATTAAATAAATTCCATTAGCTTCACAGATTTCATTAATTTCTCCTCTTTCTTCAAGAGGAACATCTGGAACTATAAGACCATCTACACCGCTTTTTGCCGCATCTTTAATGAAATTTTCTAATCCCTTAAAATATATAACATTAAAATAAACCATTAGTACGACTGGAACTTCTGACTTTTCTCTTATTAATTCGACACATCTAAATATATCTTTTACCTTTGTTCCATTAGCAAGAGCTTTTGTATATGCATTTTGTATTACTGGACCATCAGCAAGAGGATCTCTAAAAGGTATTCCTATTTCAACTACAGTTGCTCCCTCTTTTTCTAATTCAATTACCAAATCAGCTGTTTCTTCAACTGTAAAGTCTGCTCCACATGTTACAAATGGTATAAGAGCTTTCTCATTATTTTCTTTCACTTTATTAAATGATACATCTATTCTATTCATTATTTTTCACCTAGATATGCAAGCACAGCATCCATATCTTTATCTCCTCTCCCTGAAATATTAATAATTATAATTTTATCGGCACTTAACGTTGGTGCTAATTTTTTAGCATAAGCAACAGCATGGGATGATTCAAGTGCTGGTACTATTCCTTCAATTTTTGTTAAATACATAAACCCATCGCGTACTGCTTCTTCATCTGTTATACCTACATACTCAGCTCTGTTAGTATCTGCTAAATATGCATGTTCTGGTCCAACTCCTGGATAATCGAGTCCTGCAGATATTGAATATGCTTCAAGCACTCCACCATCATTATCTTGAAGGACATAGCTTAACATTCCATGTAAAATTCCTTTTTCTCTTTTTGTAATAGTAGCTGCATGTTCTCCAGTTTCAATACCTTTACCAGCCGCCTCAACTCCAATAAGACCAACTTCCTTATCCTTAATAAATGGATAAAAGATTCCTATTGCATTACTTCCACCACCAATTGGAGCTAAAATATAGTCTGGAAGTCTGCCTTCAAGTTCTAAAATTTGCTTTCTTGCTTCATCACCTATAACTCTTTGGAAATTTCTAACCATAGTTGGATATGGATGAGGGCCAGCAGCTGTTCCTAAAACATAAAATGTATCTTCTACATTTGCAGCCCAATATCTTATTGCTTCCGTTACTGCATCATTTAAAGTTCTTACTCCATTTAGAACTGGAACTACTTCTGTACCTAAAAGTTCCATCTTCTTAACATTCATAGCCTGTCTTTTTATATCTTCTTCACCCATGAATACTTTACATTCCAATCCAAATTTTGCTGCTATTGTAGCAGTTGCAACACCATGTTGTCCTGCACCTGTTTCAGCTATAACTTTCTTCTTACCCATTCTCTTAGCTAAAAGTATTTGACCTAAGGCATTATTAATTTTATGAGCACCTGTATGATTTAAATCTTCTCTCTTTAGATAAATTTTTGCTCCTCCTAAGTCCTTAGTCATATTTTCAGCATAATATAGCGAGCTTGGTCTTCCAGTATAATATTTTAAATTATACATATATTCTTCCATAAATTCTTTATCATCTATAACTTTTTTGTAAGCATCTTCAAGCTCAATCAAAGCATTCATTACAGTCTCTGGAACATATTGTCCCCCAAATTCATTAAATCTACCTTCCATTGCTTTCCCAACCTTTCTTTAATTCAGTTAATTGTTTATAGTTCTAACTTCTTCAATTAAACTTTTCATCTTTTCAAAGGATTTTGTTCTGTTTCCTTTTTCATCTATAATTTCTACACCTGATGAAACATCTATACCTATAGGATTAGCTTTAATTATTCTTTCTATAACATTTTCAGGTGTAATTCCTCCAGCTAAAAAAAAGTTATTTTCATTAGTATTAGAATTCTCTAAATTTATTAGCTTATAATATTCATCAAAATATTTACTTATATTTTCTAATGAATATGTCTCTCCACTTCCTGGATTATCTCCATCTATAAGAAAATTATCAATTAACCTATTTGTTTCTGAATAATTATTTGAAGTATAGTTTTTGACATTTTCAATATCCTTTATGGATAACGCTTTCCATATCTTTGTTGACTTTTTCAAATTTTCATTTAAATAATTTATATAGTTTTCATCTTCTTTTCCATGAAGTTGAATAATATCTAACTGTACTTCCTTCATCACTTCTAAAATCTCATCAATTGAATTATCTTTGAATACCCCAACTGTTTTTATTTCTTTGTCTAAATTATTAGATAATTCTTTTGCAATTTTACCATTTACCTGCCTTTTACTTTTTGCAAAAACAAACCCTATATATTCTGGTTTTAGAATATTTAAATATTCTATTTCTTTTTCATTAGTTATTCCGCATATTTTAATTTTAATCATATTTAATCCTCATATAACTTTTAATTATAGATCATGAAGTAATAATTTGAGATTGTATTCTCTGTGATTCCTTCACGTGCATTTCTATGCTAAATTTTTAAAATACTAATTCTTTATTTTGAACTCCTTATATTTAGTTTTAAATTCTTGATTATCTATGTTTCTCATAAATAATTCTCCAATTAAAGCCCCATCTACTCCAAATTCTTTTATTGTTTTTAAATCTTCAATACTCATAATTCCACTTTCAGCTACAATAACCTTGCCTTTTGGAATATAATTAATAAGCTCTTTGGTAGTATCCAGTGTTACATTAAATGTTTTTAAATCTCTATTATTAATTCCAATAATCTCACAATCATATTTTAACGCTAAATCAAGTTCTTCTTTATTATGAACTTCTACTAAAGGCTCTAAATTAAATTTTTTAGCTTCTTTATAAAATTCTCCTAGCTTATCACCTAAAACACTTACTATAAGTAAGATTCCACTAGCCCCTATAATCTTAGCTTCATAAATTTGATAAAAATCTATTATAAAATCTTTTCTAAGAATTGGAGTATGAGAAATCTTTTTTATTTTCTTAAGATATTCATCACTCCCTAGAAAGAAATCTTCCTCAGTTAAAATTGAAAATACATCTACACCTAAATAAGTGTAATAATTTAATATTTCTTTTATATTAAAATTTTCTACTATTACTCCTTTTGAAGGAGAAGCTTTTTTAAACTCGCCTATTACAGATAACCCATCTTTAGTTAATGCAGATTTAAACGGATTTTTATAATTTGATTCTGTTTCAAATTTAACTATTTGCAATGCTTGTTTTTCTAATTCTTTTATTGGAATTTCATGTTTTCTTTTATCAACTCTAATTTTCTTCTTTGCTACGATATCGTCTAAAATCAAACTAATCACCTCATTTTTTTATTAGGGAAACTCGACTCGCTGCGCTCACTGAGTAAGTGATTCGCACCAAATCATTTTCTAAGGAAGTTAACTCGTATAGACGAGTTAACTAAGTTCGAGATACCAAATATTAAATTTGGACTCTCACTTATCTACTTATAAACTTGCGAGTTCCTTATACTTTTTATATGCAGTTCCTGAATCTATAAGTTCATTAGCTTTTTTAATACCTTCTTCTAATGAATCAGCAAGTTCTGCTACATAAAGTGCTGCTCCTGCATTCAAAACCACGATATCTCTAGGTGCACCTATTTCACCTTTTAGTACATTTAAGATTATCTTTGAATTTTCTTTGGCATCTCCGCCTTTTATATCCTCTAAATCTGCTTTCTTAAATCCGAATTTTTCTGGATCTAATTTATAAGTTTTAATTTCCCCATTCTTAATTTCACATACATTTGTGGTAGTTGTTGTTGTTATTTCATCTAATCCATCATCTCCACAAACAACCATTGCCCTATTTAATCCTAAATTTAATAATGCCTCCCCAATAGGCTGAACTAAAGACTTATCATATACCCCTAAAAGCTGACCAGTAATTGGTGCTGGATTAGAAAGAGGTCCTATTATATTGAATATAGTCCTTGTACCAATCTCTTTTCTTTCATTTGCAACATTTTTCATTGCTCCGTTATATTTTGGTGCAAATAAAAATGCCATTCCATTTTCCTGAATTATTTTTCTACTTTGCTTTTCATCAAAATCAATTTTTATACCAAGTTCTGTAAGCACATCAGCACTTCCACTCTTACTTGAAACAGCACGGTTTCCATGTTTGGCTACCTTAGCACCTCCACTTGCCGCAACTATCGCAACTGCAGTAGAAATATTAAAAGTCTTTGCCCCATCTCCGCCAGTTCCACAAGTATCAATTAAATGTTTAGGATTTTCTATTTCTACTGGAATAAAATTATCTCTTAAAGCTTTAACAGCACCTAGAATTTGACTTGGAGTCTCTCCATTTACCCTAAGACCCACTAAAAATCCTCCAATTTGAGCTGATGTTGCTTCTCCCTTCATAATTTGATTTATTACATCTCTTACATCATCTTCTGTTAAAATTTCCTTAGCTACTAGTTTTTTAATAGCATTATCTATTGTCATTTTAACCCCACCTTTTAATATCTTTATTGTTTATTGCTTACCACTAGTATGTGAAATTAATTAAATTTTTATATAAATTAATCTTCTAATTTATCATTGCAAATATTGATTACAAAATTTCCTATCATATGCTTACCTTTTGGTGTATATATTGATTCCGGATGAAATTGAAGACCAAAAACATTATATTCCTTATGCTTAAGTGCCATAATATCATTATTTTCAACAGTTGCAGCTATAACTTCAAGGCAGTTTGGAAGTGAACTATTTTCAACTATCAATGAATGATACCTCATAACATCAAGCTTTCTTGGAATTCCCTCAAATATATCTTTTCCTTTTACTTGAATCTTTGAAGTCTTACCATGGAAAATTTCATTAGCTCTAACTACTTTTCCACCATAAGCTGCTCCGATACTTTGATGGCCAAGACATATTCCTAAAATAGGTATCTTAGGACCTAATTGTTTTATGACTTCTATTGAAATACCTGCATCCTCTGGAACACCTGGTCCTGGAGATATTACTATTCCTTTTGGGTTTAATTTCTCTAACTCTTCTATAGTTATTTCATCATTTCTAAATACTTTTGTTTCTGCAAATTCACTTAAATATTGATATAAATTAAATGTAAAAGAATCGTAATTATCAATTAAAGCAATCATCTTAATACCTCCTTTATAACCATTAGTTTATTTTGAATTTCTTCAAATTCCTTTTCTGGCACAGAATCATATACGATTCCAGCCCCAGCTTGAAGATAAGCAATTTTATCTTTTAATATTAGCGTCCTTATAGCTATTGCCATTTCCGTATCTCCACCATATGTGAAATAACCTACTGCACCTGAATAAATGCCCCGTTTGCAGCCTTCGAGATCTTCAATAATTTCCATAGCTCTTATCTTAGGTGCACCAGATACAGTTCCAGCTGGAAGACAAGCCGCTAAAGCATCAAATCCATCTTTGCTTTCTTCAATATCTCCAACAACTTTTGTTGTTATATGCATTACATGAGAGAATTTTTCAACCTTCATAAAATCACTTACATTAACTGTTCCAATTTTACTTATCTTCCCTATATCATTTCTTCCAAGATCCACAAGCATAACATGTTCTGCAAGTTCCTTTTTATCCTCCATAAGCTCTTTTTCAAGGAAGCTATCAATCTCAGGAGTTTCTCCCCTTTTCCTTGTACCAGCTATTGGATTAGTTATAACTTTTCCATTCTTAACTGACACCAAACTTTCTGGCGATGACCCTACTACTTGATATTCATCATAATCTATTAGAAACATAAAAGGTGATGGATTTACTTCTCTAAGCCTTCTATAAATTTCTAAATACGATTTTTCAGTTGCGCATTTCATTCGTTGAGACAATACAACTTGAAAAATATCTCCAGCTAAGATATGTTCCTTGGCCTTCTTTACATTTTCAATGAAATCTTCCCTAGAGGTATAAAATTCAAATGATACATCCGATTTTTCTTCTGATTCTTCTGCTAAAGTTGGTCTATAAAGAAGACTATTTATATATTCTTTTTGTGATGTAATTACTTCATCATATTCCCTATCATCATTCTTTAAAATGTTATCTACAACATAGACCTTATGGGTAAAATGATCATAACAAATATATCTATTATAAAAATTAAACCTTATTATTGGAAACTTTAATTCATCAATGTTTTTAAAATTAAGCTTTTTTTCATACAGCTGTATAGAATCATAGCCCATATAACCAATTGCTCCACCTCTAAATGAAAATGAATTAGTACTTTCATCAAACTTAATTCTAGTTTCCTTTTTAAGTTCATCTATTTCATCTTGGGTGTCACCACAGACTTCTTTATACGGATTTTCTCCCATAAAAGAATATCTTCCAAAATAATTTTCTTTAGTTCCACTTTCAAAAATAAATCTTCTACTTCCTTTAAACCCCCTAAAAATTTTTATAGGAGTAATTTCATCGCCTCTGAATTCACTTATTAAGGAAAATATATATTCAGATTTTTTCTTTTCATTAAAACTTTCTTTTGATATATTAATCATAACCTTCCGCCTCCTTTAATCATCTTCCATCTTTATACAATTAAATTTAATTTCCAGATTACATACTATTTAAACTTTTAATTATTAATTATTTTCTTGTATTATAATCCCCTATTAAACTGACTTTATTATTTTTATCATTTGTAACAGTAATAATGTATTATAAAAACACACTAAAATAAATAAAAAAAGCCACTCCATCCCAATATTTGGGACGAAGTGACTCGCTATGCCACCCAAATTTTACAATCAAGTGATATCATACTGTTATAATTTAAAGATCTAATTAATTTGCATTAGTAGATTATAAATGATCACTATTTATATCATATAGTTAAAACAATCATTTAAAATATTTGCCAAAATACAAATTCATTAATTAAAATATTAAAATACAACAAAAAACACTTCATCCTAACTAGGACGAAATGTTATAATTCCGCTATACCACCCAATGTATATATTATCAGATACTAATGTTGAGATTTAATAAAAATACTTTTTATTTTCACCCTATTTTTTACTAAAAACAATTAGTTCATAAAAATAAGCTTCTCTCAAAATTTATATCCTGTCATTTTAACGGCTGACTCCCCGTACATTCCTACTCTAAAAAATTTCAAAATGTCACCTCAAAGACCCATTCAATAATATCTACAGTATTCGAATCTCACCAAACTTCGAACTCTCTTTACACTAAGCTTCATTATCTACTATTCTTATCAAAGGTTTTATTTTATTGATTTTAATATATCATACACCTATAAAAATAGCAAGTGTTTTTTATTATAAATATAAATTTTTGTAAAAAATTCTGGATAAATATGAAAATATATTTATATAAACTACTCAATTTTAATTTAATATGAACCTAATGCCGTGATTTGAATATATTAACTAATGTGAGATTAAATAAGAATCTTTAAAGATACTTTTTGCTTCTATTACATGCTATTGACTTATTTTATTAGGAAAGGATTTAAAAATATGAAAACAGCGTATGATTTATTCAAAAGATTACTTGAAGTTATGGCAGATATTGATAGAAATATTGATAGCAAATCAAAGACAAGTAATATTGAAACACAAAAAATGTTAGATAAAAAATTAGACATTTTAGAAACAGAGATGTTTGAAATTAGAAACAAACTAAAGAATATCAATTTATAGCCTACTATTAACGTAGGTTTTTACATATGAATAAAGAACGTATATTTTAGGCTTATGTTGTAACTAACCGAATTTAGATACATCTGTGTTCCATAGGACTATGAAAATTTCGCTGAAACCACTAGATGGAAGGTTGCCCCACTTTAGCTTGCTCCAAATGTTCATTTTGACAAGCTAAAGTGGAACAACCTTCCATCAAGTGCTTTTAGCAGCTTATTTTCAAATGCCTATTTCACACAGATGTATCTAAGTTCTTTGTTTTGATTTACACTTAAATTAATAAATATAAGCATGTATTTTCACTATAAATCAAATATAGAAATTGTTTATCTATGTAAATAAATAGCCGATGTGATAATCAAACGAAAGACTTGGTAATCGTGCCAGGGTCTGCTAGTTCTTTCTAGTGCAGGCTATATTTCAAAGTGTGAATCCAGTTTATATTTTAAATATAATACATGTCTTCTTTATTGTATTTTTTATAATCATTAACCAAATCTTCTAATGTAATAGAGTTGAAGAAATCTGTTATTTTACTATTTATAACATTCCATAGATTTTTGCTAATAAAATTTTCGATGTCATTTTCATCGTGTTCTATATCAATTAGTAGTAAATCACCTTCTAAAACGCTTAGAATATCTCCCACTCTAAATTCCTTAGGACTTTTAGCTAAAAAATACCCTCCTTGAGCTCCTTTTTTAGCATTAATTATTCCCCCTTTTCTTAAAGAAGAAAAAATTTGTTCTAAGTATCTTTCTGATATTCCTTGCCTTTCAGAAATGCTTTTCACTGTAACCATTTCTGACGAAGAATATATACAAATATCTATTAGCGCTCTTAATCCATATCGCCCTTTTGTTGAAATTTTCATAAAATCACCATTCTTGCCTTTCCATTTTTTCTATGATTATAAAAATTATTTAATATAAACAATTTAGTTTATTTATAATTCCCATATTTTTAGTATATATTATAATTTAACACATTTTCTCTATTAGTAAAACTATTTTTTTATAAACAGTAGGGATCTTCAAACATAAATTTTAATAATTTGACTTTTATAATTAAAAAGTTATATTATTACTATGAAATTATTATAAAGTTATATGCTAGAAATTATATAAAAAAGTATGTAACTATCAGCAACTAAAGAAAGGTATGAAAAAATGAATTTTAAACAATTAGGACTAAGTTCTGAATTAGTAGACATATTATATAAATCAGGTATTAATGAGCCTACTCCAATTCAAAAACAATCCATCGCTCTAATCAAAGATGAAAAAGATATAATTGCAGAAGCAGCTACTGGAACAGGCAAAACCCTTGCTTTTTTACTTCCTTTACTTGAAACTATCAATCCAAACTCAAATGATATTCAAGCACTTATATTAACTCCCACAAGAGAACTTGCCATTCAGATTACTGATGAAACAAATAAACTTAAAGATGTGAAAAATATAAATGTATTAGCTACTTATGGTGGTAAAGATATTTCAACTCAACTTAAAAAACTCAATAATAATGTTCATTTGATTATTGCTACCCCTGGTAGACTTTTAGATCTTATTGAGCGAAAGACGATAAATTTAAGTAAACTAAAAACTTTTGTTCTAGATGAAGCTGATCAAATGCTATTTATGGGTTTTAAAAATGAAGTGGAAGCAATTCTTAAAGAAATGCCAAAGAAAAAGCAAATGCTTTGTTTTTCTGCTACAATGGATTCTGCTGTAAAAAAATTAGCTTATAGATATATGAAGGATCCAATCGAAATTTCTATAAAAAAAGAGAGTATTACTTTAAATACAATTAAGCAAGATGTTGTTGAAACTACGGATAGAAATAAACGTGATGCTTTATGTAAGGTATTAGATGAGGATAACCCCTTTATGGCTATTATATTTTGCAGAACTAAACGTAGGGTTGATGAACTTGAAGCAATATTACATATTCGTAAATACAACTGTGTGAAACTTCATAGCGATATTCCACAAAATAAAAGAGAACGAATAATGAAATCTTTCAGAAATGCAGATATACAATACTTAATTGCCACTGATGTCGCTGCTAGAGGTCTTGATATAAGTGGAATAACCCATATTTATAACTACGATATTCCTGAAAATGTAGAAAGTTATATTCATCGTATCGGCAGAACAGGGAGAGCTGGCGAGAGCGGTTATACTTGTATGTTTATAGATCCTAAGAATATGAACGCTTTAAAAGAAATTGAAGATACCATTGGCTTTCAGATTAATAGAAGAGAACTTCTTGACATGATATAAAACATTGAAATTTTGTTATGAAGGATTTAGACTTATGTGGTAACTTACCGAAAGGACATGTACTCTGTTGTTTCGGTTACTGAGAATAAGTTGCGGCTTTCTATCATCAGAAGTTGCACCATTTCTGCATGCTCCCGAGCCGAGCTCGTGACAAGCAAAAATGGAACAACTTCTAATGAAGAAATGCCTGCGACTTATTCTCTAATGTAACACTGCACAAAAGAGTACATGTTCTTTCTGGTATGGCATATATTTGAAAGTGTAAGTCTAATCTATAATTTGGATATCTATAAAATCAAAAAATTCACTTATTGCTTAAATGCATTAATATATTTACTTAACTTCAGACGTATTTCTATACCAGAAATCAAATACATTTGTGTGTAGCAGGCATTTGAAAATTTCGATGCTAAAGGCACTAAATGGGAGCTTGCTCAACTTTTGCTTGTCCAGCCAAATGGCTGGAGCAAGCTAAAGTTGATGCAAGCTCCCATTTAGTGATTTCAGCGAAATTTTCATAGTCCTGCGTAACACAAATGTATTTGATTTCGGTAAGTTATCGCATAAATCCAAGTCATTATTTGCAACTTTTATTTAAATTGAAAATGTTCAAAATGAAACTTTGCAACATTAAAATTACTATTTGCAAATTGCTTTCTCAAACTTTCTCTCATTGGTCCTGGGCCGCAAAAGTAAACATCAATTTCTTCTTTTGTATTTACATACTTAGATATCTCTTCTACTGATAAAAAACCTTTTTCTTTTGAATTAAACAGATGTATTCTTAAGTTGTCTCTGTTTAAAGATTTAAACTCTTCTGTATAAGCTCCTTCTTCCGCATTATTGTAAGCATAGAAAAAGTCAATTGAAAAATCTTTTGGGACATCACCTTGAGCAAAACTTCTAAATGGTGTTACTCCTATCCCACCACCAATCCAGATTTGTCTCTTAGCACCTGACTTATAATTAAATTTCCCATGAGGACCTGATACTACAAATTCATCTCCAACTTTAAGGGTATTAAGCAATGCCTTTGTGTGATCACCTAAAGCTTTAATTGTAAATTGTAATTCACCCTTCTTAGGTGCTTCACTTATTGTAAATGGATGAGATACAAATTTATTTTGATTATCTACAACCTTTAAAAAAGCAAATTGTCCTGGTTTAAATTCCATGTCCTTTCCAATAGCGCTTCCTGCTATCTCTAAGGTTCCATTAGCTACTATATCTAGTTTCTTTACTTTAAACTTATATTTAAATGATATTTTTTCATAGAAAATTATACTATAAACTACAGATACTATTCCTATTAAATTTATAATATTTAACCATATAGTAAAAGGTTCTAAAGAGAAAACAGCATAAGTTGCACTTCCATAATAATGATAAATACCAAAAGCATATGGAATAATCATAAATTTATGAATTGTTTTCCATCTTTCATAATTCAATTTTTTAGCTAAAAATGCAACAAGTATAAGAGCTATAAATAGATACATACTAAATGCTCCATACATAGCATAAGGATCTCTTGGTATTTTTATCCCTTGAGATCTTTCTAGCTTTTTCCCCATCTCAATTGTGATATTATGAAAAATAACTAATAAAAGTGCAGAGATGCTTAAATATTTATGGTATATGTATGATTTATCTAATCCATCAAATAAGTCATCTAATATTTTATGTCTTGTAGAAATAAAATTTATAAATGCAAATGCTACCAAAGCAAATGCAGCTAATAATTGGGAATATCCACTCATTGTAGAAATCTCCCTTGTTGGATTGATGAATAGCCATAATATCCACGTAATTGTCATACTTAACAAAATAATGATAATTCCTAATTTCTTTTTCATAGTCAACCTCCTTGAAATATAAAATTAATTTATATAATTATTGTTGTTTAATTTATAAATCATGAAACAGCTCTTTATTCTACAATAAGAAGAATAAATTCCACCTACAAGTATTATGTACAAAATGCAATTTAATATTAAATTTATATTATAAGTATTTAAACACTTATAAATGCAAACAATTCCTGGGATAATCAGAAAAGTTGCAGATACTATTCTTCCAATCTTATCAAAAACAAAAGGGTTGTCCATTGGCTTATTATTATTTTTAATAAATTTTGATGTTATTACAAATTCAGAAAACTTGAAACAAATAAAACCTAAAAACCATAAGGGTAAAATTTTCATATTTACTAATGCCACATATGAAACAATTATATAAAATAGATCAGCAAATACATCTAGCTTAGCTCCTAAGGAGGAAACTGAATTTGTTTTTCTTGCAATTTTACCATCCAACAAATCTGAAATGCAGATAGCTAAAAATAGCATAACTAAATTAATAGTTTTATCTTGCCCATATGTAAAATGTCCAATAATGTTATATACAAATAAAATACACATTACAATTCTTGTTATTGAAATAATGTTCGGTATATATTTTATAAATCTCATACATTTTCACCTACTCTTCTAACTTAATACACTGTAATAGCATTTCAAACTATTTAAAAGAATTTATTCATTAATAATAATTATTAATATATTATCATATTTCTCTACTAAATACTATAAAAAATATATCATTATTTTTATTTATATAAATCTCCTGCTAAATATAATAATTTCTCATAATTTTCTATTAGGTATTCCTTATTTTGCTTTTTTAAAATCCCTTCTAATGAAAATTTATTTAAAGTTCTATTTAAATGCCTATAACTCGTTCCTAATAGCTCTGATATCTCACTATAATTTTCATTAAAAACAAATTTTTTATTATCAGCATCATCTATATTAGCAAATGCAACTATATAGCTGGCAAGCCTGTTTTCAAGAGGATATAATAAATTTATCGAGCTATTATTACTATTATTTCTAAGCTTTTCACCTAAATAATCACATAGATTCAACAAGAACTTACAATCATTCAAAAGTTTACTTCTTACAATATCAAATTTAATTCCTATGCAATAAGTACCTTCTATAGCTTGCACACTACAGTCTGTTGTATTGTTTCTAGTGAATTCTACATCTCCTATTACCTTTAATGGTGTATAAAATGATAACAGTAACGACTTACCATTTTCTAAATGCTTAGATACTTTTGCTTTTCCACTAACTAAAAAAAACATATTGTCTAAATATTCTTCTTCCCTACATATGTAATCATTTTTATTAAATTCATATAAAATCATGTCCTCTTTCATATCCATACTAAATAAATCTTCTAATCTATATAGTTTTATATAATATTCAAGCATTGAGTTATCATCGATTTTAATCAAGTTTCCACTCCTAACTTATTTTTTATTAAAAATATGACATCTGTCCTATTTGTATTTAATTATAATGCCTTAAAATATAAAGAGCAATCAAATCTAACTGAAGTTTCGTAACAAAGAACATTTTAAGGAGGCACTTTATGTATAATTTTTTATCATTATTAATTGGAATTCTTATAGCTATTATGATAGCTTTTAATGGAAAGTTATCCGATGGAATCGGAAATTATTCTTCATTAGTCATAATTCATACAATCGGATTTATTGCCATTTTGGTAATACTATTGTATAAAAAAATCAAAATATCTTTTAAAAATAACTTGCCATTATATCTATATATTGCAGGGGCTATCAGTGTTTTTACCGTTATGATTAACAACTTAAGTTTTACTGCCCTTGGAGTATCACTTCCTGTTGCTTTGGGACTTTTAGGACAACTTATAACCTCTCTAGCCTTCGATCATTATGGTTTGTTAGGTATGCCTAAAATAAATTTTAACAAGAAGAAAATTATTGGACTATTAATCATCATGATAGGCATCTCTATCATGGCATTAATTTAGATAAGGAGAATGATTTATGTTTTTTATATTAATTTCAATACTTTCTGGTGCTATTATAGTAATTTCTAGAATACTTAATTCTAAGCTTTCTGAGAAAGTAGGACTGATTGAATCTAGTTTCTTTAATTATTTTACAGGTCTATTAGCTGCCTTAATTTTATTTATTATCTTTAAAGACAAAGTTTCCGTAAGTCAATTTTCTAATATTCCATTTTATGCCTATCTAGGTGGCGTATTAGGAGTAATTGTTGTTATATTGAATAGTGTGATTACTCCTAAAATGTCTTCGTTTTATGCAACTTTAATAATTTTTATTGGACAACTTTTTACAGGTCTAATAATAGATTGCATAACTTCTAACACAATTTCGCTACCCAAAATTATTGGAGGAATATTAGTCGTTATAGGTCTAACATATAATTTACATGTAGATTCGCTTCCTGAAGAAATTACATCCATATAATAAACTACTTTAACTTATCCAAATTTTATTTTGCGTAAGCAAAGGCACATGAAAGAAAATAATAGACCAGTATGCTTGCCTATCTTTTCTTTCATGTGCCTTAACAAATAATTTATTTATAAAACTTTATCTCCTATTATAAATATAAATTCATTCCATTTATTTTAAGCCATTCATGTTTTTCTTTATAATCTGGCATTATTTCTGCTACCCTATTCCAGAAACATTTAGAATGATTTCTATAATCCATATGACACATTTCATGAATTACAATGTAATCAATAACATCAGCTCTAGCCATACTTATTCTCCAATTAAATAAAATTGAATTTTTCCATGTACAGCTTGCCCATCTTCGCTTTTGCTCTTTTACTTTTACGTCTGTTACTTTATCTGTAAAGTTATTTGAATAATTCTCAATTCTTTTTGTAACAATTTTCAGAGTTTCAGTTCTATACCATTTTTCTAATGCTGCTCTTAATTTTTCCTCAACCATTGTATTTGTAAATATTTCAAAATTACCATTTAATTCAACAGTAATTTTTCTTCTGTTTTCCTCCAAAACTATATACATAGGATACTCTTTACCCAAATACATAAGAGTACTCCCGTCAGTAAAAATTCTTTTAATTTTTCTTGAACTTCTTAATTTAATTTCTTTTTGCTTTTCTATAATCCAGTGTGCTCTGTTCTTTACTACAAGTAAAATAGACTCTTTGCTAATTCTTAAAGGTGCACTTACAATAACCTCGCCATCTTCCATAATTTTAATGCAGATAGTTTTTCTTTTTCTACGAATTATACTAAAATCTATTTCTTGATTTTCATAATTAACTTTTAATTTCATGTTATCTCCTAATCATTCATAATTACTTCACAGTGCATTGCTTCATCAGCTTTATCCCAAGGAACTAAATACCCTTGTCCATGTGAACAAAATACAGATGTTGATGTATATTCTATATCTGCATTTTTATTATATCCTTTACTTTCAATTACTTCTTCACTATTATGACAAACATCATATCCGTCATATATTAGTGATATACTTCCTTTGCCTTTAGTGAAAGCTATAACTTCCATAGAATAATCCATAAATGTAATTACAGGTCCTCTCCCATTTATAATAACTCTATCTATTCCCATATCTACTGGATCAAAAGTTCCATGTAATTTTTGAATATCTGATAAAACTCTTCCCATATATTCAGTTGAAACCTCTATAGTAAATTTATAAAATGGTTCTAATAATATATTTTCTACTTTTTCTAAACCTTGTCTCAAGGCTCTAAAAGTTGCTTCTCTAAAATCCCCTCCGCAAGTATGCTTATTATGGGCCCTGCCAATTAATAAAGTAACCTTTATATCAGTTATTGACGACCCTGTTAATAGCCCATGATGTTGTCTTTCAAAAATATGTGTTTTTACTAAATTTTGATTTCCAAATGTTAAATTATCACTATGGCATTTATTTTTAAATACAATTCCGCTGTTTCTAGGCAATGGTTCAAGCTTTAACTGTACTTCAGCATAGTGCCTTAATGGCTCGAAATGACCACGACCTATAGTTTTCTCAAAAATCGTTTCCTTATAAAGAATTTGGCATGGTCCAAAATCAATATTTAAATTAAAACGTTCTTCAACTACTTCTTTTAAAACTTCTAATTGAATTTTCCCCATTATGTGAACATGAATTTCTTGAAGGGCCTCATTCCAAATTATACTTAAAGCAGGATCTTCTGCCTCCAAAATCTTAAAGCACCCTAAAACTTCACGTACATTACACACTTTATCAAATACCACCTTAGACATTAAGGTGGGAATCATTTCATAATTAGTTTTTTCTTTTAACGCTCCAACTCCATCACCTGCTATAGCACTAGAAATTCCCAAAACTGCAAACAAGTCCCCAGCCTTTATACTATCTACTGTCTTAAATTTATTTCCATTATATATTCTTATATTGCTTATTTTTTCAGTAATCTCATTTGCATTGTTTTCTTTGCTGCTCACCTTACCATACAAACTAACAGTTTCTTCAAATTCACCACCATAGCTAACTTCATCCCTAACCTTTAAGGTTCCTGTCAAAGCTTTAATAAATGTTATTCTATTTCCATTTTCATCATGACGAACTTTGTATACGCGGCCTGAAAATTCTTCCTTTTCATTATAATCGGTGTATGTTAAACTATCTAATGCATTTAAAAATTCTATTATTCCCTCATCCTGAAGTGCTGATCCTCCGAAGCAAGGAAATACCTTACTTTCTTTTATTAGTATCTTTAAATTACTTATCCAAAGAGTTTCATCATAATTCCCCTCAAGATATTTTTCTAAGAGGTTATCATCATATTCGCTTATAAATTCAATTATCTCTTCACTCAAATTAAATCCAATTTTATTTATTAAATCATTTACATTTTCTTCACAGCCACCATGACTTTTAAAATTATCATCTATATAGCATACATCTTTGGTTAAATCCCTTTTTATTTCATTAATAACCCTCTCCTTATCAGCACCAACTCTATCCAGTTTATTAATAAAAAATATAGTAGGAATATTATATTTTCTAAGTAAATTCCATACAGTCTTAGTATGTCCTTGAACTCCTTCTACGCTGCTTATAATTACTATTGCATAATCCATAATTGCAATTGCTCTTTCCATTTCCGCACTAAAATCAATATGTCCAGGTGTATCAACTAAATAATATGTAGAGTCATTAAATTCAAATACCCCTTGGTCAGAAAATACAGTTATTCCCCGTTGCCTTTCAATATTATGACTATCCAAAAATGAATCCTTATGATCCACTCTTCCCCTATTCCTTATGCTGTTAGTATGATAAAGCACTTGTTCTGACAATGTAGTTTTACCTGCATCAACATGTGCTAAAATGCCTATTGTCTTTTTCATAAAATCATCCTTATAGTTTATTTATTTAAAGTATATCATAGAAATTATAGCTAGACCAATGTATCTCAGATATAATTGTAATCCACCGAAATAAGGAGCATTTTTTATTCCCAATGAAACATGCTCCTTATTATTTCTAGTTTGGATACGTTCTGATAGCATAGTTATTTACGAATATATTTTCCTTAAATAAATCTATTAGGTGATAATGTTTATATAGTTCTTTGTTGAAATTCAAGATTATAACATTAAGATTTAAATTATATGTTATAATAATTTCATATACTGCATAAGGGAAGATTTAACTATGATAGTAAAGAGTGTTACATTTTATGTGAAACCAGAGAATACAAAAGAATTTATTGAAGCAACAATAGAAAATCAAAATAATTCAATAAAAGCAAAAGAGTGCAGAATTCTGTTAAATTTTGCACTCATAACAAATGTATTTTTTCATATGGCTAATTATTTAAATTAGATATAATTGTATCTCTTATAGTATCTGTTAAGTTTATTTCTTCTTCCTTTGTTAAGTTTCTTGTATCAATTGGTTTTCCAAAAACAACTTTTATTTTTGTTGGTATAAATTTTCTAGTATCTTCAAAAGCCCTAGATGCTCTATCTATACTTACTGGAACTATTGGAGCTTTTGATTTTGTTGCAATCCTTAGACTGCCCTTTTTAAAAGTTCCTACTTTTCCTTCTTTATTTCTAGTTCCTTCAGGGAATATTACCATTGTATTTCCCTCTCGTATATTTTTTATAGCTTCATTAATTGATTCCATAGCTGCTCTCGCATTTTCCCTGTCTATTGGTACACATTTACTGTTTTTAAGCCAGTAGCCTATGATTGGAGTCTTTAATATCTCCTTTTTAGCTATAAAGCCTAAGTTTCTATCTGTAGTGTAAATTAATATCGGTATATCTAATATACTTGAGTGATTTCCTATAAATACGCAAGCTTCTTGTGGTATATTTTCTAGACCCTTTACCTCCAAGTCTATTCCGATAATCTTCATTGTAAATTTACTCCACAGGTAAGCTACCTTTTTTAAATACTCTAATGCTACAGCTTCACCTCTAGTTCCCTTAATATATTTGAATTTGTACCCTTTAATTCTTATCCATATCATGTAAAATCCATATAGTATCTTTTTAAAAAACATCTTTTTTATATTCTCCTTTTTCATTTGCCTTGCTTTTTTATATAATATCGATAATCATACTTTTAATTAAAGATTAAGTAACATATTAAAACTTTTCAATATATACTTAAAATTCAAATTTAATGTACCATTAACGTAATACCTAAAACATTATACTATTTTTTTTACAAATTGGCTAATGATATATTTAGGCATATTCAAAAAAATAATAAGTCAGCATACCTGTCTATTTCCAGTCATACTGCGTTAGTATATTTACCTAATAGGCCACTATGAGGAAAACATACTAACGCAGCATGATGGGAAATATGCATCGCATCATGGACTTATTATTTTCTTTCATATGCTAAAGATTATTAATTATAGTATTTTCAATATTTTGATAATCATAATTTTTATTATAAATAATCAATTTGTCTAAAGATAAACTCTTTATGACATCTAATTCTATTTCCTGCCTTTTTTCAAAATATTTAATTACCCCATCAAATCCATTTATATTATTACGTTTTCCATAACTTGAATTCTCAAAATACTCTATACACATATCTACCCAATCTGGATACATTTCTTTATTATGACTAATACGTTCTTTTGCCACTCTATTTATAGTTTCTTTTATGGATAATTGATTAAGGTAAATAAGCTTTGGATTAAGTTCTGTAACAGTTTCTATTAATTCATTTAAATATTCCTTTATATAATTTAAATCTTTATCATGCATGGCGAGTAATTCGTTTACATGATTTTGAAGAAATGAACATTCAAAGATTACAATTCTTTCTTTATTTTCTTTCATTATTTCTCCAAATTTCCTCCATCTTTTTAAATGAATTTGTTTAAAAACATCAGCTGATACTCTCCCATCATAAATCTCATGTTCTTCAAGAAAATCCATCAACTTATTTTGTTTTCTACGAAAACCTAACTTAGTATAAGCTAAAATCACATAATCATCCTCAAATATACTGTTTTCTTTTATTACCTGTTCATGTCCTCTATTTTCATTAATAATATTATCGAATTCTTCTTTATTCAAAAGAGCATTCCAAGCCATATCTGCTGGATGCACATCGCCTTCATTATATAAAACTACATCTAAGCCTTTATTTACAAGATAATTTTTTATCTTCTTTGAAATCGTTGTTTTGCCTGAGCCTGGTATACCTTCAACTAAAATAAGTCTATTTTTCATTCATCCATCACCCCTTGTCTTTGACTTTACTTTATATGAATAGGCAAAATAGCTTGCCTTTCTAATACTTTAATTTCTTTTAATACCTTATTATATTCATGCTCCAACTCATCTTTTTTAGATACATCTCTCTCCATCGATAAAAGAGAAATAACTTCTGTAAGCTTATTCTTAAGAATCATTAATTTTTCTTCATTAGCTTTTTCTATTTTGCTTATTTTAGGTTTATTTATCTCCGAAAGATATTTCTTATAACTTCCATCAAACTCTATAAGGCATTTGTCTTTTATTTCAATTATATAGTCACATATATTGCTTATAAACTTTCTGTCATGGCATACTATTATTACAGTTTTTCCTGTATTAATTAATGCTTTTTCTAGAGCCTCCATAGCCTTGATATCTAGATAATTTGTTGGTTCATCTAAAATCAAAAGATTGTTATCACTAAGAAGTACTTTGCAAAGTGCCACTTTAACTACTTCCCCTCCACTTAATGAACTTACAAATTTAAAAACTTCATCACCTCTAAATCCAAAGTTGTCTAGATTTATTCTTATAAAACTCTGATCAAATGAGGAATTTTCAGATACATTTTCTAAAATGCTTTTTTCTTTTAGCAATATTTTTTGGTTTTGATCAAAATATCCTATATTAACCTTATTAGCTATTTTTATATTTTCATTATCTTTTTTTAATATAGCATTTAATAAAGTGGTTTTTCCACAGCCATTGTCTCCAATTATTGCTACTTTTTTTCCTCGCCTAACTTTAAAGGCAGCATTTTCTATTAATAATTTATTGCCTGCAAATAAATTTAGATTTTTAACTTCAACTGTGTTTTTGGATATTATCTGCACACCTTGTTGTATATTCACTTTAGTTTCACTTATAGTTTTTGGTTTTTCCTTTACCTCTAGATGATTAATTCTACTTTTTAATGCCTTAATATTATTATCAATATTCTTTTTACCTCTTTGTCCTCCCATTTTTCTATGAAGTCTTGCTTCTGAATTTCCCATTCTTTTGGGTGTCCTTTTTATGCTATCTCGCAATTCTTGTTTGCCAATAATAGCATTTTCTAATTTTCTTTTTTGATTTATATATTCATTATGCTCAATTTCTTTCCTTTTTCTTTCTTCTCTTTTTAATTCTGTATACTTCGAATAATTTCCTTTGTATACTTTTATCTTTCCATCATCTATTTCAACAATAGTAGTACATAGTGAATCTAAAAATTCTCTATCATGGGATACAAGAAGTATAGCTCCTTTATAACCCTTTAGCATATTCTCAAGAATTTTGATACTTTTACTATCCAAATTAGAAGTCGGTTCATCGGCTATAATAAGCTTTTTATTTTCACTTAATGCCTTAGAAATTTTTAATTTTATTTTTTCTCCACCAGATAAAAAGTCTTCATATTTATCTGGTGATCCAAATAATTTCATAACTTTATTTTCTTCACAATTGCCATAATAATTTTCCATTTGACTTATATATGAATAACTTTTAGTTAAAAATACCTGTCCTTCATCAGTTTCAAGATTCTTCATCAATATATTAAGCATAGTTGTTTTACCTGCGCCATTATCACCAACTATTCCAATCCTATCATTTTCTAAAACCTCAAACTCTTGAATATCTAAAATCAATTTATCTCCAAAATATTTTTTTATCTTATTAAGCTTTGCTAGCATCATAAAAAAAATCCCTCCTACTTTATATATAGAAGAGAGTTTATATCTATCGTAGTAACTGAAGTTCAATTTAAACGCCAATAAATATAACACCTTAAATAATTCTCAATTTAAAATGTAAGCCAATAAACTTATAATATAATTATAAATTTTATAAATCTCTCAGGATTTTAGCTCTGCATATTTTTGACTAAGTATATCATTCCAATGTAAATTATAAATTTACAATAAAGCTACTAAACTTATAATTTCACTTTAGAATTGATATCACGGTAAAATCATTACTTATAGATTATAATCTACTCTCCTTAAATTTCAGTACAACAATAAAACTATCTAATTAATTTAGATTTTAAACTTCACTTTAATAAGCTATATTTTGAAAATATTTTTCCATAAAATAACCTTTAAATAAATTCAATTTTGTTGTTATACTTTAAAACTTTTACTTGTAGATTATATTCTCATGTTTGAAATTACCTTACCCTTTCTTTAATGTAATAATATTATACCATTATATCAATTTGAAATCCATATTTTTCAAATGATAATTTATTTTCAATTATTCTTATACCTTATTTGTTTTTTATCATGAAATTCTTTTTTAATCCTCCTCAAAGATCAAAGTCGTTTTATATCTATCAAAACCAATTATAGTATTGTTAAAAATCTGTTTTGCATTATCTAGATATATTTCCGGCTCATTCATTGCAGTACCAAAATGCGTTAATAGCAAATTTCTAACTCTTCCATTTTGAGCTAAAACTGCACTTTCCCTAAAAGTCATATGCTTATTTTTAATAGCTTTAGGCAAATCTTCATCATTTCCATAAGTACCTTCACAAATAAAATAATCACTGTCTTCGATAAAGTCTGTTATTCCTTCAATTGGTCTTGTATCTGTTATTATGCTAACCTTTATCCCTTTTCGTTCATCTCCTAGAACCATTTCATCAGTATATTCTACTCCGTCTAAATTAATTTTTTTCTCATTTTTTTGAAGTATTCCCCATAAAGTCTTAGGTACATTATTTTTCCTAGCCTTTTCAATATCAAATTTACGTTGACGTTTGAAATAAAAGCTATATCCTATACATGGTGATGAATGATCCAATTCCATAGTCGATATTTCCGTATCCCAATTTATGCATACGTTAGGAATATCAAAAATTTCTCTTGGATTTTCAATTATATTAATATCATACGGTAACCAATTAGCAATAACTCTTAACCCATTTACTGCATCTTCTATTCCTTCTGGTCCTATTATGGTAAGAGGTTCTGTCCTCCCGCTATTTCCTATAGTTCCAAGAAGCCCTGGAAGTCCAACAATATGATCCCCATGGATATGAGTTATGCAAATAACATCTATAGTTTTAAAGCCCGCATTTGACATTCTCATTGAAACTTGAGTACCTTCGCCACAATCAATAAGAATCTTTCTTCCCTTATAGCTTAGTAATGTTGCAGATAAAAATCTATTAGGCATAGGCATCCCACCTCCACACCCTAATAAAAGTAAGTCAACCATCTGCTCTTAACCCCTTCCATTTAAAATGTATCATCTAATTAAATTCTAAAAGTTTATAAATTTCTTATACACATATTATAAAACATCTGAGCATAAAACTCAGATGTTTTTCATTATATTTATGTTTATATTTTACATTATATCATTATATTTATGATAATTCATCATCAATATTATTAAAGTTTATAATGGAACATATCCCATAGGCCCACTTACTGCAAATAATATGTTATTTAATTCTCCAGTTTTCCTTCCACTTGTTAGAGCTTCGGCAATTACTCTATAACTTGCACTTAATGTTATTATTGTTTTTAACTCCTGTTCACTTAATCTTTTCTCATTAAATGCTTTTACAACACTCTCAAATATCCAATAGTAAATTGTAAACTGCCCTTTATATCCTTTTATCTGCTTATCATCTCTTAATAATATAATGTTATTAGAATAATGTACATCAGAAAAAACTAATTGACAAATGATTTCAGGTATAAAACTCCTTATTTCATAAGCCACATTTTCATTTCTTGTAACTTTATTTATTTCATTATCAATATTATCAAACTTTTCCTTCCTATCACATTCTGCAAGTATTCTCATTGCTTTATTAGAAAATCCTATTATTTCTTCTTTATTGTAAGGGTATTTTTTATATGTTGAATCTTCTTGTGTTATTATAAAATATTGTTTTAGCGAATAAAAGTTGGTTTTTACTTTCCAATTTTTCACACAATCTTCTATCTCATTTGTAATATCTTCATCTACAATTCCATTAATTTTGCATTCACAGCTAAAATCTCCACTCTTGATTTTAGAAGCATAAACCTTTATAAAATAAGATTTCTTATTACCCAATCTATCAATAGTTTTTTCGCTTATCAGATTCCAAAAATCAAATTCTTCATTATCTTCTCTTTCACCTATACTTGTAGTTTTTCCTTTAGTTAGTTTATAATTTTTCTTTTCCCCGAAAAATTCACCTTTAAATTCTTCAGCATACTCATTATCCAATGCTTTAATAACAACACTCAATACGCTAGAATAAAAATTATTAATGCATTGCTTAATAGCCTCATCAATATGTTCTTCAACTCCTGCAGTTATTTCTATAAGAGATTCTCCAAAGAATTCATGATCTATAATAAACGCGACTTCTGCCATTATTAACTTTTCATACTCTTTTACTCTTACTATGTCAAATTCAATAGTTAAATCATATTTACTTATTAATACTTTATTTTTTCCTATTTCTTTTAAGTTCATAACATTTTTTAAAGCTTTTAGAACCTTTTCTTCATTAATAAGTTCTTTTTCAAAGATGCTCATAATATTCCCCCTAAACCTTATGCTATTTGTTTTTCCTTTTCATTTTTAATATATCTAAATCTTGTTTTGTAATATCTTCATTTGAATATCTAGCTTTTTCATAAACTGCTGTTATCTTTGTAATATTCTCATTAGTTTTAGTTAATATTTCATTTTGTATTTCATTAGTACTAAGATGATTATTAATAACAATATTCCTACTGGTATATTTCAAGATTTTATTTTTATACAATCTCCTTACATTTTCTCTTTCATCTAATAATATACTTTTCTTCATATTATATCGGAACCTTTTTACTTTTTCTTTAATTTCAGTTTTCTTATCCCCATTATATACAAAGGTTACTTTATCTATGTTTTTCAAGTTTTTAATATAAATCAATATTCTATTGATTACTACATAGCTCGCACTTAAGATTATAGCTATAGATCCCATATTTAATATAAAATCTATAATTTTAGTAATTGTTTGAACTAACTCACTAGGTGCTTTATTTAAATTTTGAAATATGTTACTTGGATTGTCTTTTGCAAAATAATTACTGACATTCTCCTTTGGCTTACTTATATTATCTTTTCCTAGATCACCAAAAAAACTTGCAATTTTTTTAGTTAAGCTAGATGCTTCGTCAAATACGCCTAGCTTATATATCATCAATATAATTATTACTATAAAAATAATTAATCCACCAATAAATATATTACTATCCCTTTTTTTAAAGTTCTGATTCTCTGAATCCTCCATAGATAATCTAATATTTCTCGCCTTACAGATATAGCCTAAAGATATAAGCATTACAACAATTGCAATTATACATATTTGAAATTCAATACTGTTTAAGTCTAAATAGCAAGCACATATTATTTGCGGTATTAATAAAGCTTCTATAAAAATAAGCACCTGCAAATTAAATTCAAATCTTTGTGTAGAAATACTCTTTTTAATACAAATAATCCCCCATATCACTAAAAAAACTAAATTAACATATTCCTTTAAGAAGGTACTCATTATAAAAGCTGATATTATCATAACACCTAAAATTGCTAAAATAGAATATATCACTTTCTTTATTTTTACTCTTAAGTATGTCATAAAAATTATGGGGACTATAATTATAGAATTTGAATAAACTTTAAGCCCATCTTGATTCTTCATGTAATGGTTTATTATTAATAATATTGGATAAGCACATAAAAAATATATAATAGTTTCAATTAATTCATAGGATAAGGTTTTTATATAATTACTTTTTATATATTCATTTGTTATTGTATAAACTTGCGCTTTTTCACTCATATGCTCACATCCCATACTATAACATCATTTAAATCATCAAATAACATTTCTATATTGGCAGGCTTAGGTATAATCCACCTAACATCAAAATCATTTTCCTTTGCATTTTGAATAGCCTCCTTCATGCCATTTCTAGTTATATTTGATATAACTAGAAAAATGGGTTCCCTGTTATTTTCAAGAACTTCTTGATTAATATAATTAGAAATATTATTTTCTTTCCTTTCAGATATAATAATTCTTGCTAAATTCTGATTAAATAAATAGCTATGATCATCTGTACATCCTTTTTCAACTTCAATATTAGTATTAGTATCACTATTTATACAATCTGTAATAAGTCTTACCTTTATACCTTGTTTTGAAAATTCATCATAAATTGTAGCTGCTATTCTTATACCTTCCTCAATTACATCATCCGAAACCCAGCTGTTTTCTTTTTGGCAACTTAAAAACATAAGAATCTCCTGGCTGGCAGTATAATCATACACATTTACTTTAAGATCATTACTCCTGGCACTGGCTGTCCAATTTATATCCTTTAAGCTGTCATAAGTAAAATAATCTCTTATTCCTTTCTTTTCATAGGGATCATTAATTAAATGTCTTCTAGTAATTACATCTCCCATTAATTTTTTAAATTTAATCTGAAATTCAAAACTTGATAATAATTTAGGAAAAACATATAATGCCTCTTTAACACAATAACCTTTAACAAATTTACTTGTAACAAATAAATCTGAACACATTATATCCATATTTTCGAGCTTATAATACCCTCTCTTCTTTCCTAGTATTGTTACCTCTCTTTCAAGCTTTTCATATCCCAAAAGCGATAACTCTTCACTTTTACGTTCTAAATCTGAAACTAAATTTTCTTCACTTTCCCCTAAGGAGATGTTCCGTGACATCATGTATTGAATTCTTAGCCACCATAATGGCAACCATTTTCGATTTATAAATGTTTCTTTGAGCTTCGTCTTTTCTCCCTCAAAGATAGCTTCATCTTCAAATTCAAACTCTAAAAATAAATTTCTAAAACAATATTTCGAATATAAACCATATTGAAGCTTATATAAAACTAAAATTAGAATTATAATTAAAACTATTTCCAAACTTCTCACCTAAATTCAATCTTTATTTTTCAATTCACAGCTTACAATAGTCATTTATCAAACTATAATTAACAGTTCCTAGTTTACAAGTATTACATTTAAACTTAACACTTAATTATGCATTAAGAATTACTTATTCCACACCTCTGTAGGTACTTGCACTTTATTAAGTACCCCCTTAATTACATCTTCACTAGAAATCCCCTTTACTCTTAAACTGTTTTTAATGATAAGCCTATGAGCAAAAACACAAGGCGCTAAAGCCTTTACATCATCTGGATTTACAAAAGTTCTTCCATTAATTGCCGCATAAACTTGACATGCTTTAAGCATTGCAAGAGAACCTCTCGGACTAATTCCCAAGACAATATTTTCATTGTTTAAAGTTTCTTCAACTATTTTTAATATATATTCTTGAACATCATCGCTAACAAATATCTTCTTTGAAATTTCCCTTGCTTCTATTATATCTTCTTTAGTACATATACTTTGTAATTCTTCTAAAGGATTATCTTCAATAAACCTTTTAAATATTTGTTTTCCTTCTTCTAAGGATGGCTGTCCCATATTTATTTTAATTAAAAATCTATCTAGTTGAGCTTCAGGCAACGGAAATGTTCCTTGAGATTCTACTGGATTTTGAGATGCTATTACAAAGAATGGCTTGTCTAAAATATAAGTTGTCCCATCTATAGATACTTGTTTTTCCTCCATACATTCAAGAAGGCTTGATTGAGTTCTTGGAGTTGCTCTATTAATTTCATCTGCTAATAATATATTTGTAAAAACTGGTCCTTTTCTTAAAGTGAATTCACCTAGTTTTTGATTATAATAATTTATGCCTGTTAAATCTGATGGCATTAAATCCGGAGTAAATTGAACCCTTTTAAATTCTGAGTCAACTGATTTTGCTAAACTTCTCGCAAGTACGGTCTTTCCCGTTCCTGGCACATCTTCTAAAAGTACATGACCTCCAGATATTAAGGCAGTAATAACAATATCAATTACATTATCTTTTCCTATTATTACTTTTTGAATGTTTGTTTTTATGTTTTCTGATAGTGTTTTTATATTCATTGTGGCTGCTCCTCTCCCGACAAATAAAAATAATTAGCTAAAATTTTATGATTAAACGATTCAAAAATCAAAATTATGTTAACATTGGTATTATAGTCCTATTAATTGCATAATGTTAGTATTTTCATTGCGGTTTTATTAAGTTTGTATATTTGCACAATTTATTTATTTTATAAAATCAAATTATTTATATAATCGGATAAATTCTCTAGTGTGAACAAACGATTTTTAATTATGATATTAATTAATGTACTCATATTATATTACATAATATGAGTATTAAAAGATTAGTATTTCATATATCTTAAGTTGCTAAACGCATTTTCTATTTAATTCTAGAATACTGAATTCACTTCCTTGATAGATTCTACTTCAAAAGAAATTCCCCTCACATGAATTGAAGTACCTCCAGTTGATCTGCCTGTAACTTCTACTTGATTATTACTTAATTTGTCAATATCATCTAACTTCCCGAATAAAACATAATTATGTCCGTCATCGGATTCCAATTCATAATGAGGAAATTCCATATGTTCCATAACCAGCTTACCTCGTAACGTTTTTTTCTTTTCTTCCATTAACATCACTCCAATCCAGCATTTTGACTACCGCTTTTTATAAGGCACATTCAAAAATTTAATTTTATCATCTATAAGAAAATGACATTGACGTGTTATTATCTATTTGACTTAATTTATATGTCCATTTTCTTGTATTTTCATTTACCTCTACAGAAGTATTAGATTTTACTATTTTTCCTGGCACCTTAACTTCATTATGTATTTTTATATTATTGATATAATTGTATATTTTTTCATCATTCCCAGTGCTATTTTTAATTAAATTATCTATATTTGACTTATTAAAATTTAATTGAATGGAATTTATTTTTTCTCTCATTTGTGCTTTTTTTGAATATGTCATAGTTGCTAGTCCGCTTGAATTTATTTTTTCTTCTAGTTCTTTTATATTTTTAAACGAATATGTTATTTCCTCTACGTTCATGTTTCCCTGTGAATATTTATTGAAAATATATCCGTTTTCGTTGACCCATTTATGATCAAATATATCCTTCTTTAACTTTGAGCCTATAATATCATCATATATTATTTGTAATTTAACCGAGCCAGATTCATTATCATCTATCGCAGTTAAACTATTTAAATACACATCCCCGCATCCGAATAACATAATTGATAAAGTTAAGATAATTATATATATTATTGTTCTTTTTAATTTAATCATTAGCAATCCTCCAAGAATATTGTCTTATATTAATATAGTCCCCAATTATAGTTTGTATATACGATATATTAATTTCTAGATATACTAAAAAAGAACTAGGAAACACCCCCTAGTTCTATATTCTGATTTAGGCACAATCAAGAAAATAACAGATCAGTATGCTTGCCTATTTCGCGTCATACTTCGTCAGCAAATTCTACTAATAGGCCCACTATGAGCAGAATTTACTTTCTTGTCTGACACGAAATATGCGTTGCATCTTTGATCTATTATTTTCTTTCATGTGCCTTATTATTAAATTTATTCCATTTTCTATTTTTGAAAATCACCATATTTACCAGCAGCTTTCCAAGTTTTACAGTACAAAGAATTAGTTTTTTGCCTTGGTTTTGCCTTTCTGAGTTCTTCTCTAATCATTGCTCTTGCAATAATCTTAAATTTCTTAAAATCTTCTTCATCAACTTCCTTGCCCATTAAATTTTTTGTAATTAACTCACTAGTTTTTTTATTAACAGCTCTATCAAACTTATTCATTTTATCTACTCCTATACTTAATTTTATAAATTACAAAAATATTATTATCCTTCTCATTACAATTTATCCATCAAGCATTTCTTTTATGATAACAATTTTAAACTTTTAGATTTTCTCTCATCTAAATCATTGTCTTTTTCCTATAACAAACAAGTGTCCCATAATATCTACTAATTTAAATTTTCAACAACCTCAGAAGCATTAAATGATTTCTTAAGAAGTCCCTTCTTTGCAAGCCAGTCTATATTGTCTTGCCATACCTTCGTATCTTGAGATAAAAATTCAGCATCTTTTGTTTCCATAACTGGAATTAAAGTTTTAAAGCTCTTCTTTTCAACATTTTCATTAAGAGGGAAATTTTCTGTATTTTGATTTTTCATTAGTATTTTAAGAGCTTCGTCTGGATTAGCTTTCATATCTTCAAAACCTTTTTTAGATGCTTCTAAAAATCTTTTAATTTTATCAGAATTCTTATTAAGGTTATCTTCACCTGCAACAAAAACAAGTTCATAGTAATTAGGTACTCCATATTCTGTTGGCGAGAAGTAATTCATATCAAAACCTTGTTCCTCCATATCTGGAAGTTCATGATTTATAAAGCCGCCTATCGTTGCATCTACATTTCCTGTTGTCATTGAATTCATAATATCAAAGCCTACATCAACTGTTGTTACAGAATCCTTCTTTGCACCTACATTTTCAAGCATTGTCCCAATGATAGCTTCAGATAATTCTGTTCCTGCATATCCTACTTTTTTACCAACAAGGTCTTTTGGACTTTTTATGTTTTTATCTTTTAATGAAAGTACAATATTTAATGGTGATTGAACAATAGTACCAACTGCCTTAACCGGGATATTTTCATTTCCCCTTGCCATAGCAACATCTTGTAAATAATAAATTCCCAAATCAGCTTTTCCAGCTGCAGTAAGTGAAATTGCATCATTTGTATTAGAAGGGAACTGAATGTTAACCTTCAAACCTTCTTGTTCATAATATCCCTTTTCAATAGCCTCATAAATAAAACCATGTACTGCATTTGGATACCAGTCCAAAACAACATTAACCTCCTCAAGTGGTTTATTTTTATTTGCCTCCTGTGTGTTTGTTGTTTTACTACAGCCTGCAATAGTAAAAGCTGTTACACATGACATTGCTAAAGCTAAAATTCTTTTTTTCATTAATTAAATCTCCTTCCTCCATTTAGTTGCTTTTTTCTCAAGTATATTTATAATTGCAACAATAATCATTGCTACAACTGAAAGCAGCACAATAGGTGCAAATACCCCGGCACCATCTAGCTGACTCATCATTCGTTTGCTAAAATACCCTAATCCACTTTGCGCTCCAAGCCATTCAGCTATTGCCGCACCAATTATACTCAGTGGCACTGCCATTTTTATTGCTGAAAAGAATGCTGGAAGTGCTGTTGGAATTTTGAGCTTTATAAAAATATCCATTTTACTTGCTCCATAAGTTATTAAAAGCTCTTCCATTTCTCTTTTTGTTGATTTAAATCCATCATAAACTGCTATTGTTATTGGGAAAAATGTTATTAAAATTGTCACTAATACCTTTCCCCATATACTATATCCAAACCATAGTACAAAAAGAGGCGCAATAGCTGTTGTTGGTATAGTCTGAGAAGCTATTATAATTGGATATAATGCATTTTCTATTTTATCATTCATATCCATTACTATTGCAAGTGCTAGTCCAACAATAATAGAAATAGCAAGTCCAAGAGCTGTCACCCCCATGGTTGCTGGCAAATGTACCATAAATAAAGGTTCCCTAAGAGTCCATAATTTCACCAAAATCTGCGTTGGTGATGGTAATATATAATGGGCATTTATCATCATTGCAATTCCCTGCCAAATTCCTAAAAGCACTATCATTAATACTATTGATGGTAAATTCTTTTTCATAGCTCTACCTTCTGTCTAAGTCTCTCTATAAGACTTTCTTTTAGTTCTATAATTTCCGGCTTTTGCATTGAACTTCTGTTTCTTGGATATCCAAGAGGAACTTCTATTTTTTCCAAATGAGTTATCGGCCTGTCTTGAATCACAAATATTGATTTTGAAAGAAAAATGGCCTCTTCAACATCATGAGTTATGAATAGTATTGTCTTCTTAAAATGTTTCCATTCTTCTAATAGCCACTCCTGCATTGAGATTTTTGTAAGAGAATCTAATGCACTAAAGGGTTCATCTAGAAGTAACAGTTCAGAACCAGTCAAGATAGTTCGTGCGAAAGATACTCTCTGCTTCATCCCACCTGATAAATCCTTTGGGAACTTATCCTTATAATCAGAAAGTCCAACTTCCTTAAGAATCTCTATTATTCTTTTTTCTCTTTCGTTTTTGCCTATTTTCTGAAGCTCCATTGGGAGAGACAGATTATCACCTATTGTCCTCCAAGGAAAAAGCAAATCCTTTTGAGGCATATACGCACTATAATTTTTCATATTCTTTATAGGCTTTTCATTTATAAAAATTTCTCCACTTTGCGTTTTTTCTAATCCATTTATTAATCTAAAAATAGTACTCTTCCCACAGCCGCTAGCTCCTATAACTGATATAAATTCACCTTTTTCTACAGAAAATGATAAATCCTTTAACATCATGAAGTTATCTTCTGGATATTTAAAAGTTACATCCTTAAATTCAAGCATTTTTATCATCTCCTTACATATTAATTATTCATTTTCACTAAAAACTTGATTTCATCATGTTTTTTAATCTCTGAAAATCTATAATTTCCTGAACCAAAAAAAAGCTTTCCATCACAAAGATAGAAAGCTTGAACTATTTCTTGTATAAATTTACCACTTTTCAATGTAAAATCCGCATAATAGACAAACTCACTTCCCTGCGTTGGTACTAACCACATCAGGTTCAAAGGGTTAAGCTAATAGCTCTCTCAGCGTTTTAATGCACCCCTAGGAATATTTTCTATAAAATTATATAATAATATTGCGCTAATGTAAATGTATTTTTATACTTTATTAAATGTTTGATTCGTTTTTAAGAATTTTTATTTGATTTAAGTAGTTAAGTATATTCATATAACAATCTGCTTTTTTTTGTATGCTTAAGATTATGTCTTCCAATTCTTCATTCTCAGATTTTGATTTTTCAGCTAATTTAACTAAATTGGTTGAAATTTCGTTAATTCCTTGCAAATTATTAATTTGGGAATCTTGTACCCCTTGCAAATTCTTATGCACTTCTGATTCTGCTTCAATTATTTTATCTAATATTGAAGTTGAACCTTCGATAATTCCAGTAGTTTTACTTATAACATTGGAACCGTCATTTGATTTGCTAATTAGCTTTTCCATAGATGTTGTTAAATTTTTTAATGAATCCATAATATCCTTGGCATTATTTTGAGTGTCAACTGAAAGCTTCTTTATTTCATTAGCAACAACTGTAAATCCTTTTCCCGCTTCTCCAACTCTTGCTGCTTCAATGGCTGCGTTTAGGGATAATAAATTGGTTTGTCCAGCAATACCATTTATTATTGCAGCAAATCCTTGAATACTATTATAATGTACTTGAATATCTGAAATTAAGTTTACAAACTCCTCAAATACTGTAGATACAGAACTCACTTGATTTATTAATTCGTTAAATTCACTTTTAGCATTTTCTATTTCTTTATTGGACTTATCAAGACTAGTAAACACACCATCAACAAGTTGTTTTGTATTATCACTATTTTTAGATAAAACTTTTAAATGTTCATTAACACGATTAGTTTGTTCTGTTGTAACTTCAGATCCTTTTAGAATTTCATCTAAACCATAAGTTATATTTCCTTCTTCTTTAACTAGAATGTCTACATTCTTTTGCACTTGAGATGCTAACTCAAATATTTCATTTACATAGATAAGTTCTTTTTCTTCTAATTTCTCTATTTTATCTTGGTTAGATATATCTCTTATTCCTTCTTTGTTCTCTTTATTAAAAAATTTAAACATACTACCCTCTCCTCTATTACTCAACTATCAACATTACCATTGTCTGATTAGCATGTACCTTATAGTATTGCTCACCATAACTTACAAAACCAGTAGTATTAGAACAACATGAGAGTATTTCTCGATCTATACTTCCCCAAAGTTTTTCTTGCTGAAATTTTAAACTTCTTAAAATACAATGTACTGTAAAAGCAAAACTTGGTTTAAAAGGTACTTTTTCCAATGTTCTTTTAATTTGCACATCTGGATTAATAGGTTTAAGAACTTCTACAAAAGTATTGGGAATAAGCTGACAATAAAAAGTAATAGATTTATCTGTATTTACTTTCATTGGCGAAGCGATATATACACCATCCTTATATATCTTTCCCAACGGATTGTTCATAAAATAATTTGGTAATTCTTCTTCTTTGATATTTAATATTCTTGCATATTCTGTACTAGCTGGAATCTTATTGAATGTTTTTACAGTTCTATTAACAGTATCTGCTTCAGTTACTAGTAAACGTTGTCCTGCTGGAACATATATGTTTTCTTTCAATATGCTTGTCCTTCTTTGTGAATTAAAAAATATTGCTGCACTATGCACTCTTTTAGACCCTACGAATATGAATGTTTCTTGAAATTTAAGATTATCGCCAGCACTGCCACCAATAATTTTAAAATCACTATCTACAAAATAAAATGTAGTTATGATGCTTTCTTCCATTCCTGTTAATCCATCACATAATAATAGTGCAAAAGCGTTTTTATTATTATGAACTTTCTTATAAGCATCCTTTAATTTAGATACACTTTTTATTGGTGGATAAAGTATTTCTACAACTTCAGCTTGATTTAAATCGTATTCAAAACCTGAGATAATTCCATTTTGATATCCAGTTGGACTATATTCCCCTGCTGTTGAACACAGTATAACATTGGACGAAACTTTTTTTGATAATTCTAACACTTTTTCAACATCTGAAAATATAACAAAACCTTTATCGCCATTTTTATTAGTAATATCTAATGCTTCTTGTATGTTAGAAAAAACTAATGCTCTGATAAAAAACAACCCCTAACTACTTAAATTAATCCCAAAATTTTCTTCCATTTTAATTATAAACAATAAGTGAAAAAGTTACAATCCACAATACTACCTTTTTTCCAAAAATAGTACAAAAAGTTTATTATTGTGCAAATATAGAACACAATAATAAACTTTTCCAAATACACTATTTAACTTGGTTTATCTGTATTTAACCTAGTCTTAGCTAATCTAATTAATTCATCTTTTTCATTTAATTTTGGATCATCCATAATCACATTCAATAAATATTTTAGAGTTTCCCCAATTTCTTTTCCTTTCCTAAAACCTAAAGAAATTAAATCTTCACCATTAATTTTCAAATCCTTTATAGTATAACATTCATTTTCACTTATTATTACATCTAATATCTTTTCAACTTCCATTAAATTAAGTATTCTTTCTTTAGAGTAAATAGGATTTTGTGCGAATCCATCTGCCAATTGAACTTTAATTAAATCTCTTAAAAGTTCTTCTCCAACTTTGTTTAACATCTTTTTTATTGAAAGCTTGCCTTTTAAAGTACAATCATGATATTGAACTAAAGTTAAAACTTTACTAACTGTAGCATTATCATACTTTAATTCAGTAAGCACTTTTTCAGCTATTTTTTTTGATTCATTAGCATGAGCATAGTAATGAGATATCCCTTTTTCATCTGTTGTTTTAGTGACTGTTTTACCCAAATCATGAAGAATCATTGTTAATTTTAAATGAAGAATAGGTTCAATAATTTCTGTGGCTAAAAGTGAATGAGTATATAAATCATAAATATGATAAGGATTATTTTGATCAAAGTCATAAGTATTTATTATGTTTGGTATAATATACTCTAAGATTCCTGCCTCCTTTAATAATTGAAGCTTTTTAGGGCTATTAATCAGTATTTTATTAAATTCTTCTCTTATTCTTTCTTTAGATATATTTCTTAAATTATCCTTGAGTTCCTTTATTGCAATCAGTACATTGTTATTAATTTCAAAATTTAATTGAGCTGAAAATCTAATTGCCCTAAGCATCCTTAATGCATCTTCATCAAATCTTTTCTTAGGATTACCTACGGTATTAATCACTTTATTGTTTAAATCCTTCATGCCATCAAAATAATCAATCAATCCATCCCTTTCATTATACGCCATAGCATTAATAGTGAAATCTCGTCTTGCTAAATCTTCGTTTAATGAACTTACAAAATTCACTTCTTTTGGATGCCTATTATCTTCATATTCACCATCAGTTCTATAAGTTGTAACTTCGTAGCCTTCCTTATTAATAATTACAGTTACTGTACCATGCTTCACTCCCGTCAAAATAACCTTGTCAAATAAATTTATAACTTCTTGTGGTTTTGCTTGAGTTGTAATGTCCCAATCTTTAGGTTCCTTACTTAAAATGCTATCCCGAACACAACCTCCAACAGCATAAGCTTCGTATCCATTACTAATTAATGTATCAATGATATATTTAACATTTTTAGGCATATCAATTACAATTTTCACACTTTCATCTCCACAACATATTAAGGCATATTCAAAAAAATACTACGTCAACATGCTAGTCTATTTTCTTTCATATGCCTAAGACCAATTTTAAAAATAAACTGCCCTCATCTTTATGAGAACAGCTTACTTTTTTAATTTTACATTTTTAAAAGGATTTACTCATCAGCTACATTCTTACTATTGTAAGAATATACATTATATGTTTGCCATATTTGTTCTAAATTTCCAAAAATATCGGATATACTTTCTTTTTCTCTCATTCCCACTGCAATGATCAGTGCGTTTATTACTGACATAGGTGCAACTAAAGAATCTACAAATGAAGCCATATTACTTTGAGCAATTAATGTATGATCGGCTTTAGATGCTAACGGTGATAATAAACTATCTGTAAGTGCAACTACCTTAGCTCCTCTATCCTGCGAAAACTCCAATGCATCAATTGTTTTGGCAGCATATCGAGGAAAACCAATTCCTATCACTAAATCTCCATCTCCTACATTAATCATTTGCTCAAAAACATCAGAAATTCCATAACTTACGATCTTAACATTTTGCAATATAATATTTAAATAAAATCCTAAGAATTCAGCTAAAGCTGTTGAACTTCTAAGTCCAATTATATATATTCTTTTTGCTTCAAATATACTTTTAACAACATCTTCAAAGGTATTTTCATTTATCTTTTCTAAGGTTGCTCGTATATTTTCCATGTCTGCCTTAAGAACACCTTTTAAAGCATCTCCATCAGAAAAATAATCATTTCTAAGCTCTAACCTTTGAACTGTTGTAAGCTTATTTTTTATAAGTTCTTGTAAAGCTTTTTGTAGTTTGGGATATCCTGAAAAACCAAGCTCAATTGCAAATCTAACAACAGTTGATTCAGAAACCCCTACTGACATTCCTAATTTAGCTGCTGTCATAAATGCTGCTTTATCATAATTTTTTAATATGTACTCAGCAATTAATTTCTGACCTTTACTTAACCTTATAAATTTCCCTTGGATTAATCTCATTAAATCTTTGCTATTTTCATTATTTTTTTCATCCATTTTTTGCCTTCCTGTTTATCAAATTGTATAATATCTATTTTATTCTATCATCTTATTTCTAAATGTTCAATAAATTACTCATTTTTTGAATTAAACACTAGTCCATTCTTTATAAACTATTTAAATATTTTATCTCATCTTCATTTAAATTTCTAAATTCTCCTCTTTTTAAATATCCAAGTTTTATTTCTCCAATTGAAATTCTTTTTAATGATAATACCTCATGCTTTAATGCAGCACACATTTTTCTAATTTGCCTATTCTTCCCTTCATGAATTCCTATTTCCACAGTTGATATATCTTTATCATAGCTTATAACTTTAAGTTCCGCTGGCGCAGTTATATACCCACCAATATCAATACCTATTTCAAATTTCTTTATATCTTTATCAGTCATTTCACCCTTAACTACAGCAATGTACTTTTTCGTAAGCTCTACCCTAGGATGTATTATTTTATTATATATTTCACCATCATTTGTTAGTAATAGTAATCCTGAACTGTCATAATCTAACCTTCCTATTGGATATATCCTTTCCTTTACTTTAACTATATCTAAAATTGTTGTTCTCCCCTTCTCATCCTTAACAGAGCTTATATATCCTTCTGGCTTATTAAGCATAATATAAACTTTATTTTCTTCCTTACTGATTACCTTTCCATCATACTCTACTATATCTTTTACTGGACTAACTTTAATTCCAACTTCTTTAACTAACACTCCATTAACTTTAACTTTTCCTTCAAGTATTATTTCTTCACATTTTCTTCTTGATGCTACTCCGCAGCTTGCCATATATTTTTGCAATCTTTCTTCCATAAATTTAATCACTCCATAATTTAAATCTGTGTAAATTTTTTCTTTTAATATTTTAAATTATATCTTTTTAAGGTATATAATACAACTTACTAAGTATTATTATTTAGCTTTAAAATAATAGAAACGCTAATAATTAGCGTTTATATCACTTAATGATAAGGTAACTTTGCAGTTTTAATCCTTAAGATTAATCAACTTCCTAGAAAAATCCTCCACAACCGCATCTGCCGAGGCCGCCAAAGCCGCCAAAGAATATAATTATTAAAATCCAAAGCCAGCTACCACAGCCACAGCCACCGCCAAATCCGTTACCGAATCCACCGCAGCCTCCACCGAATCCACCGCAGCCTCCACCGAATCCACCGCAGCCACATCCTCCACCACAGCCACCGCAGCCTCCACAGCCGCACATTTCGCAGCAGCTAGGTTTACAGCAGCAAGAATTACATTTACAGCAACAACAATTACTTGAATGTTTAGACATTGTTTATCATCTCCTATTCTTTTGTTAATATATACTATTCAATATTTATAATTTGTGTTCGTGCATATCATAAATTAAATTTCAAATTACGTTAATTATAAAATTTATAGTACATGTTGTTAGGAATATAACTTTTGATTAAAAACATTGTCTAAATTAACTTTTTCAACTCTCCTTCTAATTTCATTGATATCAGTAGTGTACAATCCAAGTTCTTGCATTCTTTTAAAGTATACAGATCCTGCAAAAGTATATCTATCCTTCCTTCCTTCTCTATTTCTAGCTTTTTCATTTGCATAAGTTATCAAATCACCAATAGCAATAGATGATGGAAGAATTAAAAGTGGCATTCCCATGGCTAATCTTACGGAATTGTGCCCAGCTAACGTACCTGTGCAAATTGCCTCTGTATGACCAACAAATAATCCACTCTTTTCGCCAGCACAGAATAAATTATCTACCCCAATAACTTTTAAATCGTTAGTTCTCGGTGCAACTGATAAATATCTAATTGAGTTACCCTTGCTTCCTGCATACGGATCAACATATTTTACATTTTCTAAGCCTTTTATCTTCCTTAATTTATGCAATGGATAATAAGTAGTCATGAGCTTAGCATGTGCAGTGTGGACAAAAGGACAAGCTATAATAGTTTATTTACCAATCACAAATTTAAACTTCTATCTACATTATATAATATAGAAAAAGGCGATACTTTAGGTGGAAAAATTAGAAATTTAAGAATGAGTGTAGGTTTAACACAAAAACAATTTGGACAACATTTAGGAAAAGCACTAAATACTATCGCTAATTATGAGAATGGATATAGAAAACCACCTCAGGATATTTTGAATTTAATAATTGAATTATATGATCTTGATAAGAATTATTTCAATATATAAAATAATTGGAGCTACCAAAAAGAACTAGGGGAATATAAAACCTAGTTCTTTCTTTAAATGCATAGTTTCTTAACATTCACATTCTTTCAATAATTTTATACAGAACATATAACACATATAATGCCATTCCTCCAACAAATACCCATCCTATTGTGACTACTAAATTAGCTTTCTTAGGTTTGGGTTTTATAATACCAACAATTTCTTTTAGGGAATCACTCATTTCCTGTAAAGACTCACCAATTTCATTTAAAGGTTTTTTTTCACTCATTTTACACTCTCATATCTTAAATTGCTCTATAACATAAGTTATTGTAGTTATTTAGGTTTTATGCATTTATTATTTTAACTCATTAGGTAACTTGCTCATAAAAGTCTGAATAGTCTTTTCTCTTCCTCTTACAATATTAAGGCTATGAAATGCAGGCATTTTAATTAAATCATTTAATTCAAAGTTAGACCCTATTTCTTCTTTTAATAGAGTGAAATTCTCTTTCTCACATCCTGCTAATAACATAAAGTTGCATCCAGTTCCTTTTACCGCATCCCACAGCCTACCAAATTGTTTTAAGAATTGGCATGTAAATACATAAGTTGTTCTAAACTTTCTATCTTCAGCTATGTTTTTAATCATAAGACTTGTACTATTATCAAGCTGATGTATTTCATCTAACATTATATGAACTACTTTTCTTTTTTCTCTATCCTTTATAAGTGCTGCTCTTTTTTGTCCTGCCAATTTCATTCTTGAAAGAAAATAAGTCATTACTATATCTTTAAGTTCATAATCTGTAAAATAGTCTTCAGGCATTAACACTAACACAACTTTATTCTGTTCAAATATATCTACAAAGTTAACATTATTTCTATCTATACCTAATAACATTTCCTCGGTCCTACTATCTCTTAAAAGTGCGTTAAACCTATCCAAAACTCTATCGGCTTTATCATTAGTACCTATAGTTGTATTTTCTGTCTTTGAACCTTTTTTATTTTCCTTGACTTCATCTAATGATTTCATAATCTCAAACCTAAAATCATCATCACTATAAATTTTCATTTCTTTTACCTTTTTCACTACAGTATATCTAAATCTATAATTAGTAAGAATCTTATAAATTGAATACATATCTGTAAATCCTGCTAAGAATGTTAAACTGCAAGCTGAAATTAAAATATTCCTCATATTTGCTGTTAACGGCTGAGCATCACCTGTATTTATTGTATTAATAAACTTTTCCATAAGCATGCAATAATCACTTGCAAATCTCTTAACATTACGGTTATATTCTTCATCTTTTGGAATTGTCTTTATATCTAGTTCTGGATAATCAAATGTGAAACCCTTACTTAAATCTAATGTAATAACATCTTTATTAGGAATATGTTTTGCTACTTCCCAGGCGTTTTGGTTATTTTCTATATAATCAAAATATACAACACAGTCCCCGCCTAAATACGCATTATATACATAGTTTTCGAAATACTTTGATTTACCTGCGCCTTTTACTGCAACTATTGCTTTAGATAGACAAAGCAAATCTTTTATTTTGCTCCAATATGCTTCTCCCTTACCACCATATATATGTCCAATTGGTATATAACCCTCTAATAATTCTTTAGTTAGTTTAATTTCTGCAAAATCTAACCTTTGCATATTTAATTCTTTCTGTAATGAAACTTGAGGAAGTTGTAAAAAATGTTCAAGTTCTGAAACTCCAAGAATAAATTTCGAATCATTTAAAGGATGCCAAAACAATTCTCTATTTTTAATTCTTTGCATATTTTCTTTTGTATTTTTAATTTTTCTCATGACTAAGCTATTATCTAAATCCATGCAGCCAAAACAATTTTTAAACTGATCCAGTAAAAATTCTCTCCTACTTTCAGATTTTGAGTAAACAATACCTCTTATTGCTGTTTCAAAACCTTTTTCGGTTCCTTTTCTTGTAGTCGAGTTAGAAAGTCCTCTTTCTCTTTTAATAATACTTACATCATCATCTGTTGTATCTATTTTTTCTACCCCATCTTTACCAAGAAGTATTTCTTCAAAACAATATAATAATTCAAGCGCTACATCTAAAGTTATATTTCCGAAAATATTAAAAATATCTTTTGCCTTTAATTGAAATTTTTTAGGCATTGTTCCTTCTTTAAATTTCTTGTATGCTTGTGTGTAACTAGTCCACCAATCTGTATTCAAAGGCTCGATTATAACTTGATAGATAAACATTTCATCTTCTTTTAAATTTCTCTTCAGGTCCAGAATGTATTTTAATGGTTCCAACGCTCTACTTGAAGTCCTGAAAGAAAACATGAAATGTTCTTTATTAACCATTTCAGAAACACTCATATTTTCATTTATGGGTATTTGATAATCTATAATATTATCTCCAAATTTAATCTTATCAATGTACTTACTATAAGTCTTTTTAACCTTGTCTAAATCTCTATTCAACAATATAAATTCAATGTTATCTTTTGTTATTTGAATTTCATATATAAAGGTATTTTGCAAAATTAATAGATCTGTATCCTCTTTTTCTTTAATTAGTTTTTTTATTATTCCTCTCTTGAAAAGTTTTTTTATTGGTAGTGGTTCTCCATCTTCTAAAAACTTATCTAAGCAAGCAAAATTATATCTTTCAGTATATCTCTTAACTTCATGTAGTGACTTGACTATATCTTTAATATTAGTATTCTCTAGTGTAGCATGTGGAATTATTTTTAATCCTCTCATGAATTCCTCAACTCTCTGCCTATTTCTTCAAGCATACTTAATAAGAAAGGTACAAACTGCAATCCTATATACCCAATGCATGCCCACTTAATTACTTCTAACCCTTTCGACTTCTTTCCAGTTATTATCATTATTGCTCCAACTATCAACATTGCATAAGTTACTGGATAACCCAACCCAGCTAATAACTCTATAATTGGATTTGTACTTTGTCTTATTTTATCTGAAATACCACTCAGATCTTTAGCATAAACCATAGATGTATTACATGCAGCAATAGTTACTCCGGTTGCAATTGAATAAAGATACTTTGCATGATTGTCAGTTTCTAAAAAAGTCATGAATCTAGATTCCATTTCAATCATTTTATCATGGTTAGGTATTTTATTTTTTAACTCTTTAGCATAATTTTTAAATTCCTTTGAATAAACAACCTCATAATCTAATATAATACTTATTTCCATACTGCACTCCTTATTTAATCATTGTTATTCCAATTAATTCAACTAATAAGCCTAATAGATAAGATATTAAACCATATCTTAATACTTTTGTACGTCTGCATATTAATAGTAAAACACCTAAAGTTATTGCTATCATAGCCACTTCTTGCGTATGTATGCCTATATTTATTAGTGCATTTCCAATAGCATCATTAGTTAAATTTGCGAGCCATTCTTTACAACTATTTAAAAAATTAGACATTTAAAATCTCCTTGTATAATTTCTAGAAAGTTGGTCATGATATAAATTAAAATAATTTAAGAAAGGATAATGAATTATGATGAATGTTTTAAATAAAATTTGGGTTGGTACAGGTTATTCTTTAGTTGCTTTAGGTCTTTTATCACTTATTTGTAAATTAATTGTTAATAATTAACGAAAATATGCATCTTTTTATAGTTGCTTGCATAAATTTATATTATAAATTGTCCATAGGGTAGTCTATCCATTCAGCGGATAGACTTTTTTATACTTCAAAACTATAATCAATACACATTCTGTACTCATTTGCTCCAATACCTATACATCTTTTATAAATGTTTCTTATAAAACTATTGCTAAACTTTTTATCATAAGATTTTCCTACCATAGCAACATCTAGCGCAGTTATTTGTTCTGTAAAAGTTTTACCTTCCACAACTAAACTACATTCTTCACTACCTAAATCAATTTCTACTATTTGATCTTTTAATAAATTTATTTTCATTACTGTTCCCTCCTACATATCAAAATTAATATTTCTTTTTCTACTTGGCATTTTTTCAACTTTACTCGGTACTTCACTAGATACCTTTTCTTCCATATCTTTTCTGATTAAATCTTTAATATAGTAAGAAAATTCCTTACCTTCTATGAACTCAATTAATTCTTTATCTTTTTTATCTTTAAAGCTAACAGCTTTTACTACTGCCAAATTGAACACCCCAATTCATAATAAGCATTTGCATTTGCGAATATTGGATTATCTTGAATAGTGACTCCTTCGCCTAGTCTATTTTTGATTTGTTCATAGAACAATATAGCCCCTCCGCCAGTTAAGCTTATACGATTAGTCCTTAAAGAATATTCAACCTGCAATTGGCTAATAATACTATCTACAAATTGTTTATAAACTTCCATAGCAAAATCTATATTAGTTTCTTTCCCATCTAAGATTAAACCATTTTCCATTATTCTTTCAGCATCATTCATTGTTAAATCTAAGCTGAAGTTATTATTTATCTTATTGATAAAATCTTTGTAAAGATTTATTGTTCCAGCGGGATGGCTTATTGGATTTAGTATCCTTCTTCGCCCCCTCTCATTGACCACTAGAGCACAATCTGTTGTCCTACCTCCAATATCTATACAAATACCTTCATAATCGTCTGGTAAGGTTACTACTCCCTCTGGAAATACTTCAACATCTTCTATAATTATTTGCTTTTCTACATCATTAATTTTTACTGTCTTTTCTCTATTGGCTAAAACCATGTTAATTAATGAAGTTTTATCTTCTTTAAACTGGCTCAAAGGCAACCCCAAAACTATATAATTATTAACTGTATCTGTACTAAGTGCTAATGCTCCAAATAAAAAATTAATATAATTTTCTTTATTTATTTTTTTATAGGTAGTATCATAATTACCTTCACCAATCCAATAAGTTTTTTTATCAATTAATAAGGTATCAGCTTTGCTTAGTGGCTCTACGTCAGTAATTTTAGAATCAAAGATAACTCCTGTATTTGTCTCACAAGTTGAGTTGCCAATATCTGTTCCTAAAATTGTGTAATTTTTCATAAATTTTAGCTCCTTTTCTTAATCCTTTGTTATATATGTATGTAATTAATTTATAAAAATTACCACTTATTTATAAATTTTATAAATAATTTCTAAAAGATAATAAAAAAATATGATACCTATTATTGGTACCATATATCTTCTACTGCTTTATTTAATTTTTTTGCTATTGTAATTGCTAAGTTAAGGTTAGGACTAGATTCCCCATTTTCCCATTTTATATAAGTTTGCACTGGTACTTCTAACATTCTGGCAAACTCACTTTTGCTATCTATTCCGTATTCTTTCATTCGTATCTCTTTCAATCTATTCTTAACACCCATGTAATACCACCTCTAATAATATTGTAAAATAATAACAAACACTTAGCAATAAACAAAATATATAAAATTAAGTTATACTTTAATTTATATAATAAATTCACATAAATATCTATATCACATAACTGCTGAAAGCTTTAATTTAAGCACATTCCCGCTGAATTAATAAATATGAAAACAAAATATATAAAATTACTATTTATTTTATTTTCATATTTGGATATAATATAAATAAGAAAAGCCTAGTGCTGTAACACTAAGCTTCTCCTAGAACGTTTTATGTTTTAGGGCTATTAGATTTAATTTATTGGTTAAAGAAAAGAATGCTTAATCTTCGTCTGATGGGGCATTCTTTTCATTTGTCTTAAAATTTATTTTAAAACCTTTTATGTTAATTTCTAGATTAAACTCACAACTTTTTGAGTTATGTTTTAAAGATCTATTAATCAATATTATTAAAATCAATTCTACTGATAATATTAACAATCCAATAATCATCTAACACCACCCCCTTAGACTATTATTTCTAATAGCCCAAGGTGGGAAAACGTACAACCACCGCAACCCATCTTTGCGGAAACATAAAATTATTATATCATGATTTATTTTTTCATGGAATGTTTTTATTCTATATAATTAATAAAAGCTAGGAAATTTTAATTCTAGCTTTTAATATTTTATAATAAAGGCTGTCCATTTACATCTTTTATAGTTCCTGTCAAAATCAAGATAAATTCTATAAATGCCCACATACTACCTATTATGCAATAAAAACCTAATGTAATAATCCCTAAAATAAGAGTACATAATAATTGCGCTAGACCTATCCCTGTATAACCTAAATAAAACCTATGAATTCCTAAACCACCTAAGAAAAACGCTAACAATGCCGCTGCTACTTTTGATTTAGGATTAGTGTTGGTTTGTGCTACTTGCATTTTTCTTTCTCTCTTTAAAGAAACTCCACAACTTAAACATACCTCTGATTTAGGATTAGGAACTGAATTTCCACACTCAGGACAATATCCTCTACCTTTTCCTTTTTCCACACCGCATTTAACGCAAATTACAGCTTTATCATTTAAATATTTTTCTCCACATTCTCTACAAAACATTCTAAATACTCCATATTTTAATTTATTCTACTATTTCACCAGTAATTGTATTAACTCCAAAGAAATCTAATTTTTTACTACCATCTGATGAAAAAATAGAAAAATAATAAACTCCATTATCATATAATTTCTGATCTGAAACTACTTTAAATTTATACCCACTTTGGTGAAAATTACTGAAATATGCATCTGCAATTTGTTCACACTGCTCATAAGTATAATTTTGTGCTGGCATGGTTTTTGTAGTTTTCAAATCGTCCAATGCCCCTGAACTGCTTAAATAATACCATATGTCATCATATTTTATCCAACCAGTTTTCATATAACCATTATAATTGAAGTAATACCAATTACCATCAATCATATCCCATCCAATTGAATAAGAGTTATCTTTTGCATACCACCAACCTTGATTATTTTCTCTCCATTCTGCACTTACCCCTATTGGACTAAAAATCGTAATTAACATAAATACTGACATTATCACTATAAAGTTTTTTACTTTTCTCATATTATCATCCCTTCTAAATCTTTATACCATAATTGTATATTATTTGTAGGTTTTGTCAAATATGCTAAACTACTCAACAAAAAAGGCAGTATTGTTTTTAATTTATACTACCTCTAAAACCACATATATATTTATAATCAGAATTATTCAAATATAAATCGTTCTATAATTTCCAGCATTCCTAATCTATAATCATCATCTTCTCTAGCTTTTGCAAATGATTTTTCTAAATTATTCTTTAAATAAGATTCATAACACTCTAATTTTAAATATGCTTCTACTGCATTTAGTAATTGTTTTTCTTTCACGTAAATCTCTCCACTTATTCTTATAATGTCAGTTTTACAAATAAAATCTGAAATATGATATCTAGGCCCTTTTGGATATTCCATTAATTTTAGTCCTGGTTCAAGACCTAATGATTCAATATATTCATTTATTCTTTTATCTCTAACATCATACTGATTATTTAAAATATTTAAATCATTTTTTATGCTATTAATTCTCTCTGCTGTTTTCATTTCTATACCCCTCAATTTATTCCTTTACCCTTATACTTCTTGGACAATTATTTAATCTATAAATATAACCTTGTTCTTCTAATCTTTCTATATAGGAATGTATAGTTGCAGTAGACCTTAATCCAGCTAGTTTTCCAATTTCTCTAATTGTTGGTGATATCTTTTCTTTATCTATATAATTCTTAATAATATCAAGTATTTTCTGTTGTTTTTCTGTTAACATTATAATCATTCCTTTATTAATTAAGTATGCCATGTTCCACATGTTTTGCATCCACTACCCAATCCATGATAGCTCCCATCATATAAGTATCTACTAGCTACAGCTTCACCGCCGCATACTGGACATGCATAAGTAACAGTACCTTCTGTAATACCTGCATCTTCAAATGCTTTAATTTCTGCCTTAAGACACTCAATCATTTGGCTAATAATCTTGTTAGTAGGATGTTTAGGGTTTGTACATGTTATGTGATCTCCAAGCTTACATTCAATACAGCTTCCATCTTTCATAATCCCTTTATAATCTTTCTGATATGAGCAGTTCTCTCCAGAACACTCATTATCATAAAAATTAAATAATTCTTTATAGCTTTCTTTACAAGAATAGACTTGATATGGACGGTCTCCATCTGAATATAATCTATAATTAGGCAAACATATATCACTTAAATCTTCTTTTACAAATTTCCTTCTAAATGTTGACTTAGCTTTGTAATGCCCGCAAGTAGCACACTTATCACAGTTTGTTGCAATGCAACGATAATTTTCCATAAAAATACCCCCCATTATATACGAATGTTTATTCTTGCAAACACACGTTTGGTTATATATTACCACGCTTGGATTGTTTTGTAAATAAAAAAACTAGGAACTTTAATCCTAGCTTTTAATTAGTTATTGCCTAAAATAACATAATCAGCATTAACTGACGGTATTGTTATATCTGTATTTAAAGGTGATTGATACGTAAATAAACCATTCGAAATCCCCATAATGGCCACATTATCATTTTCTAAAATTCTTTTATAGTCACTTCCTACTACATAAGTTACATATACCACTTTATTCATATCTCCATTTAAAGCAACTCTTAATGCAACATCATTTCCATTCTCTATAACTTGCAACACTGTTCCTTTTATAGTTACTTTTTTACCTTTATATTGTTCTGGTGATCGTGATAATTGGACGTAAGTTAGATTATCTGTATTACTATAAGATTTTATTATGTCTGTTGATGGAAGAACTTCTATTACTGCTGAAGTTTTCTTATATTTTGCTAGTCCATATCCTATACCTATTGCTATTGCTCCTAAAATTATAATTGTTATAAAGCTTATAATATATTTCTTCATTACACAATTCCCCCCTATGAGTTTGTATACCATAATTGTATATTACTTGTAGGTTTTGTCAATAATGTTAGTATACCATTATTTAATTGAATATATAGAAAATAGAGATAGTATTTTTTACCTCTTTACCCAAAATTGCCAAATACCATCTCTATTTTTGTGCAAAAAAATAAAAGGTACAGGATTACTCCCATACCTTTAAATACACTCTTGCCATTATATATTTTATTTATTGTAATTTAGTTGCAACACCATTGCTATCAAAACCATATCCATATTCAGTACAATCATGAATCATGCTACCATCTGAATATAAGCAATAATCTTTGCCACTATCATTTATCCATCCAGTTTGCATTGCTCCGCTATGATCTAAATAATACCACTTATTACTTATTTCTTGCCATCCAGTTTGCATAGCTCCATTTTCATTGAAATAATACCACTTATCATCTGTAAGAACCCAGCCAGTTTTCATTGAACCATCGTTACAGTTGCCTAAGAAATACCAGTTGTTCCCTTCTCTCTTCCAATCGTAAAGCATCCAACCATTAGAATCGAATAAGTACCATTTTCCATCTATTAATTCCCAACCATTTTTAGTATAAGAACCGTCATTATGTTTATACCACCACTTGCCAGTTGGCTTATCTTCTAACCACGTTCCTAGAAGAGTTAAATTATTTAATAATACTCCTTCTGTAAATACATTTGCATCACAATTGCAATTTACACCGCTGATTGAAGCAGTTTCAGTGTATTGATGCCCTATTCTATTGTTAAAGAAATTTGAAGGTAAATTCCATGGATCATTATTATAATTTGCTTCCCAAAACGGATAATCTTTAATAGTGTCTTTTATATCTTCTATATTTGATATAAAGCCTGTATAACTATATATACCTAGTTGTAGTGGACTTAATTGTTTAAAAGCACTAATAAACCTGACTACATAATCGGATAATCCATCAAATTCAGTTTCAATGTCCATCATAGGAACTAAGTCCCACTCATAATCCTTTATCGCTTGATAGAAATTGGACGCTTGAGCTTCTGGTGAACTTGTTCCAACCAAGAAATGATATGATCCAACCTTTAATCCATTACTTTTGCAACCATTATAAAACCCTTCCATAGTGCTATCTTTGAATGTTGCACCTTCTGTTGCTTTTACATATACATGCCCAACACCATCACTTACAACTTTTGAAAAGTCTACTGCTCCATCATTATTTGATATATCTATTCCTTTAATATAGCTCATTTTATTACCTCATTTCTTTCATAAATAAGAAATGAGCAACCATAAAGGCTGCCCTAAAATTAAACTGTTACTGTTGTTCCAACTACTGAATTAATAGCACTTGTTACAGTTGCAGTATTTTGACTTGCATTCAAATTTGCTGTAGATTGAATTTGCGCTATTGTATTCTTAAGTTGTGCATTTTCAGCTTCTAATTGAGTTTTTGAAGCTTGTAATTGTTGCAACAAAGTAGAATTATCAACTACTGCTGCTTTTCCTGCATTCACTGATCCGGCTACAGACTGACGTAAATTATCAATATCCTCCTGAGATAATTCTGGAAACTTCTTTAGTAAAGCCACATTAAATTCATCTACTTTAGATTTTATTTTTTCTTCTACAGTTGTGCTAATTCTAAAGTTCTCATCTACCATATTCCATATGTTCTTAGCTTCAGTAATATAATTTTGATTCTTTAATATTGTTGCCTCTAATCCTGATTTAACTAATTTACTTTCTAATACTTTAGTAATTAATGTTAATATTGTTTTTATCATTTTACATCATCCTTTTCTTTTTATTTAACTAAATTATTTTCAATTGCATAAATAAAAAAGCCAACAAGTGCAGTAGCTCCAAGTCCTATTAGAGCCTTTAATACACCAGTTAACTGTTTTAAATTATCACATAGATTTTTTAATTCTGTCTTAAAACTTGCATTGTCCTGCTCTAGCTTATCTAATCTCTCACCATGATTATTAAGTCTTGTATCATGTACTTCTAATTTTTCATCTAACCTTTTGTGTTTTTCTAAACATAGTTCCTCATTCATAAGTCACCGTCCTTACTTCATTTTTTATAAAAATAAGCAATAAAAAAACACCTTACTGGTGCTAATCTATTGTTTTATTTTCCATTATACAGTTGCAGTTGTTCCAGTCCCTGATGTTGTTGAACCACTTGAAATAGTGCTTGTAGTTGT
>JARLHR010000201.1 GCA_031292145.1 Clostridium sp. | reverse complement strand
TATAATTTTTAATGTATGATTTATTTAGTTGCATAAGTTAATTATACAATGAATGTGAGTTCTTCGGAATTCACATTTTTTATTTCCACAAAAAATGAGCCGCTACAAAACTAAACTATGTTAGTTTTGCAACAGCCCCTTCTTATAAGATTATAACTATATTTTTATTCTAATATGTTTCTACTACCATCGACAGCCTCCAACTTTTATACTCCAGTTTCTTAATTTCCTAACATTCCGCTCTTTTTGATATCCATAAAATTGATTATCTAAATTTTTTCTTCTTTTTATTATATCTTTTATAGTTTTTTCTGTTAGTTCTTTTGGAGTCATAGAATTCACCATCCTCGATAAGATTTACAATTAAATCATATCAAATGCATGATAAATCTATATATATATATTGTTAAATACAGGTTATATTCAAAAGAAATAACCCCTACTCTACTATTAGCAAGATTTATCTATACCATTTTTTTACAGCCTTTAGCAGTCTATCTAATGCTTCTTCTAAAACCTTTGTAGGACATGCTAGATTAATTCTTTCAAAGCCTTTTCCTTCATCTCCAAATATATATCCTTCATCTAGAAAAAGCTGCGCATCTGACTGCATAAATTTTTCTAGTGCTAAATGATCTTTTTCTAAGGCTCTAAAATCTAACCATTGAAGATATGTACCTTGTAACTCTATAACCTTAACTTCAGGAATATTTATTTTTATAAAATTCTCTACAAGCTTTTTATTTTCATCTAATACTTCTATAAGTTCATTAAGCCAATCTTCACATTCATTATAGGCAATTTCACATGCCTTATATCCAAAAATATTTAAACCTGAATTTCCAATAGCTGTTCTACGCTCATTCATAACTTTATCTCTAATTTTTTTATTAGGAATAATTATATTAGAGGTTTGAAGCCCTGCTAAATTAAAAGTTTTACTTGGTGCCGTACAAATGACCGAATTATCAGCAAACTCATCAGAAACATTTGCAAATACTGTATGCTTAAATTGAGGCAGTATCAAATCAAAATGAATTTCATCAGATACTATAATCACATTATTATCTATACATATCCTACCTATTTTGATTAACTCTTCTTGGCTCCAGACGCGGCCAACTGGATTATGTGGATTACATAAAATTAATAATTTTGTGCTTTCTAATTTTGCTTTTTCTTCCAAATCTCTGAAATCAACTTCATAATGATCTTTATAGAGATTTAATTCAGTTTTTACAATTTTTCTTTTATTTGCTGCAATTGCTTTATAAAAAGGATAATATACTGGTGTCATAATAAGTATACCATCTTCTTCTTTTGTTAATGATCTAACAATTGTATACAAAGCAGGGACAACACCTGAAAATTCTGTAATCCATTCCTTTTCAATCTTCCAATTATGCTTTCTTTCCATCCAATTACAAACAGCTTTATAATAATCATCTGTAGCTTCTGTATACCCAAAGATACTGGAATCTATATAGTTTTTAAGTCCTTCAATAATTTCAGGCGGATTTTTAAACTCCATATCAGCAACTGAAAAAGGTATTATATCATCATTAACATTACTGTTAATCTTTTTCATTAAATTCCACTTACTTGCTCCAACATTTTTTCTCAATACTAAGGTTTCAAAATCATATTTCATTGATATTCCTCCTAATCTATTAAAACTGTATATATTTATTTTATTGCTAACTCGAATCTCTGTAAAGTTACATTCTTTTCATTTCTAAAATTATGGTAAATTTAAGATGTAATAATATGAAAACTAATATAAAATACCATTATAAGGCTTAAATCTAATTATAAGTAAATTAATACAAGATGAAGCAAAGGGGGATATATTAATGATAAATAGAAAAATAAGTAAAATTTTAGGCCCAATCTTAGGTGTTATGGGGTTTATGTTTGCTATTGGAGTAATGGACTCGCCAGTTTTTGCTGCTGATATTGCTACTACTACACAAGCCAGTGTTACTTATACAGATAGCGCAGCTTCTGTACAGCCTAAGGATTATTCAATAACAATAGACAAAAGCGTAAGTGAAAATGGAATTAAGGTAACAGTTGATAAGGCAATTGCTACTAAACATAAATTGAAAGTGATTCTTAAAATAGAAAATGACAAAGCATTTGAAGAATTCAAACACGGTAACTCACTTTTTGAAGTAACTTACGGTGATAATGATTATGACTTCGGAAACAACTCCTCTACTCAGCATATAGATGATAAAACTATGCTCTTAACCTTGGAAAAAGAAAATTATACGGGAGAGTATCCTGAAAAAGGAGATATGAGAGTTGATGTAGTCCTTTCAAATTACAAAGTTAACATAGGAATGGACATACCTGTAGATTTTTCAAACTCTTTTAAAAATATCTTTCAAAAAGATGTTTCTGAGAAAATACCACAATTTGATTATACTCTGAAAAGCTTAGACGCTGATGTTATGGGTACAAGAATATCTTACATTGAGCCTAAACAGGACGAATATAATATAGACAATAATGATTCTTTATGGAATTCAAAAATCCTATTAAAAGTTGGAGGCAAAATGTATAAAATAGATTCTCGAGGAAGCTATATGGATGACGATAAAACCACTATTGGCAATTTAGAATCTGCATTACCAACATATGATACTATTAAAGATGAAAAAAATATAAGTATAATTCCTATCTTTTGTGATATGAAAATAGGCGACCTTGACAAACTTAATATTCCTAATAATAACCCCCAAGATAATATCCCTAAAGATCTTGTTAACAACATAAGTTATGAAAAAGACTTTAGTTTTTCAGACAACTCAAAAGGAGAAATATATAATATTGAAAGAACAGACAACAGTATAAAGGTATATTGCAAAGGTCAATCTGAAATAGAAAGTTTATTAATTGCAAGCAATCTTAATATGAATTACGAATATGTTAAGGGACAAAAAGACAACATTTTTTATGACGATAATGCTACATGTATCTATAAAGATCCAAAAGACTCTTATGGTTACATTGTGGAATTTAATAATGTACAAAAAGATAAAGCAACTGAATTATACATTGACCCTATAATCAAGCAAGTTAATATGTATAAATTAGGTGATGAAATAAAACTATTAAATTAATATAATTTATACTCAAAAAAGCGAGTAGTTATTTAAGGCTTATACCAAAATACAAGATTATTAAAGCGAGGAGATTTTATGATAAATAAAAAAACAAATAGATTGCTAAGTTCTATATTAGGAGTTGCTTTAACCACTGGAATTATTCAAGTGCCAGCTTTTGCTGATGATAATGTACAAGTTACCTCTTCCTATAGTTCAAATGCTAATTTAACTGAAGATAAAACTAATATTGAAAATAAAGATAAAAGTATTGAACAAAATGGATTAAAAATTTCAGCAAATAAAATCATAGCATCAAAACACAAATTAAAAGCCACCATCATAGTTCAAAATGAAAAATCCTTTGATAATACTAAAAGACCTAATGCACAAGTCCTATTATCATATGGTGACAATAAGTTAAGCGGCCAAAGCATGTCATATGACTATAAAGATGATAAAACATTAGTAATAACAGTTACAAGAACTGTTACTAAAGAAGAATTGCCCGAAAAAGGTCCTTTAAGAATAGATGTAGTTATTCCCCAATATAAAATTAACTTGGGAATAGATGAGGATATGGATTTTTCAGATTCATTTAATAATTCTATAGAAAAAGACTTATTAATCAATCTTCCAGATTGTAATTTTACATTAAATAAATTTGAATCAAATATTCTAGGCACGCAAATCAGTTATAGTAAACCAGAAAAAGATTTTTCAGATATAAAATACAGCTTATCAGATCATCCTAACCTTATACTAAAAGTTGGAGATAAAATGTATCGATTAAGACCAGCTGGTGCTTATTCATCTGGAAATGAAAAAGATGATAAAGTAATGCTTGGAGGTTATGAATCTGAATCAGCAAATTATGAAAAGGTAAAAGATCAAAACAATATAAGTGTGATACCAATTATATGTAATATGACCAGCGATGAGTTAGTTAATCACTATAAGGAAACCTATAAAAACTACAACAATTCTCAAGATAATAATAACAATAAGGAACTGTTAAACAATGTATATTACACTAAAAGTATTGACTTTTCTGATGGAAGTACGGGACAAATATATAATGTTGAAAGAAATGACGATGTTATAAAAGTATATTGCAAAGGTTCTACTGAAAAAGAAAGTTTTCTAATGGCAAGCAATACAAACATACATTATAAATCTGACGAAAGTAAAATTTATAATAGTTATTATTCTGGTAATACACGTATCACTTTTTCCAAGGATCCAAAGGATTCTATTGGATACATTGTAGAATTTACTGGTGTGGACAAAGATAAAACAGTGGAATTGACTTGTGATAATTTAATAAAGCAAATAGATAAATATCAAATAGGAGATGAAATTCAACTATCTAAATAACATCAACCAAAATTTAGACTTATGCAATAGCTAACCGAAATCAAATGCATTTTTGTTTCACAGGACTATGAAAATTTCGCTGCTGAAAGCACTAAATGGAAGCTTGTTCCACAAAAATGTATTTGATTTCTAGTTTAGATATACACTTAAAGTCTAGCCAATTAACTCATCGATTTTATTCATTTTTAAATCACATAGATTAGGTGTTTCATCACTATACCATTTATATGCTTTCTCTAAACCTTCTTTTAATGAAATATTAGGTACATGAAGACCATCTTTTATTAACTCATCTATTTTTAAAATATATGTTACATCCCTAAATGGAAAATACGATCTTACTTCTAATTTTGTTTCATTTATATCTATTTTCTTTATGATTGGTTCTTTTCCCATAACAATCCCGCAGGTTCCTACAAACTCTTGCCATGAAAAAATTTCTGGATTAGTTACATTATATATCTTACAGACATTTGAATTGCACATAGAGCTTTCAAAGATTTTGACTAAATCGTTGATATAAATAAACTGAGTTTTAGTATTCTTTCCATATGTTATTGGAATTGTTTTGTTATTTTTAATTCTATCAAAAAAATAAATTTCCCTATACAAATTATTATTTTCTCCATAAATATATGTTGGCCTAAAGATAACATAAGGTACATCACTATTTATAATGAAATCCTCTGCTTCTTTCTTATCTGTTCCATATTTGCCCCAGTTAGGATTTTCTCCTTTTTCAAAACTTTCACTAACTGCCACACTACTTGGCTTATATACTGCTCCTGATGAGCAAAAAATGTATTTTCTAAGCTTCTGCCTACTAATTGATTTTAAAAGAATATCTACATCATTTCTTGTATATGCTGATATATCAAAAACAAATTCATATTCTCTATTATTTAGAGCTTTTTTCATAGCTTCAGTAGATTTTCTATCACAAATTATATGTTCTCTATAGCCATGGTAATTTATTGAGTTTTTACCTCTTGTAAGAATATCAATTTCATAGCCTTTTTTAATAAGATACTTTGCAAGAGAGCTACTTACAAATGTACTTCCTCCCATAATTAAAATATATTTCAATGTCATCCCCCCATTTATTTAGCGTTTCTTTTAAAAAGTATAGCACATTAAGAGTATATATGCTATACTTTTTTTAGAATAACCCAATATACTATATCACTTATATTTATTTTTTATATTACGGTATTAACCTTGTTCTATCTCTTGGTAATAAACTTGCCTCTCTTACATTTTGAAAACCTAAAATCTTAGCTGTTATTCTCTCAAGTCCTATTGCCAAGCCACCATGCGGAGGCATTCCATATTTAAAATTAGAGGTATAACATTCATAATTTTTAGGGTTTAATCCTTTATATTTTATATTTTCTATTAGCATATTGTAATCATGGATTCTTTGACCTCCAGTTGTAATTTCAATTCCCCTAAATAACAAATCAAAACTATTAGTTTCTAATATCCCACAAGGCATTGTATACATCGGCCTCTTTTTTCTAGGGTAATGAGTTAAAAATATAAACTCACAACCAAATTTCTCTTTTGCATATTTACAAATTAATTTTTCGCCTTCTGGGTCTATATCCTCCTCTAAGCCTGTTTTATTATATTCTTTTTTTAATATCTCTAAAGCTTCATTAAATTTTATTCTAGGAATTTTTCCTCCCATAATTACAGGCTCTGCATTTAAGATTTCCAAATAATTTTTACCATCTTTATAAACTTTACTTAATATAAACTTCAATAAATTCTCTTCTAAATTCATTACATCTTCTTCATCCTCAATAAATCCCATTTCTAAATCCATGCTGATATATTCATTTAAGTGTCTGTTAGTATTATGCTCCTCTGCCCTATACACATGACCAATCTCATAAACTCTCTCAAAACCTGCCCCTACCATCATTTGCTTATAAAATTGGGGACTTTGCGCCAAATATGCCTGCTTCTCAAAGTATTGAACCTTAAATACTTCTGTACCTCCTTCTGCACCCTCTTCTACTAGTTTAGGCGTTGATATTTCTGTAAATCCCTCTTTATTTAAAAATTCCCTAAATGCATCAACTATTATATTTTGAATTTTAAATATTGAATTTACCTTTTCATGCCTTAAGCTTAGCATTCTGTTATTTAACATCGTATCTAGATTCACATCTATATTTTCCTTATTTATTTCAATAGGTAACTCTTCTATACAACTATTAATAATAGTAAGTTCTTCAACTTGAACCTCAAAAGGTTTTAATTTATTTTTACTCTCCATAACCGTCCCTAAAATATATACAACAGATTCTAGTTTGATTTCATTAATATTTATATCATAGTTATTAGCAACGCATTGAACTAAACCTGTTCTGTCTCTTAAAATAATAAAAGTAATTGATTTTAATTTTCTTATACGATAAACCCATCCCTGAATTTGAATTTTTTCATTTATATAGCTATTTAATTGATTTACTAATTTTCTTTTCATAATAATCTTTCTCCTTTAATAATAATATCTAAACAATCAATTTATTTTCTAGTTAAATTATCTTTTAAACATATACTGAATCTAAATTTCTACTTACTAATAATTAATTTTAAAAAGTCCGAAAAGGACTTCATCCCTAACTGTTAACATTAAACTACTAACTGTTAATTAAAAAAGGCCCCTTGAGCATGCTAAACTCAAGGGGCAAAGTCTTTTCGCGGTACCACCCTTTTTAACTTAAGCACATGTAGGTCCTATTTTATCTGTGCTAATAAATAACTTGTCAAACTATGCAGATATGTCCTTAATAAAGTAATTTATAAAAACCTTATTAAATATAAAAAAGCTTTCACTTCCTTATTATAGAAGTGAAAGCTATATATCTTCACGGTGCCATTCTACTTTGACATAATTAAATAAATCAAGTCATCTTTAACCTTTTAACGGAGGAGTCCGACTTATCCTACTAATACATTTATAAAAACAATATTTTAAAATACTGTATCAAATAATATTTTTCAAATAAGCTTCTCCGGGATGTCTTCAATATCAGCTTTCTCATAGAGCTTTCACCATCCTCTACTCGCTTAAGATACTCATATAATATCTACTATTCCCTTCAATGAATTTCAAATTTTTAACTTTTCTTAATATTACTCTTTATAACTTCTATTGTCAATACTTATATAAGGCACAATCAAGAAAATAATAGACTTGTCTTTTATTTTCTTTCATTTGCCTACAATTAAATCTACATAATATATCTAAATTAATGTATACTTAATTATATTATAGTAACATTATAAAGGAGATCTATTATGAACTTAAATCCAATACACCACATAGCTATTATTGTTTCTAATTACGAAGTATCAAAAGACTTTTATGTAAATAAATTAGGCTTTGAAATTTTGCGTGAAAATTATAGAAAAGAAAGAGATTCTTATAAATTAGATTTAAAAATAGGTAATAGTGAAATAGAACTTTTTTCTATGCCAAGTGCTCCCGACAGACCTTCTTATCCAGAAGCATGCGGATTAAGACATCTTGCTTTTAAGGTTAATAATATTGAAGAAATAATAAAAGAATTAAATCAAAAAGGTATTGTCACTGAACCAATTAGAATAGACGAATATTCCAATAAAAAATTTACTTTTTTCAGTGATCCAGATGGCTTACCTTTAGAATTACATGAATAAAATAATAACTTAAAATTCATAGGGATGATTATACAAAATATAATCATCCCTACTTTTACTTAAATATTAAAATAACACTTACATTGCCCTGCCTGGTATTATTGCATCTAATATTCCAATAGCTAAAGCTGCTAATAATGCACCTATTATAGATACAGTCATATTAGGCACAAAATATTGTGCAATATATAATATTATAGCGGCGATAAAGAATCCCTTTATGCCTCTTCCAAATGGTGATGCATCTACACCCATAAAAGCTTCAACCAAATAATCCAATATACTTATTACTAAAGCTGCTATTAAATATGACCACATGCCTGTAATAGTAAAACCTGGTGTGAAAAATGATGCTATTGCTAAAACCACAGCAGTTAGGACTAATCTCCATATCCAACCACCAATACTTTTGCCACCAATATCTCCTTTTGTTGAATGTTCTTTATCATGTACCATAAATAATTACCTCCTTAAAAAAAATTTTTTTATGGGTGTAATTATATTGTGCCCACAAAAAGAAAATATATTATGTATTTATTATGCAATAGTTCTCAAAAAATTAACTTTATTCAATTGTTGGCTACATTTTTTTCATAATGCACCTATATTCAAATTATTTTATAATTTTATGCTAATTGAATAACGTTATGCTTACTATTTCTGGCATATTAAATATTCTTATTCCCGGCTTGCTATGTCCCATTCCTCTGCTTACAATAAGCTTTTTATTATTTATGCTATAAATTCCACTATTGTATTTTGGAAAGAATTTTCTTTCTGGCGAAAGAACACCTCCAATAAAAGGTAACCTTATCATACCTCCATGAACATGACCAGACAAAGTCAAATCAACATTGTGCTTTGCATATATATCAAAATACAATGGATTATGTGCTAATAAAATATTATATTCCTTTTCATTGCATTTATTTAATGCAGTATCCACTATATCATTTATATTAGAAGGTTTATTATTTGTTTTATAATATGAAAGTGGAATATCCATACCATAAATATTAATATAATCTTTCTTTCTAATTATAGTTATTTTTTTATCGGTTAAAATTTTTATACCTAGTTTTTCAAGTCTTTCAATAAAAAAATTAAAATAATCTTTTTTTAATCTTTTTTCATGATTTCCAACTATATAATATAGTTCATATTTTTTACTTAAAACTTCTGTTAATGCGAAAAAATTTTTAAAGTTCCTATCATACTTATTAACCATATCTCCAGTCATAACTATAATATCTGGATTTTCTTCATTAATTTTATTAACTACGATATTATTGTCTTTCCCAAGAAACTTATAGTTATGAAAGTCAGATAATTGAATTATTTTAAATTTATCAAATTCTTTCGGAATTTTAGTGCTTTTAACATTATATTTTGAAACCTTAAGTAATTTGTTATCTAGATATGTTGCTGCTGCAATAAGTGATAAACTTGATAATAACGCTATATTTTTAGTCATTAGCTTTCTCCATTTCATTTATTTATCAACAATATTAAAGAACTTATGAATATAGTATAACATTAAATTTTTCTTATATAAATTGTATTTCATTACTATATAAAAAATGCTGAGAATATCCTTCAAAAACCTAAATTATATATAAACTAAGATACTTAGGATAATCATAGTTATCCTAAGTAAAGCTTTAACGCTATTAATCTAGTTATTTAATTTTGTAAAATTTCATTTTTAAGTCTATTAGTTAAATTATTAAGAGCCATAGTTATATTGTTGATTATATTTTTTTGATCTTCGTCTATAATTTTTAATTTTCTTATTATTTCATTACCTAATCGGTTAATATTTTCTATTACCTCATCAAGGCGCTGCTTTGATTTAGTTTCTTCTATATATATAAAATCATTCCAAAACATCAGAGGCAAAATTAAAATTTCTACAATTGAATAGTTTAAAAGAAATATATCCTCATATTCAAAAAAATTCTCATAAAAAAACATTATCAAAAATTCACCTGCTAATTTTAAAATATTAGTCTTATTTTCTTCTTTGCATAAAACTAATTCGATAATATCCATTACTCTATCTATGATTACTTTTTGCATATCCTTAGGCAAGCTAGATACTATATATAGAGAAAAATCATTTAATATATTTGCTAATGTTGATTCGTTTGTTTCATTTCTCAAAGCTCCTTTTTCATCTAAAAGTATAAAAGCTTTATGATAATCAAATGGATTTATTTGAAATTCCGTTTTTATATAATGAGTTTGACTTGAAATTGAATTAAATAAGCAGCTTACATAATCATACTGCGCATTTATAGATACTATTTTCGACTTGTTGTTATTAACCTCGCCTTTATATTTTTCTATAAAATCATTAGAAAATCCTTGTCCATTAACCGATACACACTTTTTTATTTTAGGTGATAAAATTGTTACATATTGAGCTTTGTTACCACCTTTAGAATGACCAGTTACTGTTATATCCTGATAGCTTAGACTATTAATAAAATTTAAAGCTTCCTTTTGTTCCTCAGTTTCATTCTTATAGGCACCTTCTCCATTATCTTCCCACTCACTTGTTGTACTTGTTCCTCTAAACACCACTATTGCTTCATTGTTTTCTTGCACAAAACAAGCAAATTTCATTCCATTTTTATAATCGTTAGTATTTCGAATTCTTAAATTTCCTAAATTTTTATTATTTGTAATTTGACTTAATATATTTAACCATTGTGATTTAGGCATTTTTATTATGCAATTGCCTACTGCTTCCATAAGCTTGTTAAAGTTTTTATGATTAAGTATATCATCTACTATATCTTTAATTTTATCATTTTCTTTGGCATTCCATTGTAAATATATTAAATTATCTAAAAGAATTAATTCTTCATAAGTTAGCTTACACATTATTCCTCCATCTATTTAAAATTAATAATCTCGTTATCATTACTTTATTCAATAACATATCAAAAAGTCCTATAATTTTTAGTTCGTTTCTTTAATAGTTTAATTTTTTCTTTCCATGAGATTCAGATTATAACATAATTTTTATGATTATTATTTAATTGTTAAATTTATTAATATTAATTTACTTTATTTCATATTAATTCCATAATAATATTACAATTCATTCTCAATTGATATACTGTACTATTTAGCATATTCCTTGACTTTTAAGTGCATATTGAGATATTATTATATTAATATCTTTTTCAAGTGATAATAATTGGAGGTTTCTATATGAATGAAAAAGTTAAAATAGCTAGATTGTCGCTATTTTCAAATTCTTTACTAATATCTTTAAAATTAATTGTTGGCCTTCTCACAGGTTCAGTAAGTATACTATCAGAAGCAATACATTCGACTATGGATTTACTTGCTGCTATAATAGCTTTTTTCTCTGTAAAGATATCAGATAAACCAGCTGATGAAGTCCATCCTTATGGACATGGAAAAGTTGAGAATATTTCTGGTGTAATAGAAGCTTTGCTTATTTTAGCAGCCTCCATTTGGATAATAATTGAAGCTGTTAAAAAAATACTAAATCCTGGAGAAATAGAATCAGTTGGACTTGGTTTTATAGTTATGTTTATTTCTTCTGCAGTAAATTTAATTGTATCTAAGAAATTATATAAAGTAGCTAAACAAGAAGATTCTATAGCACTGGAAGCTGATGCCCTGCATTTGAAAGCTGATGTGTATACATCATTAGGGGTAGGTATCGGATTATTCCTTATATGGATCACTAACTTAAATTACTTAGATCCTATTGTTGCAATTTTGGTTGCTATCTTCATACTAAAAGAAGCTTTTGAATTATTAATATCAGCGTTTAATCCTTTATTGGATATTAAATTATCTGATGAAGAAATTGAAATCATTAAAAATAATATTAACAAATATTCTTCTGTATATTGTAATTATCATGATCTTAAAACAAGGAAATCTGGGAGAATACGATATGTGGAATTGCATTTAGTATTTCCTGAAGACAAGACGATTAAAGAGGCTCATGATATATGCGATAAAATTGAACATGATATTGGACAAGACCTAAAATACACTGAAGTCATGATCCATTTAGAATCCTCCGAAAGAGCATGCAATTGTTCCGAATGCAAAAGTCATTGTATATAAACATATGTAAAGACAAATCTCCATGATTAAAAAAATCATGGAGATTTTATTATTTTAATTTTTATAATATATATGTTTAATATAATAATAATGCACGTAAAATAAATTGTAACCATAAATTAGATTAAGGCACATGAAAGAATTGAATTTGCCTTAATTTGCCTTAATTGAAATAGCCAGTAGACTTTCATTAAATGAAAACCTACTGGTCTATCAATTTATAAATAACTTTCAATAAAATTACTTATGTTATATAAATAATTTCATAATATATATAATTACAGCTGAAAGACATGCAGTAATTGGTATAGTTAAAACCCAAGCCCAAGCAATGTTTTGAGCTACACCCCATTTTACTGATTTAATTCTTTTTGAAGCTCCAACTCCCATTACAGTTGTAGAAATAATATGGGTTGTACTAACCGGAGCATGGAAAAATGTCGCCAAAAATATTACTGCTGCACCTCCTGATTGAGCAGCAAAACCATTAACTGGTGTTAATTTTGCCATCCCACTACCCATTGTTTTGATAATTTTTTTTCCTCCTGATGCAGTTCCAAGAGCCATTGCTAAAGCACAACATGCAATAACCCATGTTGGAACATTGAAATCTTGAATAAACTTTCCACTTAATAAAGCCATAGTTATTAGTCCCATTGATTTTTGTGCATCATTACTACCATGATTTAAAGCCATAAGTGCACCAGCAACTACTTGCAATTTCAAAAATATTTTATTTATCAGACTAGGTTTATATGGCCTTAAAATCCAATTCAAAGCTATCATCAAAAAGTATCCAACTACAAAACCTATAATTGGTGCAATAAATATCCATATTACTACATCATGAAAAAGATTAGACCAATTAACTACATTAAAACTATTATTATATGCTATTCCTCCACCTATTAGTGCCCCTATTAATGCATGTGAAGAGCTACTTGGAATACCAAAATACCATGTAATTATATTCCATATTATTGCTGAAATTAAAACACCAAATATAACCCATTGCTCTATAGAGCTATGACTTACGATATTTTCACCTACAGTTTTTGCAACAGCCGTTCCACTAAATTCACCTAAAAAATTGAATATTGCACATATTATTATAGCGGCTCTTGGTGTAAGTGCTCTTGTTGTAATTGAAGTGGCAACAGCTGTAGCTGTATCATGAAATCCATTTATAAAGTCAAATATTAATACTGTTACTACTATTAATACCGTTATAGCCATAGTACTAAGCATTCTTAATAACAACTCCCTCTACAATATTTGCAATCTTTTCACATTTATCTATAGTATTTTCTAATATTTGGTATATTTCTTTCCACTTAATTATTTCTACTGGATCTTTTTCATTTCTAAATAAATCTCCTACTGTTTGTCTAAATATGCGGTCCGCAGCACTTTCAATTTGATTTATAGTAATAATTTTTTCATTAATATGATTTTTGCTACTTATTAGATGAAGCTCGCCCATTAACTCCATTACATGATTAGTACATTTTATTATCATATCTGCTAATAATTTAGATGCCTCTGTACTTTCTTTCATATTAAACATTACAAATCTATGTACTGTTGAGTTTATTAAATCTAATACGTCATCTATTCTCTTAATTAATAAATATATGTCTTCTCTATCAAAAGGAGTTATAAACGAATCATTTAGCTCTTTAACAACAGTATTTACTATTCTATCTCCTTGATGTTCCAATTCCTCAATTCTACTAACATCAAGATCAATATTTGATAATGAATCTAAACTCTTTCTTAAAATTTTTGCAGCTTCAACAACAATTTCAGCCGCTTCATTGAGCATTTTATAAAACTTGTCTTCTTTTGGATTTAAATTGAACATATTATCACATCTCCCTATAAGTATAAAATTTAATATATTGCCAAATGTCATAATCCTGTTCTAGTATATTCTATTTTAATAAAAATTTAAACTATTTTTAATAAAACTTAACCCAAATTTAATATAAATTCTCTTTTATAGTTTCATTTATTTGGTTTAATAGAAATTTTTGTATCCTAAATAACATAATCGTGTTAACTTGTATTATTGTTCCAGATAAATTTAAAAAATAATATATTTATATAAAAATAAAATGTTGCTCAAATAATATGATAGTATAGAAATCATACTATCATATTATTTAATGCAACTTTTTCAAGTTTATATATAATTATTCGTTACTCTTTTTAATTCTAGGGAAATATCTAGTGTGAAGTAACTCGTGAGCCTTATCACTTAATGGATGATCTAAATATTTTTCATAAATAGCAAGTACTTCTGGATTTTCATTAGATCTTCTAAGTATTTTAGATCTATCTATATCATTTAATCCTTCTGCCCTTTTTTCTAAAACTTCTTGTTTATTCTTTCTTATTTTAGGTTGACCACCACCGCCAATGCAGCCCCCTATACAAGCCATGATCTCAATTGCATGGAAGAATTCTTCACCAGATCTTATTTTATCTAACATCTTAGCTGCTTCCCTAAGTCCATGAGCAACACCTATTCTAAGCTTTATGTCTTCAACTTCAAGCTCACAGATTCTAAATCCATCCCAGCCTCTTAGCTGTTCAAATTCTATATTATCAACTCTTTTTTCGGTTATATTTTCAACTGCTGTTCTTACAGCTGCTTCTATAACTCCACCAGTTCTACCAAAAATAATTCCAGCCCCGGTGTATTCTCCCATTACTGAATCTATTTCTTCGTCTTCAAGATTCTTTAAATCTATTCCTGAATTTTCAAATATTTTAATAAGCTCTCTTGTTGTAATTACATAATCAACATCATAATTCATCTCTACAGAAAATTCTGGTCTTGATGCTTCGTATTTCTTTGCTATACATGGCATAATTGCAACAGAAGTAACTTCTTCTCTTGAAAGACCTTTTTCCTTTGCCCATATTTCTTTAGCAACAATAGCAAACATCTCCATTGGCGATTTTGCTGAAGAAGGAACTTCTAGCATATCAGCATAGTTTTGTTCTATAAATTTAATCCATGAAGGACAACATGAAGTAAGTATTGGTAACTTCACATCCTTATCCCCTTTTATGTATTTTTCAAGTCTTTCTTGAAGTTCTGCTGCTTCCTCCATTATAGTTAAATCAGCCCCCCAAGTAGTATCAAATACATAATCTACACCCAATTTTCTAAGACCTGCCGCTAATTTCTTTTCAACATTATCACCTGGTTCAAAACCAAATGCTTCTCCTATAGCAACCCTAATTGCTGGTGCCATTTGAGTAATTACAATTTTATTTGGTGTAGCTAAATCTCTTAGGAATAAAAGAGTATTATCGCCTGCAGTTATAGCATCAACTGGACATGCAGATACGCAAGCTCCACAATGAGTACATCTATTATAGTCTATTTTGTGCTGCTTTTTTAATTCTCCATTTATACAATCAACTGGGCATGCTCTTTTACAAGCTCCACATCCAATGCATTTTTTTGTAATTGTTAACTTTATAAGATGGTTACATTGCGATGTGTAACACTTTTTTTCTTCTATATGTTCCTCAATTTCATGATAGAACTTTCCAATTACTTCTTCCATGATATTATGTTTTTGGTTCATTTTGCTTTTTACAGTTCCTGCAAGATTTCTTAATATGTAAATCTCACGCATATTTGATACGCCTTTACTTATTCTATCCAAAATGTTAAACATTTCAGTTATGTCTGCTTTAACAATTTCATAATTCTTATATGATCCATCTTTAATTTTAGCAAGTAAATATTCAATATAAAATTTTTCAAACTGAATTATGCAATCTTCTTGTGATAATATAATAATAGTTCTTTCGATATTTCCATAAAATAATCCAAAGTCAAACTCTTTTTCCAAACTGTCTTCGGTTAAAAATCCTCCAAATGGAAGCCCTATTTGAGCTGCTTTGAAGTTGCTATTATTTATGAGTCCTCCACATAATTCTATTATATCTTTAAGGGTAGCTCCTTCTGGAACTTCTATTATTCCAGGTTTATTAACCTTCCCACAAATAGCTATCTTCCTGCCATCTTTTAATTCTTTTAATTCTTGTTCACTAAAGACAGAAAATACTGAGCCTAACGAACTTTGTATAAATGATGTATTCTTATTTCCCATAATTCCACTCCTTATTTTTCACGGGTTATTTTAATATTAAAATTTTATAAAGTATATTTAGTAATACACTACTATCTAAGGGTTTCATTTTGACAAAATCAAAATTTCCCCTTATTTCTTTTAAATTATATCATAATTTCATAAAAAAATCTCTAACTACTATATCGCATAAATATAGAATGGGAACAATAGGTAAATTCCACATGAAAGACAAATATATATATTATGATATATTATAATAGCCGCACACAAAAAAGTTAGAATATATGATATTTACAAAATCCTTCTAACTTTTCATATAACACTACTTTTAAATTATCCTATTACACGTCTACATATTTAATAACTTCCTCTTTAAATTTATCAAATCCGACTCTATCAATGAAAAATCCTAATTTTTCTCCAGCCTCTGCATACTCCTTATAGTATTCAAAAATATTATCTATTAAAGTTAGTGCTTGTTTTTCTGTTATATCTTGTGCAATAATATCTGCCATTCTAGGATTATATCCTCCCGAACCCCCAGCTGTTACAATAAAGCCAGACTTATCGGCAATTACACCAACATCTTTACTATACACGCTGCCACATGCATTTCTACATCCTGCAACACCTATTTTAGTTCTGCATGGCATTTCCATCCATTGATATTTTTTAGAAAGTTTCATACCAGTACCAATAGTATTAAACTTTGATCTTTTACAATATCCAGCTGGACACATTTCCACATTCTTAACAGAATTTTGTGTTCTTACAGCTGGTTCCATTCCGAGCTCATCCCATATACTCGTCAAATCTTCTTGATTAAGATTAGTTATTAGAATACGTTGCCCAGATGTAATCTTTAATACTCCATCATATTTTTTTGCTACATCCAAAATTTTTTTCATAATATCTACAGTAATAAAACCACCTGGAATATGTGGCGTTATTCCAAAAGTTCTCTTTCCTTCTCTAACTTTTTGAAGATTACCAAAACTCATACTACACCATCCTACACTATAAATATACTTACTAATCACACTTATATTATATTAGAATATCAGCTTTCAATCTGTAACACATGTTACATTGTAAAACTATATTATTTATGCTTATTTTATATTCTTTTAAAATGCAATTTTATTTAGGCATTAACAAATTTTTAAACATCTTCTCATTTTTTTCTTCTTCCTTTATAATTATTGATAAAATCTTATATATATTATTATTAACGTCTTCCATTTTTTCTAGCAACCGTCCTTGCATATCTAAAAGAAGTCCTATAGTATTTTTTTTGAAGTCTACTGCATATTTGATTAAATCCTGAACTGTATTAATTTCCGGAAACATAATATGAGTTCTAAATTCAAATAATAATTTTGCAATCTTATCATATATGTATATATCAATAAATTCATTTGATTTTTCACTTGAATCATTTTTTATTTCTTCAAAATATTCAATTTGTTTTTTCACTTGTTTTTCAATAGCTTTCGTAACTGCATATATAGCTGGTGTTTTATTCTTAGATTGGTCTTCAATTTTGACATATATATTATAAAAATCTTTTTCAATATCTATTAGTTTTTGTATTAAATCAAAAAGCGTATAATTCAAATTAATGTATCTCCTCACATCAAAAATTTTAGTTTTTATTACAGATTTTATTTTGTGTATTTTTTATATTAATACTCATTAGTAATAGTTATTTTAAATTATGAATTCTAAAAACCATCTTTTTTACATTTATTGTATATATAATTATAATACATTCCTGTAAAAAAAGACAGTATGCATAATAGTAAAATTATGCATACTGCTTTCTATTATTTATTTAATATGAAATTGCACCCGTCACTATCATTAATATGCTTAAAATGTTATTTAAAATTTAATAGATTTTTGTTCCGCAATGATGGCAATAGTTAAATCTATTCTCCAATCTCTTCCCACAATTTTTACATATATCTACTTGAAAGTAATTACCATTATAATTTTCATTTACCTGCTGTAAATCCCAATAAGTTATATCTATATTTTCTCCATGTTCAATAGCTTTTCCTTTATCTTTTGAAATACTATATAATGTGCTACATTTATTGCATATTACATAATATTTTTCATTCCACTTAAATATAGGGATAAAAAAGAAATGGAAAAAGTCAAAGCTTTTTATTATTTTTCCTTTAACTACGGAATTACATTTCTTGCAACTTATATTATATAAAACTTTTATTTCTTTCTCTTTATTTTCTATACCAAATATACCTATGAAAAACATACTTACCTTTCCTTCTATATTTATTAATTTTAAATTTATGTGTAACTTTCCGAAATATAAATATTTTATTCTATTAAATCTTTGTGCACCAATATTTTAATTTCTATTAAATTTTATGACAAACTAAAACAAAAAACAAGCCAGTATCTTTTAATACTTGACTTGTTTTCATTTCATCATTGCATTGAAATTGGATTTATACCTCTATTTATAGAGCCTCACCAAGGTAAGCTTTTTTAATTTCATCATTAGCTAGCAATTCTTTACCTGAACCACTTAATGTGATTTTTCCTGTTTCCATAATATAACCAACATCAGCGATTTTTAAAGCTGCATTGGCATTTTGTTCTATTAAAAGAACTGTCATTCCTTCTTCATTTATCCTTTTAATTATTCCAAATAATTCTTTAACGATTATAGGAGCAAGACCTAAAGAAGGTTCATCCATCATTATTAATTTTGGTCTAGACATAAGAGCTCTTCCAATAGCAAGCATTTGTTGTTCTCCACCAGAAAGTGTACCTGCTAATTGCCAAGTTCTTTCTTTTAACCTTGGAAAAAGTGAATAAACTTTTTCTAAATCTTCAGCAATACCTTTAGTATCTTTTCTTGTATATGCACCTATTTTTAAATTTTCTAATACTGTTAAATCCGCAAAAACTCTTCTTCCTTCTGGAACTAAAGCAATTCCCTTTTTAACCATTAATTCAGTATTAAGCTTTGTTAAATCTGCACCTTCATAATTTATGCTTCCGCTTTTTGGTTTAACAAGACCTACTATAGATTTTAATGTAGTACTTTTCCCTGCCCCATTAGCACCAACTAAAGTTACTATCTTGCCATTTGGTACTTCTAAGCTTATGCCTTTTAATGCTTCTATTCCGCCATAGGCTACTACTAAATTATCAATTTTAATCATCTTCAGATACCCCCAAATATGCATCTATAACCTTCTTGTCATTTTGTATTTCAGAAGGTGTACCTTCAGCTATGGTAATTCCATATTCAAAAACTTGTATTCTATTCGACAAACTCATTACCATATTCATATGGTGTTCAATCATAAATATTGATAAATTAAACTTATCTTTAATTTCTCTAACAAAAGCTGTAAGCTCATCTGTTTCTGTAGGATTCATTCCAGCTGCTGGTTCATCGAGAAGAAGAAGTTTAGGATTTGTTGCAAGAGCTCTTGCTATTTCAAGCTTTCTTTGCTTACCATAAGGAAGTGAACTTGCCTTTTCATCTTTTAAATCTTCAAGACCTAATTCTGCCAAAAGATCAAGTGATTTTTTAATCATTTCTTTTTCTTCTTTTCTATATCTAGGAAGTTTTAACATAGCTTCAAAACAATTAGATTTTATATGAACATGATTAGCAATTAACACATTATCAAGTACACTTAAATCTTTAAAAAGTCTTATATTTTGAAATGTTCTTGCTATACCAGTTTGAGTTATTTTATCTTGTCTCATTCCAGTAATGTTTGTATCATTAAAAATAATTTTACCCTTAGTAGGTGTATAAACATTTGTAATCATGTTAAAAGCTGTAGTTTTACCAGCACCATTTGGTCCAATTAATGATATTATTTCACCTTCATTAATTTGAAGATTAAAATCTTTTACTGCCGTAAGTCCTCCAAATTGCATAGTTGCATTTTGTACATTTAGTAATGCCATTACTTGTCTCCTCCTTCTTCTAGAGGTTTTTTATTAGTATATTTAAATAGTGATTTCCATGAGAATTCTTTTGTTCCCATTATTCCATGTCTAAAGAACAATACTATTATCATAAGTAATATTGAGAAAATAACCATTCTAAGTCCTGGTATTCCTGTAAAGCTAAAGATTCCTAAGTCAAATTGCTTTTCCATATCTAAGAATCTTAAAACTTCACCAAGTATCGTTACAATGAAAGCTGAAATAACTGTTCCTGTAATACTTCCCATTCCTCCAATAACAATTATAAGAAGTATATTAAATGTAAGACTGAATTTAAACATATTAGGATCAATTGTTCCCATTAAGTTCCCAAGTAATCCTCCGCCAACACCAGCGAAGAAAGCACCTATAGCAAATCCTATAACCTTATGCTTAAATAAACTTATTCCCATACTTTCTGCTGCAATTTCATCTTCTCTAATAGCTTTTAAAGCTCTTCCATAAGAACTATTTATAAGTGACATTAAAATTATTATAGTTGCTATTGTTATTCCAAAGCTCCAATATAAATTTGTCGTATGAGGAATACCACGAAGTCCTAAAGCTCCATTAGTTAAACTTTGAATATTAGTAATAACTATTCTTATAATTTCTGCAAAACCTAAAGTAACAATAGCTAAGTAATCCCCCTTAAGCCGTAACGCTGGTGCACCTATTAAAACTGCTATAACTGCTGATAAAAGTCCAGCTATAATTAATGCTACAATAAAAGGTACTGATAAGTGATTAAATGGTGCTATTAATGGTTCCATAAAGAAATTTTGATTCTTAACTTTTTCAGTCATTGTAAGCAATGCAGTTGTATAAGCACCTATTGCTATAAATCCTGCATGTCCTAATGAAAATAACCCAGTAAATCCATTTATTAAGTTTAAACTTAATCCAAGAACTGTATATATTGCACATAAATTTAAAATTCTAATTTTATATGAGTCTAAGTCTCTATTTGCAACAAACAAGAGTAAAAATACAATTGCAATAAGAGCTATATTTAAGTATTTATTTTTATTGTTCATTTTTACACCTTCTCTGTTAAATTTTTGCCCATAATTCCTGTAGGCTTAAATAGTAAAATTACTATTAGAAGTATGAAAGCTAAAGCATCTCTATATCCAGTTAAACCTGGGAAGAAACCTACTAACATAATTTCTGTGAGTCCTAGGATAAATCCTCCAATAACTGCTCCTTTAATATCCCCTATACCACCTATAACAGCAGCAATAAAGCATTTTAATCCTGGCATCATTCCCATAAGAGCAACAATTTGTGGATATTTTACACACCACATCATAGAACCTACAGCTGCAAGTCCTGAACCGATAGCAAAAGTAAAAGATATTATTCTATTTACATTTATCCCCATAAGTCTTGCTGTTTCAACATCCTTAGATGCTGCTCTCATTGCCATACCAACATTTGTATTATTAACTAGATGTAATAGGACAAATAATATTATTATAGTAACAACTGGGATTATAAATGTAAGATTTTGAATAGACACCCCTCCTATAACTACTACGTTTGTAAATAATTTGATATCTGGAAATGCTTTTGGTCTTCCCCCGAATAAAACAACAGCTAAATTTTCAAGTAAGAAGGATACGCCAATAGCAGAAATTAAAACTGAAATTTTTGGCGCATTTCTAAGTGGTCTATACGCTGTAAATTCAATACCCATTCCAAGTAATGCTGTTAAAACTATAGCTATTATAAAAGCAACGTACCACGGAAGACCAAATGTAGCTACTCCGAAAAATGCGAAGTAAGCACCCATCATAAATATGTCTCCATGAGCAAAGTTTATAAGTTTTAATATTCCATATACCATAGTATATCCTATGGCAATAAGAGCATATAAACTACCCAGTGAAATTCCATTTGCTAAATTTTGCATAAATGTACTTAAAGTCATGTTTTCACCCCTAATTTAATTTTGTTCAGGTTTTATGGTATCAAGATATGTAAACTTACCATCTTTAACTACCTTTAAAACCGCATCTTTTACTGCATTATTATTTTCATCTATAGTAATCACCCCCGCTGCACCAGGAAAATCCTTAGTTTTTGCAATTGCATTTCTAATATCCACTGGATTTGTAGAGTTTGCTCTTTTAATTGCATCTAAAATTACTAAGTATGCATCATAAGATAAAGCAGTAACTGCTGCTGGCTCCTTATTATACTCTTCTCTGTATGCATCAAGGAAAGTTTTAGACTCTGATGTTATAGGTGTTTCACTCGCAAAGAAAGTAGAAAATACAGTCCCCTCTACATCTTCTTTACCTATGTCTAAAAATTCTGGTGTCTCCCAAGTATCTCCACCTATGATTGGAGTTGTAATACCAAGTTGTCTGGCTTGTTTAATAATCATAGCACCTTCAGTAAAATTACCTGGAGCAAATATTACATCTGGATTAGTACTCTTAATATTTGTAAGCTGAGCTGTAAAATCTTGATCGCCTGTATTATAGCTAGCTTTTGCTACTATAGCATCATTATCCCCTGTAAGCTTTTTAAACTCATCAGAAAAGAATTTACATATACCAACTGAGTAGTCACTAGAAACTTCTTGAAGAAGTGCTACCTTTTTAGCATTTAATTTATTAGCTGCATATTTTGCCATAACAGTTCCTTGAAATGGATCTATAAAGCAGACTCTAAAATAATAATCATTTCCTGCAGTTACTAAAGGATTCGTACATGATGCTCCTACAGCCGGAACCTTAGCTTCTTGAACAACATCTCCTGCTGCCATAGAATTTCCACTTCCCCAGCTTCCTATAATTGCATTAACATGTTCCTGTTCCACAAGGTTTGCAGCTGCACTAGCTGCTTCAACTTTATCTGATTTGTTATCAGCAAAAACTAATTCTACCTTTTTTCCAAGAACCGTTGGATAAAGTTTATTTGCAAGTTTTGCGCCTTCCACTTCAAGCTCTCCACCTGCTGCATTAGCTCCTGTCATTGGTTCGAACACTCCGATTTTTATTACGTCGCTGTCCACATTTGCTTTTGTATTTGATTTAGAATTACAACCTGCTAGCGTAAATGAAGTTGTTAAAGCCAGCACCAAAAGCAAAGAAATTTTTCTTTTCATAAAATATGCCCCCTATATTAGTTTAAATGTATACGAACTGTAAGATAAAAAAATATTGAATTGATACTATAATTTTAGACAATTATTACAAAAATTTGGATCAAAAAATTTAATAAAAATTTTAATTATTTTACTATAAATTCTTTAATATCAACTAATACTTTACTTATTAAATTAATAAATTATCAATAAAAATGACAATTATCAACAAACTATATATTATCCTATATAATCTAATCTGTCAACCTGGGGAAGACATTTGTATTTCTGTCAATGTCAAAATCCCCCTTAATTATTTAATAATATAGTACTAAAGATGTTACAAATTAGTACGCTGTAGATTTATTTAAAAAATTGTAAAAGGGGCTACCACAGAATGATTTCCAAAAAATTCTGCGGTAGCCCCTTCTGAAAATAAGATATTATTTTTTATTCTTACAGTTAGTTATTTACAACTGCGTTTACAACGTTTTTTGCAACATTTAATGAAGCATCTATTTTTTTTCAAATGTCTTAAGAATTGTTTTATTGCCATTTTAGAGCCAATTTTCAACCCTTTTTCTATTCCCTGGGCTTTTCCTTTTTCAAACCCTTCATTATAAACCTCTTCAAGTACCTTCTTAAGACAAATTTTCTTTTCATTGTAATCATAATTTTTTTCATCGTAATTACAATTTTTTTCATCGTAATTACTATTTTCCTCTTCGTCACTACAATTCATTTCTTCAAAGGAAAAGTCCATCTCTCCCATAAAATCATCATCTTCATCCATAAAGCACTTGAATCCTTTTGCATCAAATTCGTTATCCATCTTTTTCTCTCCTTTGTTTTTACAAAAATCATAAATGTTGGATTGATTTAGAATTTATAATAATAAACTATTATTATAAATCTAATAAATAAAAATTTATTAATGCTAAATATCCCTAATCATATAATATGCTAATTTAAAATTTTTGTTATTATTCAAAGAATAAAGTTACTAAGGCACAATCAAGAAAATAATAGACCAGTATGCTCGTCTATTTCGCGTCATACTGCGTTGGTAAATTCTACTAATAGGCCCACTATGAGCAGAATTTACTTCCTTGTCTGACACGAAATATACGTCGCATCTTTGGTCTATTATTTTCTTTCATGTGCCTAATTTAAATTTTTGATGAATTAATTTAATACTTTTTCGTAATATAATTTAGAAACTAAAATCCTGCTGGTTCTGATTTAGCCCCCGCTTCCTTCATCTCCTTTATTGCTTCTAAATACATAGTATTATCGGGTGAAATTTTAGCTGCTTGTTGATAACAATATAATGCCTTATTAATATCTTCTAGATGATAATAACATGCCGCCAATTTATTGATTAAATCACAGTTCTTTCTATTAATTTTAAGTGACATCTTATAATATTTTACTGCACTTTTGTAATTGATACTATACTTATCTCCTTCAGTAAATTCTACTATATTTTCTTTATTTAAGTAGATATTTCCTATACATTCATATGCTACACAAAGTAAATATTTATGTTCTTCTTTTTCCACATTTTCAATATTCTTCTCACCTTTTCTAAGATGACTTAAAGCATTTTCTACATCATTTAATTCTGCATATGAAAGACCTATGTATATATGTGTTAACGCATCATCGGTTTTATTACAATATACTTCAAAGGCTTCAATTGATTCCTTTGTTTTATTTAATTGCCTATATGCTAAACCTTTTATAAAATATGAATAATAATTTTCTTCATTAAATTCTATTGCTTTTTCTGTAAAATATAAAGCTTTCTCTACTTTACCCTTTTTAAAATCAGTCATAGCAAGATCATTTAAAACTGATGATAATTGTTTTTCATTAGTTATTATCCCACCAGTTACATTTATTTTATTTTCTTTTAGAAAATTATTGATTTTCTCTTGTAAATTTTGATTAGTCTCCATTTTTCATCCTCACTTTACTCCATTATTGGTATTATTATAGTAGTGCAAATTATAATATTTATCTTTTCCATTTTATATAACTTCAATAACTAATTATAATTTATTTATTTTACTATAAATTATTTCCATTAAATTTCAAATAGTATTATATCATATTTTAAACTTAATTTAACAAAAAAAGAAGGTATTTAATATGTTTTTTTACATTCTTAAATACCTTCCCTTTAAAACATTTATTGTGATCTTTACTTTTTATTCTCAAAATAATTTTTTGAAATTATAGAATTAGCAATTTCAAATGTATCTTTTAAATGATTAAGTTCTTTAGTATCCTTTGGAGTCCCCATAATTTCACCATCATTTAAAATAGCAGCTCCCTTTCTGTATTTACTAACACTCTTCCCATAGAACTATTTTCAAATTCGCTTCTGTCAATTCCAAGTAAATATGAAATTGTTGGCAAGAAATCTGATTGACCACCTACTTTTGATATTACTTCTGGTTCTAAGTACTTAGAGTAAATAATATATGGTATCTTTTTATGATTATCTTTCCACCAATCTCCTTCTAAAGGAGCGTTTTCTATATCTTTTTCATAGAATTTATGAACACCACAATGTTCTCCATAAATCATAATAACTGTATTATTTAACCTTGTAATATTGTACCTCAAACTTAAATTTTAACCAAGAAATTTTTTATTAGAGACTTTTTCACATTTCTACTTTCAATAATTTTATCCTTCATATTTACTAATTTGGTCTACAATTTCTTCTTCAACAAGTTCTATATTAGTTTTCCCAATATATCCGAATTTACATTTATTTAATTTAATAAAATTCATAGTTTTATGAAACGTGGAATGATTCATATATTTTGTATAAAAAAAAATGTAATCACAATTAATTAAAATACTTATATCAAAATTATCGGTAAAACCATTTAATGTTCTGATTTGCGGATACTTTATTCTAAATTTTCTTCTCCATTCTTTATCGCCACCAATTATTATAATTTTTCTATTTGTAATATATTTTTGTAAGTTAACATCCAAACATTCACTCTGGTAATTATTTTTTAAATTAAGTTCATATTCTCTTAAAGATTCTATTTCGAGTCTTAGATTTGTTTCATCCTTTAGTTTACCTTCAAGATCTCTAATTTTATCTTCCATAGCTTTCATTTCTTGTTGATGAACCCTATTTTGATTACTTAATTCATTGAGCAAATTCCTATCATACATTAATTTCTCTTTATTTAAATTTTCAACCTTAGCTTTTAAGTTTTTATTTTCATTTTCAATATAGTTATATTTTTCTTCTAAAGAATTTAATTCGCAATGTAATACTTCTCCACTATTCTCAAAATATATTGATCTCGTATTTTTATATTCATTTATAAGCGATTGTATAAATACTCCATTAATCACATTTGATATTATTAATTCTAAATTGTTATTATTTTTTTCAGTTCTAACATAGGATAAAATTATTTTATCAATATTAATAAATTCAGAGTCATGAAAAATATGATTTATATTAAGTTTATTACTTACAAACAAGTCTTCTAAATATTCACCCCATTTTCTAATATATTTATTATTATGTTTTAAGATATCTTTGTAATTAAGAACTCTCCCAAAATTTCTTTTTATTAATGTTTTTATTTCCTTTATTTCATTCTTATACTGTTGCACTTCACTTTCAGCGTTTTGATTTATTAAATTTCCAAATTCAAAGTCTTCAATATCATTTAAAATAGAAATAATAAAACCTTGATCCACTTTTTCTGATGAAGAGTATACAGTGAAATATAGATATATAGCTGCATCAAATTTTGCTTCTACATTTCTATCAGCTATATCCATTTTTATATATTTGTTTTTAAGTTTTTCCTTATCATGTTTTTTTACTGAATTATATATAATAGGATAATATTTTCTAAGCAACTTAATAATTTTACTTCTTATACTATTATCAAGCTCAGCTTCTAAAAGCATCCCCAGTACTCTTCTTGCATATATTTCTTGTTCTAGAGTGCCCTGCATTATGATAATATGATCATTACAAGTAGAATTTATAACCGCATTATAATATCTTGACTTATCACTATCATATATTTTATCAATATCTTTTTTCATTTCATCACTTCTAGTCAAGCTAAGACTTATGCTTGAAAATATATAATTTCTTATTATATCACCAGCAACGTTCCACTTTTCAGAAATCATTTTCGAAAAAGATTCAACAGTCATCTTATCATTATAATTATCCTGTATAAATTCCATACCCGATCCTCCCTTACTCTTTTTTTCAATACATCAAGAGTTGACTTTAGTTCTTCATTAAAATTATTTTCTTCATAAACATTATATTTCTTTTTAATTTATATTAGTTTGTTCTTAATTATTATTATATAATCTTCTTGCCAAGTTTTTAAAAATCGAAAATTTAAATTTAAATTTTCTAATTCATCCTCTAACCAGCGTGGAATATGACTACATGTTACTATTAATTCATGGAAATTTACATTTTTCAAGAATGGTTTCAATGCTTGCTTAGATGTAATACCGGTATTATGTTTTTGTAATTCCTTTAGATTTAAAATATAATAGCCATTATTGCCAATCTCAACTGGCTCTGTGATTTGTCTTTTCTTATTGGACATTGAATCATTAATAAGTTTAACTTCTTCTGCTTCCTCTTCTTCTTTTTCTAAAACATATTCAATAATTTCACTTAAATCTCCATCCATTTTCCATATACTAACACCCATACTATCAAGCATTGTAAATACTAAATCTGGCAACCCTTGTGCGACAAAAATTTTACAACTCCCCAAAGACTCTGCTATATTAATGGTGTCTAATCTTATATCATTTTTTCTTTCTATGCTATGAAATTTAAATAATAACTCTCTTATAAGCATCCACTTATCCTTATCTTTTGAAAAAATTTTTATGGTTCCAGCTTCATTTAAATCTGCAACTTTCCCCAAACTATTTACATATACTGCAATTTCCTTAAGCATATATACCTCCTTAATTTATCAATGAGTTTTTCTAAAACAAAAGTGTTTTGCCATGCTCCTATTTAGAATTATTTCATTTTGCTGATTAAAAAAGAGTCTAATTCATATACTTTTTAAAGTATAAAAATTAGACTCCATAGCCTTCATTTAATAAAATTATCTAATCTATGCCTTGCAAAAACAAAACATCAATTACTCTCAACTAATCTTGTTAATATTATAATTTGTTATATTTTATTTTTCAATATATTTTAACATATTATTGTATTTACAGTATAATTATTATATATAAGTATGTTACTATACAATTTCTTCTATAGCTAATAACCTTGGTTTATTTCCTTCTTGAACTTTAATATATATCCTTGCCATCGTCATTTGAAAATTTTCTATGATTGTCTTTACTTTGCATATAAAATAATAGTCTTCCATATCATTAGTAATTACAGCTATAGGGTTAAAATTCCATCCTTTTATTCCATTTAACGCTTTAGTTAATATCCTTTTATCTTCTTTAGTTATTGTATTTCTAATTTCTAATTTTTCATTTTCTTTTACCATGATATCAAACACCCTTTCTATTAACTATATTAATACTGATTTTTGTCAGTTGTTTGTCAAAGATATTAATCTTTTGTTAATATAGTTCTAAAAAGTAACATTTTTAATGAAGGCTTATTATAGGTACTGTATGTAAACACTTTAATTTCGTGACTAAATATCAATATAGAAATGTATAATATCTACTTTAAAACCAATTGAGTATAACATCTTATTTTTTGCATAACCTAAATCTGAAAGGCGGTTATTTTAATGAAAAGATTATTTTTTATCTTCTTATTTTTCATATATATGTTATTAGATATGCTTGCAATTCCAACCATAGCTCAGCCCAAAAGCTTAAGGGAGGGATTATATAGCGCAAATGACTTAAATCTATCCCTCAATAGTACGCATACAATTCAGAATAATTCTACTACTGAATATGCATTTATGATGATTTTTGATTCTAATCAAATTGCTCAACAACTTATGCAATTAAACCCTGAATCAGAAAAATATATTTTATCACCACTTGAACCCGGATACCAATTGTTGATTGTTACAAATGGAGAGGTAACCATAAATTAAAACTTTAAATAATTTTTAATTATGTTATTTAAAAACACTGAGCAGAAGGGAGGCAATATTTTGGGAAGAAAAATTATGATATTCTTATGTTTTTTGATCTTATCTTTTAATATGATTATACCGCCATCTTTTGCAAGTGCTCAAATTCTCAGAAAAGGCTTTTATAAAGCAGGTGATATTAATCTATTGCCAAACACTACTTATACTATAAAAAACAATTCATTTAATGAACGTATTTATATACTTATTTTTGACTCTAAAGCGACACCCCTACAAGGTATACGTTTAAAGCCACAATCTCAAAAATATAATTTAGTCCCTCTACAACCTGGATATAAACTTGTATTGATAGGAGATGGAGAAGCGGAAATATCATAATACTAACTTACAATATATAAAAAGTCGTTATTCTATGTATTAATTCACTAAAAGTACCTTCTGGCGGCCTAAAATACTTTGACATTTTACATCCTAAAATGCCATTTACAGCATCTTCTACGCCCACAAGTTCAGCATTGAATGCAGATTCTGATGTAAATGTGGGCATGGATTTATGCTGCACCGAATGATTTCCTATAATTTCTATATGTCACTTATAATTTCAAAATTTCCATTACCAAGTGCTTCTATCGCAGCATATCTATCCATTTGTTTAACAAGAATATAGTCAGTATCATATGTAGAAATAGTAAATATGCTTATTGACTTTTGTGCTAATATAGTACTGATTGAAGAAAGAATACCTATTAGCTAAAAATCCAGTGGCCCTAGAATCTTTAACATCCTCCATTCTTTTTCACATTTTATCTCCTTGGGAATACTATTTTCAGAACATACCACTGATAATTCATCTAATGTTTTTGTTATAGAAAAAAACTCATCATTTTTTATCCATTCAGGTATTGATTCATTTTGGGATAATCTACAGACTCCAAATTTTTCTTTTAGTAATTTCATTGTTAATATTTTTTCTGACATATTTTCTTTCATCCTTTCTTTTATAACTAATAACTCTTTCAAAGATTTAACAAAAAAGTCAGGACCACCAGTAAAACTGGTGGCTTGCTCTGCGCCTGTAAGGCTAAAAAATATATAATACAGTCTTTTCTCGCTGTTAGACTTGTTATATATTTTTTAATTGTGAGGCTATTCCATATTTTAAATGTAGTCGTAAAGTCTAAATTTTATAGTAACTTACAATTTCCACTTACCAATATTAGCATAGTGGTAACACAATATTTGTGGTAAAAATATTTTTTAGAGAATACTCACAGTTTTTTAACGGTATAACCACTTGCTCACCCCCCGCATAGCAGGGGGTTTTCTTTTAACGCTAAAGCACATAATAAAAAAGCCTATGGAAATATTATAATAATATCTCCCAGGCTTTTATCCTTCGGTGTACACAATAAATTGTGCGCTTTCTCTCGGACCCGCCAGTATAATCTGCGGAACCCTAGAAAATATATGACCTTCTTTCTTTAATCTATTTTAGATCCTTAAGTATTTTTTTAATTTCTTCAATAATAACCTTTGAATTCTCTTGATCTAATAATCTAAAATATAAGCTTCTTAAAAATCCTTTTATATTAACCTTTAAATGAAAATTATCAATATAGCTCCATTTTGAATTTTTAAGCTTAAAGCCTTGCATCCATTCTATTATTTCCGAATCACTAAGTATCCTTCTATTAAATGAATTTTCAACTACTGTAACCATTCTTTCACTTTCTTCATCAACATAAACATAATATCCTATGCATGCCTTTTCTCTTATGGAATTCAATATATCAATCAAATCAATTTTATTCAAGCAACCGCATTGTACTAATTCATCTAAAGCATCTGCTGTGTGTGCTGCCGAGTGAGCCCAGCCTTTTACTTCAATATATCCTCTAACATCTTGTTCTTTACGCATATACTCTATAAGCTTGCCTTTTATTTCATATAATTCTTTTTCTGATAGAAAGCTTTCTTTTCTATGTTCGTATATAATAACAGCTATAACTAATGCCGAGAATGTTCTTTTAAAAACAGCATCTTGATCTGCCTCATATAGTTTATAAAAAAGATGATCATCGTCTAAGCTAATGTTTAATAAATTTTTAAGCTGTTCAATAGTAAATATACTATTTGAACACCATTTACATAAAATTGCATATATTAATTCATCTCTAAATATTGGATCAAGTGAGCCTATATTCTTCATCATCTCTAACGCAAAAGTAAAATAATTTTCTCCTTTTTCTAATAAATAATTGTTGTTCTTAATCATAATTAATTTATCTTTTAATATATTCTCCTGAGATTTCATATTTTTTCTCACTTTCTTATAAGTTCTTTTTGTCCATTATAAAACACAATGACTGACACCTATATGTCAGTCATTGTATTTACAATATAGATTTTTTATGTATTCCAGCATTTCTTTTCTTAATTTAGTTGGAGCTATGACTTCACAATGTACACCAAAACCTAAAATAAATTTTTTTAAGCCTTCATCATCGGGGAAAATACCTTCAACCATATATGTTCCATTGTCTAAATGTTTAATTTTATCCTTTGAAAAATACTCACTTAGTTGCTTACCTATTTCACTAGAAAATTTTAATGTAGCTGATATACTGTTCTTTTTATAACTTTCCTTAAATATTTTTTCTATTTCATCTTGTGAAATATTCCTCTTTACAAAACTTTCACCTAGCTCAATATTTCTTATTCTTACAAATTTAAATCTTCTGTAATCTTTTCTTATTCTGCAAAAGCCTATAATATACCACTGTCCATCCGTAAATTCTATCTGAATTGGCTCGACTATTCTTTGAGAATATTCCATTTTTCTATTGATGTATTCAAATTCCAATATTCTATTATTTTCAATTTCTCTATCTACTAGAAGCAAATATTCCCTAAGTTCCTGTTTCATGCTGAAGTGAGACATATCTATATTAAGCTTGTCATACTCGTTATGCTCCCTTTTATATAAGGTTTCAAACTTAAGCACTATGTCATTGAACTGCTTACTATTCCCAAATATACACTTTAAACTATCGATTAAAGAAAGCAGAGGTTCAATCTCTTTTTTATTAAAAAACAGATTATTTATATTATATTTTTCCATAATATAATAACCACCGCCCTTACCTCCAATGGCACCTATAGGAACTCCCGCTTCACATATTTTTTCTATATCTCGATATATAGTTCTTAAAGATACTTCAAAATGATCAGCCAATTCCTTTGCTGTTACCAAACCCTTTTGAGATATTATTATTAAAATTGATAAAAATCTATCAGCTCTCATAATATAAGTACGTTATCATACGTATCCTGCCTTCCTTTGATAATCAATCTTTCTTATTGTTAAACATCCAAAATCTATATCTCAAAAACAAACATCTAAATTGTAGATGTTTATTTTAAATATACTATTATATTTACTAATGTAAAAATATACCCTATACCAGCTAAAAATCCAGTTATTACTCGTCTAATATTATTAGAATTCTTTATGTGAATTAACTGTAACAATCCATCCACTACCATTATAAAAATCAATGATACACTTATTTTCAAACTAATTTTAAATTGCAAAACCCATAAAAATATTCCAATTATATTCCCCAAAAGGATGCCTGTACATCTTGCACATACCGGAAACTGATATCCCCTAAAATTAAAACTTCTCTCGTAAATTTGATGACAGCTAACTGCTCCAATTTTCATTAAAGAAATCCATATTTTTGTTTTTTTATCCATTCCATTACTTAAACCTTGCACCACAATTTGCACAAACTCTATATGTATTGGTTTTAGCCTTTCCTTTTCCCATTCCAATTAATCCACACAGAAGACCTATAGGGCCAAAACAAATATATCCTAAGCATCCTTTACCTGCTCCAAAACCTTTAATTGATTCTTTAACATCACTTACTACTTGTACATTTAAGCTTCCACATTTAGGACAACCAACGCTTACTTTTCCCATCTATTCATATCCTCCTCATATGATAAAACTGGAATAATTATACTACAAAGGATTCTGGTTTACAATATACATTAAATCTCCATACACCATTTCCAATATCATTTTAAGTATTTGGGCTTTTTCTTTTTTTAAATAATAACTAATTTCCTTAACTAATTTAACACTTTTAAATTTTTAGTAAATGTTCCTTATTCTTTTACAACATATTTTTGTAAAATAAGGAAATAATACTATAGCATAATAAAGTTTATTACAATTCATATTAATGTATATGTATACATTAAATCTAATTTTAAAGGAGTTTTTAAAATGAACAATACGCAGAAGAGCTTATTGGTTATTTATCTGCCTCTAACATTTGTAATACTTATTTTTGACCATATATATCCTAATGAAAATGTGGTGCTATACCTTAAATACACTACTATGATCACACTTTTTTTATCTTCAATGATTATAAAGAAAAAATTTCATGATCAAAAAATTATGGCTCTCTCTTTCATTTTTCTTGTAATTGCTGGTTTTCTTTTTGCATATATTTGTTTGATTATTGCTTATCAAAAGAATTTCAAAATTGGCAAAGGGGAAATAATTGCTGGAATTCCCATGGCAATTATTTTTTTATATGTATTTTTCTCTTTGAAGCCATATGTATATGGATTTATGTTTATAGGTTCTCTAATATTTTTTATGGTATTATGTTATATGACTTGGACTGGAATCTGCACACTTTTCAGAAACTATTTCACTTGGAAAATATCTAAATTAATTGCCGTTTCAAGCATTCTAATGTTTATCTGCGATATAGGCGTTGCATTTTCTTTCTTTCATCCAACTTATTCCAAACAATTCATACCTTGGCTTCAAAATATAATATGGGCTGCATATATTCCTGGATGGACTCTTTTAGCCGTAATTATTAATGAAGATGCTCTAATAATAATTCCTCCAAAATATAAATTATAGTATTAATATAATAATAAAAATCACTTGCTATTTTGTTATTACAACGCAAGTGATTCATAATTTTATTCAGCGGACTAGTCACAATCAAAAAAATAACAAGTCCATCTGCCAAGCCTATTTCCCATCATACTGCGTCAGCAGATTGCCCTAATAGGCTGGCTATGAGACCAATCTGCTTTCTTGTCTGATGAAAAATAATCATGGCATTTTGGGCTTGTTATTTTCTTTCATGTGCCTTAGTGAAAATATAAAGGTATAATCAATGGAAACGAACTATACCAAACATTATATTTATTAAACTATTTTGTTAACCTTTATTCATAATAATAGTGATAATATTTCAGCTGTTAATTGTATGTGCATGTCTATTATATGGCCATACTAATTAATGTAGATTCTACCACGTAGTAACACTTACCAATCGATTGTACAAGTATTCATAGAATTATTAAATTATTATTTCCTTCCTATATACTTAACTTATTTCAACACTTAATTCATCCCCTGAGATTAATTGTAAATCCATTGCCCAGCTACAGGCTTTTAGATCTTTTATTGTCTTTTCCATGTTTTCTATTTGGCTCTCATATAATGTTATTTTAATGCTGCTTAAAGGTTCTTTCATAGATAGATTTCTTTGTGATTTATATTTTCTTACTTCGCTTATTACAGCTTTAACATTTTTACCAAAATCTATTATTTCTTCAGTTATTTCTGACTCCGTTACATCCCATTGAAGAGTATGAATTGATATATTCTTCTCAAATTTCCTAAAATAACATTGATAAATTTCCTCAGTTATATATGGAACATAAATTGCATATAGTTTTAAAATTTCAAGAAGTATTTTATACAAAGTACATTGTGCTGACTTTCTTTCCTCCATACCATGAATTTCTGGTTTGTATAGTCTATCCTTTACTATCTCAAGATAGTTATCACAAAAATCATTCCAAAAAAATTCATCTATATCATGTTTTGCAAGACCTATTTCATATTTATTTAAGTTATCTTTTGCTGAATTTTCTAAAATCTCAATTTTCTTTGTAATCCACTCATCTATAGGCATAAGCTCATCAGGCTCCGCTCCATCAAAATCTTCAAGCTGCATAATACAAAAATTAGCTGCATTCCAAAGCTTAGTTAAAAATCTTTTAGAAATTTTGAGGTCCTGCTCAGAGAACATGGTATCTGTTCCAAGCTTTGAATTAGCTGCCCAGTACCTTAAGGCATCTGCCGAATTTCTTTCTATCAGATCTTTGGGTGAAGAAGATGCATTGTTCTTAGATTTACTTATTTTCTCACCTTTCTTAGCCATAACGAAACCACATATCATAATATCTTTCCATGGAATTTTTCCTGTATGGAACAAGTTTTTTACTATGGTGTAAAATGCCCAGGTTCTTATTATCTCATGAGCTTGAGTTCTCATTCCCATTGGCATAAGCTTATCTGTCAAATCATTATCAGTATTCCATTTACTATTAATTAAAGGAGATAAAGATGATGTTCCCCAAGTATCAAATACTGCAGTTTCTGGCATAAACTCATGACTGCCACAGCTACATGGCTCTTCTGGATTTGTTTCCATTGGATTTATCGGAAGTTCTTCTTCCTTTGCAAATTTTGGCTTTCCACATTTATTGCAATACCATAATGGAAATGGAATTCCAAAATATCTCTGCCTTGAAATACACCAGTCCCATTTTAAATTTTCTACCCATGTAATGTATCTAGTCTTCATACTAGCTGGATACCAATTTATTTCATCTGCCGCTTTAATATATCTTTCTTTTTCACTTAAAATATCAATATACCACTGTTTAGAAGGAATTATCTCTATCGGCTTTCCACATCTCTCATGAATTGATACGGTGTGATTTATTGCTTCACTTTTAATTAAAAGATTATTTTCTTTTAATAATTCAATTATTTTTTCCCTAGCAGCTGTTATCTTCAAGCCATTAATATAAGGAACTTCTTCAGCAATTCTTCCATTACTTTCAATTATACGTTTATAAGGAAAATCGTATTTTTCATACCATTCAAGATCTGTAGTATCTCCAAAGGTCGCACACATAACAATTCCTGTTCCCTTTTCCATGCTTACTTTTTCATCTGCTAAAATTGGAATCTTAAAATTATACAACGGAACAATTGCCTTCTTGCCTATATATTTTATAAATCTACTATCTTCGGGATTTATAAATAGACAAACACAACCAAATAATAATTCAGGCCTTGTAGTTGCTACCATAAGCTGTTCTCCATCTACAATAAATGGAATGTAATTAAAAGTAGTTTCCTTCTCAGTACTTTCAAGTTCTGCTTGTGCAATTGAAGTCTGGCAGGTTGTGCACCATAAAACTGGTGAATCCTTAGTATAAGCTTTTCCTGCCTTTGCCATATCTAAAAAGGACTTTTGAGAAATTTTTTGTACTTTTGGATTAATGGTTTCATATTGAAGATTCCAATCAATACTAAAGCCCATAGATTGCCAAAGATTCTTAAACTCATCTTCATACTTTTTAGTCGTAGTTAAACAATTGTTTATAAATTCTGATCTAGGAAGATCTGCTGCTCTTATATTTTCTTCCTTTTCAACTAATCTTTCTGTTGGAAGACCATTGTCATCAAAGCCAAAAGGATAAAATACATTTTTGCCCTGCATTCTTTGAAATCTTGCTATAATTTCTGCTTGAGTATATGAGAAAATATGACCTATATGAAGACTCCCACTAATAGTTGGTGGTGGTGTATCTATTGAAAAGTCCTCCTTTTTACTATTGAAGTCGTAAGCGTATATATTATTTTCCTTCCAAAATTCTGTATACTTACTTTCCGTTTCTTTGAAAATATATTTTTTACTTAACATAAAAAGTACCTCCTAAATATTTTGTGCATGATTAATTATCTCATTTAAATTTTTCTTTATAATCATTTTTTCTAATTGCGCACTTAGAAAAAAATAAACCTCCGTCCTAAAATATAGGACGAAGGTTAAACTCCGTGGTACCACCTAAGTTTGTACAAAAATGTACACTCTCTGTATAGTGCGGGCAATTTTTGCCGATACTACCTCCCCTGTAACGGTGGGACTCCGTTAAAGCCTACTTGCCAAAGCTTTCGGTTTAAAGCTCAAAGGCTACCTTCGACACTAACTTCACGGGAAATTTCCACCAGCATTCCCTCTCTTAATTTCCATATAGTGCCTACTCTTCCTTTTCATTGCTTTTATCTTTCTTTAATACACATTTTACACCGTTAAATTCTTTTGTCAATAGGTAATTTAAGTTATTTTAATTCTATAGTAATGTGATATCTCTATAGGAAGATTGCTCATTTCATAATATGTTGGTTTACCTATAGGTCCATCTGCATAGTTAAATGGTAAAAAAGTTAGTGATTTTGTGTCATCCTTATTAATTTGCTAAAATGATTGTATAAAAACATAGTATTAATTCAAAAATTATTTGACAAATAAATCATATGATGGTAAATTATAAAACAATAAATTAAATTGTTGATGAGGAAATAAAACTATAAGTGCACTTACAGAGAGTCAATTGTGCTGTAATATTGGCAGAACGCATTATAGTAAAAGTAGCCTTTGAGAGTATGGGTAAACGGAATTTATAGAATATCTATTACTTAAGTTTTTAATGTTATAGAATAGGATGCTATAGATTCTCAGTAATTCATAACGTTTGGATTACGTTACAAATCCAGAATGTGTTTGCATTTTTAATGAGTGGGCGTTTTTAGCCAATTAAGGCACATGAAAAGAAATAACAAGTCCAAAGCTGACATGACTATTTTTCATCAGGCAAGGAAGCAAAATGCTATCATAGCCAGCCTATTATTGCATTTTGCTGACGCAGGATGATGGAAAATAGGCTGGCAGATGGATTTATTATTTCTTTGATTGTGCCTAAGGTGGTACCGCAGGAATATAAAGTCCTGTCCTTTCTATATAGCAGAGGACAGGATTTTTTGTTTATAAATTTATCTAACTAAAATTATAGGGGGCAAAAATTATGAATTTTAATTATGCAGAAAGGATGTCTAATTTAAAGGCATCAGAAATCAGAGAAATATTAAAAGTTACTCAAAGACCAGAAATTATATCTTTTGCTGGAGATCTACCTGCGCCTGAACTATTCCCTATTGAGGCAATAAAAGAAGTAAATAGAATTGTTCTTGAAGAAGATGGTCAAGGTGCTCTTCAATATACCACAACTGAAGGATATGATCCTTTAAGAAAATGGTGCGCACAAAGAATGAATGAAAGATTAGGAACAAACTTTGACTACGAGAACATATTACTTACACATGGCTCACAACAAGCTCTTGATTTAACTGGTAAGGTATTTTTAAATAAAGGAGACGTTATTTTATGCGAATGTCCCACATATCTTGCAGCTATTAGTGCTTTTAAAGCATATGAATGCAATTTTATTGAAGTGCCAACAGATGATAATGGAATGATTCCAAGTGAACTTGAAATTATATTAAAAACTACAGAAAATATCAAAGTAATTTATGCTATTCCTGAATTTCAAAACCCAACAGGAAGAACTTGGAGTGTTAAAAGAAGAAAAGCTCTTGCTGAATTGGCTTCAAAGTATAATGTAATTGTTATTGAAGATAATCCTTATGGTGAACTTAGATTTGAAGGCGAAACTCTACCATCAATAAAATCTTTTGACGAAAGCGGACATGTGCTTTGCTGCGGTACATTTTCAAAGATATTCTGTCCTGGTTATAGAATTGGATGGATCGCAGGACAAAAAGAAATAATACAAAAATATGTATTAGTAAAACAAGGTACTGACCTTCAATGTAATACAATTGCACAAAGAGAAATCGCACAGTATCTTGAATTATATAATATTGATGAACATATAGAAAAAATTCGTGAAGTTTATAGAGAAAGACGTAATTTAGCCCTAGAAACTATGGACAAAGAATTTCCTAAGGGAATTAAGTATACAAGACCTCAAGGCGGCCTCTTCATGTGGGTTGAACTTCCTGAAAAAATAAATGCAAGAGATGTACTTGAAAAGTGCCTTGAAAAAAATGTTGCCTTTGTTCCAGGTGGCTCCTTCTTTCCAAATGGAGGCCATGAAAATACTTTTAGAATTAACTTTTCAAACATGCCTAATGATCGAATTGTTGAAGGAATAAAATGTATTTCTGAAGTTTTAAATGAATTTGCATAAAACTCATTTTGACTGACCACGAACTTGTGGTCAGTTAATTCCCTATTCCATACTTATTAGTATAAAAAAGCTTTATTATTACCTATCCTATCTTATTGTACTATTTAAATCACAATCTAACAAATTCGAGTATTTTTCAAAACTAAAAATACAAAGCCCTGCACCACCTGCTATTGGCAAAATATATGTTGGTATTATATTTATCAAAGCTCCGGATATAATTAGTGCGGCTAGAAGTATTATCTTTGCCATACTTACCACTATGCTTATTATCCTTCCTCTAAATTCTTCTGGAATATCTTGTTGTAGAACATAAAAAATAGGTATATCTATTGAAGATATGGCTGCTCCTATTGATATCATGATTAATATAAAATATATTAGATAAAATATTTTATTGTCCACTTCATAGTGCAATATGACTGAAAAACCTATTGCTGCCATAGAAACTGATAATAAAATATTAGCTGACTTCACAATTTTTCCATACAGGTATTTACTCATAATTCCTTTAATCATAATAGCACCTAAAATCATTCCTATAGGTAAAGCTGCCTCTATTATTCCAAATAATCTAGTATCAAGTTTTAAAACATTATTTATAATATATGGCATTGGAGCATTTATTGAAAGACCAATACAAAAGTTTAATGCAACATAGACTTTGGCTATATTTAAAATTTCTCGCTTAGTTCTTAGATACGTAATTCCTTCAATTATATCTGTAACAAAATTAATATCTTCTTTCTTTTTTCCATAATCACTGCAATTAAACTTAAAATCCATCAATAGCTGAAGTAATGCTGATATTATAAAAGAAAAACTATTGATTACAATAAAAACTTTTATATCTAGGAAAGTAAATACTCCCCCTCCTATTACCGGACCTAGTATTGAAGATGAAGATTCAATGACTTTATTTATAGAATTCATAGAAATGAGCTTTTTCTCTAATACTAAATTTGACTTTGCTGCTTCAATGCTTATTCCATAAACAGTAGTAAATACATTTAATAGAAATGTACTTACATATATCATTGATACATTTAAAGGATACTCTCTCGCCAACATATATAGACCTATGAGTAAAAGTCCATTTAGCATATCTGTTATTATTGCTAGAAGTTTCTTATCAAGTCTATCAGCCAGCACACCTGCAAATGGATTTACAAGTATTATTGATATGATACTTATGGCCAAGGTTCCAGCAAAACTTAAACCTGAACCAGTAAGCTTCAATACATATAATCCAATTGCAAAATTGTAGATAGCTGTTCCAAATAAAGATATACAGCTTGCTGCTGAAAATAGAATTGTATTTAACAACTCTTTATTTCTCAAATAATTTCTTAATGATAATATTGATAATAACATTTTAGCCTCACTTTCCTTTTAGGGATTTTTATTTTTTTAAGATTCCCTAAATTCAGTGTAAATCACGGGCTTATGACAACATCAATACTATAAATAAAAAATATTTACTGATAAATACATTAAAGATAGAGCTAACCCTATCTTTTTCCTAAAATTAAATATGAATATACTTTTTCACCATCTCTAAAATAGCTTTCGTACTTTCCGCCCTTTTCCATGGAGTTTGATATATTATCTTCAAATACATTATACTTAAGTTTTGAAATTTGTTCTTTAACATTATTAATCATAAAATTTTTTCTATATTTATTTTCTATTAAGCTGTTTGAAGCAAACTTTTCAAATAAAATATATGTGCCAGCTATATTTGCATTATCTTTTACATGCTTATCAACTAATTTAAGTAGAAATTCTTCATTATCAAAACTATAATTACTGGTTCCTGAAATATCTAAAAGTATATCCACAGATTTATCCTTTATAGGAATCTGCTGAAAATCCGAACAAATAAACAGCATGTTTTTTTTGCAGTTTACAGTTTCTAATATGTTCTTTAGGAATATATGCCTGTTTATATCATGATCTACAGCAATATATATTGAATCATCAGGTAAATCATTATAAATATTCCTTAAAAAGAATCCCATTCCTGAGCCTAATTCAAGCATCACCTTATTTTTGAAATCCTTAAAATCTATTTTTTTGTACATCCAATCTATTCCTCTATAAACATTATCCAAATAATCCATATTAGTATCACTTATATAATCTGTAATATAGTTACAATCAAAATTAACATTTTTTATTTTCTCATTGGATACTTTTAATATTCCATCTTCAATTAGATATTCCTCACCGCAGCTACATACCACTTTCCCATTAATAACTTGATTTTTTGTTATACTTCCTTCTGCCAGTTCTAAATCATTCCCACATTTTAAGCATTTTAAAAGATCCAATGCTTTAATGCCTACACCTATAACAGCTTTATTTTTAACTTTAATTTCTGAAAGCCATTTTAGTTTAGATTCCAGTCTTTGCTTCATTTCACCGAGCTCTTTTAGTTGATGTTCTAATTGATTATTTTTATTTATAAAAAGTGACCTAAAACATTCGTTTTCTTGATATTCAGTAAGCTCAGCTAATCTCTTAAACATAAAAATCGATTTAATTTCACTTAACAAAAACCCCATTCCTTTAAGAGATATAACATCTTCTAAATCCTTTTGACATCTATCATCAAAATCATATTGTCCACCTTGTTTTTCTGGTATTATCAAGTTCATATCCATATAATGTCGTACTGTATCTATAGTTAAATTATTATGTTCAACAAATTTACCAATTTTCATATTTATTGTCTTCCTTTCACATTAGGCACATTAATAAAATTAACGATAATGTATATTTTCAATCATACTTAGTCTGCTTGTCCTCTATAAATAATCTCTATAAAGCATAGTATACTTTTTAACTAAAAATATACATTCTATCATTAATTTTCACTTTATCTAACATTATTAAAATTAGCCACTATGACTTTTCTGACAATAAAACTCTATAGCCTCATTAATATATTGTGCTAAATTATCACCAAAACTATTGATATAACTAGCAAATCTTTCATCCTCTACATACATAAGTCCCAGGCATCTAAGTATTTCATTAGTACAAGTATATAGTGTTTCCGTTATATACTCCTGCCACTGTGAAATTAGATCCTGCACTTTTTCACAGCTTGGTGGATAATCTTTGCACTGTGCAATAGTTCCAAATATTTCTTTTGCTTTTTCTTCTAGATTTATATATTGGCTGTTTGAATTAGCTTGTTTTAACTCAAATTCCTTATACGCTTCAGTATGTCCAAATCGCTCTAAAACCTCTTTTTTATATTCATTTTGTTTAGCAATAATATCTGAATCTTGGAATTCATTAAAACTAAAATTAGAATTGCCCTGTAAGTTATCATCCACAAGTTTTATTAAATTCTCAAGACGTTTTTTCTTTAACATAAGCATTTCTTTATGTTTCTTCAATGCTTCCATTTGATCAAAATTAGGATTACTAATTATCTGTTTTATTAACTTTAATTCTAATCCCATTTCTTTAAACAATAATATTTGCTGCAAAGTTGCAATATCACTATTACTATAAAGCCTGTACCCTGCATCAGAAGTATTTGATGGTTTTAACAAATCTATTTCATCATAATAATGAAGAGTTCTAACAGTGATACCTGTGAGCTTTGCAATTTCATTTACAGTTTTAAACTGATTCTTCATTCCAAAAATCCTCTATTTCCTTCATAATTTCACTTGTAGGAGTTAAAGTTGCTTCTTCTATTGACTTTCCTGTCTTTGTTAAATAATGCTTTATCATATAATAGCCGCAAGCATACCCCGCACAATAAGGAAGTCCTACTGGAAAATATCCTCGAAGTTTTGCAAATTCATCGCCATAAAGATATGCTGTAATATTCTCAAATCCTTTTGCATCTAAGCCTTCTTTGATTATAGGCTTGATGTAATTATTAAGAGTATCTAAATCAGTTTTACTTACCCATGGGCCAATCATGTCCTCTCCAAACATTGACACAGCAAAATATTCAGCAAGCCCTTCGCTCACCATCATATCTGCTAATGTAATATTCATACTCCACTTTTCAAATTGCCAACGCACATTATGGTTACATTCATGAGCTAACGCAGCTGGAACTTTTCTAATAGTATATTCATTTGGGACAAGTTCTATAAAAATATACCCCGGAATACCTCCATCTCCAAAATATCCATCACTGCTTGACACATATGGGCTCTGTGGATTAGCAAGGAGAATAGAAAATTTATAATCCTTTACTGGTAATTCATGGCGTAATTTTGTAAATCTCTCTAAAGAATTATTAATAGTTTTCTCACATACTTCCCATAAGTTATCATCAGAAATTAAATCTATTGCTTCCTTTTGTGTCTCATCTATCTCAGATGGCGGCAAAACTCCAAGCATACTGCTCGCCATAACTACATCATAACCACCTTTTTGTGCAGCCTTAATTGGAACATTAATGCAAGACCATTTAAATTCAAAAGGTTTCATTAATTCATAACGATAAATATCATCTCGCTTTTCTTTTGGTGAATTCATTATTTTTCTGTAAATTTCATCAGAACGTATTAGCGTAATATTCATAAAATCATCTCCTTGAAATAAAAATTTACACTATTACGTAGCGTAAGAGTCAATAGCTTATATAATAAAAAAGGCTCTGCTTTAAATCAATGTTGATAAATAGCTATAACTCCTTTGTGCTATGCTCATAATCTTTAGAATCAATTATACAAAAAGACACCATCTAACACCAAACTTATCAATAAAATCTGCACACAATGGACTAAAATCACAAGGACCTAACGGAAATAGGATTTCGCTACCCTCCTTAAGTATCTCATAAGCCTTTTTAACCTTATCCTCATTTCCTTCACCATAATGTAAGCAAAACTGCATTGTGTTACCTGTAATCCTTTTATCCATACTATCATTCGCCTCAGCTACTGCTAAGGTATGACCACAAATATCAAGTTCTGAATGATAAAATGTGTCATCAGAGCTTTTTACGTTAAAGCCCAATGTAGCATTAAAAGCTTTTAAATACAGTTCTACAGCCTCCCCGCTCCCCTTTACATACATCTGCATCATTGTCCTTTTCATAAAGTACCTCCTTCGCCATATATAAATTATCTTCTATTTTAAATTCCGAGAACTTAGCCAACAATCAACCACTCTTTTATCTACTCTGTTAAAATTCTTTAAATAATTAATTTTTTCAATAGCCTTACTTGCTTTCCACCAATTTTCACTTATAGCAAATTCCTTTGCATATTTATCATTGTTTTCAAACCAACTCCAGGTTATATCCCAAACACCATTCTTTGGTCTTGTTTCAATGATATAATCGAGTTCTCTTGATACTATTTCTTCATTTTCCTTATAAAATATGCATTCAGGAGAGTTAATATAATTAGAAGGTCTTACCGAATAATGACCCCATTTTGATGTATCTCTTACTATGAAGTCATACACAAGTTCTGACAACTTTTCTGCAAGAAAGTCACAGTCAAAACGCCATGTCAAATTAGCTTGTTTTATACTGTCAAGTAATATACAATATCCGCCAATACCCATGTCTCCATAGCTCTGCCCTATGCTGAGCTTTTTAATTATTGAGTCACATAAGGTTAGAACCTTTATATATATTTCAGAATTTTCATCGGCATTTCTTAATATAAAACTAGCTATCCCCGCTGTAACGCCTATCCCTTCTACTTTATTCGCCTCTGCATTGTATGTCCACCACGGTGCATGCGCATAGTCATTATTAGATGGTATATTGAAATCCCATCCATTTTCAAAACAATCGACGTTACTTTCTAGAAATTTAAATATTCCCTATATTATTGGATGCTGTTTATCATTAAAATTTATACTACTTAAAATATTCATTGCTGTTAAAGTTGTATATGGTGATGAATTTGGATTCCAGCTATCTGGTTCAAGACCATGTTCGAAACCACCATCATCATTTTGGTAAAGTGACAAAGAAGAAAGAACCTCTTCCGTGCTACCATTCTCAAAATGATACCTCCATATTGATAATTCTATCTGTCTGGCATTACGATACATCCATAACTTAATTTTTTGATACTCTTCTAATGTTAATTTCCTCAAAAATATCACCTTCCTATAAAATTTGTCATCAGCTTATATATTTAAAGGCCTTGAAAACCCTTGCTATCTTAACAGTTATATAACCTTTCCAAATTTCTGTAACATTTCTAGCTATTTCACTATCTACTCCCCATGAAAAATTAGGATTCCAATAACCATCTTCTTTTAATGTATTAATCCAATATAAAAAATTCTTTTCTATGAAAGGCTTAACTAATTTATACCAATCTGATTTTGGTGAAGTAACTAAATCTAAAGGCTGTGACACATACTCCATCCATTTATCTTCATCAGTACATAAACATTCTAATATTCTTCTTTCCATTGATTTTATAGATGCATCATCAATTAATGTAGAATTTAATTCTTTTAAAACCCTAAACAATCTTTGCAGGCAATAGCAATCATGATCAGAACATTCCTCCTCACTTTTCAAAAATTCTATACAACGAGCTGCAATTTTATTACCAAGAGTCCTTTGTGCATCATTGCCATATTTAATAAATGCTGAAGCAACAACAGCACAAGGATTTGGTGTAAATTTAGTATCTGCAGCATAATTCCACCAAGGTGCATGAGGGAAATTTTCAACTTCTTTCGGAACCTTTTCCCAAAATGATGGTGTATTTCGAATAGTTTTCTCAAAATACATCAGCAACTTTTCAAACCACCCCTCATCACAATGAAGATCGTAATCATATGCTATTAAAATAGCTTCAGTAGATGCTATACTTGTTGATGCTGGCAGCAAATTATCAGCTTCCAGTCCATTTCCAAAACCTCCATCATCATTTTGATACTTAACTAGCTCTGAAACTATATCTTTTTTATTACCATTGTTAAAAAGGTAGTTCCACTTTGCTTTTTCAATATCTCTAGCATTATTAAATATATAATTTTCTATATTTTTGATTTGAAATTCTTTTAACTCTTCCATAACACACCTCACAATTTTAATATTAAACATTTACGCTATATTGCTAAAATAATCTTGAATGTAATAAATAACTTATTTATCTTTAATTTTAATATGTAAACTTATTAATTTTTTTAAGTTTCCAAAGTATTCATCTATAGCTCCAAATTCATTACAAGTCTTAGGCAAAGCACTATCAACAAATAAATGTACAGACCAAAAATTAAATCTAATGCCAAAAGTCGAAACTATTGCTGATTGTTTAGCTTCTTCAGCATAAAAAGGAGCATCGTTTATACTGCAAAATAAATTTTCTACATTATTATTACTATAATCTATGTCAAATATTATATCCATGCAGCAATCTGGAATAACTAGAGTTTTTCCATTATTACTCCAAGGTGATTCATTACTTCTATGAGGTACTGCGCTTCCCCAAAAACATCTTATATATGGATTTAAAGCACTACACGGTTCAATTTCTGTATAGATATCTGATTGATTTAATGCATTAGCTGTTATTGGTTTAAATATATTTGATAACTTTTCCACTTACTCACCTTTTCATTTTTAATTCTAGCAGTATTTATTTTATAAATAAGCGTCTATATTATTTTACCATAAGAGTTTGCCACTTGCATATTTCCCATATTGTTGCATTGCTAATTTTTGTTCTTTTTAAATTGGTAAACATTTATATTTAACATAAAAGAGAAAGCTCTATTAACACAATAATTGCATTTAGTTATAGAACTTTCTCTTTTATTATTATTAATTCTTTTATATAGCCCAATTTCCATCTTTAAATATTTGAATTTTTTCACCTTCATGAGTTTGTCCTATTATTTCAAGTTCTGCTGAGCCTATCATGAAATCCACATGAGTTAATGAAGAATTAACACCTTTTTCAGTAAGTTCATCTTTTGACATGTTTTCACTTCCCTTTATGCAGCTCGGATATGCATCTCCAAAAGCAAAATGACAGGATGCATTTTCATCAAATAATGTATTAAAAAATGCCAAACCTGTATTTGATACTGGAGAGTTATTACCTACTAGTGCAACTTCACCTAAATATCTTGCACCTTCATCAGTATCTAAAATCCCCTTTAATACTTCTGCACCATTTTCTGCTGCATACTCAACTATTCTTCCATCTTTGATAATTAACTTAAAGTTATCTATTAACTTACCACTATAATTTAATGGCTTTTTACTAGTAACATAACCATTTACGCCATCTCTCCTTGGAACTGTAAACACTTCTTCTGTCGGCATATTTGCTACAAAAGTCACCCCATCTTTAGACTTTTCTTTTCCAGATATCCATTTATGATCTTCTGGAAGTTCTATCACTAAATCAGTTCCTTCCGATTTATAGTAAAGACACTTAAAATTCTTTTCATTTAAATATTTTGCTCTGTTATTTAAGTTATCTAAATGTTCTTTCCATGCTGAAACTGGAGATTTCTTATCTAATCTTACTATTCTAGCTATTGAATTCCATAGTTTTTCTACTGATTCTTCCTCTGATACATTAGGAAATACTTTTTCCGCCCATTTTTTTGTAGGAATTCATACAACACACCATTGAAATTCATTATTCATTAAACCAGAATAATACTCTTTTAAAGTCTTGTTAATTGTTGTGCTTAAAGCAGCTATTTTATCAGAATCTACTTCACTTAAAAGATCAGGATCTGAAGCAGATATAATTATAAATGCTGTTTTTTCTTTTACAAGCTGTTCTCTTGCTAATGCCATGTATTTAGGTTCTTTTTTAAAGCTTTCTCTTGAAGCTTTATTATATCTTATTAAGCTAAGTTTTTCATCAGTATACTCCACTATTACATTTATAGCACCTGCTTCATAAGCCTTTTCAGCTACCATTCTAGCAAACTCCGCACATTCTATTGGTGATGTTATTAACAATTGTTGTTTTTTCTGTAAATTAACCCCCGTTCTAACCACAAGGTCTGCATACTTTTGTAATATTTCTTTATTCATCTTGTTTTTCTCCTTATATTCTCTATATTTTCTAAGATTAAATACAATATTTATTAATTTAAATAAACAAAACTACTAATCTTTTATTGGATTATGCCTTAGCCATTGCTACAAAATCAATTATAATTATTGTTAGGACAAACTTAAAGGTAATAAACATTTCCCTATCATTCTTTACACAAAAAAACTGCCACTAATCCTTATTACAATAGTGACAGCCTTTAAACCTGCTTACGCAGAGATTATTTTTTTGCATATACAATTTTCTTTATGCTTTCTACAGAAAGGAAAAACTCTTCAGCTAAATTATTAATTTTATGTCCATTTGCATACTTACTACGTATAGTTTCATTTCTATTTTTTATATAAGTTCTGCTTCCTGAAATTTCTCCCCACTTTTTCCTTTTTTCTACTTGTGATGGAACATATATATATTTGCCTTGAATATACTTTTGATTTTCCATAATTAAATTTTCTGGTAAAACTGTTTCAATTTTCACATATTTCACAATGCTCAGCTCCTTAAATTTATATTTGAAATTTAAGATATAAAGCCTGTATTATGACCTTCTAAATATATGAAACAGTGTCTTATTGTTAAAGACAGCTCTATTTATCACCTCTGTGCAATTTTCTATTGCATGTCATAGTTACAGACGTTGCACAAAGTATTTTAATCTTATCACGCTCTAAAAGTTCAGCTATCATGATATCACACCTTCCAATAAGTTATTACTTTATAAATTATAGCAAAAATAGCATAAATGCTCAACTGTTTTTCAAATTTGCTTAACTTAAAACTCAGAAAAAATGCTCAATTTAACAATCAATTACTCCCTCCCTCTGTACAAGCCTCTTTTTTAGGTGTATTATATAAAATTTACCTGTATTCTAAATAGATATATAGATAATTAAGACTTGAAATAACAACAGAATAAGGAGATGATTTTATTGGATTCAACAGTAAAAATCGAAAGAGTAAAAGAAATTTTAGCATATATAGCTGTATGTATTTTTTGGGGATCCACCTATCTTGCCATACGTATTGGAGTTGGTGAGTTACCACCTATGTTCTTTGCGGGAATAAGGTTCTTTTTTGCTGGAAGTTTGGTGTTGATTTTTGCATGGATAAAAGGTTTGCAATTTCCAAAAACCTTTATTGAAGTAAGAAAAATATCTACTGTAGGAATATTATTATTATTTTTATGCAATGGTTCTATGGTATGGGCTGAACAAGAAGTATCGTCAAGTATAGCTTCAATTTTGGCTGCAATAGTACCATTATTTATGGCACTTATAGAATTTATACTTTGGGGTAAAAAAATAAAAATAAAAGGGCTTGTTGGTCTTTTATTAGGTTTTGTTGGTGTTATTGTATTGATCGTATCCCCTTCAAATATGGAGAAATCTAATTTAGCATATATAATGCTTGTATTATTTGCAACGTTCATGTGGTCAGTAGGTTCTATTTATTCTCAGAGCGTTAAGACTTCAGCAAATACCATAACAGCTATTGGTATCCAAATGTTATCAGCATCATTTTTATTACTTTTTACATCTTTAGCAATTGGTGAATTTTCAAAAATACATATTGGTTTTAAAGGTATTGCATCAACTATATATTTAATTATATTTGGTTCTTTAATAGGCTATAGCTGTTACATTTATATACTAAAAAAATGGCCGGCTGAGAAAGCAGGCACATATGCTTATATTAACCCAATGGTTGCAGTATTACTCGGAGCTTTAGTCTTAAATGAACCTATAACTGCAAAAACAATAATATCTATATTAATAATTTTAGGTGGAGTTTTTCTAGTTCAAACATCCAATTCTTCATCAAAGATTTTTGAAAAAGAAAAAAATATTGAAAATGAAACTGATTTAAAATTAAACGAATTAGACACTATGTAGTTATTTCTATTTTGATGTGATATAGTTTTTGTAGTGTAGTTACTTGTGCTAACTTATATTTTATTTGCATAATAGAATAATTCTATTTAATCCTTATGGTAATATGTTCAGAATATTTATTCTAAACATATTACCATCTATATTCTCCAAAATATGTACCTATAAAAAATACAAAGCATTCCTCAACTGATGATATTTGAATTCATTAGTATGTAGTTCAATTTATCTTCCCATCTGTCATGCATATCATAGTAATGTTCTTCTCTATTTGTAAATTAAAACCCAAATCTTTTAAATATTCTTTGCATTTTAAAATTCGATCCCATAGTATCAGCATATATGTATTTAAGATTAAGGGTATTAAATATACATTCTATTGCCAATTCAACTGCTTCTGTTCCATATCCACTCCCCTATAATTGTCATTAATAAGAACAATTCCAATTTCGCGTTGGCTCTTTTCATGATTAATACTTTTAAAAGATCATTCTCCAATTGATGTTTTATCTGACAAATAAATTCCTACCTTATGGTACCATGACTTCTTTTCAGTAATATAATGATAACTGTGATATGTTATTGTTATAATTGTTAATTTTAAAATTAAAGGGGTTTAAATTGTGAAAAAGATTTTAGCTTTGATATTATGTTTAAGTTTCGTTTGCATTTTGGCTAGTAGTAATAGTGATAAAAAAGCAAATAAGTCTATGCAATCTACTAATGAAGACCAAACTTTAGAAGATAGTTCAAAAGATATTACTCATTCAATATAAGCTACTAATAAACAAAATAGTATTGATGAAAAAAAAGAAACAGATTTAAATTCTACACAGTCTACTAAAATAAGTTCAAATGAGCAAGTAGTACAAGATAAAAATAATGTCTCTCAAAAAATAACTAAAATAAATAGTAAAGTTAAATTGTATGAAGGCACTTATTTTGATGATGGCCTTTTCGGAGATGATGACTTAAAATTGAAAAAATATTGTGAAGTTGTAATTTCTAATGTGATTAACACTTCTTTTGATTTTACTATTTATGAAGTAGATAGATATACAAAAAACAGAAAAGTTATTTTCCTTAAAAATACAGCAGTATTTATAGGAGATGGAACAAAGGCTACTTTTTATGGAAATGATTATACTCTCAACTTTACTTTTCCAAATTATCATGGTGCATATCCTACTGTAACAGACATGGAGATATCTGGATTCAAACCATTAGAAGGCAAGACTTATGTTAATAATAGTATATCAGGACATGAATTTGGGTAGAATAATTTACCAAGTATCTTGTTGACATGTCATCAAAACTAATTTATAATCAATCTAGAAATTTATAGTGATCGTATGACGAATTTGGGAGAGACTGCAAATAAAACATATGAACGAAGAATATGCCTAACAGCAGCGCCGAAGGTGAAGCCGCAACAAACTCTCAGGCAAAAGGACCGAATTCTGACGAAACTCTGGAAAGTCTTATGACACCCAAGAAGCAATCTTTTGATTAGGCATATGAAATAATTAATCAATGCTGTAATTTCTGTTATGAAACAGACAAGCATACTAACTGGTTATTCTTAAACATGCCTTAGAAAGAGAATCTTTCAGGTACCATAACAGAGGCGAATTGTTTACGCAATTCGTCTCTTTTTTTGTGCCTAATCCAATGCACATTCAAAAAAATAACAAGTTTGAATCTGTTATTTTCCTGAATATGCCTAAATTGAAAGGAGTATTTTATTATGAATGATATCGCCCTACTGGAGTATCTAGGCATCTTTGCATTTGCAGCTTCTGGTGCTATTGTTGCAATTGAAGAAAAGTTTGATTTGTTTGGTATTTATATTTTAGCTACAGTTACAGCTATGGGTGGAGGTGTTCTTCGAGACATTGTTACAAACGTTGGAATCCCTCTATTCTTCTCTAACTATAATACTATTCCCTTTATTATTTTAGGGACAACAATTCCAGTTATTCTTCGTGGCAAGATAAAGTATAATACTTTATTTGTAATAATAGATGCTATTGGCCTCTCTGCCTTTTTTGTATCCTCTGGCCTTAAAGCCATTGAAAGTGGATATAATTTGATGTTATTTTTATTTGCTGCGAGTATAACTGGCGTTGGTGGCGGAATGCTAAGAGATATAATTACCAATAGAAAACCTGAAATTTTTAAAACTGATATTTATTGTGTTGCAGGCATTTTAGGCTCACTTTTATTATGGTTTTTATATCCTGTTGCTGGAACTCATATTTCACAACATTTATCTTTAATCACTATCTTTTCAATTAGAATGATATGCTATATGAAAAAAATTAATCTTCCCGTTATCAATTTAAAATAATTTTTTCTTAATGTCCTAAGATAAATTGATTTTACTCAATTTATTTCAGGACATGCTTTATAGTAACATATTATAAATGCTTTTAAGTCTACTCTTCAAGCGAAATTTTTATATCTCCCATCTATTTTACTGTTAATGTATCTATTCACTTATCTATTCTTAAACAGCACTATTAATTTCATTTTCTCTTCTATTATTATTCTTAAATTTTGTAGAAAATATTTTTAAAACAAACATTAATATTGCTGCAATTATTGAAATAAAAAATACTGAAAACCATAATGTCCTGCAGCCATAAATTTGAATGTATGCTCCAGAAAATAAAGTACTAAGCGCTGTACCTAAAAATCTTCCAAGATTCATTATTGCATTTATTCTAGCTCTATAATTGCTTGGACTATTATTTGCCACGTAAACACCTGAACTTATTGAACTTAAAATTTCTCCTATGGTCCATATTATTGTGGAAATAATAAAAAAGGTAAAGTTATCAATAAGGCCTATCATTCCAAATCCTATAGCATATAATACTCCCGTAAATACCATGTTAGTTAACTGATGATTTCTTTTAGTCATAAAGCCTATAAAAATTGTCAGAACTAAAACTGTTACAGCATTTATGCTCATAATGTAGCCCAAAAGTTTAGCGCCTTCATTATTAAATTGAGCATTTAAAGTCATAGGCAGTGAAAACTTATGCTGAGTATAAATAAAAGTATATACCATATATAAAACTAGAAACAAACTTAATGCTGGCCTTTTCCGAAGCATTTGAAAGGTATTTCCCTTTTCTGCTATTTCAGCTTTGTTTTCAACCTTTACCTCATTATTTACCATATAAGTCTCTTTGATGTCTTTCCACACTAAAAATACTGCTATTAAAGAAGTTAGCGCATCCCCCAAAAACAACATCGATAAAAAATTATTAAATAAAAAACCTGCTATTATAGGTCCAATTGCAACGCCTGCATTTATAGCTAGGTAATTAAGAGAAAATCCAGCTTGCCTTTGTTTCGTAGAAAGTATATCTTGAATCATTGATTGAAATGCTGGACGTACAAAACCATTAAAAAATGTACTTGTTAGTAAACATATTATAGTAATTAAAACATTTTGAGTAAAAGCACAAGGTATTAATGTTACTGCTGCTATACTTTGAGCATATGTATAAATTTTTTTCCTCCCGAACATATCTGATATTTTTCCACCTAAAATAGATGCAGGTATGCCTACAACGGATGATAATGTAACTATAACTCCAGTTTCTCCAGCTGTCATTCCAATTTTTTGAGTAAGATATAATGCAAGAAATGGTACTACAAAATCCCCAAGTCTGTTAATAAGTGTAGCAAAACATATCACATACATTTCCTTTGGTAATCCCTTATAATTATTAATAAAATCTTTCATTTGTTATGCCCCCTTTTCTTAATATATTCTACCTGTAAAATCCATTAAATTCAAAACATTCCTATTGAATAATTTCTATGTAAATTACAATTTTAGTGCTATACTTTAACTATAAACGAGCGAAATTGCAAACAAATATTTCCAGTCAAATAACCAAAGGGATATTTATGCAGCATTGAAAATCTCTAAAATGGCATCAAGAGGCTCTCCTGCTTGAGTTTTTTCATAAATGAAAGTGATTTTTTCAG
>JARLHR010000200.1 GCA_031292145.1 Clostridium sp. | reverse complement strand
GAGTATTTTAAATTATTGAGATAGAGCATTTTCAATAGTCTTAGCTTTAAAACCAGCAGGATTCATAACAGGCATATATATATTCCTCAATATAGTCCCTTCTGTCTTTGCAGCCAATATACCACGTGATGTAGATAAAGTAATACTTAATAATGTGTGAACAAATTGATCAGGTATCGTAATAGAATTAGAATTTTGAGGATCAATAAAATCTTCGAAATTAATTATTTCATATGATATCCTGGTAAGTAAAGAACAAATAAGAAGCGGATTATCTTTCCCCATTAGTACATTTATAGTGGTGTTAAAACCTATAAATTTATTAGATTCAATAAATAATTGAGGTAAAACCTCAAACTTGAAACTATCCGGATCTGTCGATATATCCTCCGGAATATTCTTAATAGAAAACTCCAAAGTCAAAATCTCTTTAATTCTAAAAGTAAAATTCCTTATATCTGACATAATTTATGCTGCCAATTCGTTTGTTGGTAAATTGATATTTTCAGTTATCGGATAAAGTTTATCCATATCATATTTGCTAACAAGAGCGTTATCCGACACTTTCAATACTCCCTTATTGGATGGATAAACAAAATTATCCAAAGATAGAGAATATGAATAGAAAGTAATCAAATTATCTAACTGCTCTTTATTAAAGGAATGGTCCCCTAGTTTCCGATAGATCATCGGTAATATTTTACATATTAATTCTTCTCTAGTAAAAATTATTTGTTTTTTCAGAACAGCTTCAAGTTTCGAAATAGATTTTAGTGTAAGATTATGGTTACCCGACAACCATTTACTAATCTCCGATTTTTCTTTGCCTAATAATTTAGATAATTCATTTTGTGACAACTTATTACTCTTTAATAAAGAACTAACCTGAAATGCAATATCAAGAGTATGCTTAACAAAATATTCAGTCTCTTTTGAACCTGAATCCAAAAACTGATCTACAATTTCTTCCTTATTTTTTTCTTTTGACATATTATAATTCCTTAAAGTTTAGATCCCCTTCAAAGCCATTATCTGTAATTCTGATTTCTTTTGCG
>JARLHR010000199.1 GCA_031292145.1 Clostridium sp. | reverse complement strand
TAAAACAACAAAAAGAATGAAAATAATTAGTTATTATATTTAATAAATGATTATATTTAATAAATATAATTAATACTTTGAACTTTACCTATACTTATTGGTTGTGGAGGTAAATTTGAAACAACAGGAGGAGTGAAAATAGTTGCTTCAAGTGTTGTATTTGATAAAGGTAATGAAGTATCATTTGTTTTTAAAGATTCAGTATTTTTTTTCTCCTCCATTTTTAAATAATTAATTTTTTTTGAATTTTAGTTTACCTGAGTGTAACTTTAAATTTACAACTTTAAAATTAATTAAAAATGGTGGAAGCTTTAAACTTTATTGCACAAGAAATTGAAGAAATTGAAGATATAAATTTAAAATATAATAATAGTTATGAATTAGATAATGAAGTAAATGATATTTATGAACTCCTTAATAACTCTACAAATTTATCAATGGATGATGATGTCAATGATGACAATGACGACAATGACGACAATGAAATTTCATCATTCTCTTCTTTAAATATTAAACCAAGAAAACCATTAAAGGAAGTTATTGATATATTAACAAAAATTATGATTTATAGAAAAGTAAGAGATGGTTTATCTAATCATCAAGTATTTGAATTATTACCTACTATGAAAATATCACAAAATTATTTTAAGAAGAAGTATAAATATTATTTAAACCTTATAAAGCCTTAAAATTGTAATCATTTAAACTGTGGATATGTAGATGCCAGAGCTACTATGCAGTTTCAGTTGGATTATTATAATAAGAAACACTTGTGGACATTGAAATCTGAAGAAGAGCACATTCAATGGGTAATTACTGCTGATGGGTGAGATTTATATGGACATAACCTTAGAATCAGTTCTACTATACGTTCTGTGATAGGGTGTCATTCACCTAAAGCTGTTTGGCCTTTACTTATGATGAAGACACCAGATAAGGAAAGTTATGCCTTGTTTACAAATTGTGAAGAATGCCTTAATTTGACCACAGCATTGGATTATTTCCACAATAATCTGGTTGAAATTGAAATTCTGGTACCACCAACAACAACAATGATGAGGATGACGACGAATTCATTGGTGTATCGTCATATCGCTGTTGCCGTTGACATAATTTTCAGTTCTGATTGGGAGGCCATGAGAGCTTATTGTAACCAAGGAGATTCTCCCAGCTGTCGTACACCAGGTCATGTGTTGTGTCCAGTTTGTAACTTTTCATCACCTGACAAACAAGGTGCCTGGAGAAATCTTACTGAAAATTTATGGAGGTTTCATCCCAAAGACCAGGATTCTACTTGGGTAACAAAGACCAGAATGTGGAACTTAGTTCCAAGTGAGGTTGTATATGCTCCTCTTCATAGTTGTGCACGGTTGTTGGCAAGTTTCTTATCACTTTGTGTGAATGATTGCAATCATAAATTTCCTGGTTTATATGTAAAGTAGTTTTTTATTTTACTTTAATTTTACTTATTTTTAATAATATTTAGACATTTGTAAATGGTTTGTTCCATCAGAATAATTTGTCAAAAACCTAGATGAGGACTGGACTTCAAATCTCAGACATGAAGGAGTATTATGAGAATAAACTAGATATTAAAATCCTTAATTGGTTTCAAATTCACCCTGGCTTTGGTGAAAACTTCATTAAAATACCTACCACTTATTCTTCAACTTTCCATACAACTGCAACAATTCCAGCATCATTCAAATTTGTCATTGAAAGTATTATAAGCTTTGATCATTTCATTTATGAGTTTATTAAACTTAAGACTCATTCAGTAGAAATGAAAGAGAAATTTACCAATCTTCATAAAAATTTCTTGACTGCTTATGCTACTTTGGAGCTTCGTATGATGCCATCTGTGCATTACATTTGCAATCATCTTCTGGAGGATTTTGAAAGATACCCAAGTTTGTATAACTTATTGGAAGAGTCTTATGAAGCTGCACATAAGCTAGATAGAGACCATTCAAACTCTTGTTGTCATGGTAAGCCTCAGGGAGCTAATGACAAATATAATTCCTTTGCAATACTTGTTGCACAGAATCTTATGCTTCATAGATTGGAGTTTGAAGGAGTTGATGAAATGTAAGAAAATTTCAATTATTTTTAAGGTTTTCAGAATTTATTTAATAATATCATTCATTAGGTCTAACAAATTTAAAGAATATGTAAACTTATTTATGACACAATTGTGTTGTGATCTTACTATATCACATTTCAAATAAATTTTCATTGTTTTTAATCTTGCTTACCTTAAACTTTTTTTAAAATTCCCAAAATAATGACAACAACGACAATGATGTGGATAAAGACAACGACGAAATGATGAAATTTCGTCATCATCCTCTAAAATTTTTACAAAAAAATTCCATTTTAACACTTTAGTTCAATGACATTATATTTAAAACAATTGAAACAAGTGTAAATCATGTTAAAGAGATGTGTTTTATTGATTTACATTATATTTCTAATTTTTAATTTTGATTTTTGATGGTTTTCATGCATTTATTCATAATTTATTAAAAATTATAAAGACGACGACGAAATGATGAAATTTCGTCGTCGTCTTCTAAAATTTTTACAAAAATATTCTATTTTAACACTTTAGTTCAATGACATTATATTTAAAACAATTGAAACAAGTGTAAATCATGTTTAAAAGATGTGTTTT
>JARLHR010000198.1 GCA_031292145.1 Clostridium sp. | reverse complement strand
ATGAATTTGTAAAAAATGGTGGAACATTTGTAACTACTTATTTTAGTGGGATTGTAGATGAAAATGATCTCTGTTTCTTAGGCGGTTTTCCAGGACCACTCAGAGAAGTTACTGGAATTTGGTCAGAAGAAATAGATTCTTTATATGATAATGAAGTAAATTATATAGAATTCAAGGATACAAAAATAGATGGGCTAAAAGATAGCTATGAAGTAAAAGATTATTGTGATTTAATTCATGCAGAAACTGCAGAGGTTCTTGGTGTATATAAAAATGATTTTTATGCTGATATGCCTGCACTAACAGTTAATAATTATGGAAAAGGAAAGGCATATTACATAGCAGCAAGGACAGGAGAAGACTTTAATAATGATTTTTATTCAAAACTTATTAATGACTTAAATATTAAGAGTGTTATTGATGGAAATTTACCTAAAGGTGTTACAGCACAAATGCGTTGCAATAAAGATAATACGTATATATTTGTAATGAATTTTACTGAGGAAGAAAAGACAGTGACTTTAGGAAAAGAAGAATATGTAGATATGATTTCTGATGAAGTAGTGAGAAAAGAAATTAATTTGAATAAATATGGTGTAAGAATTTTAAAACAATAAGTGCATGAAAAATAATAGACGAGCATGCTCGTCTATTATTTTTTATGCGTGCCTAAAGTACTATGTTGAGAAAACAATATATGTATTTATTGCAGTTTATTAAGTTTTATATAGATAAACTATATGTTTCACTTATTAGATAAGCATGTTTACATATTTGCTAAATCTTAAGTGGATATCTTCGCTAGAAATCAAATACATTTTTGTGAAGCAGGCATTTGAAAATGAGCTGCTAAAAGCACTTAATGGAAGCTTGTTCCACATTAGCTTGTCACACTGAAAGTGGGAGCAAGCTAATGTGGGGGCAAGCTTCCATTTAGTGCTTTCAGCGAAATTTTCATAGTCCTGGGTCATAAAAATGTATTTAATTTCGGTAAGTTACCACAGAATTTTAATTTTTGCACTACGCGCTTTTTTTAAGGTGAAATGATTTTTGTTGCACTACGTGCTTTTTTTAAGGTGCATATTTTTTGCAGCTTTCTCGAATTTTAAATTCAGTTGGTATAATTACTTTTTTGTTATAACCTCTATTAAAACTAAGATTTTCAAGTAACAAATCAACAGCAGCATTTCCTAAATATTCACTTGGAATGCGCACCGTTGTTAATGCAGGAATCATGTATTTGGCACTAGGCTGATCATTAAAACCAATAATGCTTATATCATCTGGAACTGATAAGTTATTTTCAGAAATTGCTTTATATGCTCCAATAGCCATAGTATCATTTCCAAGAAAAAATGCCGTTGGTCTATTTTCAAACTTTAATGCTTTAAGCATTAGATTATATCCTGATTTGAAAGTATATTTTTCTGTTGTATATATGTAGTCAGGATTATATATATCTTTTTCTAACATAAATTCTTTATATTTAACCGCTCTTTCATCAATATATATGTCCTCAATAGAAAAGTTATCAGTATTTTTACCGCCAATAAAACCTATTTTTCTATGACCTAATTCATATAAATAGTTTAATGCTTTTGTTGTTGCCTTTCCTGCATCTATCAGTACAGAATCAAATTTATTTTCATTAGGAGAAAAATCTACAAAAACTATATTTTCGTTTTCATTAGATAATTTTTCTATGGTTTCAGAATTAAATTTGCCAATTGCAATTATTCCGTTAACTTTACTAATATCATCAACGTCACTATTCTCTGTCAACTTGATTAAATTTAAGTTATGTTCATTACATTTTTTTTCAGCAGCTAGTCTTATTGATAAATAATATGGATCTTCTAATTCTTCTTTATAATTATACCAATAAATAAGTCCTATATCCTTCAAACCTTTATTTTTAATCTTTTTAGCTTTCAATGGTATATATTCAAGTTCATCTGCAATTTTTAATATTTTTTTTCTTTTGGAATTACTAACATTTAATGTTTCATCAAAATTTAAAACTCGAGAAACCGTTGATATAGAAACTTCTGCAAGAGATGCGATTTCCTTTATAGTAGCCAAGTGAAATTCCTCCCTATTGTATACTCATCTGTAATAATAGTATAGCTGAGTATTTATTGTTCATCAACATTTTAGTAGTGTTTAGAAAATAATAATTTTTATGAAACAAAACTTAACTGAAATAAAAGGTGATTTATCAGACTTATTAAATACAAAAGATGAAAAAAGGCATTTGAAGAATTTAATTTAAGATTTAATAAAAATAGGGCTTGATTAATTCAAGCTCTATTTTCATAATATTTAATTGAAAATAACCTTATTCTTTCCAGATTTTTTGGCCATATACATTGCATCATCAGCTTTTTTTATCAATTTGTTCATTTCGTCTCCATCATTTGGGAAAACAGCAACACCTATACTTGCTGTGACATTACCTTTATTTTCACCAAAAACAATTGTTTTTGCGACTTCATTAATAATTCTTTGACAAGTATCAACAATTACATTTGTGTTCTCCAAGTTTTCCATGATTATCATAAACTCATCTCCGCCAAACCTTGAAACTATATCAGATTTTCTTGCAGATTTCAAAAGCCTCTTAGCAATAGTTTTTAGAACTATGTCGCCACTATCATGACCAAATGTGTCATTTATTTTTTTAAAACCGTCCAAATCAATAAATAAAATTCCTAGTAAAAGCATATTGTTTTTTGCAAATTCAAGTGAATTATTTAATTTGAATTGAAATAATTTTCTATTTGGAAGACCAGTAAGGCTATCATGAGTGGCCATTTCTTCTAATAATTTTTGAGCTTTTTTACGTTCAATGATTTCTTCTCTTAGTTTAGCTGTTCTTTTTTCTACTAATTCTTCAAGCTGGTCATGATGCTTTCTAAGTTGTTTTTCAGAATGTTCCAAATTAGTGTAGAGCGTTGCATTTTCTAAGGAGATTGCTAATTGTGAGGAAATTATTTTTAATATTTCTATACGTTCATTATTAAATACACCTTCTATTAAGCTATTCTCTAGATAAAGTATACCTAGCAAATTACCTTTACTTAACACTGGTATGCACATAATTGACTTAGGTTTTTTATCAAGAACATATGGGTCATTTATATATTTTTCAGAAGTAGAAGCATCATCTAGGATAATACTATCACAAGAGCGATCTACATAGTAAATAATTTTCTTAGGTAAACTTTCGCTATGTTCAAAATCAATTTCTCTCATGACTTCTATTTCATTTCCATCTACGCTACCTTCTGCCTGTATAACATATTTTTCTCCCTTTTTTGCTAAGTAACAAACTTTTTGAGCACCTGCATTTTCAAGGACTATATAAATAAGCTTTTTTAGAAGTTCTTCTAATTTGATTTCACTAGAAATTGCATGAGTTGCTTTCATAATTGTTGCAGTATCTAGTAGAATAGAAGACTCTGGTATTTTATTTTCTGAAGTAATAGCCGCACTTTTAATAGCAGTTTCGTCGATTTCGTAAAAATCTAGAAGTTGAGGATACAATTCCTTTAATTGATTTACCTTTGAGGCTGCTCCCCATAAAGTATAGCAGTATACTGCTTGTCCTATATAAACTTTCGCTATTCGTTTATTTTCTAAGGCTAGATAGAATTTTGCTGCTAATTCATTTGCAATTGCTTCTTCCTGAATGTAGTCATTTTTTGACGCTAATTTAATAGCTTTTTCATAAAAAGTAATAGCTTTAGAAACTTTTCCTAAGACTTTTGATTTTTCAGCTTCTATCAGATAGAATTTATGTAAAAAGTTATCTTCTGCATATTGTGCCCATTTTTTCATTTTATGTTGATTAGTAGAAACCTTATATAGGATTTGTTTTTTCCTAAATAATGATTGGTGCTGATCAAAGATGGAGAGCATAATCAATGAATTATAAAAATAAAAAACAGGAACGCTTAAAGTAGCACTTACTCCATCTAAATATTTTTCAGCAAGGATTGAATTGTCTAAAGCAGTATCATATTCACCGAATATATATGAGAGAATAGATTTATTTAGATAGACATTACAAATTGTCCCTCTATCCTTTGCCGTTAGGTGCACATGCATCATTTTATCTTCATCATAAACTTTACCTTTTAAATAATACGAATTTCCATCAAAACCTATTAAATTTAATACTGATTGTTGAAATATTGATTGTGTAATAAGAGCTTCCTTATTTTTAAATTTACGCATAACTTCACTATATTCGGACATATTTTTTTCCAAAGTAACCAAATTTTCACCTGAATAATAAGCATAGATACTATATAAGCATGTAGATGTACATACATAATTTATGTTTCCAGTTTCTAATCCAATTGAGTAAGCTCTAATAAATTCAGTTAGGGTGCTTCTAGCACTCATTTTCCAAGGATTAATAAACGTATTGAATAACACAATTGTTTGAGCTTTATATTCGTTTCCTTGAAATTTATCTAATAATCTTAGGGATAGCTTTCCAAATTTATATCCAGAATTAATATCGCCAATATAACATAGAAGCATACCATAAGTAGCATAAACTGTTGGTGAACCAGTTGAATTTCCATTTTTAATATATAATCTCACAGCTTTTAAAATTATTAGTAAGAAGAGGTTTGGAAATAGCATATAAGTTGGCATTCCCATGCTTATCATAATATTTAAAGCAGCAGATAAATATGAATTTGTCATTTGTGGTAATTCATACAAAGAATCCGGTTGTTTTCCAATTAGAGTAAGTTTGGTTTTTATCAATGACATAAAAACTTGCGATATATTTGGATTTTTCGGGAAGTTTATACCTAAAAGTTTAAGAACAAATAATGCAGTATTTACTACTTCTAGTTTTTTATTTTGCGCTGTATAGGCAATAATTTTAATTTCATATAGCTTAACTTTATCTAATACTGTTTTGCTATTATTTAATGCAATTCCAGTATATTTTTCTACTAATTCAAAATCTCCAATTAAATAAGCTATTTCTGCTGCTTCAATATATAAAGAATGCGTTAATTCATAGGAATTTTCCCAGCCATAGTTTTCTATTAGGTTTATTCCAATGAGTAAATATTTGTATGCTGTATCATATGCGTTTGATTTTTTTGTCATTCTTCCAGCAATTAATTCTAGTTTAGCTATTTGTTCTTTTTCGGAATGATTAAATACTAATTGAATTCCTAGATTTAATTGGTTTACAATATCTAAAATTTTCCCTTTATTTTTATTCAAATCAGTATTAGATAACATAAGTCTTCCTATTTTAAGATGTATTTCGTTTCTATGTTTCTCTTCAATTAATGAATATGCGGCTTGCTGAATACGATCATGAAGAAAAATATAGCTCTTTAGAATTGAATTATCTAATTTATCCACAGAATTATAGGAATTTATAATTGGCACAATCATACCTTCTTTAATAGCGACGCAAAGATTAGAATATGTGTCTCTAAATGTTCTCTTACATATGATTGATAACGTATATAAATCAAACTGGCTTCCTATACATGCGGCTAATTTTAAAACTTCAACTGTATTTTGTGGAAATTTTGATATTCTAGCTGCTATAAGTTCTACAACATTATCAGTTATATGGGCATTTTTTATACCCTGTAAATCCCATTGCCAGTTCCATTCTTTTCTATTAAACCAAATTAATTGTTCTCTGTATAATGAGTATAAAAATTGATTCAGAAAAAATGGATTACCATATGTTTTTTGCTGACATATTTCTGCCAATAAACTTGATTCTTCTAAGCTGCAGTGAAAAGCTTCAGTGACTAATTGTTGAATATTAATAAGTTCTAATGGTTTAAGAAAAATTGTATTAATTACTATATTCCTCTTTTGAAGCTTATTTAAAGTAAGCTGTAGAGGATGCATTTCATGTATTTCATTATTTCTATAGGCACCGATAAAAAGCAAATTATTGATTTTAGAATCACTCACTAAAATTTGTATGAGCTTGAGGCAGGATAAGTCAGCCCACTGTAAGTCATCTAAAAATATTACTAATGGATGCTGTACTTCACAAAAGGTTCTGACAAAGTCTTTAAATACCTTGAAAAAACGATTTTTGGTTTCCTCTGCAGAAACTTCAACAACTTCTGGCTGTGCTCCTATTATAAATTCTACCTCTGGTATCACATTTATAATTATCTGACCATTTGATCCTAATGAATCTAATAGTTTATTTTTCCAAATCTGCACTTGTTCTTTGTTCTCACCTAAAATTTGTTGAACTAAATCTTTGAAAGAATATATCAATGCAGAATAAGGTATATCATGCTCAAATTGATCAAACTTTCCAGAAATAAAATATCCAGATTGTTTTTTTACGAAACTTCTAATTGTATTTACTAATTGAGATTTTCCTACACCTGAATAGCCTGTAACCATAACAACTTCTTTTGGATTTTTACTAATTCGCTGAAAAGCAGACTTTAGCGTTTTAATTTCCTTTTCTCGTCCATATAGTTTATTAGAAATTTTAAATAAATCAGAAATATCTCTTTGTCCTATTTTAAAATGTGCTATTGAACCAGTGGTTTTAAGTGATTCTTTACATTTTTGTAAATCCCATTTTAAACCTATAGCACTTTGATATCTGTTTTCAGGCATTTTTTCCATAAGCTTCATGATTATATCAGAAATTGCTTTTGGAATATCAGAATTACTTTCATGTGGAGATATAGGTTGCATTGCAAGGTGGCAATGAATCAGACCTAATTTGTCTTCTGCTCTAAAAGGCAAAAAGCCAGTGAGCATTTGATAAAAAACTACTCCTAAGGAATAAAAATCCGTACGATAATCAATTTCGTGATTCATCCTACCAGTTTGTTCTGGAGAAATGTAATCTAGCATACTTTGCCAATCTGTTGGTATATCTATGGTATCTTGTTCTTGTGAAAAAAGTGACGCATTTGCAAAATCAACAAGTATCACTATTTTACTTTCCATATTGATCATAATGTTATTAGGACATATAACTTTATGAATAATCTTACTATTATAAATATCAATTAATGCTTGGGATAATTCAATAGCAATACTTACAAAATCCATTAAGTTAAATTTTCTATGTCTATTTAAAATTTTATGTAAAGTTTCTCCACCAAAATCTTCTAAAATCAAAATAGGTGTTTTTTCATAGTTTTCCATACTATAAATTTTAATAACATGATTACTATGAATCTTTTTATTCAATTCATATTCATTTTTTAATTTAGCTACATCAGATAAATCAGGATATTTTGTATGGAGAAGTTTCAAAAAAACAGGAGCACCATCATTTAATCTTAATCCATTGTAAATTACAATTTTCTTTCCCTCATAAATTTTTTGCCCTACATTATAGCCGGGAATATGAAACATGCTACAACCTCCTAATAATAGATAAATAGTAGTAATATTTATAATTATACCTATGTTTAACTTAAAGTGGAATACTACTCTAAAATATACATATTTAAATATAATACTACAACATGCACTTATACATTTCAATTATATTCCTAATTTAAAAATGTATAAAATTACGGCTAAAATAATGATGTCTGTAAATATTTTAATTATGAGAAATGTAAAATGCTTGAATTTTATAGTCGCTCAATATATATTGAAAATCTATGGATATAAATTTTAGAATAAAACATAGTTGTGGTTGAATTTATGATATTATTTAGATAGTAAGCTAATACAAAAGAAATAGAGTACGATATGATAAAAGTAAGTAACAGGAGGCGAATTTTGATAATGAATAGAATGGGTGTTTTTGATATTCTAGGTCCTATAATGATAGGCCCATCAAGTTCACATACAGCAGGGGCGGCAAGACTCGGGAAGATTGCAAGGAGCATCGCTGGTGATGATATACTAGAAGTAACTTTTTTGCTTCATGGATCATTTGCAAAAACTTATAAAGGTCATGGAACAGATAGAGCTTTGGTTGCTGGAATTTTAGGAATGGAACCAAGTGATGATAGACTTAGAAATTCAATTGATATAGCAGTAGAAAAGGGGATTAAGTTTTTATTTAAAGAAGCTGATTTAGGTGATGTTCATCCTAATACAGTAAAGTTTGTTATGAGGACTATAAAGGATAAGTATTGTGAGGTTACTGGTTCATCGATTGGTGGTGGAAATATTAAAATTATTGAAGTTAATGATAATGAAGTTGACTTTACTGGAATGTATGAAACTTTAATAGTAGCACATAAAGATGCACCAGGATGCATCAATAGTGTAACTAGTTTGCTTTATAGTGAAAATATAAATGTGGCTTTTATGAGAGTTTTTAGACAACACAAAGGTGAAGATGCTATGATGATTTGTGAAATGGATAATAAATTAAGTGATGAGTTAATAGAGAAAATTAAGAAAATAGAGCTGGTTAATAATGTGATTTCAATAAGTCCGGCGAGGATTAGTTAAGAGCTAAGAGTTAAGAGTTAAGGAAGAAAAGCCTGCGGCTTTTCAATGAATTATTTTATACAGGTTAGAAAGGTGAAATAGTTATTTATGATAGCAAGAACAGGATTAGAATTATTAGAAATATGTGAGAAACATAATATATCATTAAGTGAATATGCCATAAGGTGTGAAGTTGAAGAAAGTGGCTTATCAAGAAATGAAGTAATTGAAAAAATGAGAAAAAATTTAAAAGTAATGATTTCTGCAGCTAATGAAGGTATGGAAAAAGAAGTATATTCAGTTAGTGGCTTAATCGGTGGAGATGGACACAAACTCTACAATTACATTAAAGAAGGGAATGCTCTTACAGGAACTGTAACAACAATGGCAATGGCAATGGCACTTTCTTCAGCAGAAGTTAATGCATCCATGGGAAAAATAGTTGCATGCCCAACTGCTGGATCTTGTGGGATTTTACCAGCAGTAATTTTAAGTGCAGGAAAACAACTTAATTTGGATGAGGAAGGGCTTTTAAGAGGGTTATTTGCAGCAGCGACAATCGGAATGATTATTGGTATGAATGCAACATTATCAGGTGCAGAAGGTGGATGCCAAGCAGAATGTGGTTCAGCTTCTGCGATGGGAGCAGGAGCTGTTGTTGAGATGATGGGAGGAACTCCTAAAATGAGTTTAGATGCAGCTGCCATAATACTTAAAAATGTTCTCGGTCTCGTATGTGACCCGGTAGCTGGCCTTGTTGAGATACCGTGTGCTAAGAGAAATGCACAAGGAGCTATAACGGCTCTTTGCACCGTGGATATGGTGATGGCTGGAATAGAATCAAAAATTCCTTTTGATGATGCAGTAAGTGCGATGTATAAGGTGGGAAAATGCTTGCCAGAAGCACTTAGGGAAACAGCCTTAGGGGGAGTTGCTGTAACGAAAGAAGGTTTAAGGCTTAAGGAAAAGGTTTTTGGTAAGGAATAGAATCAGTTTGCAGTTAACAATTTACAGTTAACAGTTTAGGAAGAAAAGCCATAGACTTTTCATTATTAATCATTCATCAAATTTGTTTCTCAAATTTCTTTAATGAATATATGACAAAGATTATAAGTAATAAATTATTAATAGTTTAAAAGAAGGGAATGAAATTTATGAATCCGTTGATAAAAGGACAAATTACTATTCTTGTAGTAGATGATGAAAAAAGTATAGTTGATTTTATTAAGATGGGATTAGAATCAGAAGGGTATAATGTATGTTCAGCTCTAGATGGAAATGAAGCAATTGAATTGGCTAAAAAAATTAATCCGCATATAGTCATATTGGATATTATGTTGCCAGGAATGGATGGCTATGAAGTGTGCTCAAGACTTAAAAAATCTATAAAAACATCAGTAATTATGCTTACAGCAAGAGATGATGTTGATGATAAAGTAAAAGGATTAGAGATAGGGGCAGATGATTATATGGCGAAGCCTTTTAGCTTTAAAGAGCTTTTAGCACGAATTAATGCCAGAATAAGAAATAGCTATCCAGAGTTAAATGACATTGTACATATAGGTAATTTCATGATAGATGACGGTGCGCATGAAATAACATACTGTGGAAAAATATTAGAGTTGCCTCCAACCCAATATAATTTGCTAAGATTTTTACTCATGAATAATGGAATGGTGTTAAGCAAATCTCTAATACTGGAGAAAGTTTGGGGATATGACTTCAATGGAGAAGAAAACATTGTGGAGGTATATATCAGGTATTTACGTGATAAAATGGAAGACAAAGAACATAATATTATTAAGACGGTTCGAGGTGTTGGATATAAAGTGGTAGTACAATGAAGAAGCTAAAAAGTAAGTTTAAAATAAAGAGTTTAAAATGGCAATTGTTATTTCGTTTCTTTATGATATTAATTATTTTACTACCTACAATGGGGATTTTTCAGTATATAAGTATGAAGAACTATTTATATAAAACAAAAGCACAAGTACTGCGGGAAAGGTTCCATAGTCTAGATTTAGGAAGTTTGTCAAAAGAAAATATAAAGGATATAACGGAAAGTGATGCTCAGGAAATTCTAAAGAACTTATGGGATAAAAGTATGAGTTCAGCTGTAATAGATAAAAATGGAGCGTTGCTAGGTGAAAGAAGGAATGCAGATATACCTAGTGAGAACAATGATTGGGATAGTGATTCTAAGCAGGCAACTGAACAGAAAATAGGAGCAATACCAGTCCCTGTGCTTTCAAAAGAGCAGTATATAAGTATTTGCAATAAAAGTGGCAATTTGGATAGTATATATGAAATTATAAAAGATAAAAATAACAATTACCAAATGGCTGTATGGCTAAAAGTGGGTGATTTAGACTCACCATCGGGATTAATACAATTAAGTACACCAATAGATGATATTACAAATATTTTAAATATGCAAGAATATGTACATATTGGCCTTTCAATTATAATTCTTATAATGGGGACAATACTTGGAATTACTATTTTTAATCGAGCATTAAAGCCGTTATATAATATAACTGATACTGTCGAAGGAATAAGTGTAACTGATTTAGATACAAGACTTATAGAAGAAAATGGTCAATTGGAAATTGATAGATTAGCAAAATCCTTTAATATTATGCTTGCGAGAATACAAGAATCTTTTGAGAAGGAGCAATATATTAAGGAAAAAATGAGAAGGTTTGTCTCAGATGCATCTCATGAACTGCGAACGCCATTAACTTCAATTCATGGCTTTGTGGAAGTTTTATTACTAGGCGCAGCTAAAAATAAAAATCAGTTAGATTTAGCATTAAATAGCATATTGATGGAAAGTGAAAGGCTTACAAAATTAGTAAATGATCTTTTGATTTTAACTAGGCTAGATCAAAAACCAATTTTAGAAATGAAAAATGAAAATGTAAATGAATTAATACAAGAAATTGAACCGCAGCTTAAAATACTTTGCAAAAATAGGTTATTACAGCTTGAATTAAAAGACAATATAAAGGCAATTATAAATAGAGATCAAATAAAGCAGGTTATATTTAACTTAACTCAAAATGCTGTACTTCATACAGATAAGAATAATGGGGTTATAACTATATCTACAGATATGGAAAGATTAAATAATAAAGAATTTGTAGTTTTAAAGGTAAAAGATAATGGAACAGGAATACCAGAAAAAGATATTGCTAAAATATATGATAGATTTTTTAGAAGTGAAAGTCATAGATCAAGAGTACATGGAGGCTATGGATTAGGGCTTTCTATAGTAAAATCTATAATAGACAGCAATGGTGGAGAAATTGAGGTGGAAAGTGAAGTGAATGTTGGAACAACATTTACTGTCTACATGAAAATTGACAATTAGTTATATATACTTAAGCTAAAATCAAAACAAAGAAATGAGATACATGTTTGTGAAGCAGGCATTTGAAAATAAGCTGTCAAAAGCACTTAAAGGAAGGCTGTTCCAATTTTGCTTGTCCAACTGAATAGTTGGAGCAAGCTAAATTGGGCACAGCCTTCCTTTTAGCGCTTTCAGCGATATTTTCATAGTCCTGCGTAATAAACATGTATCTCATTTCGGCTGATATGTTAAGCATCTATATTTTCTCAGTAAATTCTAAGCTTACACTAAGGATACATTAAGACTTTATTGTTATAATCTAATCAATGAAAAAATTAAAATACATACAGGTAGGTGATTATCATAGGTACAATAAGCATTTTGTTATTAATGATTGCAATAATAATAGTTATTATTTTAATTGTTATATTTATTACTGGAAAATATGAAAATAATGAGATAGTCAAGAGTAGCTATGCTCTTGGAACATTAATTAATTTAAGAGCATATGGAAGTAAAGCTGAAAAAGCAATTGATGAGGCACTTGAAAGGTTAAATAATATTGACGATAAAATGTCAGCGTTTAAAGAAAGCAGCGAGATATCAAAAATAAATTATATGGCTGGAACTAGTGAAACAAGTGTAGGCAGAGATACTTATTTGGTGGTTAAAAAAGCTATAGAATACAGTAAGGTTTTAGAAGGCACTTTTGATCCAACAATAAGGCCATTAGTTAAGCTTTGGAACATAGGAACAAAAGAAGAAAAAATTCCAGAGGAAGCTGAAATAAGAGCTGCAAAGAAACTTGTGAACTGCAGTGATGTAATATTAGATGAAAGTAATACTTCAATAATGTTAAAACATAAGAATCAAGCTTTAGATGTTGGTGGTATAGCAAAAGGCTTTGCGGCTGATGAAGTTAGAGATATTTTTTTAAAGCATAATATTAAGAGTGCTTTAATTGATTTAGGTGGAAATATTTTTGCTCTAGGAGCTAAGCAAGATAATACTCCTTGGAGAGTTGGAATTCAAAATCCATTTAAACCTAGAGGAGAATTTATAGGAATATTAAGTGTTAAAAACAAATCAATTGTTACATCTGGTAACTATGAAAGATACTTTATGAAGGATGGAAAGAGATTTCATCATATAATTGATCCTAAAACTGGATATCCATCAGAAAGTAAAATCATAAGTGCAACTATTATTTCAGATAATTCTATTGACGGTGATGGGCTATCAACAGGTGTTTATATTCTTGGTGTAGACAAAGCCTTAAAAATTATAGATGCAATTGAAGGCATAGATGCAATATTTGTTACAGAAGACAAGAAAGTATACATGACATCTGGTGTCAAAGATATTTTTATGTTAGCAGATGATGAATTTATACTAAATTAATAAGGGACATTCAATAATTTAAGAGTGTATAAGTTGCGTTAAAAATTTTAGAATACTTATTTGATGTTTAAGTTCATCTAAATTGCTGTAATGTAAATTCATTATTGCAACTTATATAAAAAATAAGTTTAAAACAGGAGAAAAATATGGTTAAGAAAATAAAGAAATCACAGGTTTTAAGACATATAGTGCAATTAATTTTATTTATATTACTTCCAGGTATTTATTCAACAACATTAAGTGAAGTAAAAACAGTTTACAAAATGATTATAGGAGGGAACTTTAACTTTCTTCAAGCACTTCCAAGTCTAATGGAATTTGTAGCTGTAATGTTAGTCACAATAATAATTGGAAGATGGTTTTGTGGCTGGATATGTGCTTTTGGAGCATATAATGATTTAATATACTTTATATCAAAAAAAATCTTTAAAGTAAAATTTAGAGTGAATGAACAGGTTGATTCTATATTAAAATATGCAAAATATGCGATATTACTATTTATAATAATTGTTTCATGGACACTTGGAAGCAATATCTTAGAGAGTGTAAGTCCTTGGGATGCTTTTGGACAAATAACTAATTTTAATATATCAGCAGTGTTATCAGGATTGCTTATAGGATTGATACTTTTAGTTCTAATTACAATAGGAGCTGCGTTTATTGAAAGATTTTTCTGTAGATATTTATGTCCTCTTGGGGCCATATTTGCTATAATATCTAAATTTGGAATAACAAAAATTAATAAGCCTAAAGCTGATTGTGGCAAATGCAGAGCTTGCACAATGAACTGTTCAATGGGATTAAAACTTTACAAAGTAGATGGTGCTAAAGGCGGAGATTGCATAAATTGTTTAAAATGTACAGAAGTATGCCCTAGAAGAAATGCTAATATAAATATTCTTGGTCAAGATTTAAATCAAAGCTTAGCTGGTTCTGCAGCAATGGCTGCAATGCTGGGGATTTATGGGGTTACAAATTTTGGTGTGGATGCTTTAACAAAGGCTGGTGTAATTTCAAATAATGGCGGTATTTTAGGTAACAGTACACTACAAGGTGCAACTTCTGGGCAATATAAAGATGGAACATATACAGGAAGTGGCCAAGGTTTTGGAGGAACTACTACAGTTTCGGTTACAATAGCTGGTGGAAAGATAACAGATATAAAAACTATATCAAATCAGGATACTTCGGATTATTACAATAGAGCTTTTGGAATAATATCTAAAGGAATAATTTCAGTTCAAACACCAAATGTAGATACAGTATCTGGAGCTACATATAGTTCGAAAGGAATAATAAGTGCAGTAAAGGATGCATTAAGTCAAGCAGGTGGATCAAGTTCAGAGGCTGATAATTCTAGTAATACTAGTGCAGATAACAATGCAGCTGCAAATTCAGCAGAAAACAATGGGACAACAACTGGAAAATATAAAGATGGAACATATACAGGAAGTGGTAAAGGCTTTGGAGGAACTACTAAGGTTTCTGTTACAATAGCTGGCGGAAAGATAACAGATATAAAAACTATATCAAATCAGGATACTTCTGAGTATTATAATAGAGCTTTTGGAACAATATCCAAAGGAATAATTTCAGCTCAAACACCAAATGTAGATACAGTATCTGGGGCTACATATAGTTCAAAAGGAATAATAAGTGCAGTAAAGGATGCATTAAGTCAAACAGGTGGTGTAAGTTCAAATAGTGATAATTCTAGTGGAACTAGTATAAATAACAGTGCTGTTAAAGTTTCAAATTCAGCAAACATCAATAAGGCAGTAGCTGGAACATATAGTGATGGAACATATACAGGAACTGGTACAGGTTTTGGTGGTGCGGTAACTAAAATGTCTGTTACTATTTCAGGCGGAAAGATTAGTAGTATAAAAGCTTTATCAAACGGAGATAGTCCAGAATTTTTCCAAAAAGCATCAAATATTATAATAAGCAAAATGCTTTCAGCTCAATCAGCAGCTATTGATACAGTTTCAGGAGCTACTTTTAGTTCTAATGGAATTATAGGAGCGGTTCAAAATGCATTAAATCAAGCAGCAAGTTCAGCTTCAAATGCAAGTCAAGGAAGTGTGAGTTCAAGCTCAACTTTCAATAATTCTGATAGTAGTCAACCTACAACTCCGCCACCAGTAGCTAATCAAAAAAGTTCAACTCCACCAACAGTGGAAACACAAAAAAGCACAGCTTCAAATTCAACAGCTACCCAAGGAGGTACAACTTCAAAGCAAAATGTTAGTCAAAGCAGTACAAGTTCTAATACTAGTACTGGAACAAGCAATAGTAGTAAGGGACAGTATAAAGATGGAACATACACAGGAAGTGGTTCAGGATTTGGAGGAACGACAAAAATTTCTGTTACTATAGCTAATGGTAAAATAACAAGTGTAAGCACTATATCAGAGGAAGATACGTCAAGATATTATAATAAGGCTATAGGACCTATAACAAATAGTGTAATTTCCAAACAAACAGGTTCAGTAGATACTGTTTCTGGAGCTACACATAGCAGTGATGGAATAATTGAAGCTATACAAGATGCTCTAAGTCAAGCAAAATAATACATAACCTTGATTGTAGTGGTAACACCACGAAATCAAATATATTTGGTTCCTGGTGTAGAAATACACTCAAAGTTTAGAGAAAATAATATATTTATTTAATAGTGCTTATGCATGAACTGCATTCCACTAAGTAGAGACAGCTAAAAGGTTAGTATAGTATCTACTTAGTGGAGTATTTTTTGATTAAACAATAATTTATTTGTAGTTTATTAAATCCTCAGCTGATTTATGAACTAAATTATTTCATTTTATTCAGGTAGTAATTTCATTTACATATTCTCAGCTAATTCTCAGCTTACACTAAGGGAGTATTAAGGCTTGCTTGCTATAATTAAATTAATAAAGAAATTGAATTAAACATGTAGAAAGAGAAATTAATAACAAAGATAATATGATTCAATTAATAATAGTGTGTATTTTAATTATAGTTTAAAAAAGGAGAAACAAATATGGCTAAGAAAATAAAGAAATCGCAGATTTTAAGGCACAGTGTGCAATTAATTTCATTTATATTATTACCTGGTATTTATGCAATGACTTTTAGTGAATTAAAAACAGTATATCAAATGATTATTAAAGGAAATTTTGATTTTCTTTCAGCAATTTCAGGTTTGGTAGAATTTATAGCTATTATGCTTTTAACAGTATTTATAGGAAGATGGTTTTGTGGGTGGATATGTGGTTTTGGTGCATATAATGATTTAATATATTTTATATCCAAAAAGGTATTTAAGGTAAAATTTAAAGTAAATGAAAAAGTTGATAATGTGCTAAAATATGTAAAATATCTAGTGTTATTATTTATAATAATTATTTCTTGGACAATGGGTAGTAGTATTTTAGACAGTACAAGTCCTTGGGATGTATTTGGTCAAATAACTGATGTATCTACTATTTTATCTAGTTTATTTGTTGGATTAATATTTTTAATTTTAATTACAATAGGAGCAGCTTTTGTAGAAAGATTTTTCTGTAGGTATTTATGTCCTTTAGGTGCTGTATTTTCTATAATTTCGAAGTTGAGTATAGTAAAAATTAATAAGCCTAAAGCTGATTGTGGCAAATGCAGAGCTTGCACAATGAACTGTTCAATGGGATTACAACTGTACAAAGTAAATGGAATGCGTGGTGGCGATTGTATTAATTGTTTAAAATGTACAGAAGTATGTCCAAGGAAAAATGCCAATGCAAATATATTAGGGCAAGATTTAAATCAAAATTTAGTTGGTTCTGCAGCGATGGCTGCAATGTTAGGTGTTTATGGAATTACAAATTTTGGAGTGGATGCGTTAACTAAATCTGGTGTAATTTCAAATGATAGTGCAATTACAAGTAGCGCAGATACAAACAGTTCATCAACAGATAGTTCTTCACAAAAATATAAAGATGGAACATATACTGGAAGTGGTCAAGGATTCAGAGGCGGAACAACTAAAGTATCTGTTATTATAGCAGGCGGGAAAATATCAAATATAGAAATTTTATCAAATGAAGATAATCGTGCATATTTTGATAAAGCATCTGGAACTATAACAAAAGAAATAATTTCAAAGCAATCAACTTCAGTAGATACAGTTTCAGGAGCTACTTTTAGTTCGAAAGGAATCATAAGTGCAGTAGTAAATGCTTTAAGCCAAGCAACAAATGGAGATTCTAGTAATGGTGAAATAAATAACAATACTGCTTCTAATCAAGCTACAGGTACTAAAGAAGAAACTAAAAACTCTGCTGAAACTTCAAATGCAGCTACAGATTCAAAAGCAAATCAAAGCAGTACAAGTTCTAATTCAACAAGCAGTAGTACAGGTAACTATAAGGATGGAACATATACAGGAAGTGGTCAAGGATTTAAAGGAGGAACAACTAAAGTTTCCGTTACTGTAGCAAATGGAAAGATAGCTAGTATATCAACTATATCAAATGGAGATAATCAACAGTATTACAAAAGAGCTTCATGAACTATAATAAGTAATATAATTTCAAAGCAATCAACAGCGGTAGATACAGTTTCAGGGGCTACATTTAGCTCAAGAGGAATAATGAATGCAGTAGCAAATGCTTTGAGTCAAGCAAAATAAAATGATAATTTAATAATATAAAGAAAATAATAGACTAGATATAGCATATATGGTGGTCTATTATTTTTTTTTGATTTTGATTAACACATTTATAGTAATTGCTAATATAATAATTGCAGAACTAAATATTGCAGGAGTATGAATGAAATGCCAGTAAAAAGTAGAGCAAACATAAATAGAAAGCCTACAGTAGTAACAGAAAAACGTGTTAAGAATAAAAAAGAAAAGATTTTGATTGAAGTTGCCAAAGATCAAGTTATAGGTGAATTTGTTAATGGATTTGAGGTGATAAAGCCTGTTAAAAGATATGGTAAATATTATGTATTGGTGAAGAATATGAAATAGGCTTTATGATTAGGTTATGTTTTAATATAGTTTTGAAATATTATAAAAATTAACGGGTGAATAATATTCACCCGTTAAAACGTTTTACAAGAAAAATGCATTTATATTATTCTGTTTCGATATAGACAATACCAAATATTAATTACTAATGCGATACATGTGACTACTATAATTCCAACTGCTATAGGCAATGTTACTCTTTGAGAGCGTTTACCAATTATGTAAAATATAATCGCATCATTCAACGTAACAACTAATACACTTCTAATGATGAGCTCTTTTAAAATAGTCATACTATTAACTCCTTTTTATAAGATATCATATTAGGCACATGAAAATAAATAACAGGTCCAAAGTTGCCATGAATATTTTTCATCAGGCAAGGAGGAAAATTGCCCTCATAGTGGGCCTATTAGGTCAATTTGCCGATGAGCAGAGAACCCAAATCTATGATTTGGTGTGAATCGCTTACTCAGCGAGCGTAGAGAGTCGAGCTTCCCATGACGGGAAATAGTCTGGCAAATGGACTTGTTATTTATTTGATTGTGCCTTAATAATGTTAGTATATTATAGTTAATCTATACTCTAATTATATCACCAATTTCAAGATTGTTTATATAATTATACAAATATCGGATTTCTTTCTTTAAAATTTATTATTTTTGCATAGGCATGAGCAACAATGGATTGAACCATGAAATTATGTGATTTATTTTCATCCTATGGAGCTAGAGTAAAGTTTATGTTAATATATACTAATAATGGAGGTAAGTAGATATATGTCTTACAAAGAAATTAAGAAGTTATTAAATGAGTTAAATTGTGAAAATGTTGAAGCAATAAAACCACAAATCATAAGAAATATGAATCAACTGATATTATCAATAAGTGATGATAATATATCTGATTCAGAATTAGAGGAGATTAGTAATCTTATTATAGTTAGGGAAGAATTTAGGGAAAAGGCAAGGCAAGATAACAATGGGCTTTATGAAGGTGTACTTATAAATAGTTTTATTGAGGCATATGAGGAATTTTTAAAGGAAATTATAAAAAAGGATTACATATCAGATGCGATTGAACTAATAGCAGATTCATTGAAAAGTATAGGAGGTCGGCTTAGAGGTTTTAGATTATTAAAAAAAGGTGCAAGGAATAGGGAGTATTTAAGTTCCATAGAGCATTTTTCTGATTTAAAGAATGAATTTTATACTCATTTGAATTCGTATGCTAGTAAGGGGGTTCATGAGGAATATTTTGTAGTAACTGGTCTTATACATGCTATAAAATTTGACTTAGAAGAAAAATCACAGGAACATGGAAGATTTATTATTTCAATGCTTACGGATTATAAAACTAAAAGAGGGAAAAGCATTGATGAGTTTAATAGTGAGCCTCATTTAGAAGAAATTAAGGTTAAATTAAAGAGAGAATATGGTATAGAACTTCAAAGAAGAATATACTCTTGGGATAATTTAACTAGAAAACTGCAAGATCACTATTACCTAGAAAACATATTTAATGAAGAAGATAAGGAATAATTAACTATAAAAATAGTATTTTATGGGGGATTAAAAGTGAAAAGAATAATTATAATTTCTACTATAATAATGATTCTGCTAACGGGGTGCTCAAATGCTAAAAGTGATGTTGATGGTACAAATAAGCCGGCTGATAATGAGAGCTCAGTGGAAAATGTACAAGATGAAACACAATCTCAAGACACTGAAGACACAAGTAATAATATAAATTCAGATGAAGTTAAAAGAGTGGAGAATAAAACAATTCAATTAGATAAGGGATATCATGATTATGAAGGTAATATAAACAATAATCTTAAAATTCATATGAGTCTATATCAATCAAATGATCAAATAGTTGGATCATATTTTTATGACAAGGAGAGAAAAGAGCTTCAGTTGAAAGGAAAATTGGATGGAAATACTATTACTATATCTGAATATGATGAAAGCGGAAAAAATACAGGTAAATTTCAAGGAACAATGGATGCTAATGAGAAAGTTGAAGGAACGTGGACAAGTACGGATGGCAAGAAAAGCTACCCATTTACATTAACCCTCACAAGTATTATCAATGGATCAACATATGGAAAAAGATATGCAATAGCTATAAGTGATAATAGAACTGACCAAGATGTAGAGGATTTTGTAAATGATATTCAAAGCTATATTAAAGAAGATAATAGGCAGCAGCTGGCTGATTTAGTTACATATCCTATTAAGGTTAAAATTGATGATAAATATACAGAAATACAAAATAAAGATGAGTTTATAAAGAATTACGATAAAATATTCTATCCCAAATATAAAGAGGTAATGAGTACAGCATATCCGAAGTACTTATTTGCAAACTATAAAGGAATAATGTTTGGCGGAAATATACAAAACATGTGGATTAATGATGTAACATTTAATGATGGTTCTTCAAAATTATCAATAACTTCTATAATAAATTAATATCGAATTATTTGATAATCAAGAATATGAATTATTTGAATGCATGGTTTTGAAGCAAGCTTGTAACTAATAATTTATCTCACAACTAAATAAATATTGCTTGACGTTTTAACGTTAATGGTATATGTTTAAGTTGTGAAAGAAAATTTTATAAATTGAATAACTAGGGGAGCTAATATTTTGGCTGAGATTGGAATGATTGATTTCCTAAACTCTTATAACCTGATTTGGTTAATACCAACGTAGGGAAGTATATTAATATTTTGTGCATGTATTTATTGATGTATCCCTCGGGATACATTTTTTTTGTTTAAAATAATTAACTTCTTGAAGTTGTCAATTTGGATATAATTTCAAAAATATTAGATTAAATTTTATTTCACAAATGACATTCAAAGTTTGTAATTTTATTTTAAGGAGGGATTTTAAATGAAAGAAAAAAGTAAAGCACAGAAAATTGCATTAAGTGGTATTCTAATTGGTATTTCAGTTATATTTGGAACATTTTCAATACCAATTGGGGCAGCTAAAATATCACCAATACAACATTTTGTAAATGTAGTAGGTGCAATAACCTTAGGTCCAATTTATGCAGTGTTAAATGCATTTATTGCATCGCTTATAAGAAACATAATGGGAACAGGAAGTTTATTAGCTTTTCCAGGAAGTATGGTAGGAGCATTCCTTGCGGGTATTCTTTATAAGAAATTTAGAAAAACAACAATTGCTGTACTTGGAGAAATATTTGGAACAGGAATATTAGGGGCATTGTTAGCTTATCCTATGGCAGTAATATTACTAGGTAAGCAAGGCGCAGTTTTTGCTTATGTAATTCCATTTATATCAAGCTGTAGTGCAGGTGCAGTTATAGCATATTCCTTTATAAATATTCCTATTATGAGAAAAATGTTAATTGAAAATGAAACGTGGACATCTGAGGATAAGTATAACAATACTCACAAAATTTAAAATAAGATTTAAATGAGTAGATTTCTATAAAATATTGCAAAAACTATTAAAGCAATAAAATTCAAATGAGTAGACTAATAAATAACAAAATATATCAAGATGAGAGGGTGAAGTTATGTTTAGAGCATTGACAATTGCAGGATCTGATACTTGCGGAGGAGCTGGAATTCAAGCAGATTTAAAAGCGTTTTCTGCTAATGGAGTTTATGGAATGAGCGTTATTACAGCTGTAACAGCGCAAAATACCATGGGGGTTTTTGGCATTCAAGATATAAATCCAGAAATGATTGAATCTCAAATAGATGTTATTTTTGATGATATAAGAGTAGATGCAATTAAAATAGGAATGGTTTCTAAGATTGAATCTATAAAGGCCATATCGAAAGCATTACGAAAAGTTGAAAAATTACCATTGATAGTATTAGATCCTGTTATGATTTCTAAAAGTGGATTTAATTTATTATCAAGAGATGCAAAAGATACTTTAGTTAAGGAATTATTTCCGTTAGCAACATTAATCACTCCTAATTTACCAGAAGCAGAAGAAATTTTAGGCATGAAAATAGAAAACCTAGAACAGATGAAAGAAGCTGCTCTAAAACTTAAGGAACTTGGTCCAAAGTTCATATTGGTTAAAGGTGGGCACTTAGAAGGAGAAGCTACGGATCTTTTGTATGATGGGGAAAAATTTATAATCCTAAAACAAGAAAGAATAAATACTACTCATACCCATGGGACTGGTTGTACTTTGTCTTCAGCAATAGCGGCAAACTTAGCAAAAGAAATGAAGGTAGAGGAAGCAGTTAAAGAAGCTAAAAGATACATAACTATTGCAATTGAACATGGCTTTGAGCTTGGAAAAGGGGTAGGTCCTACTAATCATTTTTATGAACTTTATACACATCTTGAAAAAGCGCAAAGCGCAACCAAGAACTTATAACACTTAGAAATCTAATGGAACGATTAAGAGTTAATCTAAATAAAAGTATGTAAGGAGATAGAAAAATGAATTACAAAACACAAATGGAAGCAGCTAAAAAAGGTATAGTTACTAAGGAAATGAAGGTAGTAGCTGAGAAAGAAAATATTTCAGAAGAAAAATTAATGAAGTTAGTAGCGGAAGGAAAAGTAGCAATTCCAGCTAATATTAATCATAAATCACTTAGTCCAGAAGGAATTGGTGATGGGCTTAGAACAAAGATAAATGTAAACTTGGGGATTTCAGGAGACTCAGTTGACTATTGCAGAGAAATGGAAAAAGTAAAGATGGCAATTGATTTCGGTGCTGAAGCTATAATGGATTTAAGTAACTATGGAAAGACTCAGGAATTTAGAGAAAAACTTATTGAATATTCTCCAGCTATGATAGGAACAGTTCCAATGTATGATGCAATTGGATATCTTGAAAAAGATCTTTTAGATATAAAAGCTAAAGATTTTCTAGATGTAGTTAGGGCTCATGCTAAAGCTGGTGTTGATTTTGTTACTATTCATGCTGGTATAAACAAAAGAACAGTTTCATTATTTAAGGAAGATAAGAGAAGATTAAATATTGTTTCTCGTGGAGGGTCTTTACTATTTGCTTGGATGGAAATGACAGGAAATGAAAATCCATTTTATGAATATTACGATGAATTACTTGAAATTCTTAGAGAATATGATGTAACAATAAGTCTTGGAGATGCAATGAGACCAGGTTGTCTTGATGATTCAACTGATGCAGGGCAAGTTACTGAACTTATAGAATTAGGTCTATTAACAAAAAGAGCTTGGGAAAAAGATGTTCAAGTTATGATTGAAGGGCCAGGACATATGGCTATAAATGAGATCGCGGCTAATATGCAAATTGAAAAAAGATTATGCCATGGTGCACCATTCTATGTGCTAGGACCACTTGTTACAGATATTGCTCCAGGATATGATCATATTACATCAGCTATTGGAGGAGCTATTGCAGCAACTCACGGAGCAAACTTCCTTTGCTATGTAACACCTGCTGAGCATTTAAGACTTCCAGATTTATCAGATGTTAAAGAAGGAATTATTGCATCAAAGATCGCAGCACATGCAGCAGATATAGCTAATGGTCTTCCAGGGGCGAGAGACAGAGATAATGCAATGGCAGATGCTCGTCAAAAATTAGATTGGGAAGAAATGTTTAAGATCGCCATTGATGGTAAGAAAGCTAGAGAATATTTTGAAAGCATACCACCAGAAGATCAACATAGCTGTTCTATGTGTGGAAAAATGTGTGCAGTAAGAACTACGAATAGAATTTTAAATGGTGATAAAGTAGAACTTTTTGATCAAAAATAAATTATACACATGTTGACCGAAAGAATAGATACTCTGTTGTTTCGGTTGCTAGAGAATATAGCTGTGGATTTCTAACATTAGAAGTTGTGCCCATTTATGCTTGCTCCTCAGGCAAGCTGAGGACAAGCATAAATGGAACAACTTCTAATGAAGAAATACCTACAGCTATATTCTCAATGCAACACTGCACAAAAGAGTATCCATTCTTTCTGGTAAAGTATATGTCATAATATAATCACAAAATTATGTAGAAATTAGTGTAAAGTAATGAGTATAGCTTATTGAAAAGTATCTCGATTATAGAATGGCTTAGATAGGTATTTTAAGTAAAATTACGTAAATTTATTTTATACACAGGCATTAAGATAAAAATATTTATTTTTTGGAAGGAGTGAGTGTGCAAGAATTTAGATAGTATTAAAAATGTAAGTTCTTGCTAAGATTGTTATGGATAATAAAATAATTTTGGAAGTAGGAAATTTATTAGAGGCGGTTAGAAGTAAGAAACCTCTTGTGCATAACATAACTAATTATGTGACTGTAAATGATTGTGCAAATATATTACTAGCGTTAGGTGCATCACCAATTATGGCTGATGATATTAAGGAAGCAGCTGATATTACTGGAATTTCATCTGCACTTGTAATAAATATTGGTACGTTAAACGAAAGAACAATTGAATCTATGATTGCATCAGGAAAGAAAGCAAATGAATTAAACATTCCAGTTGTTTTTGATCCAGTAGGTGCAGGTGCATCTGAATTTAGAAATGTAACTACTAAGAGAGTAATAGATGAAGTTAAAATAAGTGTTCTACGTGGAAACATGTCTGAAGTTAAATTTATAGCTGGTTTACAAGCTACTACGAAGGGTGTTGATGCTTCGGAAGCAGATACTAATGGTGGAAATGATGAAGGTGTTGACGTAGCTAAAAATTTAGCTAATAAACTTAATTGTACAGTAGCAATTACAGGTGTAACTGATATTGTATCAGATGGACAAAGAGTAGCAATACTTGAAAATGGACATAAAATGCTTGCTAACGTTACAGGAACAGGGTGTATGACAACCGCATTAGTTGGTGGATTTTGTGGAGCAGGTTCAGATTATTTCATAGGAGCTATTTCTGGAATTATTTCCATGGGAATAGCAGGTGAAATTGCTTTTGAAAAAGCAGGACAAATTGGAACTGGTAGTTTCCATATTTCAATTATAGATGCCATTAGTAATTTAAATAATGAAATTATTAATAATATGGCTAAGGCACAATCAAAAAAATAACAAGTCCATCTGCCAGCCTGTTTTCCATCATCCTGCGTCAGCAAAATGCCATAATAGGCCCGCTATGATGGTACTTTACTTTCTTGCCTGATGAAAAATAGTCATGGCAGCTTTGGACTTGTTATTTATTTTCATGTGCCTAAAGTTAAAGAATTGTAAAAAAATAATTATTATGAAGGCATATGAAAAAATAACAGTTCCATGATTAGAGTAATTTGTTATTTTGGAGTATGCCTTAAAAGATGTTAGGGTTATTTTTTAGGTATTTAAATTAAAAAATTAGCTTTGATATGTGAAATTATTTTTATATTATATAATAAGATTAAGAAACGATTTTGAGGAGGAAAAAGTTAATGAAACCTAAAATAGATTATAGTATTTATCTTGTAACGGATAGAGATTTAATGAGCACAGAAACTTTAGAAGAAGCTGTAGAACAAGCTATTATTGGTGGATGTACATTAGTTCAATTAAGAGAGAAGGATTGTTCATCTTTTGATTTCTATAATACTGCTGTCAAAATAAAAGAAATAACAGATAAATATAATGTCCCATTATTAATAAATGATAGAGTAGATATTGCACTAGCAGTTGACGCTGCTGGAGTACATGTGGGTCAAAGTGATTTGCCATTAACAGTTGTTAGAAAAATTTTAGGTGATGAAAAGATTATTGGAGTTTCAACAGGTAATTTAGAAGAAGCTCTTAAAGCTCAAAAAGACGGAGCTGACTATTTAGGAGTTGGAGCTATGTATGCAACTGGTACTAAAAAAGATGCAAAGCATACTAGCATGGAAGAATTAAGAAAAATAAGAGAAAATGTATTGATACCTATAGTAGTAATTGGGGGAATAAATAAAGATAGAGTTAAGGATTTTGAGGGCATGGGAATCGATGGACTTGCAATAGTCTCAGCTATTATTGCTCAAAAAGATATTGAGAAGGCTACGAGGGAGATAAAAAATCTATTTATATAAAAATAACTTTTATATAAGAAGAAAAGAATAAAACTTTTTTAAATGAATATTTTTGTGAAAAAAAGTTTTTTAAATTTATATGCTTAAATATGCACAATCAAAAAAATAATAGAACAGTAGTCCTGTTTATTATTTTTTTGATTGTGACTCATTACTAATTGATATTATTTACTAAATGCTTTTAAGTCAGCAAGTTTTAGAGTTTGTTCTTGGCCGTTAATATTTGCATAACAAACTAGGTTTTGAAATTTCACTAATTTTGCATTACTCGAACCTTGTTGTTTATCAGTAGAGTGTTTTTTCCAAATATAACTCTTTATTACAGTTTTATTTGGAGGAATTACTGAATCAAGAAGAAATACATGTTCATCATTAGCAAGACCTGCTTGGGTAAACTTATCCGTAAATACTACATCAAATGAAATTTTTGATATTTCAATATTTGTATTATTTCTAACTTCAAATTCACTATAATAATAAGTATTATCCTCAGAAAACGATTTTTCTGTTATAACAATTGGATCATCAATGGCTCCGCTTGTTACTGGTGTATATTCAGGAGCTTGATTTGAAATTTTTTTTGAATTTTCATAATTATAATAGCCTAAAGCTATACCTGTAGAAAACGTAGCAACAAAAGCACATATTAACATACCTGATATTAATTTTAATGCTTTAGACACTCTTGTCACGCCTATAAGTAGAAAGCAAAAGGAAACAATTGTACCTAAAGTTCCAACTGCAAACAATATTTCATAATTTTGAAGCATAAGGTATTCCTCCGACAAGTATTTTTAATTTAAATAATTTTCATATAATAGTATAACATAATAATGTCGATTAGTGGTATCAGTTATATAAAACAGTTAATACTAAAAAGCATAGAATTATATACAATTAATTTGGTCATATTTTCTAGAAGTATGTTAATTTTTATACAAAGAATGGTATAATATATAAATGAAAATATTAGGGAGGGATTGCGATGAAAACATTAGAATTAAAAAAGAATTTATACTGGACAGGAGTATTAGATCCAAATTTAAAAGTATTTGATATTATTATGGAGACAGAATTTGGTACTTCTTATAACTCTTATTTACTTAAAACAAGTGAAGGTGCAGTATTGTTTGAAACTGCAAAAGTCAAATTATTTGACGATTATTTAAAAGAATTAAAAGGTCTTATAGATATCAATGAAATTGATTATATCGTAGTAAGTCATACAGAACCAGATCATGCAGGTAGTATAGAAAAGCTTCTTGATATTAATCCAAATATTAAAATTGTTGCAACTCAAGTTGCTATAGGATTCTTAAAAAATATAGTAAACCGTGAATTTAATAGCATACCAGTAAAGGAAAATGATACTTTAGATTTAGGAGATAAAACTTTACGTTTTATGTTGCTTCCAAATTTACATTGGCCTGATACAATGTATACATATATTGAAGAAGATAAAGCTCTAGTTACTTGTGATTCTTTCGGTTCACACTACAGTTTTGACGGAGTATTATTAAGTAAACTTACAGACAATGACGGCTATTTAAGAGCTTTAAAGTATTACTTTGATTGTATTATTGGACCATTTAAAAATCCATTTATGGTAAAAGCATTAGATAGAATTAAAGATTTAGAAGTTGATATGATTTGTACAGGACATGGTCCAGTACTGGATTGTAGAATAGGCGAAATAAAAGAATATTATTATAAATGGTGTACTGTAAATAATCCAAACCCTAGAAAGACTGTAATTATGCCATATGTAAGTGCTTATGGGTATACTAAAGAATTAGCAGGTGAGATTGCTAAAGGAATTAGAGAAAGCGGAGATATAGATGTAAGAACTTATGATATGGTGGAATCAGATAACAATAGGGTTTTAGAAGAGCTAGAATTTGCAGACGGAATTCTTTTTGGTACACCTACAATTGTGGGTGAAGCCTTAAAACCTATTTGGGATTTAACTACGTCAATCTTTGCAAGAACTCATGGAGGAAAACTTGCTAGTGCTTTTGGAAGTTATGGCTGGAGTGGAGAAGGAGTTCCTCATATTATCGAAAGATTAAAACAGCTTAAAATGAAAGTTGTAGATGGATTTACTGTGAAATTTAAACCAAGTGACAGTGAACTAAAAGCAGCCTATGATTACGGGTATGATTTTGGGTGCATACTTCAAAATAAAGAAAATCCAAACAAAGTTCAATAAGAATAAAAGTAATTAGGGCTTGGGAACAAGTCCTAATTTTAGTTGATATAAATTTTAGTTAATTAAAGAGGTGTAAACTATGTTTGAAATATCATTTCTAGTCAAGTATTCTGAAATTAATGAAGTCATAGATAAGCTTATAGGCATAGGATTATATTCTACTTATTATGATGCACTTTATGAGGTAACAGTGGATTCTAATGGATATGGTTTTTATGAAAAGGAAAATGAAGTTGTAAATTTAAAGGTATATCCTGAAAGTGAAACTGTAGAAGAGTGCAAGGAATATATAAATAAAATAAAAGAAATACTTAATATAAAAGAAGAAATAATCTTATCAGAATTAAAAGATGATAATTGGCAGCTACCATTTGAACCAGTTGATTTAAATAATGGTTGGATAATTGCAGAACCTAATGTAGTTGTTGACAATAAAATTAAAATTAATTTTGAATCTCAGGGGTCTTTTGGAACAGGTTTACATGAAACTACTCAAGACTTACTTAGATACATATTAGAATGTGACTTCTCAGGTTTAACAATTCTTGATTTAGGCACAGGATCAGGAATATTAAGTATAGCAGCTGCTTTAAAGAATGCAGAAAAGATAGTGTCGTTAGATATAAGAGATGTAACAACGGAAGTTTTACATAATGCAGAACTTAACAATATAAGTAATATACAAGTTGTTGTAGCAGATGTTACTTCAAAGGATTTAGGTATTAACAATAAATTTGACGTGGTATTTATTAATATCGGAGGAGAAGAAACATTGTCATCTATGGAGTTTATTAATAAAGTAATAAAGCCAAATGGAACATTATTTGTATCTGGATTAGTAGAATGGAGTAGTAATGAAATTTATGAAAAGTTAAAATTACAGGGATATAAGCTGTTAAAGAGTACTAAAACCAATGAATGGGTGACTATGGTTTTAAAAAAAGGAGCTTAGAAAATGAGCATAGGATATGCGTGTTTAACATTAGGAGTTATTAATACTAATTTAAAAAGCTGCACTGCTAAAAATGCAACTGAGGAAAAATTACTAGATATAATCTCACATAATTTAAAGTCTCTTGAAAACATAATTGATTACAATATTAAAAATAATATAAAACTTTTTAGGATTAGCTCTGATTTAATACCATTTGGTTCCAGTTCTTTAAATAAACTGCCATGGTGGAAGATATTTTCTCGAGAATTTATGGAAATTGGTAAAAAGATAAAGGAGAATAATATCAGGGTTTCAATGCATCCAGGTCAGTATACTGTACTTAATTCGCTCAGTTCAGATGTTGTCAAAAGAGCAATTGAGGATTTGAATTACCATACAAAAGTCTTAGATTGCCTTGGTGTTGGAGAAGAACACAAAATTATATTACATATTGGAGGAGTTTATAATAATAAAGAACAAGCAATAAATAGGTTTATAGATAATTACAGTTATTTAGATGATTCAGTAAAACATAGGCTTGTTATTGAAAATGATGATAAATCCTATAATATAAATGATGTACTTGAAATAGGAAAAAAAATAAATATTCCGGTTATTTTTGATAATCTTCATAATGAAATTAATTTTTATTCTAAAGAAAAGAATGATTTATATTGGATAAGTGAATGTAAAGGTACGTGGAAAGCAAAGGATGGGCGTCAAAAAATACATTATTCTCAGCAAGATCCACTAAAAAAGGTGGGCTCACATTCAAATACTATAGAACTTACTAAATTTATTGGATTTTACGAAGCTTTAGGAGAAGATGGTATAGATATAATGCTTGAAGTTAAGGATAAGAATATTTCAGCAGTAAAATGCATAAATGCTACAACTAAAGATTTAAAGATTAAAAAACTTGAAGATGAATGGAGTAAGTATAAATATAAGATATTAGAAAATTCACCTTCAACATATTTACATATAGAAAATTTACTTAAAAATAAAAGTTGTTATTCAGTTGTTGAATTTTATAATTATATAGAAGATTCTATGAAAAATGAAATTACAATTATAAATTCAATAAATGCGGCAATGGATATATGGAGATATTTTGAAGGTATTGCAGAAACTAAGGAAAGAGATAGTCTCTTAAAAAGTATTGAAGGTTGCAAGAGAGGGGAAAACCCCATTAACACAATTAAAAATAAGCTATGGAAGATGGCTGTTAAATATAATCAATTGCATCTTCTAAATTCTTACTACTTTGTACTTTAAGAAATAAGTTAAAGCTTATAGATACTTGATTATACAACGTTTTTATATGTACAAAATATAATTAGGAATGCATTTGATATATGTAGTTGTTACTATATTATATGAAGTAAAATAACTATTTATAGAATTTTATGTAAGGATTGAGAAAATGAAAATTGAAGCACGTGAAATTATATTATTTGGTGTACTTGGAGGATTACTTTCAGCATCGCAAATAGCTCTAAGTTTTATTCCTAATATTGAGATAATAACTTTTCTTATAATATTGTTTTCAATGATTTATAGAAAAAAGGCACTTTACATTGTTTGGGTTTTTGTAATGATTATGGGTTTTGTTTATGGATTCGGATTATGGTGGTTAGGTTATTTAATATTATGGCCGCTATTAAGTATTTTTACCTGTAGTATTATGGAATTTATAAATGGAAAATATTTAACTTTAGCAATTTATTCGGGGATTTTTGGATTTTTATTTGGATTTTTTTATGCTATTCCTTATGCTATTTTTGGAGGTCTGAATGCAGGAATAGTTTATTGGATTGCTGGAATTCAATTTGATATGATTCATGGAATTGGAAATTATTTCATAATGCTTCTTTTAGGTGAAAAAGTATTTGATTTATTAAATAAATTAAATAGTAGATATTTTTAATAAATGATAGCATTTTCTTTCATGTGCCTAAAATCAATATATAATTAGTAAAACAGTGGTTAATTTTTATACTTGAAGAATTTGACTACTGTTTTATTTTTGGCGTAAATAATTTAGCATTGACTGTCTCATAATGTAAAATTATTTGTGCAAATGAACAATAAAAAAGGTTAAGTAAACAATATAAAGAGAATAAGAAATATATTATTATGTATATGTAAGTAAACGTTAACGCTGTTAAGTCATTATAACAAGTCATAAAATTTTTTAATTGTTTAAATTTAAGGAGGAAGTAAAATGGCAATTATTCATTGGAGTGGAGCAGTTATTGGATTAGTAATAGCTATAATATTAATTTTAAGAAAAGTAAGCCCTGTATATTCACTTTTTGGAGGAGCTATTATAGGCGGATTAGTTGGAGGAGCTAGTTTAGCGAATACAGCACAAGCTATTATTGATGGTACGAATAGTGTAATGGGAGCAGTTGTTCGTGTAATAGCGGCAGGAGTGCTTGCAGGTATATTAATTGAATCTGGTGCAGCAGAAAAAATTGCAGAGACTATAGTAGAAAAACTTGGTGAGAAAAAAGTTCTTTTGGCAATTGCATTATCAAGTATGATAATCACAGCAGTTGGAGTGTTTATACCTGTTACGGTTATCATAGTTGCGCCGATAGCACTTCCTGTAGCTAAAAAAGTTGGAATTACTAAGTCTTCTATACTTTTAGCTATGATAGGAGGCGGTAAGGCTGGAAATATAATTTCACCAAATCCTAATACAATTGCCGTGGCCAAGGGGTTTAACGTAGAATTAGCACAGGTAATGATAGGTGCATTTATACCAGCTATAATAGGACTTATTGTTACATATTTTGTTGCAACGTTAATTAGTAAAAAAGGAGAATTGATTAAAGAATCTGAGATACCAGCTAGAGTAGATAACAAAATAAAACCAAGCTTTGGAAAGGCAATGGTAGCACCAATAGTTGCTGTAATATTATTGGCACTTAATCCTATTGGAAGTATGCTGCATATAAGTTTATTGTCCAATATTCAAATAGATGCTATGTATATATTACCTATAGCAGGATTAATTGGCTTGTTTGCTATGGGACAACGTAATAAGATTCTTGAATATACAACAGCAGGATTAAATAGGATGACTCCAACTGTAATGATATTAATTGGTGCAGGAGCAATAGCAGGAATTATTTCTAAATCTAATTTAAGTGATGCAGTAGTATATTGTATTCAATCAACAGGTATTTCCGGAGTATTTTTAGCACCTATATCAGGTATATTAATGGCAGCAGCTACGGCTTCAACATCTACAGGTGCAATTGTAGCGACAGGAACTTTTGGAAAGGCAATACTGGCTATGGGAATTGCACCTTTAAGCGCAGCAGTTATGATTAATGCAGGAGCTGTAGTTATCGATCATCTACCTCATGGAAATTTCTTTCATGCATCAGCAGATGCAGTAAGAATGAATATAAAAGAACGTATGAAATTAATGCCATACGAATCTATAGTTGGAGGATCTATGGCTATTGTAGCAACAATTATATATGGATTTTTAAGATAATTAGAATTTAAAGGTTTATAGATAATGATTCCACAAAATATATAAACTGTTAGGAGCGTAAATTATGAAAAAAGATTTAGTTATTGTATTAGCACCAGATTCTTTTAAGGAAAGTATGACAGCAAAAGAAGCTTGTGAAGCAATGGAAAGAGGAATAAAAAAAGTAAATAGCAATATAAGTTGTATACATGTTCCTATGGCTGACGGTGGAGAAGGTACTATGCAGTCATTAGTAGATGCTACTAATGGAAAGATATATTCTTTAGAAGTAGTTGGACCACTTGGAGATAAAGTAGAATCACAGTATGGGATTTTAGGAGACGGAGAAATAGGAATATTAGAAATGGCTAGTGCTAGTGGAATACAATTAGTACATCCAGAAAAAAGAAATCCATTATTAACTACAACTTATGGTACTGGTCAGCTTATAAAGGCCTGCTTAGATCATGGAGTGAAAAAATTATTAATAGGTATTGGTGGAAGTGCCACTAATGATGGTGGAGCTGGAGTTATTCAAGCACTTGGTGGAAAGTTATTAGATAAGCAAGGGGACGAGTTAGCCTTTGGTGGTGGAGAGTTAGGAAAATTAAATACTATCGATTTAAGTAATTTTGACCCTAGATTGAAAGACGTTATTGTTGAAGTAGCTTGTGATGTTAGTAATCCACTTTGTGGAGAAAGTGGAGCTTCAAATGTATATGGCCCACAAAAAGGCGCTACTAGAGAAATGGTAACAATACTAGATGATAATTTAAGACACTATGCAGATATAATTAATAAACAATTTGGAAGAGATGTGTTAGATGTACCAGGTGCTGGAGCAGCAGGGGGACTTGGAGCAGGGCTTATGGCATTCTTAAATGGTTCTTTGAAAAAAGGCATAGAAATGGTTATTGAATATGCTGGACTAGAAGAAAAAGTAAAAGATGCTGATATGGTTTGGACTGGAGAAGGAAGTATAGATTTCCAAACTCAATATGGTAAGACTCCTTTAGGTGTTGCAACAGTTGCTAAGAAACACAATAAGCCAGTAATTGCATTGGCTGGAAGAGTTGGCGAAGGCATAGAGGTTTTATATGAAAATGGGATAGATTCAATATTTGGTATCACTAAAGGAGCAACTTCTTTAGAAGAAGCTTTAGTGAAAGGGCAAGAAAATATTGAAAAGACAGCTGAAAATATAATAAGACTTATGAATTTATTGTAATGGATAAAAATTATAATATCTCAAAAGTCTAAGTCACTAAATCTAAAGTAAATAAATTTACAAGTATTCATAGAAGGAACTCATTTGGAGTTTCTTCAGACTGAAGATTAGAAGGCGGTGAATAATATGAAATTATCCAAAATTATAGCACAAAAAATTGTTTTAGAAATGATGGATGTGATTCCTTATAATATAAATGTTATGGATGAAAATGGGATAATTATAGGTAGTGGAGATATAAAACGTATTGGAAATATCCATGAAGGTGCTAGAAATGCAATAAATAGCAAACATATAAATGAGGTATATGAAGAAGATGAAAAGATGAAACCAGGAGTCAATGAGCCTATTATTATCAATGAAAAAGTAATAGGGGTAATAGGAATTACAGGGCATCCAGATGACGTAAGAAGATTCAGTAAGCTGGTACGTGTAACTGCTGTTTTATTAATTGAGCAATCTAAAATTGATGAGGAAATTCAGAATGAAAGATTAAATATGCAGAAGTTTTATCATGAGCTAGCTCATAGAAAAACGAAGTATGATGATAAATTTCATCAAAGAGCCAAAAGTTATGGAATTGATCTTACAAAAAAATGTCAGGTTATTCTTGTAGATGGTAATATAAATTCCCATAGTTTTAAAACATTATGTCAGAAGTATTCACATTATAGTGAGATTAATAATAGAGTAGTATTTTTCATAACATCTAATCATGTATATAGTACATTACTAGAAAATTTAAAAGGAAATAAAGATATAAATAAGATAAGTATTGGAGAAAAAGAGGATATTGCTGCTGTTTCATTAGAAAATGCAGAATTGGCAATGGAACTTGGCATCAAGATAAAACCATCAAGTTTAATGTATAGTTATGATGAATTAAAGTTTTTTATTCATTTGTCACATGATAATAAAGCGTCGTTGATTTCATTGATGTCTAATCTTGATAAGGCTGGAAACAAATTAAAGCTTATTCAAACTATAGAAGCGTATATAGAGGAGAATGGTGATATTAACAATGTGGCTAATATACTAAACATACATAGAAATACTTTAAATTATAGATTAGAAAGAATAAAAAAACTAACAGGGAAAAATCCGAAGAATTTATTAGAACTATTTGAACTGTTATGTGGATTAATTTGGAGATGACCGTTTAGGAATGCTGGTATAATACCCAGCATTCCTAATTTTTTGTTTTGAAGCTTGCTATAGTGTTATTGTTTTCTCTTTTCCAAACACTGAAATTATAATAAAATATTTTTTAAAGGAAGTTATTATTTTATAAATAAGGAATTATTTTATTAAGGCTACGATTATATAAAAACAATAGTAATTTTAATATCAAGCAAAACCAACTACTGTTTTAGGTTTAAGAATTAAAAGATGTGGTATATACTATTAGTTAAATAGTTAAGTAGAAATATGTAATTAATTTTTAGTATTCGTAGAGAGGTGATAAATATGGATAATAAGCAAAAGATTTTTTATGCTTTAAAAAAGTATTATGGTTTTGATACTTTAAGAAGAGGACAATTTGAAATTATAAATAGTATTTTAAGTGGCGTAGATACTTTTTGCCTTATGCCAACAGGCGCTGGAAAATCCATTTGCTATCAGATACCAGCAATAATACTGCAAGGTATAACCATAGTAATAGCTCCTTTGATTTCGCTTATGAAGGATCAGGTAGATAATCTAATAGGTGTTGGAGTCAAGGCAAACTATATTAATAGTACTCAAAGCATGGATACTATAAAGAAGATATTAATTGGAGCATCTATGGGAGAATATAAAATATTATATATTTCACCAGAAAGGCTTGAATCTAGAATATTTAAAGATATGATTAAGGAGCTGCATATTTCTCAAATTGTAATAGATGAAGCTCATTGTGTGTCACAATGGGGACATGATTTTAGACAAAGTTATTTAGAGATTTCTAATTTTTATAATAGTCTTAATTTTAAACCTGTGATGTCAGCATTTACGGCAACAGCAACTGAAGTTGTGAGAGAGGATTCAATAAAGCTTTTAGAATTAAAAAATCCATATGTATATAGAGGTGATATTAACAGAGAAAATTTAGATATTAATGTGCTTAAAGAAGTGGATAAGCTTGAAACGCTTAAAGATATCATACGAGGAAATGAAAATGAAGCTGGAATAGTTTATTGTGCTTCTAGAAACGAAGTAGATAATCTTTATTATTATTTGAAGGACTTAGGTTATAATGTTGGTAAATATCATGGCGGACTTAAGGATGAAGAAAAAGAAAAATTTCAAGAAGAATTTTTATACGAAAATATAGATATAATTATTGCAACCAATGCTTTTGGTATGGGAATTGATAAATCAAATATCAGATTTATAGTACATTTTACTCTTTCGCAAAATATAGAATCCTATTATCAGGAGATAGGCAGAGGGGGACGAGATGGAGAAAAGTGTAACTGTTATTTATTTTATTGTGAAACTGATATAAGAAGAGTGGAATATATAATAAATAAAAGTTCTTCAATGAGCAGAAGAGAAATTCAACTCAGGCAGCTTCAATGTATGATTGATTACTGTAATTTAAAAGAATGTTATAGAAAATATATATTAAATTATTTTGGAAATGAACGTAAACTAAGCTATTGTAATGGCTGTAGTAATTGTTTAAATAATGATGAATTAAAAGATTTTACAAGGGAAAGTCAAATGATTTTATCAACAGTTTTTAGAACTAAAGAACAATATGGAATATCGGTCATTATTGATATTTTAAAAGGCTTTAAAGGCCCAAAGATAATTCAAAATCAACTAGATAAAATAACGACCTATGGAATAATGAAAGAATATGATAGTACATTTATAAAAGATTTAATTAAAAGCCTGCTAAATGAAGGGTATGTTGAGTTAAAAGAAGGTACATACTCTATGCTAAAGTTAAATACTAGATCAATGAGATTATTAAAAAGCCATGAAACAGTAGTATTGAAAATTTTAGATAAAAAGGAGCCTCTTTTAAATAGAGAACTTTTTGAAGCTTTAAAGAAGTGGAGAAAAGAAAGAGCATATAAAGAAAGAATAAAGCCTTATATAATATTTTCGGATACAAGCTTAATTGCCATATCCAATAGTAAACCAAAAACCTTAGAGGAATTATTAGAAATTAGAGGCGTTGGGACTAAGAAAATTGAAGCTTATGGAAAAGATTTATTAAATATAATACAGGCAACAGTTGAAAAAGAAGTCAAACAATAAAGGTTATGGCTTCTTTTTGTGTATTTTCTTTCATGTGCCTAATGAATATTTAAGTATTTTATTAAATTAAGTTATATTATATCTAAGATAGTGGTAAGGATTAAGTATTTCTCCCTTATTATGCATTATTAATTAAAATTATGTTAAAATATTAACTGTTGTATTGAATATATTTTACAACTATTTGGGATAAAATTCTATATAAAGAGCTTATTTTACAAAAGGAGTTAATAAATGAAGTATTTTAATGAAAGTATTGAGTCTGTTTTAAAAAACTTAGATGTTAATTTAGAAACTGGTTTAAAAGACTCAGAAATCAAAAAGAGAACTGAAAAGTATGGGAAAAACCAATTTACAAGTAAAGAAGAAGCAAGTATATTTGAGGATATTAAAAATGCTTTATTAGAGCCAATGATGGTTATTCTTTTAATAGCAGCTTTAGTGAGTGCAATTATTGGAGAAATTTATGATTCAATTGGCATTATATGTGCTGTAGCAATAGGAATAACGATTGGAATAATAACTGAAGGAAAATCTAAAAAAGCGTCTGAAGCATTGGCTAAAATGACGGAGGATATTATTGTAAAAGTGTTAAGAAATGCAGTAGTCGTACAAATAAGTAAAAGTGATTTAGTGCCAGGAGATATTGTTTATCTTGAGACAGGAGATATGATTCCAGCAGATGGGAGATTTATTGAAACAATAGATTTGAAAGTTAGGGAAGATATGTTAACTGGTGAATCAGACGATGTTAAAAAGGATGCTAATGCTATAATTTGTATGGAAGAGGTGGAAGGAAGTGGAAAGAAAAAAATTCAAGATCCAATTCCGGCCAAACAAATAAATATTGGATTTGGAGGAACATTAATTGCTTATGGTAAAGCAATAATGGTTGTAACTAGTATTGGAGATAATACTGAAATAGGAAAGATAGCAGAAGAGCTTCAAATACAGGAAGAAGAAACACCTCTTCAAAGAAAGTTGGGTGATTTAGGAAAGATAATTACTCAAATATCTAGTGTTATAGCAGCAATATTATTTATATTCATGGTAACTAAAATGATTTTGGCCGACAAGCTAAATGTAGATACTTCAGGAATAATTCCATTTCTAGATTCAATAGATCCAGTAAAAACTGCTTTTGTCGTATGTATTGCTTTAATAGTTGCAGCTGTGCCAGAAGGCTTGCCAACCATGATTAATATGACACTAGCAATTACAATGCAAAAAATGGCTAAAATTAATGCCTTAGTTACTAAAAAGGAAGCTTGTGAGACTATTGGTTCTGTTAGTGTAATCTGTTCTGATAAGACTGGAACTTTAACGCAAAACAGAATGACTGTAGAAAGCCTTTATTTAAATGGTAAGTATGCTGATGATAAAGATGAGATCGATATTTATTTTATAAAAAATTGTATTGTAAATTCAACTGCACATATTAATTTCGAAGATGGAAAGTGGAATTATCTAGGTAACTCAACCGAATGTGCATTACTTTCATATTTGGACGAATATGATTATAAAAAAGAAAGAAAAGAAAGTGAAGTTATTCATCAGATACCATTCAATTCGAAAAATAAATTTATGGCAACAGTTATGAAAATAAAAGGAACAAATACAGTACTTGTTAAGGGTGCTCCAGAAATAATATTATCAAGTGCTTCTATGGAAGTCATAAATGGTAAGTTGAGAGAATTAACTAATCAAAGAAAAAATGAAATTATACAGGAAATACAAAAATTTCAAGCTAAATCTATGAGGATTTTAGGATTTGGATTTAGAATTATAGAGGATATGGAGGCAGAAGCTGCAATTACTAGTGAAGCAAGTATTTTAAAACCAAAATTATCAGGGGGAACAAATGAATTAGCATTTAGCGGTTTTGTAGCTATAAGAGATCCTTTAAGACTTGATGTACCACGGGCTATTTCAACAGCAAAAAAAGCTGGAGTTGAAACTAAGATGTTAACTGGAGATAATATAAATACAGCAATTGCAATAGGTAATGATCTAGGAATGCTTAAAGACGGAAAAAGAGCAGTAGAAGCAACTTATATTGATACGTTAAGTGATGAAGAATTACAAAATGAAATTAAAAACATAGCTATTGTAGCTAGAAGTAAGCCAGAAACAAAGATGAGAATTGTAGAAGCACTTCAAAATAACGGAGAAGTGGTTGGTGTTACAGGAGATGGAATAAACGATGCACCGGCTTTGACAAAGGCCGATGTTGGAATAGCAATGGGAATTTCAGGTTCAGAAGTTTCAAAAAATGCTGCAGATATAATTTTAACAGATGATAATTTTGCTACAATTATTCATGGAATAAAGTGGGGCAGAGGAGTATATCAAAACTTCCAAAGATTCATACAATTTCAGCTTACAGTAAATATAATTGCATTTTTAATTGCTATCATATCACAGATTTTAAATTTTGAGATGCCATTTACTACAATTCAATTATTATGGATTAATATTATAATGGATGGGCCACCAGCATTAGTTTTAGGCTTGGAACCTATTAGAAATAACGTGTTTAATAGAAAGCCTGTAGCTAGAAATTCAAGTATAATTACGAAAACTATGATTATAAGCGTAATTTTAAATGCCATATATGTTACGTCAATTTTATTTGTACAAATGAAATTTAATATATTAGGCGCATCTACGGAAAAAATCGGATCTGCTAGTGAAATGGAAACTGTTTTATTTGGATTATTTGCATTTAGTGCATTATTTAATGCATTTAATTGTAGAGAATTTGGAACAGATAGTATAATCCCTAATTTATTAAAAAATACTATAGCTATTAGAACAATATTAATTACTGGCATAGCCCAAATTATATTTACGCAAGTATTTACTACTTTCTTTAGTTCAGTAGCATTATCAGTGTTTATGTGGTTTAAGGTATTAGGATTTTCATTCATAATAATAGTAATAAACGAATTTGTGAAATTTATTTTAAGAGTTATAAAAAAATAATATATTTTAATTGCAATGGGATAGGCAGACTTATAGCTTATCCTTTATTCAATATGGAAAAATACCTTTGAATTAGCGATGTATCCTTAAATAGAATGATTTAAGGCGAAAATTTAAAAAATATAGTTAAAATTGGTATGATTTTAGTGAATAATTATTTAAAGAAAGTTAATATTATGATAATATATGATGTAAGAGTAGTAAAATAATTGAGAGGTGTAAAAATGCTAGGAGAATATAATGGTTATGTAAATAATGACATCATAAACAGTATGGTTGCGACATTGGAAGCAAAGGATCTTTATACCTACAATCATTCAACAAGAGTGGCAGAAATGGCATATATTTTAGGTGGAATTTTAGGAATGGACCAAGATGAGTTAGAGCTAATTTATATTTCAGGGGACTTACATGATATTGGTAAAATTGGTGTACCGGATGTCATTTTAAATAAACCAGATAAATTGGAATCAGATGAATGGAATTTAATGAAAAATCATTCCAGCATTGGCTATTCTATACTTAGTAAGGCAAGGATTTTTGAAGATATTTCTAAAGTAGTATTGCATCATCATGAAAGATGGGATGGAAAAGGATATCCAGAAGGTTTAAAAGCAGAAGAAATTCCCCTGGCGTCAAGAATATTAGCAATTTGCGATTCAGTAGATGCAATGAAAAGTGATAGACCATACAGAAAAGCAATAAGTGATGAAGTGTGTAGGGATGAAATAAGGAAAAATGAGGGCATAATGTATGATTCTAAGATAGCAGAATGTATGCTTGAAAATTGGGATACGATAGTCATGAAATTTTACAATTAAATTTGTAGCTGTATATAGATTTTTTTCTATAGTATAGTTACATTTTTTTTGTAAAATTTTATTTAAATATATAATGTTTTTTAAGTATAATAGAATATAGGTATATATATGGGAGGGGAAAGTTGAAGATTAAAAAATAAAGGAGTGAGTTATATGTTAGAGTTTAACAAAGAGATCATAAATGGTTCATTTAATAAGGTAAGCAAAAGAAATAAAGAAATTGATTCCATAAATGTAAGTGTAAAAACAAAAGATAAGAATATAGAAGTTAATGTAAGTGGACAAGGTCTTTTAATAGCTGGAGCTGTTGCAATAGCACCAACTGCAATATGTGTTTTGGGAGCTACTATAGCAGTGTGTGCAATAACAAAACAAATATGTCAAAGAAGAAAGTCAAGAAAAGAATTGTAATATATAAACATAAAGAAATCAGATATATAGGAAATTCTCCATTGAGAATATTGAAATATATATCTAATTTCGAGTGTTTATGAATATGTTCATAATTTTAAAAATAAGGTAAGTTACTAGCCATTAGAAAGTTATAGATTTCCTTTTCATCAAGAGAAACATCGCCTATCATACCATGGATTCTGTGAATTTTATTAGGTTTGTGAAAATCTGACCCAGCCGTATAAAGTAAATTTCTATCTTTGGCAACTTTTAAAAAGTAGTTAGTGTCTTCAGTGCTATTGCTAAAGTATTTAGCCTCAATTCCATCAAAATTCTTTGTTATAATATCATTAAAATTATATTTATTTAAAAGTACTGGATGTGCTAAAATAACTATTGCTCCAAAAAACTTTAAAATTTCTATACCAGTTTCTACATGTAATTTATTTCTTGAATTATGAAAATCAATGGACTTTTTTAATAAATTTCTAATAGGTAAAACTTTATGTTCTTTTACATTTTTTAAAATTTTTATAAGGAGTTCATTCTTATAGCTATCATCTTTAAAATATCCTAAAATATGAACCCTAGAATCATTATACATAGTAGACAGCTCAATTCCAGGAATAACTTGAACTCCAAGTTCTTTCCCAGTTGAAATAGCTTCATCTATACCAGATGTATTATTGTGATCTGTTAAAGCAATGATATCTACATTTTCTTTCTTAGATAGCATCACTATTTCTTTAGGGGTACATTTTCCATCAGAAAAAGTTGAATGAATATGAAAATCACCTTTTTTATACATTATAACTCCTTCTCAACATTAGTCACTTTTAGTATATGATTATATATAGAGATTGTTGTGAATATTTATTTGATTGTGCCTTATGTCGGCGTAGTTAAAACTTCAACATTAATGTATCCATACAATTTACTATTATAAACTTATATGATATTTTATTAATATTGAATATCATGGAAGGAGAAATATATTTAATGAACGATAAATTTGTTTATGCACCAGGACCTACAAGTGTAAGAGAAAATGTTAGATTAGAAAGAGCTAAAATAACTACTAATCCAGATGTTGACGAAGAGTTTGTGGAGTTCTATAAGAACACTTGTGATAAGATCGGAAAGATAATACATACTAAAAATTCTATTTACATATTAAGTGGCGAGGGTATTTTAGGACTTGAAGCAGCATGTGCATCTCTTACAGAATCAGGAGATAGAGTTCTTGTTTTAGATAACGGAATTTATGGAAGATATTTTAAAGACTTTGTTGAAATCTATGGAGGAAAAGGTGTGTATTTTTCAGACGATTATAACAAAGCTATAGATATAGAAAATTTAAATAAGTTTCTGGAAAAAGATCATAATTTTAAGTATGCAACAATAGTTCATTGTGATACACCAACAGGGGTGTTAAATGATTTGTCTAAGATATGTCCACTGTTAAAAGAATATGGAATATTAACTGTTGTTGATTCTGTTTCAGCTATGGGTGGAGAAAAAATAAAAGTTGATGAGTGGCAAGTCGATATAGCCCTAGGAGGATCGCAAAAAGCATTTTCAGCTCCAGCAGGGTTAACTATGGTTAGTGTTAGTGCAAAGGCTAAAGAAGTAATGAAAAGCAGGAAGAGTCCTATAGTAGGATTTTATTGTAATCTTAATATTTGGGAAAATTATTATAAAGATAAATGGTTTCCGTATACAATGCCTATAAGTGATATTATGGGATTAAGTAAGGCTGCTGATAATATTTTAGATGAAGGAATTGAAAATGTACTTAATAGACATGAAAAAATAGCAAATGCAACAAGAAAAGCAATGAAGGAATATGGCTTAGAATTGTTTTTAACTGATGGATATTCTAATACAGTAACAGCTGTTAAAATACCAGAATATATAGGTGCATTAAAGCTTAAAAGTTATATGTTAAGTAAATATAATACATTAATTATCACATCATTAAAGCCTTATGATAATGAAATTTTAAGGATAGGACATATGGGTGAAAATGCTCATGAAGAAAAAATAATTTATGCATTGAATACAATAGATAATGGATTGAAGGATTTAGGATTTAAAAGTGATAAAGGATTAGTAAAATTATTTAATGAATATTTGGAACAATAAATTGTACTTCAATTCAGAACTTATAAATAATAAAAATAAAACAGAATTAAGATTAGAATATTTAGAATATAAATAGAAGAAATATAAAAAGGTGGGGAAAACATGGAAGTAAACAGAGGAAAAAGTAAATTCACAACAAAGGATATGGTAGAAACAGCATTATTGACAGCATTAGTATTTGTAGCAACTGCATTTATCAATGTTAAGTTGCCAATTTTATCAAGTGGTGGATTAGTTCATTTAGGAACTGTTATGTTATATGTTGCAGCAATTGTATTTGGAAAAGAAAAAGGTGCTATAGCAGGAGCAGTAGGAATGGCAATATTTGATTTATCTTCAGGATGGGCGCTTTGGGCACCATTTACTTTTGTAATAAGAGGAATCATGGGATATATGGTTGGAGCTATTACATGGAACAAAAATAAAAATGGAAATAACATTTTGGTTAATGCTTTTGCAATGATTCTATCAGGTGCTTGGATGATAGCTGGATATTATATTACAGAAGGAATTCTTTATGGAAACTGGGTATCACCAATGGCATCAATACCAGGAAATGTAGCACAAATTGTTCTAGGAATGGTTTTAGGTTTACCTATAGCTAAAGCTTTAAAAAAATATGTGAAATATATTTAGGCAGATGGACTTGTTATTTTTTTGAATGTGCCTTAAGTTATTCTAAAGGGAAGCAGATGTTTTAAAGTAGTTTAAAACATCTGTTTTATTTGTATTGGCAAGAATTTTGTTATAAAATTTTTTTTCACGAAATAAGATGTTGACGAAATTAATGTATCATATTAGTATATAATTATAATAACTTCACATATTAAGGAGAATACAAAAATGGATAACAACGATTTAAAGAAGATTTGTGCAAAAGAAGCTATGAAGTATATAAAGAATAATATGTTAGTTGGTATTTAATAGATGGGGTGAGAGATATGAATAAATTAAATTGGGCAATACTAGGGCCAGGAACAATTGCAACAGATTTTGCAAAAGCTATAAGTGAAGTAAATGGAAGTATATATGCAGTAGGATCAAGAAATATTGAAAAGGCGAAAAATTTTGCAAATGAGCATAAGATTCAAAAGGCTTATGGAGATTATGATGAAATGTTGAAAGATGATGAAATTGACGTTGTATATATATCAACTCCTCATTGTAATCATTATGAGTATATAATGAAAAGTCTTAAAAATAACAAAAATGTATTTTGCGAAAAAGCCATAACCGTAAATAGTAATCAATTAAAAGAAATAGTTAGTTTAGCAAAAGAAAAAAATTTAATAGTAGCTGAAGCAATGACAATCTATCATATGCCATTGTATAAAAAGTTGCGTAAACTTGTGGATGATGGAAAACTTGGTAAGATTAAAATGATTCAAGTTAACTTCGGAAGTCTTAAAGAATATGACGTTACAAATAGATTTTTTAGCCCAGATTTAGCTGGAGGAGCACTTCTTGATATAGGTACATATGCTTTATCCTTTACAAGATACTTCTTATCTAGTCAGCCTAAAGAAATTTTAACAACAGTTAAAAAATTTGAAACTGGAGTGGATGAACAGTCAGGAATAATACTTAAAAACACTGATGATGAAATGGCTGTGATTTCTTTAACTATGAGGGCTAAACAACCAAAGAGAGGAATTGTATGTGGAGAACTAGGCTATATAACTGTTGAGAATTTCCCAAGGGCAGATAGGGCTACAATTACTTATCCTGATGGTAGTTCGGAAACTATAGAAGAGGGTAATACTTCAAACGCATTAATTTATGAAGTTGAAGATATGAATAACTGTATAATTAAGAAAAATAGCAGTGATACTTTGAAATTGTCTGTTGATGTAATGAATATAATGGATGAAGTTAGAAAACAATGGAATTTAAAATATACTTTTGAGTGATAATGCTCAAAGATCTACAAGAAAAAGTTAAATTATTGAGGGAGTAGTTATTAAAGTGATAGATATTGAAAAAAGTGTTTTAGATAAAATTTTATGTATTTATAAAAATTTACATGAAGCAGAAAAAAAAATTGCTGACTATGTAATAAATAATAAAGAAAAAGTTATTGAAATGACAGTGTCCGAATTGGCAAATCAAAGTAACGTTAGTGAGGCGACAATAGTTAGATTTTGTAAAAAGTGTGATTTAAAAGGTTTTTACGATTTAAAAATAAAGATAGCTAAGGATATGGTTAATTCAAAAGATAACAATATATCTAATGAGCTAGATTCTAGTAATATAACACAATCCCTACAAAATATTTTGGCAAATAAAATTGAAGAATTGAAACAAACAATTTCAATGATGAATGAAGAAAATATTAAAAATATCTTAGATGCCATAAAAAGAGCAAGAATTGTTCAATTTGCAGCAGTTGGGAATACTATACCTGTAGCTATGGATGGAACATATAAATTTAATCAATTAGGAATATCATCTGTTACAAATACCATATGGGAAACACAACTTGCATTTGCATATACGTTAACTAAGGAAGATGTGATAATAGTGATATCTAACTCTGGATCTTCAAAAGAACTTGTGGCACTACTTGAAATTGCAAATGAAAGGCAAGCAACAACCATATCTATAACAAATCATGAGAATTCTCCAGTGGCGAATAAAAGTAAGTACCATATTAATACATCAACAAGAGAAAAATTATTTTTGGATGAATTTAGTTTTTCAAGAGTATCTGCTATGGTTGTTATAGAAATTTTATATCTAATTTTAACAAGAGATAAGAGAGATGCATATGATTGGATTAGTCAACATGAGCAATCTATTGCAGAAAGCAAGATATAAGAAAAAATATTCACGTAATAATAATGTTTATATTAATTTAAAGTTTTAAACAATGATAAAAGAGGGGTGTAAAAATGAAAAATATAAATCTTGGAAATAGTGAGATTGAAGCTTCAGAAATCGGACTTGGATGTATGAGGATGGCAGATGCCGGTAAAGCTGAAGCTGAAAAAATAATTAAAACTTCATTAGATGAAGGAATTAATTTCTTCGAGCATGCTGACATATATGGAGGCGGAAAATCAGAAGAAGTTTTTGCAGATGCAATTAATATGAATGCAACCATAAGAGAAAAGATGATAATTCAAACAAAATGTGGTATAGTTCCAGGAATAATGTATGATTTCTCAAAAGAACATATTTTAAACTCAGTAGATGGAAGTTTGAAAAGACTAAAAACAGAATATGTAGATACGTTATTATTACATCGTCCAGATACACTTATGGAGCCAGAAGAAGTTGCAGAAGCTTTTTCAACATTATACAAAGCAGGTAAGGTTAAAAAATTTGGTGTAAGTAATCAAACTCCAATGCACATTGAACTTCTTAATAAATATCTTGGTGATAATAAAATAACTATTAATCAATTGCAATTTAGTATAATGCACACTGGTATAATAGATGCAGGACTAAATGCGAATATGAAAGTAAATGCTGGTATTGATAGAGATGGAGGAGTGCTAGAATATTGCCGTCTTAAAGATATAACAATTCAAGCATGGTCTCCTTATCAATATGGATTTTTTGAAGGAGTATTTTTAGATAACGATAAATTTCCAGTATTAAATGAGAAAATTAATGAAATTGCTGAGAAAAAAGGAGTAACAAATACTGCAATAGCAACTGCATGGATATTAAGACATCCAGCAAAAATTCAAACTATAGTTGGTACAATGAACTCTAATCGTTTAAAAGAAATATGTAAGGCATCAGATGTGGAGTTAACAAGACAAGAATGGTATGAAATATATTTAGCAGCAGGCAATAAATTACCATAAGTTTCAGGAAATAAGGCACATGAAAGAAAATAACAAGTCCAAAATGCCATGATTATTTTTCATCAGACAAGGAAGCAGATTGATCTAATAGTGGGCCTATTAGGGCAATCTGCTGATGCAGCATGATGGGAAATAGGCACATTAGAAAAGAGCAGCTATGCTGCAATACGGAACTTTTCTTGGCAGATGGACTTGTTATTTTTTTGAATGTGCCTAAATATTAAGCTATTTTAAAGTGGAATGAAATCCTATTTTAAGATAGCTTATTTTATTTTGATAGACTGAATCAAAAAATTAAGGCTAGTGTAAAATCAGTTTTTCAATTTTACTTGATAATTAAAAATTGAATTACTTGACAAGTGCAATGTAATGATTTACCATTTATATAGTAGTATTAAATGTACTACTATATAATAATAGGGGTGAGAAGTATGAATATTGATAAAAATATATTAGATTTAGTCAATGAGTTTTCAAAATTAGAAGAAGTAAATGGGATTTTATTAGCTGGATCTCATGCCACAAGAACCAATGATAAAAATTCGGATTATGATATTTATATTTATGCATCTAGGAAAATAGATTTGGAAAAGAGAAAAGAAATAACTGATAAACTCTTTAAGTATATAGAACTTCAAAATACATTTTGGGAAGAAGAAGATGATGGAATTTTATCAGAAGATAATATTGAGGTAGAAATTATTTATAGAGATTTAAAATGGATTGAGAGTTCTTTAAATAGAACATTGTTAGAATGTCAAGCGGATATAGGATATACAACTTGTTTTTGGAGCAACTTCATAAACTCTATAATACTATACGACAGAAATGGTGAGCTGAACGATTTACAAGAAAAATATAAAATAAGTTATCCTAAGCAATTAAAAGAAAATATAGTAAGCAAAAATTATCCACTATTAAAGAAACAAATGCCAGCATATTACAATCAAATAGAAAAAGCATTGAAAAGAGATGATTTTATAAGTGTTAATCATAGAGTAGCAGCATTTTTTGCAAGTTATTTTGATATTATATTTGCTCTAAATGAAATGCCTCATCCAGGAGAGAAAAAACTTATTAATATTATAAAGGATAACAATTTAAAAATTCCAAAGGATATGTATAAAAATATTGAAGTCATTTTTAAGTTAGCAGCAGTAAGTAATCAAAATATATTAGTAGAGATTGATAAACTAGTTAACAATTTAGATATATTATTAAAGGGCGAAGGATTTTACATGAACTAAATGGGGGATAACATATGGAAGAAATAATATTACTTTTAGAAAAATTAAATTTTTCTAAAACTGAAGCGGCAGTTTATATAAATTTATTAAAAAATTCAAGCTTGAATGGATATAAGATTGCTAAAAACCTAAATTTATCACGTTCATCAGTTTATTCAGCTTTAGATAATTTATATAAAAAGGGAATTGTATTTTTATTGCCTGGAGAGACACAAATTTATAAAGCAGAGAAACCATCCATATTAATTGATAAGATGAAGAATGAGTTTGAGGAAACAGCAAATCTATTAAATGTTAAATTAAAAAATTTAGAAGCAGACGATTCTGAAGAAAGATATGTAAATATAGAAGGTTATGAGAATATCATTGTGAAGATAAAGCAATTATTACTAAGTGCAGAAAAAGAGGTTTATATAAATACAGATATTAGCTTAGCTAAGTTTGAGAATGAGTTTAGGGAACTTGCAGAAAAAGGAGTTAGGATTATAATATTTTCTTTTAAAAAAAGCTTGTTGGAAAATGTACCTATTGAAGTATATGCACATAGCGATTCAAATTGCGATGGGAAAGAAACAAGGATAATGCTTGTTGTAGATTGTAAAAAAACACTAGTTGCAGATAGAGGGCCTCACAGAGAAGAATTCTTAGGAGTTTTTACAGAAAATAAGCTTCTTGCTTCAATTGTTTCTGAGCATATTCATCATGATATATATTTATTAAAGCTAAAAAAAATATATGGTGAAGATCTAATTGGTAGTAATATTAAAATAAATACTATTTTAGAAAATAGATAGATTAATCAATATATAGGGTTCAACATTTAAAATTATATTTATAACCTGTAGTTTTTGTAATAATTGTATCTAAGAAAAAGCCTTTATACAGTTAAGAGATAAGAAGTAAGAGATAAGAGTTAAGGAAGAAAAGCCACAGGCTTTTCGATAAAATATTTTTTAGAAATCCCGTTCAGGGATTTCATCATTAACTCTTAGTTCTTACCTCTTAACTAATTAAATACATTATTCTTGAT
>JARLHR010000197.1 GCA_031292145.1 Clostridium sp. | reverse complement strand
GTAATGCCTGGAGATCACATCGATATGAATGTTGACTTAATTACTCCAATCGCAATGGATGAAGGATTAAGATTCGCTATCAGAGAAGGTGGAAGAACTGTAGGTTCTGGAGTTGTTACTAGTATAGTAGAATAAAAGATTTTTTATAAAAGCAAGGTAGATATACCTTGCTTTTATTTTAGAAAAATGAAGTTGATTATTTATAGAAAGCATTTTAATAGTGTTTAATAAAATTTATTATTGTTAATAATAAACATATAAAATAAAAATGAATATATGAACATAATTCAAATTGAAAACAACATATAGATAATAACAGCGCAATATAAAATAATAAATAAAAAAAGTTTAAAAAATGTAAAAAAAAGCTTGAAAAGCCTATGTAAGAATAGTATAATTAAGAAGTTGCATAGCATACAGCAAAGATTTAAGAGGTTGCCGGGCTTCCGGGTAATTCTTAATGAGTAAGTTTGGATCTAGAATCCAACGACAGTGGTTGAGTAAATTGTCTGAGTGTCATGAAACACCTGGAACAGTTTACAGAGTAGTCGCTGTTGTGCGTTCGAAGTAAAACGTACATAAAAAGGAGGGAAATGAAATGTCAAAGCAAAAAATAAGAATAAGATTAAAAGCTTTTGATCACACAATATTAGATCAATCAGCTGAAAAAATTGTTGAAACTGCTAAAACATCAGGTGCTAAGGTTGTAGGTCCAGTGCCATTACCTACTGAAAAAGATGTTGTTACAATATTAAGAGCGGTTCATAAATACAAAGATTCAAGAGAACAATTTGAGATAAGAACTCATAAGAGATTAATCGATATTGTTAATCCATCACCTAAAACTGTTGATGCATTAATGAGATTAAATCTTCCAGCAGGTGTTGATATAGAAATCAAACTATAATACTGGAATAATATAAAAACGGCTAGTTATGATTGTTAACAGTCCGCTAATTAGTTTGGGAGGTGTAAATACATGAAAAAAGCTATAATAGGAAAGAAAATAGGAATGACACAAATTTT
>JARLHR010000196.1 GCA_031292145.1 Clostridium sp. | reverse complement strand
TTTTCACTTTTTTCGACTACATAGGTACTGTAGAAAGTCCAGGACCAATTTAATTTTCCAAGTGATTTTTACCATTTTTTCGGGTGTTTTTTGAGTTGATTTGACTTAAATTTAACTCATTTTCAAAATTTAAAAGATAATCAGGAGATTATAAAATTCATTTATTATAAAAATAAATTGTGTCATTTTTAATCAAATTTCAGTAATCATAGATAGATTTAGAGCTTTGATTTACTTTTATTTTATTTTCAAAAATATGTCAAATTCAACTGAATCGAGTTAAATTAAACCGAACTTAACCTAAAAAACGTCGCTGAATTGTCATTCACAAATGCATTTTTTCACTTTTTTCGACTACATAGGTACTGTAGAAAGTCCAGGACCAATTTAATTTTCCAAGCGATTTTTACCATTTTTTTCAGGTGTTTGTGAGTCGATTTAAGTTAAATCGACTCACTTTTCGAATTTAAAAGATAATCAGGAGATTATAAATTTACACATAGAACCAAATAAATTTTATCATTTTAAATTAAATCTCAATAATCATAGACATCTATCAGACATAAATAAATTCTTTAAATTATTATTGAATATATATATATCCGCAATTATTAAAATCTATCCAAATAATCAACAGTTATTGTTAATCAATATTTTTGACTTTATTTTAATTCACTTATTCTCTACTTCCACTTGAAAAAATAAAATGAAGTAAAAAATTAAAGAGAGATATAACTAAAAAATCACTTGATTTTTTAATTCACTTATTCTCTACTTCCACTTGAAAAAATAAAATGAAGTAAAAAATTAAAGAGAGATATAATTAAAAAATCACTTGATTTTTTAATTCACTTATTCTCTACTTCCACTTGAAAAAATAAAATGAAGTAAAAAATTAAAGAGAGATATAACTAAAAAATCACTTGATTTTTTAATTCACCTATTCTCTACTTCCACTTGAAAAAATAAAATGAAGTAAAAAATTAAAGAGAGATATAATTAAAAAATCAATTGATTTTTTAATTCAATTATTCTCTACTTCCACTTGAAAAAATAAAATGAAGTAAAAAATTAAAGAGAGATATAACTAAAAAATCACTTGATTTTTTAATTCACCTATTCTCTACTTATACTTAAAAAATAAAATGAGAGATATAATTAAATGCAAAAAAAACGCAAATATATAATTAAACAAATGTTTAATTAGATTTTATTATTCATGGAATTGAAAATTTATCCACGGAAAGGGGAAGTGTTTCCACCGAAGACACTATTCTGGTTGCTCATACCGGGAGAGGCAGGTCCTCCGAAGAGACTAGGAGCGGGAGCACCGAAGAGACTCTGTTGAGAAGGCGAGTTTCTACCAGACTGGGAAACAGGTGAGTTTCTACCAGACTGGGAAAGAACAGGGGCTCCTCCGAAGAGACTGGCAGGAGCTGCAACTACAGGAGCACCGAAGGGACTAGAAACAGGGGAACTGGCACCACTGGCTCTTCCAAACATGGAAGAGGTATTGCTAGTTCCGAAAAGACTGGCAGGAGCTGCAACTACAGGAGCTGTCTCATGGACATGAGATGCATGGTGGTGGTGCTGAGCGGGGGCATGATCATTTGAATATCCATGGGCAGGAGCCTGAACCTGGGATTCAACAAATGCATGATTAGCAGGGATCATAGGAGGAGATTGAGCTCCGAACAAAGGAACCTGGGGAACAGCTCCGAACATCGACTGACCATTGAACTGACTAGGGGATGCAACATTAGGAACGTAAGCTCCGAACTGAGAAGGGGAAGCAGTCATGGCGGAGGGAACACCGTGCTTAGCAGCCAACTTCATCTGAGATTCAGCCTTAGCCTTCTCCTTCTTACGAGCCTCAAAGTCAACAGTGTGGAGCTCATAGTAGATATTAGCCATCTCACCAAGCATGTTAGCTAGATGCTTAATATCAGCTTCAGATGCACCATTGGGAAGAGCAGTTCTGTGCTCAGAATCAGTCTTCAAAGCAGCAATCATAGACATAACTCCCTTCTGAAGATAACCAGTAGCACCCTGATTCTTGGGATCAAAGAGAGGAGCGAATGTAGCATTGTTCTCAGCAGTCATCATAGAAAGAGCACCACGAGAGAAGACAATGTTAGGCTCAAGCTGTCCCTGAACAACCTTAATCTTCTTCAAGTCAGCCTCAGTTGCAATAACTCTCTCGATCTCAGGATCCAAAAACTTACGAGCACGAGGATCACTAATGAGAGATGTAGTGGAGATAAACTTACCAATGGAGTTCATAACACGCTCATTGGCAACACCGGTCATAGCTTCGCCAAGATATTGCTGAACCAAATCGAAATCACTTCTGGTGTAGAAAGGCTTATTATCCAAGAGGCAATCAAGGAAGACAAGAGTTCTATCAATACCAAGACCATCAACAACACGGACAATAGATCCAATGACTTCATTAAGAGCAGCGATAACATTGGACTTGTAAACCTCAGGTCTATCAATAACAGTAGCATTTGCCTGATGGACAGCAATGCACTTCTGAAGGAAGAATTCAGAGAGCTTCTTCTGGTAACTCTTCTTCTTGTTATCCTTGACAACAGCAGTGAATCCAATAGATCTAACGAAGTCCTCAGCATTTCTCATACCAACAGCATCATAATCCTTGTCGGTAGGAGTGGTGTACAAAAGTTTACCAACACGAGCACAAACAACGGAAACGAGCTTTGTGTAGTAAGGAGGATACTTGTGACCATCACGAGCCTTGGTACGAGAGTAAGCGTACCAGTCCTCCCAGTGAAGAGTATTACGAGTCTCTCTGTTCACTTGGGAAACCAAGATAGGAGATTCAGCGCTAACATTATCAAGCTGGAGAGTTCTTCTGATCCAAGCAAGTGCAACTCTCAAGTAATTGGGCTTGACAGTGTAAAGCTTAACCTCAGCAAGAGAGTAAGAAAAAGTTCCAGAAGACTTATATTTTGCCTGATACATCAAATCAATGATGGTAGGCAATTCCTTAACAAGAGCATCCTTAAGGGTCTTCTTAACAGACTTAACTGTACCAAGCTTAATAACAGGAGCATTTGCATTACTGATTCCAGTAAGCTTAGGAGGCCACTCAATTCCTTTAGCACTGCTAACAAGAATCCAACGCTGCATCAAGTTAGCAACTTCCATATGCTTGAGGTATTCACTAATTGTGTGACGAACACGAACCTGAATACCAACTGAGGAAATAGGAAGTTCAGTTCCTTCAGGATCGAATTCACCACCAGATCTATTCATTGCATCAACACGCTGTCTCAAGGCATTAAGGCCAGCGTCAGTATTCAATGTGGAACCAGTGGGATTTGCATAAGTCAAGAGTTCACCGACAAGGGACTCAGGATTTTGCTGCATATACTGCAACAACATTTCAATAACGGGATCTTTTTGAGTAGTAGACATGTTTTTTTAAATAAAATTCTCTTTAGGAATTTTCAATTTTCCGAAAATAAGTCGGAAATCCAAAAAAATTTACCCAGAAAATAAAAATGTGTCTCAAGATTATCAAATTTGACATATATTCCAAAAAAATGTAATATTTAAAATTTTAATTAAAAATATATCAAGATGAGATTAATCAAATTAAATTTAATAATTTGATATTTTCTTAATTTTGTATAAATATATTTTTAAGTATTATAAGTACAGGTAGTTAAATCAATATAAATTTAATTTGATATTTTCTTGAAAAAATATCAAATATTCATAATAAAACTATCAAGAATTTAATTTATATTTTTTCAAGAAAAAGTGAAAAAAATAATTTTTTTTAATTTTTGTTAGTATTAAAAAATGTCGTCTCCTGCTACTGCACTTAACCCCGTTTCCGTCCCTACCAATGATAGAAAGATGGCCGTTTGGGCCGGTCTTACTTCTTTCTTTTTGATGTGGTCTTTCCTCTACATCGTTCTAGTTGTATTCCGCCCTGGATGGGTCTGCGTCTCCAACTGTGAGAAGGATTGTGTCGTTGTCGACACTGGATGCAAGCGTGACCCCCAGTGTGATCAAACTCGTGCCTTCGTGGTTGCTTTGATCATCACTCTTGTGGTCATGCTCATCGTATGGCTTGTTGCTGCCACCGCTGCTGGCTCCAAGTAAATTACTGATTCATATTAAGAACCACTCATCGTCTTACTGACAGTATATGTACTTTAATTAACTAAAAAATTTCCATTGTTTGATTCATGATTAATGACAAATAGATGATCTTTGATCAGATAAAATTATCTGATCGGTAAACAAATTATTAATTATGTTTTCTTCAATTTTATTATCATGATGTTTTAATTTCAAATTTGAAATTAATGTGTTTATTTGACTGAGATTCCAATTTTATAATCAGGGTATGAAATTTCAATTTCTCTAAAAATGATATCATTAAATCCAGAAAACCATTCTTTTAACTGATAAACTGATTTGTTAAAGATTGCAGGATTGGAAAAATTAAATACTAAAGTCATTTCACTTTTTCTTCCGGTCATATCACGAATTGGAACATACTCTGTGAGAAAATTTTTAATTCTTTCAAGATAACTTTTATCAATTTCGGCGTCGCATCTAAAAGGAATATTACCTCTATCTAAATTTTCAAGTGGTGTGATTACGTTCATTTTTTCGGTTGAAAAAATAAAAAAAAATCAATTTCTAACTTTGAATTATGCACCGTTATCATAAGGTTTATCTCTGTAATTGTAAAAAAATTTATACGAATCCGAATTATCATCATTAAATTCAAGTTCATCTTCAAGAACAAGTTTATTGATATCAACATACTCTACCACTTTTTGGTACAATTCTCTTCCTAAAGTGAGAGGAAGAGGATATTTGTGACGATTAAATATCCAAAATCTTGCTATACGAAAAGCATCACCTGATTTTACTTCTTCTTCTTCTTTCATCTCTTCAGGGATATCAATTTTACCTTCCATTATATATTTGGTTAAAGTTCCATATGTTCGTGAATATTCGGGTAATGATATTTTAAGAATACCTGAAGTTTTTTTCCTTTTCAAATTATTATAAATTGTTGTTTGTGGTCCAAAATTAATATCCTGATCAGTATCCATTAAATTATCTTCTTCCTCTTTTTGAACTTGTTTTTTACTTGATTCATCTATATCTGCATCTTGATTGGCATGATCATCAATATCAGAATCATCATCAAAGTTATCATCATAATCTCCGTTCTCGGAATTATTATCAACATTATTTTCATATTCTGGTATATCTTCCATTTTAATAAAAAATAATTCGCTTATTTTTCAAATAGTTTTTCAAAAAAATTGGGAGTAAAATAACTAATATAATTATAATAGAAAAAATAAAAAAAATTATTTTTCTCTTAAAAGAATTTTTTGAAAAAAATATGGATCTAGACGATAAAGAATCTTCTGAAATGCAGAGTATTGGTGACTCTCAATTGTTAAAGGCACTTTCATCAAAGACTGATGATATTTCTTCGGGGTTAATTGGATCTTTCAGTCTTAGTGATGGTAAATCAAGTAAAGCTGCATTTGATTTATTAGGAACTTATTCTGATTTTACAATTGAATTTAGACCTGAAGGGGTACAGATTATTGCAGTTTTAATTGACAAACAAACAGGTATGGCTGATAATTATTTATATATGGTTTTCACAGCTGATAAATTAGTTCAATATAAATTTTGTCCACATAATATTAGAAATAGAAGTAATCAATCATCTGCTTCTATCTCTGTTGCTTCAAACATTTTTAATTCAATTTTGAAGAAAAATAAATCTAACACCAATATCACAATCGAATACTTCAACAATAAACAAAAATTAGATATTAATGTAATTAATAGTGGCACAATGATGTCATATCAGGTTGATTTTACTGTTGTTGATCAAGCAACTTGTCCAATTCCAGGTAGAATCACAAGTACATCACTCACACCAAATTTCAAATTAACAACTGAATTGTTTGCAGCCGCTATGTCCAACGTTTCTTCAAAATATGGTGGAGTTTCTTATGATTTTAATATGGAAGTTTATAATGATGGTTTTCGTGCTTGTACTGAAGCTCCAGGTGTTAGTGGTGTTCCTCATGGAAAATGTAGTGGAAATTTTCTCCCATTTCCATTGAAAAATGCTTTTTCGAAAAAAATGAGCAAGATTCATAGAATCAGTCCCAGATCTACAATTTCAATTACCGCAATTGATGGAAATTTATTTAAAATTTCTCTTCCTATCAGTTCTTATGGATTTATGTATAATTTTCAATATCCTAAAGTTACTAATCAAATTGTTCCTAAAAATTCACCTCAAGGGCTTATTCAAAATAATAACTTACTTATTAAACCAAATTTGAATCTTTCGACTCCTATGAAATTTTGAATTTAAAAATAAACAATTTTTAAAAATGTCAAAGAAGTTCAATCCATATTCTTACAAAAATAGATTTAAGAAATATAAAGGAACTCCTGGTGTTCTTAATAAGGGTAAAGATGATGGACATATCAACGAACCAACAATATTTTGTAATCACACAGGAGAATTTTGTTTAAATTCACTAATTCTTTTTCCTAACTTACCTCAATTTATTCAAGTTGCATTTATTGATCCTGGTAAAGTTAGTTGTGGAATAAGAATTGTCAGATATTATATTGTTAATGGATTTATTGAAGTTATGTGGTTTGGTATTCATAATTTTGGAATTGGTATGGAACAAATAATTATAGGAGTTGAAAATGAATTAAACCCTATTTTAGAAAAACTAAGATTATGTCATCACATTGTTATTGAAAGTCAATTTATGAAATGTGAAATTAACTTTCGCACTTTCCAACATATGGTTTCATATATTGAATCATCAATTCGTAATCAAGGTATGAGACCACTTATATTTGAAGTTGATAGGGCTTTAAAAACTGTTTTTATTGGAGGACCTCGTACTAAAAATCAATATGGTGGTACTGAAATCAAGGAATGGTCAAAAGCAAAAGCAAGAGAAGAATTTTTAAAAAGAGGTGATCACATGTCGTATGCAATTTTAGTATGTTCATGTTCAAAACAAAATGAAGATTTATCAGATACTGCTTGTTATGAAATTGCTTGGTGGGGATATATGTTTGAGATTAAACATTTACTCATCAAAATTACTTGGTTATATGAATTATTAAAATAATTTTTTAAATTAAAATGAAGATAAAGAACGATCATTTTAAATCAAAATTAGTCGGACGTGGAATATGGCATTGCTGGCAATCTGTTGGATTTGCATCTACAAATAGACATAATATTATATCCCTATATGAAGTTATTTTAATTTATAATGAAAGAATTAGATGTGGTGAATGTGCAGATCACTCAAATACATTTATTACTAATACAGCTGATTATGTAGTTGCATTTTTGAAAAATTTAGAACTTACCGATTCTGAAGTTTTAAATCTATTTAATAGATGGTTATATGATTATCATATTTCTGCTAATGTTCATGCTGGTATGTTAGTCTCAGAATTACCCACATATGATGAAGTAGTTGAATTTTATACAAATTATGAACGTTGTGATGACGAATGTACTAAATAAAAAATCACTTGATTTTTTAATTCACTTATTCTCTACTTCCACTTGAAAAAATAAAATGAAGTAAAAATTAAAGAGAGATATAA
>JARLHR010000025.1 GCA_031292145.1 Clostridium sp. | reverse complement strand
TTTCTCTTTCTAGCAGCTTCTGACTTTTTCTTTTTCTTAACGCTTGGCTTTTCATAATGTTCTCTCTTCCTAACTTCTGAAAGAACCCCAGCTCTAGCACATTTTCTCTTAAATCTTCTTAACGCACTTTCAAGTGTTTCGTTTTCTCCAACTTTGATTTCTGACATTTAATATCCCTCCCTCCGCTAGCTTAAATTAACTCAGCTATGGGCTTAATAACACATGCTATATTATACAATATTTAAATTAGAAATGTCAAGAAATTAAGAAAAAATCTCAATTCATTTATCGACAAAATATTACTTGCAAATCTAGCCTGGTGGCCACTGCAAGCTTCTTCCTCCAAGTACATGAAAATGAATGTGCTGTACAGTTTGCCCTCCATCTTCACCACAGTTATTTACAATTCTATATCCTTTATCTGATATATTTAATTCTTTAGTTAGTTTATTGATAATAGTAAATATGTACGAGACAATATTTACATTATTATCATTTAACGCATTAGCACTTTCAATATGTTCTTTTGGTATTACCAAAAAATGAACAGGCGCTTCTGGATTTATGTCATAAAAAGCATATACCTTGTCATCTTCATATAATTTTTTACTTGGAATTTCTCCGTTAATTATCTTACAAAAAATGCAATCTCCCATGTATTCACCTCCTAATTTCTTTTCCTTAATTTGTATTATAACAAATTTATGTAATACTTCCAACAATATAATCTCCATTTGCCGCTTCTATTTTACAAGAAATTATTTTTCCTATCATATTTTCCTTTCCGTTAGGAATTTCTACTTTCACATAATTTCTCGTATATCCTTCAAAGACTCCCTGTTTATCAGAAACTTCTTGCTCTACTAAAACGTCCATTTCTCTTGCAACTAAGGATTTGCTGAAGTCTCCCTCATTTTTTGCATTTAATTCAATTAATGCCTTACTTCTTTTATCTTTGATAATTCCATCTACTTGATTCGGCATATCAGCAGCTTTAGTACCTTTTCTCGGACTAAATTTAAATATGTGTGTTTTCGTTAATTTTAGTCTTTTTAAATATTCACATGTTTCATTAAACTCTTCATCTGTCTCTCCTGGGAATCCAACAATAACATCAGTAGTTATTGAGGCATCTTTCAGATTTTCTCTTATTTTATTAACAGCCTCTTCATATTCTTTAGCTGTATACCTTCTATTCATTCTCTTTAATGTAGCATCACATCCACTTTGAAGAGATAAATGGAATTGTGGACACAGCTTCTTCATATTCTTCATCTTATCTATAACTTCATCTGTAAAGAAACTTGGCTCAATAGAGCCTATCCTTACTCTCTCTATTCCACCCATCTTTTCGATTTCTTCTAATAGCGTTATCAAATTTATATTTCCTTCTAAATCAACACCATAAGAAGCAGTATGTATTCCAGATAATATTATTTCCTTAAATCCATGCTCACTTAAGTTCTTAATTTCAGCTAATACTTTTTCTGGATCTTTTGAGCAAGTTGTTCCCCTTGTATATGGTATTAAACAATATGCGCAAAATCTATTGCAACCATCTTGTATTTTTAAGAAAGCCCTAGTTTTATCTTGATATTCTTCTATATTTAATTCTTCAAATTGTTTATTTTTAAGGACTTCTCCAACCATTAGTTGTGGTTTTTGCTCATCTTTAGCCTTATTTACATAATAAACAATGTCACCTTTATTTCTAGTTCCAAGAACAACATCTACGCCTTCTATCTTAGAAACCTCATCTGGTGCTACTTGTGAATAACAGCCGACAGCAGCAATTACTGCTTCTCTATTTCTTCTTCGTGCTCTGCTTATTATTTGTCTAGATTTCTTATCACTCATATTTGTAACAGAACATGTATTTATAACATAAACATCCGCAAAGTTTTCAAAATCCGTAACTTCATAGCCTTCTCCTATAAACTTTTCTGCCATTGCTTCCGTCTCATAATGATTTACCCTGCATCCTAAAGTTGCAAAAGCGACTAGGTTTTTACCTTCTGAATTTTTCTTTGGTTCTTTATTTGATAACTTTTTTAATTCAGTCTTTCCTTTATTTACTTTAACTATTTTTATTTGGTTTTCTCCCATTAGAGCAGCGTACCTCCTAAATCTCCCAATTCATACTGAATTAAAGCTGTAGCTGTAAATCCAGCTGTTTCTGTACGTAAAATTCTATTTCCAAGGGTTATAATATAAGCTCCTTGTTCTTTTAAAGTATTTATTTCTTCTTCTTCAAATCCACCTTCTGGACCTATTAAAATTCCCACATTATTAAGGTTATTTAAATCCACATTTTCTTTATCAAGCTGTCTGACAAGACTTTTAATTCCAAAATCTTCAGCATTTTCATAAGGAACTATAACTAAATCCATTTCTTTCAATTTATTTAACACTTCATCAAAATCAATAACTTCTTTAACTTGTGGCACAATGCTTCTTTTAGATTGCTTAGATGCTTCTAATGCAATTCTCTTTAATCTATCAAGCTTTTTAAATTCACCTTTAAGTTTTACATCAACTCTAGCTGTGATTGTTGGAATAAATTCAACTACTCCAAGTTCTGTCCCTTTTTGTACTATTAAATCCATCTTTTGACCTTTAGGTAACCCTTGAAAAAGATGTACTTTAACCTTACTTTCATTATTTACATCTAACTTTTTTATTATGTCAACTATAACTTCACTTTTTGTTATAGAACTTATTTTTCCTAAATATTCTTTACCTTCACAATTATTTAATACTACTTCTTCACCTTCAGACAACCTTAAAACTTTGTAAATATGTTTTACATCATCTCCAAGTATTGTTCCTTCAACTTCAGTAATATTATAAGGTTCTGTAAAAAACTTATGCATAAAAACTCCCTTCATTCGGTTAACAAGTAACAGTTAAGGTTGAAATCCCTGACGGGATTTCTTTCTTTTTTTATTAATTATTAACTGACTTTGCAACTATGCAGTTCCATTCTCCATCTTTATTAATTTCAACAACCTCAAAACCACATTCTGCAAATTTTGCTGTAACCATATCTACTCTATCATGTATTATACCTGACGTAATAAATAAACCACCTTCATTCAGTGCTTTTTTAACATCTTCAGTTAATATACAGATAATTTCTGCTATTATATTCGCAACTACTATATCTGCTTTTCCTTCAACTACATCTAAAAGGTTTCCTTCTAATACTTCTATATTATTTAAATTATTAAAGCTTATGTTTTCCTTAGATGAATCAACCGCCACTGGATCTAAATCTACCCCTACTACATGTTTAGCACCAAGCTTTGCAGCAGCTATTGCAAGTATTCCCGACCCGCATCCTACATCAAATACTGTTGTATTAGGTTTCACATACTTATCTAAAGCTTTAATGCACATTCTAGTTGTTTCATGAGTTCCAGTTCCAAATGCCATTCCTGGATCTAATTCTATAATTAATTCTTCATCTCTTTCTTCATATTCTTCCCAAATAGGCTTGATAACAATTTTATCTGTTATTTTAACAGGCTTATAATATTGTTTCCAATTGTTTGCCCAATCTTCTTCATGCATTTGTTTTGCTTCTACTCTTCCTTCACCAATATTTATTCCAAACTCTTTAAGTTCTGAAAGCTTTTCTTTAACATAATCAACAATTTCTTCGACTTTATCATCTTGAGAAAAATATGCTTTAACTACAGCTGCATTTCCCTTATGCTCTAAGATATTTATATCTGCAAAGTCCCAAGTTAATGGCCCTTGTTCTCTCGAAAGTAAATCCTCTGGATCTTCAATTGCAACGTTTGGGCAATTTAATCCATAAAATATTCCCGATATAGGCTCTAGCGCCTCACTTTTTGTTATTACACTTACTTCAATCCATATTCCATCCATGGTTATCATCCTTTCCTTTTGTGATCATAATTATTTCAAATTTATGATCTTTTAATTTTTTATAGCTATTAAAAATTTTGTTTTTATTCCTTGTTCAGTAAACATTTTTTCATGTTCAGTTTCTACATTACCTACAAAATCACTATTATGAAGATCATAAGTTATATATTCAATTTTAAACTTAGCCTCCTTAAAATATTCAAGTGACTCTTCAAATAATTCATCATCATCTGTTTTAAAATAAATTTCACCTTGATCTTTTAAGAATGTTCTATATTGTTCTAATTGTTTTGTATGTGTTAATCTTCTTTTTTTATGTTTTTTCTTAGGCCATGGATTACAAAAATTTATGTATATTCTGCTTATTATGTCTTCTTCGTTCAACATTTCATTAATAATACCTATCTCATGAGCCATTAACTTTATGTTATTTAAAGGCACATTATTTTCATTATATGCTTTTTCAATATTTCTTTTTGCCAAGCCTAAAACTTCATCCTTTATATCAATAGCAATATAATTAATGTTAGGGTTTTCAGAACCATGCACAGCAATAAATGTTCCTTTTCCACACCCAAGTTCTAAATAAATAGGTTTATCACTTCCAAAAGATTCCTTCCATTTGCCTTTATATTCCTTAGGCTCTGTAATAAAGAAATCACTTGCTTCAAGTTCAGGTCTTGCCCATGGCTTTTTTCTCATTCTCATGTTAATTCACTCCATCTTTTAGCATTCATAATAATTATACCTATAAAAATTTATATTGCAATTTTTTATTTTTCAATTCCAGTGTTTAACAACCTATTTTTTTCAGATAATATATCACTGTAATACTTAAGTATTACAGCGATATGGAGGTGACTGCAATATTTAAAGATAATGTTCCAATTTACATCCAGATTTGTAATGATATTAAAGAACAAATTATTAGAGGGACATTAAAAGATGGTGATAAACTTCCATCAATACGAGAATATTCTGTCATATATGAAGTTACAAATTTAACAATTCAAAGAGCAATGCAGCAATTAGAGCAAGATGGAATTATTCAAGCACGTAAAGGTGTTGGTAGTTTTATAATAGATGGGAGCAAGGACCTTTTGGGAAAAAACATGATTGGTACACTAACTAAAGAATTCATAACTAAAATGAAAAATATGGGGCTAACTAATGCATATATTTTAAAAATATTAGAGGAGGAACTTGAACATGAGCGATTTCTTACAAATTCAAAATTCAAGTAAATCTTTCGGAAAAAATCATCTGCTTAATAATTTATCTTTGACTATTTCAAAAGGTAAAGTTATAGGATTATTAGGTGAAAATGGAGTTGGTAAGACAACTTTCTAAAAATTATAGCCGGACTACAAAGGCCAGATATATGAAAAATACTATATACCTAAATAGCATTATAACTAGATTTAATAAGTAACCACAATAAATCAAATACATTTTTTGTGCAGATGTTCACTAAATACTAAGATAAACAAGTTCTATGCTAAATTCATAGTTGAAAATATATACTTATGATTTGCTATACTTAAGCATATATCCACACAAAGAACTTAGATAAATATGTGTGAAATAGACATTTGAAAATGAGCTGTCGAAGTTTTCATAGTCCTATGTAACACATATTTATCTAAGTTCGGTTGATTACCACATAAGTAAATAATAAATGTTGATTATCTATGGAATGTTTTTGCCTTTTCTATATACTCTTTTAATATTTCACAAGAGTGATTAAATTTTTCTCGCTCCTCCTTTGTTAAATTTATTTCAACTATTTCTTCTATGCCATCCTTACCCATAATTACAGGTACACTTGCAAATACGTTATTCTGTTTATATTGTCCTTCTATTAATGTGGATGCAGGTAATATCCTCTTCTCATCATGGAATATAGCCTTAACTATTTCTGTTAGCCCTGCTTCTATTCCAAATTCAGTGCACCCCTTACCGCGTATTATATCAAAAGCAGCATTTGCAGTTTTCTTAGTTAGCTCATCTAAATTTAACATCCCATAAACTTCTGGCTTTTCTTTTATTAAATCTAGTAAAGACTTTCCTCCGAAATATACATGAGACCATTAAAAGTTCCTTTTTTACTTTTCACATAGTGCGGTAAATATGAAACTGTATCACTTAGGTCAACAGCTTCTGCATTTGCTTTATCTTCTAATTTATCAATCATTATAATCTCATCACAAACGCCTTGCATTGCTAGAGAAAACGCACAATGCGAACCTACATTACCAGTACCTATTATTACTATTTTTCTTGTTTTTATCCCCATCTTTAAGCCCCCCTTAATTCAGTTAACAGTTTAGAGTTAACAATTAACAGTTATATTTAACCTATTTTTTAATTTCTATTATACATTTTTTATTCCAAATAATTAAGTATATTCTTAATATAAACAAAAAAGAAATTACCTTGAAATGATAATTAAAATACTATCATTTCATGTAATTTCTTAAAAACTTTTTTTATTTTTTTCCAAATAATTTTTTCTTAGGTATGTTAGCTTCGTCAAATTCTTCACCTGATGCTCTCATAAATTCATATAATGCATCTTTTTGTTCTTTACTTAATGTCTTAGGAATATCAACTATAACTTTTACGTATTGATCTCCCTTTCCATTTGAATTAACTCTTTGAATTCCTTTGCCTTTTAATCTAAACATGGTTCCAGATTGAGTTCCAGCTGGTACATTATATTTAACATTACCATCTACTGTAGCTACTGTTATTTCTGTACCTAACGCAGCCTTAGCCATAGAAATATGAGCATCTATATATACATCATTTCCTTTTCTCGTAAATACTTTTGATGGAGTAACATTAATTTTTACATATAAATCTCCTGGATTTCCTCCACGTTCACCATGTTCTCCTTGTCCTCTTAGAGGCATTACATTACCTGTATCTACTCCTGCTGGTATATTTACTTTTATCTTTCTTGTTTTTCTAACACTACCATTTCCTCTACAACTTGAACATGGCTTTTCTATTATTTTGCCTGTTCCCCTACATGTATCACAAGTAGAAGTTGAAACAAAACTTCCAAGAGGTGTTTGCCTTTGAACTCTTACTTGACCTGCACCACCACATGTTGGACAAGTTTTTGCACTTGTTCCCGGTTCAGCACCACTGCCATGACAATGCTCACAGTTTTCACTTCTAGTAACTGAAATTTCTTTTTCAACACCAAAAACAGCTTCTTCAAAAGTTAATGTTATTGTATATTCAATATCATTACCTCTTACTGGACCATTTCTTCTTCTAGAGCCAGATCCGCCCCCGCCAAAGAATGATTCAAAAATATCTCCAAAACCACCCATGTCAAATCCATCAAAGCCTCCGAAGCCTCCGCCTCCGAAGCCTCCACTTCCATCAAAAGCTGCTGATCCAAATTGGTCGTATCTAGCTTTCTTTTCTGGATCTGAAAGAACTTGATAAGCTTCATTTATCTCTTTAAATTTTTCTTCTGCTTCATCATTTCCTTGATTTCTATCCGGATGATATTTTACAGCTAGTTTTCTAAAGGCTCTTTTTATTTCGTCATCACTTGCACCTTTTTCAAGTCCAAGTAATTCATAGTAGTCTTTACTTGCCATTTGTTATATTCACCACCTAGTATATTATCACTACAAAGTGCAAAATGCACCTTACACAATTTTGATTTTTAAATCCACATTTGCAATTATAAATGTATAATAATAATTTCTTCAATTATAAATATACAACTTACCATTATAAAATGTGCAATTTTATTTTTCTTTTGCTTAGGCATATGAGTAAAAATAATTAGTCACTTAATATGATGTATATTTTCCGGAATATGCCTTAAGAAAAGGGAAGACGAGTTTGCCTTCCCTCTCCTATTATATTAATAATTGTTGTTTTTTACAACCTAAATCATCTTATTTGTCTTCATCTACCTTAAAATCAGCATCTACTACATTATCATCATGCGGTGCACTTTGAGCTCCACCTGCTGCTGCATTTGGATCAAATCCTGCGCCTTCAGCACCCCCAGCTTGTTGATACATCTTTGTAGCTATTGGATAGAATGATTGATTTACTGCTTCAATTGCAGCTTTAATTGCTTCTACATCTTCGCCATCTTTAATTTTCTTAAGCTCTTCAATTTTAGCTGTTACTGTTGCTTTTTCTTCTTCAGTAGCTTTATCGCCAACTTCACTTAATGTTTTTTCTATTTGATAAATAGTTTGGTCTGCATTATTTAACGTTTCAACTTTTTCTTTTCTCTTCTTATCTTCTTCTGCAAATTTTTCAGCTTCTTTTACAGCCTTATCTACTTCATCATCACTTAAGTTAGTTGAAGCTGTAATTGTAATATTTGCTTCTTTTCCAGTTCCTTTATCTAATGCTGATACCTTAACAATACCATTAGCATCTATATCAAATGTTACTTCGATTTGAGGAATTCCTCTTGGTGCTGGAGCTATTCCTGAAAGTGTAAATCTTCCTAATGACTTGTTATCCATAGCCATTTGTCTTTCACCTTGAACTACATTTATTTCAACTGATGTTTGATTATCTGCTGCAGTTGAGAATACTTGACTCTTCTTTGTTGGAATAGTTGTATTTCTTTCGATTAGCGCAGTAGCTACACCGCCTGCTGTTTCAATTCCTAATGTTAATGGAGTAACATCTAGTAATACTACATCTTTAACTTCTCCAGTTAATACACCTGCTTGAATAGCTGCACCAACTGCAACACATTCATCTGGGTTAACTCCCTTAGAAGGTTCTTTTCCTGTAAAGTTCTTAACTGCTTCTACTACTGCTGGAATTCTTGTTGATCCACCAACTAAGATTATTTTATCAATATCATTTAATGAAAGTTTAGCATCAGCTAATGCTTTTTTCATTGGTTCAATGCTTCTTTCAACTAAGTCATGAGTAATTTCATTAAATTTAGCTCTGCTTAGAGTTAAATCTATATGCTTTGGACCTGTTGCATCTGCTGTGATAAATGGTAAGTTAATATTTGTTTGCATTGATGATGATAATTCGATTTTTGCTTTTTCAGATGCTTCTTTTAATCTTTGAACTGCCATCTTATCTTGCATTAAATCAATTCCATTTTCAGCTTTGAATGTATTAGCGATATAATGCATGATCTTTTCATCAAAGTCATCTCCACCAAGTTTAGTATCTCCATTAGTTGATAATACTTCGAATACTCCATCTCCAAGATCTAGAATAGATACATCGAAAGTACCACCACCTAAATCGTAAACTAAAATCTTATGAGCTGAATCCATTTTATCTAAACCATAAGCTAATGACGCTGCTGTTGGTTCGTTGATTATTCTTAATACTTCAAGACCAGCAATCTTTCCTGCATCCTTAGTTGCTTGTCTTTGGCTATCATTAAAGTAAGCTGGTACAGTGATAACTGCTTGAGTTACTGTTTCACCTAAGTAAGCTTCTGCATCTGCTTTGATTTTTTGAAGAACCATAGCTGAAATTTCTTGTGGTGAATATTGTTTTCCATCTATATCAACCTTGTAACTAGTTCCCATATGTCTTTTTATTGAAATAACTGTTTTATCTGGATTAGTGATTGCTTGTCTTTTAGCAACTTGACCAGCTAATCTTTCTCCACTTGCTTGAAATGATACTACTGAAGGAGTAGTTCTAGCACCTTCTGAGTTAGCTATAACTGTTGGTTCTCCACCTTCCATAACTGCTACGCATGAATTTGTAGTTCCTAAATCGATTCCTATAATCTTTGCCATGATATTTTCCTCCTAAAACTTTTATAGTTTATTTTAATTTGAATTTTTCGTTAATAATTATTTTTAATTTATTTTAATTAAGTAATTTTTAATTGGCAACTTTAACCATCGTATGTCTAATTACTTTGTCATCTTTTTTATATCCCTTTTGGAAAACTTCTGCTACAGCATTTTTTCCTAAGTTTTCATCTTCTATATGCATTACTGCATTATGAAGATTAGGATCAAATTCACCTGAAGCATCTATTTCTTCAACACCAAGTTTTGAAAATGAATCTTTGCATCCCTTTATTGTCATATCAATTCCTTTTTTTAGATCTTCTATATTTCCATCAGCTGCGATAGCTCTTTCCAAATTATCAAGAATAGGAATAATTTCTTTTAATACATCTATATATGCATCACTATATATTCCTTCCTTTTCTTTTGCAGTTCTTTTTCTGTAATTGTCATATTCAGCAGTTAATCTTAAAAGTCTATCTTTAGCTAAATCCAATTCTTCTTGCAATTTTTTATTTTCCTCTTCTAGTTTATTTGTCTCGCTATCTTCTGAATTTGCTTCAGTAGCTTCATCAGATTCAATTGTTTCTACTTGTTCATCATTTTCTTCTTTTAGTTCTTCATTTTTGATTTCTTTATTTTCTTCCATATATCTAAAAATACACCTCTTCCTATTTAGCTTTTACATTTTTTGATTATTTAATATAGCATTAAGTTCTTTTATTACTTCAGACATAATTGCTATAACTTTTGAATAATTAATTCTTCTAGGTCCAATCAATCCAATTTTCCCAATTGGCCTATCTCCAAACGAATATTCAGCAGATATTATACTGCAATCCTTAGCTTGTGGCTTATAATTCTCATCACCTATACTTACAGTAATGTTATCTTGCGGATTAAATAAATCCATTAATGAGTCTTTATCATTAAAGAGCGATAGCATTTCCTTAGCTTTATCAATATCATTGTATTCTGGATAATTAAATATATTTGTTGTTCCTTCCATAAATACTTCTGTAGTGTCTGCCGCATTTAATGTCTCATATAAAATAGGTAAAAGAGCATTAAATATTTCTTCATATTCGCCTAAATCCCTTTTCAAATTATTAATTACTTCTAGATTGATTTCTTGTATTGAAAGATTTACTAATCTATTATTAATAACTTGATTTATTCTCATTAAAGTTTCTAATTCTGGAACTACACTATTTAATTTCATTATATGATTTTTTATGAGCCCAGTATCTGTTAGGAATACTGAAACTAAATTGTGTTCATCAACCTTAATAAGTTGAATTGATTTAATAAAACTCTTCCTAACAGATGGAGTTTCGATTACACAAGTTAATTTAGTAAGCTCTGATAATAAGGCACTAGTTTGTTTTACTATTTTATCTACTTCAAGCATTGCAGAATCAATTATATATTGCTTAATTCTTAAATCTTCTTCAGCTGTGAGCCTTTGATTATCCATAAGTTGATCAACATATAATCTATATCCCTTACTAGAAGGAATCCTTCCTGCAGAAGCATGAGGTTGTTCTAAGTATCCCAGCTCTTCAAGGTCAGCCATCTCATTTCTTATGGTTGCAGGTCCAATACCTAAATTATAGTTTTTAGCAATAGTTCTTGACCCTACTGGATCTCCACTACGAATATAGTCATTGATAATAGCTTGAAGTATTTTTATCTTTCTGTCATCAATACTCATAACCTCACCTCTTTTGTTAGCACTCATTAACCTCGAGTGCTAATGACTATGTTTTTAATATATTATTTATCACGTTTTTTGTCAATTCTATTTATTTTTATTCTAGCTATCTATGCTTAATAATAATTAAGTTTTACTAATTTATCTTACTATTTCTCTAAATTTCTCCGTTTTACTCCCCGTTTTGTTTTTTACGAATTATGGTAATCTGGTTATGACATATTCAAAAAATACCATTTAGTATTTTTAGTACATACAATACCTTTACCATGTAAATTCAGCTAACTGCCTCTGAAGTATACAACTTCAGAGGCAGCATTTCACTTCTTAGGCACATGAAAATAAATAACAAGTCTAAAGCTTCTAAGACAATATAAAATCACTCATTATATAATTCGATATTTCCATTCCTCTAGAACTTAAATATAGTTTTCCCGAATTGCAAATTAATAATTCTTTGTTTATATTTTTTTCAATTATATCTCCATAAATATCCTGTATGCTTTTCCCAAATCTTTTTTTAAATTCACTTATTTTTATACCTTCAACCATTCTAAGTCCCATAAAAACAAACTCTTCCATATCATCTTTTGCATTATTTACATGAATTTCTTCTATTATACTTTCATCTTTATTAACTTTTTCTATGTAAGCTTCAATATTGTCTATATTTTTAATTCGTTTTCTATTTATGAATGAACTAGCCGATACTCCTAACCCCAAATATTCATTACATTTCCAATAAACTTTATTGTGAAAACATTCTTTTCCTTTCTGTGCAAAATTTGATATTTCATATTGATGATAATTATATTTATCTAAAATTTCTTTAGTAACTAAATACATAACTCTTTCTTTATCTTCTTCTGGCAAATTTAATTTATCTTCTTCATATAATTTATAAAAATGTGTTCCCTCCTCTATAATTAAACTATATGCTGATATATGCGCTGGTTTAAGCTTTGCTACCTCCTCTAAGGATTCTTTCCAATCTTCAACTTTTTGATTTGGTAAACCAAACATTAAATCTACATTTATATTATCAAAACCTATATTTCTAGCTAATAAATAATTATTCTTAAATTCCTCATAACTATGTATTCTTCCTATTTCCTTCAAGATTGTGTTATTTGTAGATTGTAATCCCATACTTATTCTATTAACATTATACTGCTTCATAATACTCAGCTTTGATTTATCTAAAGTACCCGGATTACATTCCATTGTAAATTCTAACTCTTTTTTTAAATTTAATTTATTTAGAGTAATTAATAAACTTTCCAGATTCGAATCATCTAAATAAGATGGAGTACCGCCACCAATAAATATACTATTTATAATATAATCTTTTGATTTCTGTAATATTTCCTTATTTAATGCCTTTATATATTCACCCATCAACTTTTCTTTTCCAGAATAAGATGGAAAATCACAATATAGACATTTCTGTTTACAGAAAGGAATATGTATATATAACGATATTTCTTTCATATTCTCTTTCTCTAACGAATCCGAAGCGCCCCTGGATAAACTTGACATTGTTTTTCTATGCTCATTCATTTTTCTTGTGACATTCATCATTATTCCTCCATTAATTAACTATTAGTAATTTTATTCAGATATTTGCATTTCCATAAATAGAAATTCAATAATTATATTAGATAATAAAAAACTTCACTTATACCTAATATTAGTGAAGTTTTTAAAACAAAGTGATTTTCAATTTTTATGCTAATAGTTTTTCAGCTTGCTCTTTTAATAAATTAATCTTACTATCTGCATCTACAACAGAAAAACCATATACATCAACAAAATTATAGAAATAATTAGCAAATGCTATTCTTTTGCTACGTTGTATCTCTAGTTTCTCTCCTATTTTTTCTAAAAATTTTACCTCATTTTCATCATATTCTCCATCAATAAGCGCAAGTCCTATTAATTCGAAATAAATCAAATTTTTACTTCTTTGAGACGAATTTTTTAAAGTATCATATACGGAATTTAAATCTGCATCTTGTATTTCTTCTTCTATAGATAATTCCTCTAGATAATCCCTATAAAGATTTCTCTCTTCTTTTGCAAAACTATTATCTGAATTTGCAAGATACTTTACCAATTGCATAAAAGCAATTCCTTCATTTTTATTTAATTCGTTTAAAAACATACAACCCCTCCTAGCTTTTTCACCAAAAAAATTATTTGTATAATACTTAATTAATATTATACAAATAATTCCTAAAAAATAATATATTTAATTTGATATATTAGTTATTTTGATTAAAGTTTTTAAAAGCTAATGTGCCTAATCTACCTTTAAAACAGCCATGAATGCTTCTTGTGGAACTTCAACTGAACCAACCTGCCTCATTCTCTTCTTTCCCTCTTTTTGCTTTTCAAGTAGCTTTTTCTTTCTTGAAATATCTCCACCATAGCATTTAGCCAATACATCTTTTCTCATTGCCTTTACAGTTTCTCTTGCTATGATTTTAGCTCCAATAGCCGCTTGAATTGGCACTTCAAACATCTGTCTTGGAATTATTTCTTTTAATTTTTCCGCTATTCCTCTACCCTTATGATATGCTCTTTCTTCTGGTACTATCATTGATAATGCATCAACTATATCTCCATTTAGTAATATATCTAACTTAACTAGCTTAGTTCTAATATATCCTTTAAATTCATAGTCTAAAGATGCATATCCTCTAGTTCTAGATTTCAATGTATCAAAGAAATCATATATTATTTCATTTAGAGGAATGTCATAGTTCACAACTGCTCTCGTTTCTTCTATATATTGCATATCAATATATACGCCTCTTCTATCTTGGCATAATTCCATAACTGCTCCAACATAATCTTTTGGCGTAATTATAGATGCCTTAACCACTGGCTCTTCCATATAATCTACTTCCGTTAAAGGCGGCAGATTAGTTGGATTTGTTATTTCTAACACTTCACCATTTGTTTTTATTACTTTATATATAACTGATGGTGCAGTTGTAATTATATCTAAGTTAAATTCTCTTTCAACTCTTTCTTGAATTATTTCCATATGTAATAATCCTAAAAAACCACATCTAAATCCAAAGCCTAAGGCAATAGATGTTTCTGGTTCGAAACTTAATGCCGCATCATTGATTTGTAATTTTTCTAATGCTTCTTTTAACTCATCATATTTAGCCCCATCAACAGGATATATTCCTGAGTAAACCATTGGTATAGCCGGTTTATAACCTTTAAGTGCTTTTTCAGTTGGTCTGCTTACTTCTGTTATAGTATCTCCAACTCTAGCATCTCTAACATTTTTAATTGATGCTGTTACATATCCAACATCGCCTGCACTTAATTCCCCAATCGGAAGGACTCCTGGAGTAAATACTCCAACTTCTGTTACATCATAAACTTTATTAGTCGCCATAAGTTTAATTCTACTTCCGATTTTCATTTTCCCATCCATTACTCTTACTATGCATACAACACCTTTATAGCTATCATAATATGAATCAAAAATCAGTGCTTTTAAAGGTGCTTCTTCATCTCCATCTGGTGATGGTATGTTCTTAACGACACATTCTAATACATCTTCAATATTAAGTCCTGTTTTGGCAGATATCATAGGTGCTTCTTCTGCATCTATTCCTATTACATCTTCAATTTCCTTCTTAACTTCTTCTGGTCTTGCAGATGGCAAATCAATCTTATTTATTACTGGTGCAATTTCTAAATCATTATCTAACGCTAAATAACAATTAGCTAAAGTTTGAGCTTGAATGCCTTGTGTTGCATCAACAACTAATATTGCTCCTTCACAAGCTGCTAAACTTCTTGAAACTTCATAGTTAAAATCTACATGCCCTGGAGTATCAATTAAATTAAGAATATATTCTTGCCCATCATCTCTTCTATATATAAGTCTCGCTGCTTGAGACTTTATTGTAATTCCTCTTTCCTTTTCTATCTCCATATTATCTA
>JARLHR010000195.1 GCA_031292145.1 Clostridium sp. | reverse complement strand
TTAATATAAACTTCTATCTTTGTGCAATATCCTGCCATTGCTTCATCAATACTATTGTCAACTATTTCATAAACCAAATGATGAAGACCTCTTGAACTTGTACTTCCAATATACATACCTGGTCTTTTTCTTACGGCTTCTAATCCTTCAAGAACTTGTATCTGATTTTCATCATATTTTTTATTGTTTTGTTCCAAATCAGACTCCTCCTAAACTTAATAAATATTAAAATTATTATACTTGTAAAATTAAGAACTATATTCTATATCAGTCCTTTTTGTTAGTGTAGTTGATGATATTGGTGAAAGATATATCTTACTTTTATTATCAACTTCTGCTATAATAAATGATTTTGGTGTTTCTTCTGTAATACGTTCTACAAACCCATCTTCCTCTGCTAGCCTCAAAAATTGTATTGTATCAGAACTATACATTGTGTTTTGTAAATCAAATATCCCAATAATATCTTTAATAGGAACTACAACATTTTCACCTAAATGCAAAAACACTAAGCATTCCTCCTTTAATTTAAAACTTGCCCATTTGATACATTAAATATCTTAACTTTATCATCTAAATAATCCTTTAAATCTTCAACTCCAGTGCATGTAATTACTGTCTGTATGTCATTAATTGAATTTAATATATACTTTTTTCTGCTTGAATCAAGTTCCGACAAAACATCATCTAATAATAAAACAGGATATTCCCCGGTTATTTCTTTGATAATCTTTAAAGATGAAAATTTCATAGTTAAAATTGATGTACGTTGCTGACCTTGAGATCCAAATATCTTAGTATCTATAAAATTTATAAATACGCTAAAGTCATCCCTATGTGGTCCTACTGACGTTACTCCTCTTTCTCTATCCTTCAAAATGTTATATTTTAATTTTTGCAAGTAACTATTTTTGAAGTCCTCTAAATTAACATTAGAATTATATTTAAATTCAATTTTTTCTTTACCTGATGTTATTTCATCATGGATTTCCCTTCCATAAAAGTTTATCTTATCTATGTATTCTAACCTTTTTGAAACAATATAATCAGCATATTCAATTAATTGTATATCATACACGTCTAAAATATCTTGATTAAATATCTTACTTTTCAGTACAATATTCCGTTCATTTAATATTTTGTTGTATTGAACTAAATTAAAATAATACTTAGAATTTATTTGGGATAATTCCATGTCCAGCATTCTTCTTCTTATGGTCGGAGATTCCTTTATAACTTTTAAATCTTCTGGAGAAAACATTACAACATTAAAGGTTCCAAATAATTCACCTATCTTGCCTACTTTAATATTATTTACTTTAATGGCTTTCTTTCCATCCCTTAAAATATTTATATCAATCTTTTTATCTAGTCTATTTTTTCCTATGAGCAAACTTATATAAGCATTTTCTTTTTTCCAATTTATTAATTCTTTATCCTTTGAAGTCCTATGCGATTTTCCAAAGGCACTATAATAAATTGATTCTAAAATGTTAGTTTTTCCTTGAGCATTATCCCCCACAAAAACATTAACATTTTTAATTAATTGTATATTTAAACTTTCGTAATTTCTATAATCAAGCAAACTTATGTTTTTAACATACATAAAAATACACCTATAATAATTATATCATAATATAATTAAATAACAGTTTATTTATTATATTTATATAACTATATTATTTCAAAATGTGAATCTTCGAAACTTACAACATCACCAATTTTCAATTTTTTTCCTCGCTGAATGCAAATTTCATTATTAACTTTTACTAATCCATCTTGTATGTAAATTTTAGCTTCTGAACCAGAGCTGACAATAGCAGCCCATTTTAAAAATGCATCTAACTTTATAAATTCAGTGTTGATTTTTATTTTATTCATCTTCATTGCATAAATATTAAAATAATATTTATCCTCCTATCTCATTAATCTTACAGGTAAAACTAGATATCTTGCATTGCTATTATTTTGTTCCTCAATTACACATGGACTTATTCCAGAAGTCATTTTCATAACAACCTCATTCTGTTCCATATTTTTTAGTACGTCTAATAAGTATTTCGAATTAAATGCAATTTCTATTTCATCACCTTGCAATTTTATTGAAATTTCTTCTCGCACTTTTCCCAATTGAGAATTAGATGTTATTATAAGATTATCTTGCTGTATATCTAATTTTATTAAATTTGTATTACCATCCTTAGCCATCAATGATGCTCTTTCTATAGCATTTTGCAGCTCTTGCCTATTAACATTAACTAGTAATTTATGCTCCTGTGGTAATAATGAATTATAATTTATAAATTTGCCTTCTAATAATCTAGAGATTATTTTAGTTTTTTCTAAATTAAATAATATATGATTATTAGTAAATGTTATATCCACAATATCTTCTATATCCTCCAGTATTTTAGATACCTCATTTAAAGTTTTTCCAGGTATGACAACTTCTATATCCATATCATTATCTAAAAACTCACTTTTAATAGCTAATCGATACCCATCAAGAGCTACTAAATTTAAATTTTTATTTTTTACCTCAAATAAAATACCTTGAAGAATAGGCCTTGTTTCTTCTTGTGCAATTGCAAAAGATGTACCTTTTATCATATTCTTTAATATATTTTGATTTACTGATATTTTCAATTGTTCATTAATCTCAGGTAATTCTGGAAATTCATTTGCATTCATATAAACTACATCAAATATAGATTTTTCACAGGTTATCTTTATTAATTGATTTTCAATAATCTCCATTTTTATTATTGAATTTGGTAATTTTCGTATTATTTCTCCGAATATTTTCGCATCAATAACTATACTACCTTCCTGAATAACTGTTGCTTCAACTAATGTTTGTATACTAACATCCATGTCTGAAGCAATAAGTGTTAATGTTGACTCACTAGCTTTTATATATATTCCCTCTAGTATAGGCATTGTTGATTTACCTGTTATTGCCTTTTGAACTATTGAAATACCTTCTAATATTTTTTGTTTTTCACATGTAAAAATCATTTAGAAACCCTCCTTATTTATTAACAGGAATTTAAATATAATAAATAGATATAGATTAATATTTTTATAGTAATAATAGTAGTAGGGGCTGTTGATTTGTTGATAACTGCTTTAATCCCGCTCATATCAACAAAATTTTATTCAAAAATATTGTGGATAAGTCAGTAACAATTTAAACTGGTTATCCACAAGTTAAAGTTAATTAGAACCACAAAAATATTATCCACAAGTTGTTATTCGGTTATTATGTACAGGTGTGGATTAATTTTGAGTTAATTTTTTAGTAATATCATTAATTGTGTGTTGAAGAGAATCATCAGTTTTTAAGTTTTCTGATATTTTTTCATAAGCGTGTATAACTGTAGTATGATCCCTTCCTCCAAATTCTTCTCCAATCTTAGGTAAAGACATATCAGTTAGTTTTCTACTTAAATACATTGCAATTTGCCTTGGATAAGCAACATTTCTAGTTCTCCTTTGAGATTTTAAATCTTCTACACGTAAATTAAAGTAACTAGAAACTACATCTTGTATGGAATCAATAGTCACATGTTTTCCTTGTTTTTTAGAGATAATATCTTTTAATGCTTCAGAAGCTAAATCTACAGTAACTTCCCTATTGGTTAGTGAAGAATAGGCAATGATTCGTATTAACGCTCCCTCGAGCTCTCTTATATTTGATTTAATTTTTGTAGCAATATATCCCATAACTGCGTTATCAACATTTAAATTTTCAACATCTGCTTTCTTTTTCAAAATAGCCATTCTAGTTTCAAAATCAGGAACTTGAATATCCGCTATTAAGCCCCATTCAAATCTAGAGCGAAGTCTATCTTCTAATGTTGGAATTTCTTTTGGTGGTCTATCTGAAGATAGTATAATTTGCTTATTTGCATCATGTAATGCATTAAACGTATGGAAGAATTCTTCTTGGGTACGTTCCTTTCCAGCGATGAATTGAATATCATCTATAAGTAGGATGTCTACATTTCTATATTTATTTCTAAATTCTTCATTCTTATCATCTTTAATAGCATTAATTAATTCATTAGTAAATTTTTCAGAAGAGACATATACTACTTTTGCATTAGGGTTTCCATCTAAAATGTAGTGCCCTATAGCATGCATCAAATGAGTTTTTCCAAGTCCAACCCCACCATATATGAATAAAGGATTATAAGCCTTTGCAGGTGATTCAGCAACAGCTAGTGATGCTGCATGGGCAAATCTATTGCTATTGCCTATTACAAAAGAATTAAATGTATATTTTGGATTTAACGTTGAAGACATTTCATCATTAACAATAATTGATTTTGAGGCTGCAGTATCATTTACTTTAATTTCGTCTTTATCATAACCTTCGGTCATTATAATAAATTCGATTTTATATAATTTTGAACATACTGCTTTTATGGAATTTGCAACTAAAACCTTATATCGTTTATCTAAAATATCTTGAGTAAAGGAATTCGGAACGCTTATCTTAAGTGTATCTGAAGAAATAGATAGTGGTTCGCAACTTTTAATCCAGGTATTAAAGCTAACTTCACTGAGCTCACTTTTTATAATATCTAAGGTTTTATCCCATAAATTTTTTAGATCGGCATCCATTCTTATTCCTCCAATATTTTAATAAAAAAATTTTTTAGGATGTTATGTACAGTTTATCAACAAAAATATAAACATTTTTATATTATAGCCAAGTATGTATATAAATATATCAACAGGTTAATAATTATGTTTAGAAATATTTTTTATAAAAAATTAATAACAAAGCATTCTAAAAGTTATAAACATGTACTAAATCCAGCACTAATACGATGTGTAGCATGTACGTATAATGAGAATCAAACAAGTTATGCACAAGTTTATCCACACTTGTGGATAAACTTGTTTGCCAATAAATTATTCACAACATAATACATATGATAACATAAGTAATTACTCACATTCAAGAAGTTATCCACAAAAAAATATATATAAAATATATTTATCAACAATATATTACTATATATTACTACCTTGACAGAAAAATAGTATGTATATATAATAGATAAAGTAAAATTTAAAATCGCAAAGTATAGTTTTTACTATAAATAATAAGTTTAAGGGGGTGCATATGCAATGTTTATGACTTACCAACCTAAAAAAAGAACAAGAAAAAAAGAACATGGTTTCAGAAAAAGAATGAGCACTCAATCAGGAAGAAACATTCTTAAAAACAGAAGACAAAAAGGAAGAAAAAAATTAACAGCATAAGGGCCGCTTTAAGTGGCCTTTTTTCTGCAAATGCAGGGAAAAAAGGAGTTTAAAAATATCTATGATTTATAGATTAAAAAAAAATTTTGAGTTTACAATTATATATAGAAGAGGAAAGTCATTTGCAAATGATCTTTTAGTTATGTATATATTAAAAAATAAAAAAAATAAAAATAAATATTTTAACAGCTATAATAAATTAGGTGTTTCTGTAAGCAAAAAAGTAGGAAATAGTGTTGTTAGAAGTAGATGCAAAAGATTAATAAGTGAGAGCTTTAGGTTAAATTACAATTATATAATAAAGGGATATGATTTTATTTTTATAGCACGAAACCCTATAAAAGACAAAAGTTATTTTGAGGTAGAAAATGCTATGAAGAATTTAATTAAAAAGGCAGGCTTATATAATAATGAAGAAATTACTAATACACTTAATTAATTTTTATAGAAAACATATTTCACCAGGAAGGCCTTCGTGCTGTAGATTTATGCCAACTTGTTCACAATATGCTCTAGATGCAATAAATAAGTATGGAGCTTTAAAAGGTGCAATAATGGCTGTTTACAGAATATTAAGATGTAATCCTTTTTGTAAAGGTGGATATGACCCCGTAAGATGAATACTAGGAGGTATATATTTTAATGTTACAACCAATAGTTAACTTTTTGAAAAATATATTTGATTCCCTGCATAACGTTATAGTTGGCATGGGAATATCAGATGTTGGATTATCGTATGTTTTAGCAATATTTGTTTTTACTTTAATTATAAGAATATTAATATTGCCATTTAATATTAAAGCAGCAAAATCTACAAGAGGAATGCAGAAAATTCAACCAGAAGTAAAAAAAATTCAGGATAAATATAAGGACGATCCACAAAAATTAAATGCTGAAGTAATGAAACTATACAAAGATAATAATGTTAGTGTAGCAGGGGGATGTATTCCATCACTGCTTCCATTACCAATATTAATGGCTCTATATTATGTTTTTATGGGGATACAAGGAATAGATGGAGCATCATTTTTATGGATTAAAGATTTGTTTGCACCAGATGCATTGCATATATTGCCGATTTTAGCTGCACTATCAACATATATACCATCATATTTAATGACTAAAGCTACTCCAGCTCAAGCCAATGGAATGAATATGGGAACAATGAATTTGGCAATGGCTGGAATGATGGGTTTTATGTCATTTAACTTTAAATCAATTCTAGTTTTATATTGGATAATTGGTAATATAATTCAAACAATACAAACATATTTCTTAAATTATAGGCCTGCAATTCAAGAGAGTAATGCAACCAAAGAAACTAAAGTAGAATCAGACAAATTTGTTATGACAGTTGAAGAGCCTAAAAATTTAGCAAGTAAAAAGAAGAAAAAGAAGTAATTTAAGTTTACTTTCATATGAGAGGTGGTGGATTAACAAATGAAATCAATAGAAGTAGAAGGAAAAACTGTTGAAGAAGCTTTAAATAAGGCTTTAATTGAACTTGGCACAGACAAAAGTAAAGTTGATTTTGAAATTCTGAATCATGGTTCAAAAGGTTTATTTAATGTTATAGGAGTTAAGCCAGTTAAAATTAGGGTTTCTAGTAAATATGATTATATTAAAGAAGCAAGAGACTTTATAGAAAATATACTTAATTGCATGGAAATGGAAGCTAAGATAGATATCAAAGAAACGGATGATACCATAATAATCAACTTATCAGGAGAAAAAATGGGTGTAATAATTGGTTACAGGGGGGAAACGTTAGATTCTATACAATATTTAGTTTCATTAGTAGTCAATAAGGTACATGAACTTCCTCATAAAAAAGTTATATTAGATACTGAAGATTATAGAAGTAAAAGAGAGGAAACTCTTAAGGGTGTTGCTATAAAGACTGCCAATAAAGTTAAGAAGACACGGAAGGTATTTAAGCTAGAACCAATGAATCCATATGAGAGAAGAATTATTCATTCTGCACTTCAAGATGATGCCTTTGTTAATACATATAGCGAAGGCGACGAACCATTTAGAAGAGTAGTTGTTGAATTAAAAAAAGATTTATAGAAGAAAGCCTTAAAGGGCTTTCTTTTTAAATTTATAACAAATTTCATAATTTTAAAAGAAAACTTTAGTTAATATGACTTTGACTATTTAAAATTTGTTATGTAAAATTGATATTAGTTTTAAAGAGATCTTAATATGAAAATTCTTTTTTAATTAAGGGAGGAAAGTAAATGAAAGAATTTGATACAATTGCTGCAATAGCAACACCTATTGGAGAAGGCGGAGTTGCTATAATCAGATTATCTGGAGAAAATGCTTTAAATATTGCTAGTAAAATCTTTAAACCTAAGAATGATTATGATATTAAAAATATGAAAACATACACTATGAAGTATGGAAATATTTTAGATTTAAAAAATGAGGAAATAATTGATGAAGTTATTTTAAGTTATATGAAAGCACCTAATAGCTATACTGGGGAAAATGTAGTTGAGATTAATTGCCATGGTGGTGTTATATCAACCAGTAGTGTATTAAATCAGGTTATTAGAGCAGGAGCTAGACTTGCAGAACCAGGTGAATTTACCAAAAGAGCTTTTTTGAATGGTAGAATAGACTTAAGTCAAGCAGAAGCTGTTATGGATATAATTACAGCAAAGACTGAATTGTCTATGAAAGCTGCAATGTTGCAAAGTAGTGGAGCACTTTCGAAGGCTATAGCTGAATTAAGAAGATATTTATTAAATATATTAGCTTCAATTGAATATGCAGTCGATTTTACAGAAGATGATGAGGATATTATTGATGATAAATTAATTAATGAAATTAAGGATGGTATTAATAAAACAATTATAAAGGTAAAAAATTTATTGGCTAACGCTGATGAAGGTAAGATAATAAGAGATGGACTTAATGTAGTTATTGTTGGTAAACCTAATGTGGGAAAATCATCATTACTTAATGCATTATTAAGAGAAAAGAGAGCAATTGTAACGGATGTTCCAGGTACAACTAGAGATGTAATTGAAGAATACATAAATCTTGATGGAATACCTATTAGAATAACTGATACTGCAGGTATAAGAGATACTGAAGATATAGTGGAGAAAATAGGTGTCGAGAAGTCTAAGGAAAAGCTTGAAGAAGCAGATTTAATAATATTAATGCTGGATGTATCTAGGAATATAGATGATGATGATCAGATTATAATTGATAAAATAAAAGATAAAAAATACATAGTATTGTTAAACAAGGTAGATTTAGGTATAAAGATATCAGAAGAAATAGTCAATAAGTTAAATAATAAGATAAATATATCAGCTAAAACAGGAAAAGGAATAGATGATTTAAAAAGGGAGATTAAAAACTTATTCTTTAATGGAGATATAAGTTCTGAAAGTCTAATAATATCAAATACAAGACATAAGCAAGCTTTATATAAATCATTAGAAAATTGTGATGCAGCTCTAAATAAAATTAATGCTAATGAATATCTTGATTTGATATCTATTTATATAACTGCAGCTATGAAGGCATTAGGTGAAATAACAGGAGATGAGCTAGAAGAAGATTTATTAAATAAGATTTTTAGCGAATTTTGTGTAGGAAAGTAGGTAAAAGTAATGGCAGTAAATTATGATGGTGGTCAATTTGATGTAATAGTCGTTGGTGCTGGGCACGCAGGGTGTGAAGCAGCATTAGCTTCAGCAAGATTAGGACTTAATACTTTAGTATGTACAATAAATTTAGATTCAATAGCATTGATGCCTTGTAACCCCAATATAGGTGGTACGGCAAAAGGTCATTTAGTTAGAGAAATCGATGCGCTTGGTGGAGAAATGGGGATAAATATAGATAATACATTTATTCAGTCAAGAATGTTAAATACATCAAAGGGACCAGCAGTTCACTCATTAAGGGCTCAAGCAGATAAGAAAAATTATCAATATAGGATGAAGAAAGTTCTGGAAGAACAAGATAATCTTAAAATCAGACAAATTGAAGTTACAGAACTTAAGGTTGAAGATGGAAAGGTAACAGGTGTCGTTACTAAAAATGGCGCTATTTTTAAGTGTAAAGCAGTGGTACTTGCGACAGGTACATATTTAAAGGGAAAAATTATTATTGGTGAAGTATCATATAGTGGTGGCCCTAATGGATTATTTCCTGCAAATGATTTATCTCAATCACTATTAGATTTAGGAATTATGCTAAGAAGATTTAAAACAGGAACTCCTGCTAGAATCAACAGAAAATCTGTTGATTTCTCAAAAATGATGGAACAAAATGGTGATGATAAAATAGTACCTTTCTCTTTTATGAGTGAAAACTTAGAGAAGGAGCAAGTATCGTGCTATTTAACTTATACAAATGAAGAAACACGTAAAATAATCAGAGATAATATAGATAGATCTCCAATTTATAATGGGAGTATAAAGGGCGTTGGGCCTAGATATTGTCCATCTATAGAAGATAAGATAATGAGATTTCCGGATAAACCTCAGCATCAAATATTTATTGAACCAGAAGGTCTTGATACATTAGAAATGTATGTAGGTGGATTTTCTTCGTCGCTACCAGAAGAAGTTCAAATTAAAATGCTTAAAACTCTACCTGGACTTGAGAATGTTGAAATGATGAGGACTGCATATGCAATTGAATATGATTCAATTGATCCAACTCAATTGAAGCCGACATTAGAATTTAAAAATATAGAAGGGTTATATGGTGCAGGTCAGCTAAATGGAAGTTCAGGATATGAGGAAGCAGGTGCACAAGGTTTAATTGCCGGATTGAATGCAGCATTAAAAATCAAGAATGAAGAACCACTAATATTAACTCGTTCTGATGCATATATAGGAGTACTTATAGATGATCTGGTTACGAAGGGAACTAATGAACCTTATAGAATGATGACATCTAGAGCGGAATATAGATTGTTATTAAGGCAAGATAATGCTGATTTTAGATTAACTGAAATAGGATATAGAGTTGGATTAGTTACAGAGGAGAGGTATTGCATATTCTTACAAAGGAGGGAAAATATTGAATGCGAGTTACATAGGTTAAGAAACCTGAAAGTGACAAATAAGAAGGAAGTAAATGAATTTCTATACTCATTAAATTCAGCTGAGCTAAGAAAACCTATTAGTTTTTATGAATTAATGCAAAGACCTGAATTAGATTATTTTGATTTGTCACCGTTAGATACTGAAAGACCAGAATTACCTTATGATGTTGGAGAACAAATAAATATACTTACTAAGTATGAAGGATACATACAAAGCCAACTTGAACAAGTTACTCAATTTAAGAAATTTGAAAAGAAGTTATTACCAAAGGATGTTAATTATAGTGATATTAAAGGTTTAAGAACAGAAGCTATGCAAAAACTAGATAATATTAAACCAATAAGTATAGGGCAGGCTTCAAGAATTTCAGGGGTATCACCAGCTGATATTTCAGTTTTATTAATTTATCTAGAGCATCATTATAATAAGCAATTTTAAATAGTTAATGTGGAGGAATTATGGATTTTTATGATTTGATGTGTAAATCATCTGAAGATGTTGGTTTACAATTATCCCGAGAACAATACGATAAATTTATAGATTATATGAAGCTTCTTCAAGAATGGAATGAGAAGATAAACTTAACAGCAATAGTTGAAGATGAGGAAGTAATCAAAAAGCATTTTATAGATTCAATAAAATCATTTAAACGAGATGAATTAAAAAATGCCAATACGTTGATAGATGTTGGAACAGGGGCAGGATTCCCGGGGTTACCAATATCTATCATGAAGGAAGACATAAAAGTTACACTATTGGATTCATTAAATAAAAGAGTTAATTTTTTAAATACTGTTATTAATAAGCTAGGACTTTCTAATGTTACCACAATTCATTCAAGAGCAGAAGATGGTGCAAGAGACAAAAGATTAAGAGAAAAATTTGATATAGCAACATCTAGAGCGGTTGCTAATATGAGTGTATTAACTGAGTTATGTTTACCTTATGTGAAAATTGGTGGTAGTTTTATTGCATTAAAGGGACCTTCTGTTGATCAAGAAATTAATGAAAGTTTAAATGCTATCAAAATTCTTGGTGGAGAATTAATTAATATTTGCGAAGTTAATATTGAGGAAACGGAATTAAGACATAATCTTGTTGTTGTAAAAAAAATAAAAGAATGCTCTAAAGTATATCCAAGAAAAGCAGGATCAATTACAAAGAACCCACTAAAATAATATCAACATGATTATTTAGATGAATTATAATAAAATAATAGAAATTTAAAGGAAAAGTGCAATTAAAGTAGAATGAATAAGTAGATGTGATACAGTATTTTGATAAGGGATGGGTTGGGAACATGAACAATGAAATAGTAAAAATTAATATAGATAAGGTAATTCCAAATATATATCAACCGCGTAAATATTTTAATGAAGATGCAATTGAAGAATTATCACAATCAATTAAGCAATATGGAATAATTCAACCTCTCACAGTAAGGAAGAGAGGCGAAGTTTTCGAATTAGTAGCAGGTGAAAGAAGGCTTAGAGCTGCAAAATTAGCTAATCTAGAAACAGTTCCTTGCAATGTTATAGATATAACAGATTCTGAATCAGCTCAGATAGCATTATTAGAAAACTTGCAAAGAGAAGATTTAAATTATATTGAAGAAGCAGAGGCATATTATAATTTAATTAATGATCATAATTTCACACAAGATGAACTTGCTAAGAGGATGGGAAAAAAACAATCTACAATTGCAAATAAATTGAGATTGTTAAAGTTAAGTTCTGAAGTTAGAGAAATATGTTTAAAGAATAAATTAACAGAAAGGCATGCAAGAGCATTGCTTACAGTTCCAAGTGAAGAACTACAATTAAAAATAGTCCAAAGGGTAATAAACGATGGATTAAATGTAAAAAAGACAGAGGAACTTATTAATAAAGAATTACTTAAACTTGCAGGACAGGAACTAAAAAATAAGGGAAAAAGGAATATCAAAGGTGTTTTACCTGCAAAATTATACGTAAATACAATTAAACAAGTATTACAAAAATTTGACATACCAGCTGAATATCAATACAAGGATGAAGAAGAATTTATAGAAGTAACAGTAAAGATTCCGAAAATAAAGAAATAAAATTTAATGATAGTATATAATTAAAGTTAAGGTTATGGCCTTAACTTTAATTATTCGTCAAGCTATAGGGTTTAAAAGATATTTTAAGATGCCTTTTTTGTTCTATTAATTTATATAAATATCATCATATTATAAGATAATTTAATGCTAACTCTGTTTTTTAGAACATAAATCTTTTATTATAGTAAAAAAATATATATAATATTAATATGGGAAAGGGGGGACGCTCTTTAAGGGCTTAAATATGAAAAAAATTTGTATTTTTAATCAAAAAGGTGGGGTCGGAAAAACAACCACTAATATTAATCTATGCGCATATTTAGCAATGGAAGGGTATAAAGTTTTAACTATAGATATTGATCCTCAAGGAAATACAACGAGTGGATTAGGATTAGATAAAAATAATTTAGATTTATCTATTTATGATGTTTTAATTTCAGATACAACAATGAAGGAATCTATAGTTAGGAGTGATTTAGTTCAAAATTTATGCATTTCACCTTCCACAATGGAACTTGCAGGAGCAGAGGTAGAACTTATAAATAGAAATGATAGGGAAAATATAATAAAAAATAAGTTGAAGGAAATTGAAGATGAATATGATTATGTATTTATAGATTGTCCGCCATCGTTGGGAGTATTAACGATAAATGCATTAGCTTGTGCTGATTCGGTTCTTATTCCAATACAATGTGAATTTTATGCATTAGAAGGAGTAAGTCAATTAGTTAATACGGTACAATTAGTAAAGAAGTCACTCAATAAGAAGTTAGAAATTGAGGGTGTGATTATGACTATGTTTGATTATAGGACGAATCTTAGCAATGAGGTTTTAAAGGAAGTTCAAAAATATTTTAAAGATAAGGTTTATAATGTAACAATTCCTAGAAATGTAAGACTAGCAGAAGCACCTAGTTTTGGATTACCAATAATGTTATATGATGAAAAGTGCAAAGGTGCAGAAGCCTACGTAAAACTAACTAAAGAATTTTTAAAAAGGCAGTAGGTGATTATAATGGCAAAAAAATTTACTTTAGGAAAAGGATTGAGTGCTCTTATACCTGAGGAATCAGAAAGTGTTATGGAACAAAGTAGTAATATCTTAATTTCAATACATAAAATTAAGAGTGATGAAAAACAGCCGAGAAAGTTATTTGATTCTGAAAAAATAGCTGAATTAGCAGAGTCAATTAAGGCGCATGGTATCATACAACCATTAATTCTGAGAAAGTATAGCGAAGATCAATATATAATAGTAGCTGGGGAAAGAAGATGGAGAGCTGCTAAAATGGCTGGATTAAAAGAAATACCAGCAGTTATAATGGAATTAAGTGATAGAGATATCTTAGAAATTTCTTTGATAGAAAATATCCAACGACAGGATCTAAATCCAATTGAAGAAGCACTTGCTTATAAAAAATTATTGGATGATTTTAAAATTACTCAAGAAGAATTGAGTAAAAGAATTGGAAAGTCGAGAGTTGCAATAACAAATACAATTAGATTGACAAATTTGGATGAAAGAGTTCAACAATACATAATTGAAAGTATTATTACTGAAGGACATGGAAGGGCGCTTCTTGCTATTAGTGATAAGACAAAACAATATGAAATAGCACAAAAAGTGATTGATGAAAAATTATCAGTTAGAGAATTAGAAAGATTAATAAAGAAGATTAATGAAGAAGAACCAAAGAATGATTTTCTTGAGGCTAATGAAGATTTAAATCAATACTATAAGGAAGTAAAGAATCAGCTTCAAAATTATTTTGGAACTAAAGTTAATATTTCAAATAAAAAGAATAAGGGTAAAATAGAAATTGAATATTATTCTGAGGAAGATTTACAAAGAATATTAGATATTATAAATATGTAATGTTTCACGTGAAACAATTATGAAAGGAATGACAAAGGATTGGATACACTAATAACCGCAATTAATGAATTAATGCCATATATAGTAATTATAATGATAATAATTATTATATTATTATTTATAATGGTAGTAATTTTATTTAAAGCAGTAGGGAGAGCTGAAAGTAAGTATAGAAAGTTAATGAAGGGAACAAGTGGTAGCAACCTAGAAGAAATGCTATTAGAAAGGTTAGATAGTATTCAAGTTGCTAAGGAAACTTCAGATAAGGCATTAGAAGAATGTAATAGATTAGAAATAAAAATGAAAGATTGTATTCAAAATGTAGCTATTATGAGGTATAAGGCTTTTGAGAATGTAGGCAGTGACTTAAGCTTTTCAATTGCAATGCTAGATGATAATAATGACGGTGTTATTTTAACTGGTATATATGGAAGACAAGAAAGTACTACGTATGCAAAGCCTATTGATAAGGGTATATCAAGATATGATTTGTCAGAAGAAGAATTGCATGTTTTAGATGAAGCGACAAATAAATAAATTTATAAAAAGTTCTTACACTAGTCATGATTAACGGTGTAAGAACTTTTTTGTAATTAAATAAAAAATACAATATTTCTTATGATAATATAAGTATTTACTGATTTTAAATACAACAATATGTGTTAAACATATTGTTGTGATTTAGTGGGTCCATTTAAACTATTTAAAATAAAATAATAAATTCCCCTTGAAATGGAATCTGCTAAGTTCATAACAATATGCAATCTAGTATTTTGTAGCACTAGAAAATCAAAACCGCTAGATATATTTACAATACCGGTTATGCTCATTTCTCCAACTGGTGGAAGTTTTTTATTTAATGCTAAACCGGGTATGAGTGGTTTTTTCTGAATAAATACCTTTCCAATGTTATTTAAAGAGCCAAGACATGAATCGATGGCTATTATATATGGATTTATAAAATTAGAATTAATGCCATTCAATGTATCTACTATATTTTTAGCATGTATTGGGTTTTTTAATGTCCCATAGACATGTATATTACTTCTAGAAAAATATTGTAACTTATGACCTACTAGTGGACCAAGTGAATCTCCAGTGGATCTATCACTACCAATGCAAACAAAAACAATTGGTCTATTATCATTAAGAATTGGTTGCAATTCATTTAATAAATAATTTTTAATTTTAATACAGGCAGTAACGGAAGATGAATTTACATTAAAATTGTCACACATATAAACAAGAACCTCCTTTTATTAGATTTATATCCAACAAAAAGAGGTTTTATTCATTATTTAAAGTTATAAATTTATATTAAATAATAGCGGTTAAATAAAATAAATTATTAATAATACATTTTATAGTAAAATAAAAATATTAAAATATAGAACATATAAATATGTGAGCTTTACATTAATACAACAACCTAATTACATAGAAAACATATTATAAAATTTTCAATTAGCTTTTGTTATTATTAGCAATTTGATTTAAAATTGTTAGAGTGTAATCAAGTTCTTGTTTTGTTGTAAAGTAACTAATACTTAATCTTACAGTCCCATTCGGATAAGTTCCAATAGTTTTATGTGCTAAGGGAGCACAGTGTAAACCAGATCTAGTTTTAATTCCATCACATTCCAAATAGTAACCAAGTTCAGAACAATTAATAGATTTAATATTTATAGAAATACATGTAGTTAGATTTTTGCAAGTTAAATCTCCATAAACAATAATTCCATCTATATTCAATAAACCATTTAATAAGTAACTTATTAAATTATAATTATGACTATATATTTCATCCAATCCGATAGAGTTTATGTATTTAATTCCTTCAGCTAAACCAACTATACCAGGAAGGTTATTGGTACCACATTCAAACTTATCTGGTAAAAAGTCGGGTTGATCTAGAGAATAAGAAAGACTTCCTGTACCTCCGTGAAGTAGGCTGGAGCACGAATCATTAAACTTTGAATCTAAAATAAAACCACCAATGCCTTGTGGGCCTAGCAAACTTTTATGTCCAGTAAAAGCTATTGCATTAGCGTTTATAGCATTCATATTAATATCTAATACTCCAGCACCTTGAGATGAATCAACAATAAAGAAAACATTTAGATTGTTGCATATTTCACCTATGGTACGTATATCTTGAATTGAACCGGTTACATTAGATGCTTGAGTTATTACAACTAATTTTGTCTTAGTAGTAATTTTACTTTTAAAATCATCAATATCAATAAAGCCTTCTTTATTTGCCTGTAATATATCTAGTTTAATGTCTAGATGTTCTTTACAAAAGAAAAGAGGTCGAGTTACAGAATTATGTTCCATTGAAGAAGTTATTACATGATCTCCTGGCTTTAATATTCCTTTAATTAATATATTTAGAGAGGTAGTAACATTATTTGTAAAAATAACATTACTTGGAGAATCATAACCAAAGAAATTACAAACAACTTCTCTTGCATCATACAAGTATCTGTTACTATCAAGTGCATTACTATAATTTCCACGGCCAGCATTGCCACCCACTTTGAGCATATAATTATACATGGCATCAATAACTTGTTTAGGTTTAGGAAAGGTAGTTGATGAGTTATCTAAATAAACTTCCATATATCACCTCTAAAAGATAAATTTATAGGCTCCCCAAATAACAAATATTACACCAAGTGTGAAAAGCAAATAATTCATAAATTTTGATGTGTTATTGGTAAAATTAGGGTTGAACTTTTTAAAACCTTTACTTACTAAAATATTAAGAAAACAGAACCAAGTTATACTTCCTATTATCATTGAAGAAATTGAAAAAATAAAAAATATTCCTCCACGATGTCTCCAAACGTTAAATATAGTACCACTTAGTGCAATCCATAATGATGGAGTTGTTGGGTTAAGAAACGTTATCAAAAAACCAGTTAAAAATCCATTTGAATTAGATTTATAAACTGATTTTTCTAATTCAAAATCTAAGTTTTTAGATTTAAAGGAGATTCTATTAGATAAAATTAAAACAATTCCCGATACGAGCCAAAATAAACTATGAAATTTAGGGTTTCTAGTCAGTATTGTAAACAGCCCTAAATTAATAATTATTATATATGCTATATCAGCAGATACTGCACCAAGAGATACTTTAAAGCCTTCTTTAAATCCCTTTGATATAGAACGGCTAACAGATTCGAGACCAGAAGGACCTAAGGGAATGGAGGCAATAAAACCTGTAGAAAAGCCTACCAGTATAGCCTGAAATATATTAAATATTGAAAACATTATATTCTCCTTTTTCTTGCATTTGTATATAATTATAAAGTAAAAAAAAAACTTTTTCATCAAATTTCAGAAGTTTTTTATAGTAAATATATTCTTATTCTTTATTATGTTTAAAAAATATATATAATATAAATTATAGCATAACAGTATAAGAAGAGGTGATAAACATGAATTATTATATAATAGTTTTCAAAAATACGTATGACGCAATGGCAGCAGAAAGGAAATTAAATCAATTAAGTTTTAATTTTAGAATAATGCCAACACCAACATCAATAACTATGAGTTGTGGGATATGCGTAAGATTAGAGGAAAAAGAAGAAATAGAAAAAATAATTAATGATAAGATATTAGAATATAAAAATATATATTTTAGAAATCAAGAAGGATACATATTGGTTTAAAAATAGGGAAGGAGGAGAATGTTTGAATAATAATTTAGAAAACTTTCAAAAAGTTATTCAAGAATATATAGATGAATTTTTAAGTTTAGCGTGGATTCCCGGAATAATTACTAGTGTAATTAAAATAATACTTGTAATTATTCTAATGTACTTTTCTATAAAGTTTGGAAAGCACTTAATAAAAAAATTTGTTGAAAGACAAATAAAAAGTAATGCAGTACTTTCATTGGATACTCAGAGAGCAAAAACATTGGGGGAGGTTCTAAAAAGTATTCTAAAATATTCAGTATATTTTATGGGGATATCAATAATAATATCAATATTATTTGATGGTATATCTTTTACTTTTGCAAGTATAGGTGGAATTGCAGTTGGGCTTGGAGCACAAAGTTTAATAAGAGATCTAATAAATGGATTTTTTATTTTGTTTGAAAACCAATTTGTTGTTGGGGACCATGTAACTATAGGAAGTTATAATGGAATTGTTAGGAGTATAGGAATTAGAGCTACTGTAATTACAGATTTTACTGGAGATGTACATTCTATACCAAATGGGTCCATAATTGGAGTTACTAATCATTCAAGAAATGATATTAGATTTGTTGTAGATGTAAATGTATCTAATGAGGAGAATATTGAAGAAGTAATTAATATTATAGAAACTACTTGTGAGGATTTTAAAAATAAAAATGAAGAGTTTATAGAGGAATCTTTGGAGGTTAAAGGAATTATAGCATTAGAATTATCAAGTGTAACAATAAGAATAGTTGGTAAAGCAAAACCGCTTATGCAATGGAAAATGGAAAATGAGCTTAGGATGGCAATAAAGTTAGAATTAGACAAAAACAAAATATATGTATCAGAAACTAGTATTAATTAAATATTAATAAAGTATAAGGGGGAGAGAAAAGCTATGATTGAAAGTTTTAATCTTGGAGATATAGTGGAAATGAAAAAGCAGCATCCTTGTGGAACAAATCAATTTGAAGTAATAAGGCTAGGAGCAGATATAAAAATAAAATGCACTGGTTGTGGAAGAATAGTAATGATTCCTAGAAGTAAATTTAAAAAAGATGCAAAAAAAATAATAATTATTGCAGAAAATTAGAATAATTACTTGATTATATATTTACTAAATGATATAATAATAACTTGTAATCCCTGCTATGCAAAGCATAGCCGTTAGTCCGAGGGGAGGAGGTGAAATTAATGAGAAAGTACGAAACTATATTTATATTAAACCCTGCATTTGACGAAGAAACTGTTAAAGCTAATATCGAAAAATTCAAGGGTGTTATAGAAAATGGTGGAGGAACAGTAGACAATGTTGATTTCTGGGGTAAGAGAAAGCTTGCTTACGAAATCAAAAAAGTTAGTGAAGGTTATTATACTTTAGTTAACTTTACTGCTAACCCTGAATTACCAAGAGAGTTAGATAGAATATTCAGAATCACTGATGGTGTTATTAGACATATCATTGTTAATGAACAAGTATAAGGTGGTGTTGTAAATGAATAAAGTAGTTCTAATCGGAAGATTAACGAAAGATCCAGAACTAAGATTTACTCCAGGAAGTGGAGCAGCAGTAACAACCTTAACATTAGCAGTTGATAAATATAACACAAAGACTGGTCAAAAAGAAGCGGACTTTGTACCTGTAGTAATATGGGGCAAACAAGCGGAAAGTACTGCTAATTACATGAGTAAAGGTAGCCAAATGGCTATTAGTGGTAGAATTCAAACCAGAAGTTATGATGCAAAGGATGGTACTAAAAGATATGTAACAGAAGTAGTTGCTACAGAAGTTCAGTTTTTAAGTAAAGGAAATGCATCAGGAAATGCTGGAACTAGTTTTGGTAACAGCAATGAATATTCGATGCCAGCAAATGATGCATTTGGTGGCGGAAATTTTGAAGAGGATATAACTCCAGTAGATGATGGAGATATGCCTTTCTAAATTTAAAGTAAGGAGGGAATAAAATGAGCAGAGAAGAAGGTAACAATAGTAGAAGACCTGGCGGAAAAATGAGAAGATCTAGAAAAAAAGTTTGTGCTTTTTGTGTAGATAAGGCTGAATTTATTGATTATAAAGATATAAATAAGCTTAGAAAATATGTTACAGAAAGAGGAAAGATTCTTCCAAGAAGAATTTCTGGAGCTTGCGCTAAGCATCAAAGAGAATTAACATCTTCAATAAAGAGAGCAAGAAACATAGCATTATTACCATTTACAACAGAATAGAGGTAATAATTAATATCCCCTGAGAAATCAGGGGTTTTTTAATATATAAAAATATAAATAAAATACTATATTGTTCAAAAATATGGTAAAATATAGTAAAAAGGTTATAAGTTCTTGCAATACTTACAAAAAAAAATTAAAATAAGAATACAGGGTTTGGGAGAGGGTGATATGGCTATGAGAAAAGATAATTTTAATATAATGTCTAACATTAAAATTATAGAAGATTTAAAGGCAGAATTACTTTGTATAATTGGGGAATTTTTTAAGCTTTTAACAAAGGGAAGTAATGTAGCGCGTGATTCAATATTAGATTGTATTTCAGGTGCAATAATTATATTATATATCTTAGGTGAGAAATTAGGTTATTCTTTTATGGATATAGATCATATTATTAAATCAAAGTTAGATTTGGGTATAAGAGCTGAGGATCAAGTTGAAAAGGAAGGTAAAAGTTTAAGTAAATTAAAACGTTATATTGGTAATAGGAAAGATTAAACATGTCTTAGGAGGCTTTTTATGAATTGGATAATTATGCTTAAACGATTGCTTAAGCCTGGATTATTAATTATAGTTTCAATAATATTATGTGCATATAATTATATAGGTATAGGTATAATTATTCTGGCTATTTATTTAATAGATAATTTTCAACAATTAAATTATTATTGGAAAAAAGAAAATGACAATAATGAGTTTATAAAAAGCATAGATAAAGCAATATCAGAAAATGCATTAAAATCTATTTATCCGGTTGCATTAATAAAAGAAACTGGAGAACTAGTGTGGTGTAATAATTTATTTAAGACCTTAAAATCGAATGAGGAAGATTCAGAAAAAAATATTTTAAGTATAATTAGAGGGCTCAATCTAGATGATTTCTTAAAACATGAAAGTAACTTACATCAAAGATTAAATATCGATAGTAAATTATATGATGTTTATGCAAATTTAATTGAGACAAAAAATAAAGAATATTTGTATTTATTATCTTTTAATGACATAACAAAGCTTATAGATTATGCAACTACTAAAGAAAGTATAATGTTAATTGAGGTAGATAATTTTACAGAAGTATTAGATAAAACCGATGAGAGTAACAGGCCTCTTTTAGTTGCTGAAATAGAAAGAACAATAAATACCTATGCTAATAATTTGAATGCAATGGTTAAGAAGTATGATACCAATAAGTATGTATTATCAATTCAAGATAAATATATTGAGGATGAAATAAAGCAAAAGTTTAATATAATGGAGGTAATTTCAAAAATTGATAAGGGTAATTCAATTGAAATTACACTAAGCATAGGTGTTGGAAGAGGGGGAATGTCTCCCCTTGAGAATTATAATAATGCTAATATAGCTAAAGAGTTAGCATTAGGCAGAGGTGGAGATCAAGCTGTTATTAAAACTAATGATGATATAAAATTTTTTGGAGGAAATACAAAAGAGATAGAAAAAAGAACTAAGGTAAAGGCAAGAGTTATTGCAAGAGCTTTGAGTGAATTAATTTATGAGAGTAGTAAGGTATATATTATTGGACATAAGAATCCAGACATGGATTGCTTTGGATCAGCAGTTGGATTGGCTAGCGTAGTTAAGCAATTGGGGAAAAATTGCAATATAGCATTAAAGAATGATACTAGTGCAATTGATTATTTTTTAAACAAACTGAACAAAGAATCTAGATATGAGGATTTATTTATAACTGTAGAGGAAGCAATAGATAACTTGGATAATAAAACATTAATTATCATTGTTGATGTCCATAATAAAGGTTATATTGCTGATTTACAATTAGTAGAGAAAGCTGAAAGAAAGGTTATAATAGATCATCATAGAAGAAGTCCAGATATGATAGAATGTGATATATTAAATTATATAGAAGTATACGCATCGTCTACATCTGAGATGGTTACTGAGATTATACAATATATGGTGGAAAAACCGAACTTAACAAGGAATGAAGCAGAAGGATTACTTGCAGGTATTTTTATGGATACTAAAGGTTTTTCTTTTAAGACAGGAGTTAGAACTTTTGATGCGGCCTCATTTCTAAAGTCTTTAGGAGCAGATCCAATTGAAATTAAAAAAATGTTTACAGATGATTTAGAAGACTACCTGCTTGTTGCAGAAACTATAAAAGCAGCAGAAGTAAATGATAATATGGCTATTGCAGTAACACCTAAAAATATAGATTCTGTAATTATAGCAAAAGCAGCTGATGAATTATTAAATATATCAGGAATATCTGTAAGTTTTGTCTTGGGAGAAATAAATAATGAAGTATATATTAGTGGAAGATCAATAGGAGATATTAATGTTCAGATTGTTTTGGAAGCATTAGGCGGAGGAGGGCATATGAATATTGCTGGAGCTAAGATACAAAACAAGACAATTGAAGAGGTAATTAGTCAATTAAAAGAAGCAATGAAAAAATATTTAAGGATAGGTGAATAAATATGAAAGTTATTTTATTACAAGATGTTAAGAAGATAGGGAAGAAAGGAGATGTTATTGAAGCATCAGATGGATATGCAAGAAATTTTTTATTTCCAAGGAAATTAGCACAAGAAGCTAGTGCTTCAAATATGCATATTTTAAATAATAAAATAGAAAATGAAAGAAAGCAAAAATTAGCTGAAGTTGAAGCAGCTCAAAAATTAGCAGGAGAGTTAAAGGGAAAGGAAATAACAATAAAAGCTAAGACAGGAGAAAGTGGAAAGCTATTTGGTGCCATTACTAGTAAAGATGTTGCGGAATTAATTAAAGAGCAACATAAAATTGAGATAGATAAGAAAAAAATTGTTATGGATACAATAAAATTAGCAGGTGGATATGAAATAGATGTGAAGTTATATCCAGAAGTTAGCACTAAAATGAAAGTGATTATTGTTCCACAAGAATAAGGAGGATTAATTTTGAATTCATATAATGACACAAACTTATTGTTGCAGGATATTATTTCCGGAACTTTATCATTAGATTCACAAATAGAGGCATTAACGTCTATAACTAAAAATATTCTTGATAAAGGTGCATTTAAAGCTAGAACAGTTAGGTTTAAGTTAGATAAATTTACACAATCATCAAACCTTTGTGAAAAGATTTATGCGATAAATACAATATTAGCGGAAGGTAAAGATTTAAAGGTTGTACCCCCAAAAGAGGAATTACAAGAGGCTATAGATAAAACTGTAAGGCTAATTTCTAACGAATTAGCCAAAAGATATGTTCAAAGTAAAATTGAATCTCAAGTTGAGCAATCTATTATGGAAAAGCAAGAAAAGTATATAGATGAAGTTAGACTTTCCGTTATTAATAAACAAAAAGGCTCTGAGAATAAGAAAACAATTAATAAACTGAATAACTTAATAGACTTAGATAGTAGAGTTACTAGTAAAAATATCATGAGTTTTCTTAGACCTATGGATTTTAGCGAAGTAGTGGGTCAACAAAGAGCCATTAAATCACTAATTTCAAAACTTTCATCACCTTATCCACAACATATAATATTATATGGACCACCTGGAGTGGGAAAGACTACAGCAGCTAGAATTGCATTAGATGAAGTAAAGAAACTTAGCTATACTCCATTTGATGATAAATCTAAATTTATTGAGGTGGATGGAACTACATTAAGATGGGATCCAAGAGAAATAACAAATCCATTATTAGGATCAGTGCATGATCCAATATATCAGGGCAGCAAGAGAGATTTAGCTGAAGTTGGTATACCTGAACCTAAGCCAGGATTAGTTACTCAAGCTCATGGAGGAATACTATTTATAGATGAGATAGGTGAATTAGATTCTATGCTTCAAAATAAACTTTTAAAAGTTTTAGAAGATAAAAGGGTAGAATTTTCATCATCGTATTATGACCCAGATGATGAAACGATTCCTAAGTATATTAAGTATCTTTTTGATAATGGAGCACCAGCGGATTTTGTTTTAATCGGAGCTACTACTAAAAGCCCAAGTGAAATTAATCCTGCTTTGAGGTCAAGATGTACAGAAGTATATTTTGAACCACTATCTTCGTCAGATATAGTACTTATAGTAGAAGATGCGGCTAAAAGATTGAAAGTTAGGTTGGAACCTGGTGTTGCACAGAAAATTAGTAATTATACATTCGAAGGCAGAAAAGCAGTAAATATATTAACTGATACATATGGGTATTCACTACATCGTAGCAAAGAATTTGTAGAGAATTTGGAAATAAAATTATCAGATTTAGATGAAGTAATATCAATAGGAAGATATGTTCCATTTGAAAGGTTAATAAACATAGATAAAAAGGAAATAGGCCATGTATATGGATTAGGGGTAAGTGGATTTTTAGGATCTACAATAGAAATTGAAGCAGCTGTTTTCCCCGCAAAGAAAAAGGGGACTGGTGTAGTTAGATTTAATGATACAGCTGGAAGTATGGCTAAAGATTCTGTATTTAATGCAGCATCAGTTATCAGAAATTTAACAGATAAAGATATTAAAGATTATGATATTCATGTTAATGTTGTTGGTGGCGGGAAAATAGATGGGCCTTCAGCAGGAGCAGCAATTACAATTTGTATAATAAGTGCGTTATTAAATAAACCTATAAGACAAGATATAGCAATTACAGGAGAAATATCACTTCAAGGTAAGGTTAAACCAGTAGGGGGGATATTTGAAAAGATATATGGAGCTAGAAGAATGGGAATAAAGCTTGTTTTAATTCCAAAAGATAATGAAAAGGAGATTCCTTTAAATACTGAAGATATACAAGTTAGGACTTTAGAATCAATAGAAGAACTTATGGAAATTGCATTTAATTAAGATATTTTTAAATAAAAAGTCTCTTTAGTAATTGGGGAGACTTTTTTTTATATCTAATAAATGATAGAATTAGAATGGTTAAATTACAAAAGATGAAGTATAAAATAATTGTCAATTGATAATTAGATAGGAGGAATAAGGCTTGGATGCATCAGTTATGAGGAGTTTACCTCAAAGCATAGAAGCAGAACAATCAGTTATAGGATCTATGATCATAGACAAAGGGGCCATTGCAAAGGTATTAGAGAGCCTAGAAGAAGAAGATTTTTATAGAGATGGTCATAAGATAATATATAAAACTATATTAGAGATGTTTAGAAATGATATAGCAATTGATTTATTAACCTTATTGGAATATTTAAAGAGTACTGATATGCTTGAAAGAGCTGGAGGGGTAACCTATATAACAGAATTGAGTTCTTCTGTACCTACTACTGCTAATTTAAGTGCATACATAAAAATTGTTTCAGATAAGTCTACTTTGAGAAAACTTATTAAATCATCAACTGCTATAATTGAGGAAAGTTATAATAACCAAAGTAATGTAGAAGATGTTGTAGATAGTGCAGAAAAGAAAATATTTAACATAGCTGAGAAAAGAACATCAAAAGACTTTGAACCATTAAGCGATGTATTAGAAAGAGGATTTGCACAAATAGAAATGCTTTTTAATAATAAAGGCACAGTTACTGGGGTTCCAACAGGATTTACTGATTTAGATGCAAAGACTTCTGGATTTCAAAGCGGAGATATGGTATTAATTGCAGCTAGACCTTCAATGGGTAAAACAACATTTGCATTAAATATAGTAGAGCATGCAGCACTTAGAGAGAATAAAAGTGTTGTAGTATTTTCTCTGGAAATGTCTAAGGAGCAATTAGCTTACAAATTGTTATGTTCAGAAGCTAATGTTGACATGTTAAAGCTTAGAACTGGAACGTTGGAAGATAAGGATTGGGAGAATATTGCTATGGCAGCAGGGCCATTATCTAAGGCAAAGATTTATATAGATGATACTGCCGGAGTTACTGTTATGGAAATGAGATCAAAATGTAGAAGGCTTAAGATTGAGTATGGAATAGATTTAATTGTTATAGACTATTTGCAACTTATGTCTGGAGGAACCGGTAGTGACAATAGGCAACAGGAAGTATATGAAATATCTAGATCTATTAAAGCATTAGCTAAAGAAATGGAATGTCCGGTAATAGCATTATCCCAGTTATCGCGTGCTCCTGAGCAAAGAGCAGACCATAGGCCAATGTTATCAGATTTAAGAGAATCAGGTTCCATAGAGCAGGATGCCGACGTAGTTATGTTCTTGTATAGAGATGAGTATTACAACAAAGAAACTGAAGATAAAAACATTGGTGAATGTATAATGGCTAAGCAAAGAAACGGTCCAGTTGGTACTGTTAGACTAGCTTGGCTTGGGCAATATAGTAAATTTGGTAATTTGGATGTAATTCATAGAGAATAAAATTTAAACAAATAAGAAATAATATAAATGGCAAAGATATAAGAATTTAAATTTATATTCTTATATCTTTGAATAATGTTATGATTGATTTAAAATATTATATTTTATCATATAAGCGTATTAGATAACTTTTGGTATTACTAATTTAATAGTATCCTTACAATCATGAAGTAGTATATGATTTAAATCAATTTGAGGGAAATAAAAACTGCGCTGAAATAAAATTTTTCTAGAGGTGCTATTGGGTACTATTGTTAATATAAAAAAATTAAATTTATAAGATATTTCTAACGAGTGTTTGTCATCACAAAATGAATTTATATTTATATAATAAAAATTTGAGGTTTCTTCAAAGTCACATGTAGGAATTTGTTCTTTGAGTTCATGATATAAAATAGAATCAATAAAATCTGTTGGACTTTTTAAAGAACTATTATATATTAAACAATTAGTGTTCATATATATTCCTCCCTTCATAACTAATTATAGTTTGTGATTTTTAATACAAGCTATTCTATGATTGTAATGGACTAAATTTAAGATATTTATATAAAATGATAAAATTTGAATATATAACAAAAAAAATTAAAATGGGGGCTATAAAATGAGTAAAAAGATTGGATTTATAGGTTGTGGAAATATGGGCAGTTCTATGGTGGGAGGACTACTTAAATCAGGATTTTTAAAAGCTGATAATATAATAGTTTCTACTAAGACTGAAGAATCTGCAAAAAAATTAAATGAAAAATTTAATATAGTAACAACTTTAGATATTAAAGTTGTTGCAAAAGAAGCTGAAATTATAGTTTTAGCAGTTAAACCTTTTATGTACAAAACAATAATAGATGAAATTAAATCAGAGTTAACTAAAGGGAAATTAGTTATTTCTATAGCGGCTGGAGTTAGTATAGGGAATATGGAAGAATGGATAAGTGATAGCTCTAAAATAATTAGAACTATGCCTAATACACCTGCACTTGTAGGGAAAGCTATGTCAGCAGTATGTCCTAATAAAAATGTTAATAAAGAGGAATTAGAATATTGTATTAATATTTTTGAAAGTTTTGGTGAATGTGTTCAACTGGAGGAAAAGGACTTCCATGCATTTACTGCGTTATGTGGTTCATCACCTGCATATGTGTTTATGTTTATAGAAGCAATGGCCGATGCTGCAGTAAAATTAGGTATACCTAGAGCTAAAGCTTATAAGATGGCAGCGCAAAGTGTTTTAGGATCTGCTAAAATGGTACTAGAAACAGGAAAACATCCTGGAGAGTTAAAAGATATGGTTTGTTCACCTGCTGGAACTACAATTGATGCAGTTGTTGAATTAGAAAAGCGAGGATTCAGAAATAGTGTTATACAAGCGATTGATAAGTGTGCAGAAAAATCTAAGAATATGCACAGTTAAAAAAAGCGCGTAGCGCAATTAAGAACTTAAGTTAAAAAAAGCGCGCACCTATAAAAGGAGTGCGAAGCACAATTAGGAACATAAATTAAAAATGAGAAAATTTAATAAGAAATAAAATGGATGCTTAAAAATGATTTTAAACATCCATTTTATTCTATATGTAAGCAAGAATGATTTATATAATTTAGGCATATTTAAAATAATTTTTATTCAAGTAATCCAAATGATTTGCACATTTCATGGTAAAATTCTAAATCACTTTGATTACTAAAGAAACAAGGAAATTTGAGACCGTAATTTCCCCATATAGTAATCGGCTTATAAACAAAGTAAAAGGTAACAAAGAAAATCTCTCTTGTATTTAAGCGAACTAAAAAAGGTATAAGAGATTTATTCGTTAACTTATAGAAAACTCCATCATGTGGCGGAGCATTTAAATGGAGCTTTAATATTTTCTTATCTTCATCAGAGACTAAGGTAAGGAGTTTTTGTTTATCTTCGTTAGAAATTTTATTTATATAAAAATCTATATAGCATTCATAATTATTAGTTTCAAAAACTTTTTCTATAAATTCAGTAATCTTGTTTTCTCCATTTTTTATATCACTAGTCATAAGGGTAAAATTTTCGAAGTTATCAAATCCATCTAGAATAGTATTGAATCTTATATTGATGATATCCTTAAATTCATTAATATTTATTGGGATTAATAATTCACTCATATATCTCACTCCTAATTAGAATTAGTATTAACTTTATGGTAATAAAATATTTCTTTATTGTCTACAATTAAGTAGGCTCATATTAATACATTATTTATAGGGATTTGCATTTGAAGAAAACTTTCATTGTGGATAAAGCAATACTTTTTAATTGTGGAAAACTATAATAAAATTAATGTGTGGATAAATAAAAAGAAAAATATTGTGCATAACTTTTATATGAAAACTATGTGGATAAAATTTTTGAATTATAATTATTTAAGAATATGTACAATATCCGGTGATGAATATTGTATGGAATTAATATTGGAATATACAAATGAGCTACCTATAAATATAAAAGTTATGGGTAGCTTATGAAAGTATAATTAAATTAAATGCTAGCCACACCACTTTTAATTGCGGCTTCTTTAACAGCTTCTGCAACCAAAGATTGCACCTTTAAATCAAATGCTTTGGGTATTATATTTTCGGCATCTAATTCTTCAGTAGATATAGCATTTGCAATTGCATATGCAGCAGCAACTTTCATTTCTTCATTAATTTCTGTAGCTCTTACATCTAATGCCCCTCTAAATATTCCAGGGAAAGCTAATACGTTATTTATTTGATTTGGATAATCTGAACGACCAGTTCCCATTACAGCAATTCCAGCTTCTTTTGCATCTTCAGGAAATATTTCTGGAGTTGGATTAGCCATGGCAAAGACTATTCCATCTTTATTCATGGTTTTAACCATATCCTTTGATAATATGTTTGGAGCAGAAACTCCGATAAACACATCTGCATCTTTTATAACATCTGACAGCTTACCAGTTTCATTGTTGGGATTAGTTATGTTAGCCAATTCCTGCATGTATATATTATTGCTTAAATCTTTATCTCTACTTATTACACCATCTATATCACACATCACTATATTTTTAACACCAGAGGAAAGTAATAATTTACAGATAGCAGTTCCAGCAGAGCCAGCTCCATTTATGATGACTTTTATATCATCTAGATTTTTCTTTACTATTTTTAAAGCATTTAATAAGCCAGACAAGACAACAATAGCTGTTCCGTGTTGGTCATCATGAAATACTGGAATATTTAATCTCTCTTTTAATTTTTTTTCAACCTCAAAGCATCTAGGAGCCGAAATATCTTCTAGATTTATTCCACCTAAAGTTGGAGCAATATTTGCAACCGTATTAACAATCTCATCTACATTTTTGGTATCTAAAACTATAGGAAATGCATCTACATTTCCAAATTCCTTGAATAAGATACTTTTACCTTCCATAACAGGTAGAGCTGCAAGAGGACCGATATCACCGAGACCTAAAACTGCTGTACCATCAGAAACAACAGCAACTGTATTCCATTTACGAGTATATGTATAAGCTTTTTGAGGATCTTTATGTATTTCACGGCAAGGTTCAGCAACTCCAGGTGTATATGCTAGACTTAAATCTTTTGCACTCTTTACTTCGCATGTTGGTTTGATTTCATACTTGCCTCTTTTTTCTTCATGAAATTTTAAGGCTTCTTCATAAATATTCATTAAAAACACTCCTTAATATGTAAAATATATTTAAAATCGGTAAAATATAAGCAAAATATCCTCAGATAAAACAATTATACGAATTATTTATGAAAAAAGCAAAAAAATATTCGATATATAGTTGACCATACAAAGGTACTTTGCTACTATTTAAAGGGAGAGTTTAAAAGAATTTAATGAACTCCAAAGTATTAATTAAATTGAAATTAAAATTAATAGGTAAGTTTATTTATATTAAGGGAGGCAAGATAAATGTCAGCATTTATTGTTTTAGGAGCTCAATGGGGAGACGAAGGAAAAGGAAAGATGACAGATTACTTAGCAGAAGAAGCGAATGTAGTTGTTAGATTCCAAGGCGGAAATAATGCTGGTCACACTGTAGTAGTTGGTGACAAGGAATATAAACTGCACTTAATACCATCTGGAATTTTATACGAAGACAAACTAAATGTAATAGGAAACGGGGTAGTTGTAGATCCGAAGGCTCTATTTGAGGAAATAGATTACTTAGAAGGTGTCGGAGTTAAAGTTACACCTGAAAAGTTAATAGTAAGTGACAGGGCGCAACTTATCATGCCATATCATAAAGTATTAGATAAATTAAAAGAAAAAGCTAGAGGAAAAAATGATATAGGTACTACAGGTAAAGGAATAGGACCTTGTTATACAGATAAATTTGAAAGATGTGGAATCAGAGTTTGTGATTTAATGCATGAAGATGTTTTTACAGAAAAATTAAGAGAAAATGTTGAGACTAAAAATACTTATATTACTAAAGTATTTGGTGGAGAAGCGTTGGATTTTGATGAAATATTAAATGAGTATTTAGGGTTTGCTAAAAAGCTAAAGCCATTTGTTCAAGATACATCTGTTAGAGTGTATGGTGAAATTAAGAAAGATAAAACTGTTTTATTTGAAGGTGCTCAAGGAATGCTTCTTGATATTGATTATGGGACATATCCATATGTAACATCATCTAATACAACAGGAGGTGGTGTTGCCAGTGGTGTAGGTATAGGGCCTAATATGATTACAAATGCAGTAGGTATAACAAAAGCTTATACTACAAGAGTTGGTAAAGGACCATTCCCAACAGAACTACTTGATGAAACTGGAGATTGGATTAGAGAAAAAGGACATGAATACGGTGTAACGACAGGAAGATCAAGAAGATGCGGATGGCTAGACTTAGTTATAGTTAAAACAGCTGCTAGAGTAAGTGGATTAACTTCATTAGCTGTTACTAAAATTGATACATTAGCTGGTTTAGAAAAGATTAAAGTATGTGTTGGATATAAATTTAATGATACAGTTATAGATTATTTTCCAGCAAGCTTAGAAGATTTAGCTAAATGTGAGCCAATATATGAAGAATTTGATGGCTGGGATGATAGTGTAGCAGATGTTAGAAGTTATGATGACCTACCTGAAAATGTTAAAAAGTATTTAAATAGAATATCAGAGTTTACAGAAACCAAGATTTCAATAGTTGGAGTGGGTCCAAAGAGAGACCAAACTATGAGAATAGATACTCTATAGTTTAGTGTTATACTCGGGTATTGACTTTCAGCTTAGTATAAAATATAATTTTATTGAAGACAATAATTACATAAGTTATATTTAAAGAAGGTGAAAGTATGATAACTAAGGATATGACAATTGGTGAAGTAGTTAAGGCAGATTCATCTAAAGCAGAAGTTTTAATGAGTTTTGGAATGGGATGTGTTGGATGTCCATCAGCTCAAGCTGAAACTATAGCAGAAGCTGCAACAGTTCACGGATTAAATTTAGACGATTTATTAGAAGCATTAAATAGATAATGATATTATTTATTAAAAGGATTTTCTTTTTAGAAGATCCTTTTTTTTATAAATTGATAATAGACAATATATTTAATTGGGTTAATATGTTAATATTGTATTATAAAATTAAGTGAAGTTAATAAAAATTTTAGAAGGGAGAGAGAATTATTGCATGTTTAAAAATTGCACGTATTTAAAATTACTTTAATTAGGATATATAAATAAGTGTGTTAAAGCTAGGAAAATAAATAGCTATTTTTATGCATTTCGCAATAAGCTAGTATGGGGAATAATTTTACAAAGAAATATGAAATACATTATTACGAAGTAAATAGCAAATTAAGATGCAAATTATCATCAATAGTTGATTTTATTTGTGATATAGGAACTCAACAATCTGAACTGTTAGGTGGAGGGATTGAATACTGTACAAAGGAAAATTGCGCTTGGGTATTTTATAAATATGACATAAAAATGCATAGATATCCAATGTTCGGAGAAACCATAAGCATTACAACTCAGCCAGTAGGTTTTAAAAAGTTTTATGGATTAAGAAAATATATTATTAAAGATGGTAAAGGTGATCTTATTGGAGAGGCATTAGCATTATTCTTTTTAATTGATATTGAAAAAAGAAGACCTATGAGAATACAGCAAGAGCAATATGACTTTTATGGTGTAGATGGGGACGTTGATTATGATATAAGTATAGATAAAATGGGGAAAATTAATAAAGAGGAATGCAAATACCACAAGCAATTTAGTATTAGATATAGTGATATTGATTCGAATAATCATGTTAATAATGTTAAGTACTTTGAATGGGCCATTGAAGCTATTCCACTTGATGTTATTAATAATTATACTCTTAAAAGAATTAAAGTAATATTTGAAAAAGAAACAACTTATGGCGATGTAATATCATCTTCTGTGGCTATAAGGGAAATCGATGAGAATAATTTAAAATCATATCACATCATAACAAATAATGAGGGAATTGAAGTAACCTTGTTGGAAGCTGATTGGCAAAGAAATTTAGATTAATTTTCAGATGTTATATAAGGTATATTTAAAAAGATAACTACCGCAAAACATAATTAAATTTGAAAGTTTTGTGATAGTTATTTTTGTTATATAATATTATTTAAATGCAAAAGAATATTTATTTACTAGCTGCAGATTTTGCGGCTAAATAACCAGAACTCCATGCCCATTGAAGATTAAAACCACCGCAGTCACCGTGAACATCTAATATTTCACCACAGAAGTATAGATTTTTAACTAATTTAGATTCCAAGGTTAAATTATTAACTTCACAAGTATCTATCCCACCAACAGTAACTTGAGCATTAGAAAAGCCATTAGTACCTATACAATTGAAATCCCATTTTTTAAATTTAGTAATTAAATTATTAATATATTTCCAATCTATATTACTGCAAGGTAAATGAATATCTGCAATTCCAACGTCTTTTAATATAGTGGAAATTAATTTTTTATTTATAACTCCAATTAATGCTGAGGATATTTCTCTGTAGCCAAATACAGAAAAATGTGTAGATAAGAAGTTTTCTAAATCTTCTTTACTTTCTGATGGAAACATATCAAGTCTTATGGTTACCTTAGAATTTTCATAAAGTGCCTTAGAAGCATGAGATGACAATTGCAGGATAGGTGGTCCTGAGATTCCATAGTCAGTAAATAATATTTCACCTATGTCTGTACGAATAATTTTATCATTCACTAAAATGGAAGCAGAGCCATCAAATTTAATTCCAGACAAGGCTTTTAAGTACGGATAATCTAATTTTAATTGAACAATACCAGGAAGAGGTTCTATAGTGCTATGTCCTAATGATTTGCTTAGTTTATAACCTGAGCCATCTGAACCTGTTTTTACAGCAGATTTTCCACCACAACTTAGAATAAGTTTATTACAAGAAAAGCTTTCATATTCATCATTATTAGTAGATAAAACAAAGTTTCTCTTTTTATTTATAGAATTAATGTGACAATTTGCATATAAAGGTATATTTTTATCGTCTAAAGCCATTCTAAATATATCTATTACAGAAGATGCTTGAAGAGATTTTGGATACATCTTACCATTTTCTAATTCGATTAAGGGTAAGCCAAGAGATAAAAACATACTTTCAGTATCCTTTATTGAAAAATTATTTAAAACTTCTTGAAAAAAATTATTATTTTGACTATGAAAATTTATATATGGATAAGTGATATTTTTATTGCTAATATTACAGCGACCATTTCCAGTTACAAGAATTTTTTTACCAATTCTATCCGTGCCTTCAATAATAGCGACATCTATGCCAAAATCTTTAGCAACTATTGCAGCCATTAATCCAGAAGCACCACCACCAACAATTATTAAATCGTGATAAATCATATTTATTAATCTCTCCTTACTGTGTACAAAGATATATTATGTATATTATTTACTAAATTTTATCATAGTAACAAAAAATATAAAAATAAAAGTGAATAAAGTATATATAAAAGTTACGGAAAAGTTTAGAATTATAAGATTTTAATATGGTTCTATGCACTTAGATAATAAGCAAAATATTATAAAAGTTTTTTAGTTAAGAAATTATTTGTTTAATTTTTAAATGTAAATGGAGTCATTAATTTCCTAAAGGGTAAATATTTTGACTAAATTTTTAATTTATCTTACATAAATAAAATTACTTGAATTATAAATAATTATATAATAATTTATTAATAGAGCTTGTATAGAATTAAAAAATAAAAATTTAAATGAAAGTTAGAAAGGTTATTATATAGTAGCATAATCCTGATAAAATGGGCGTTAAGCTTTAATAGAACACTTGAAAAATTCAGATGATAGTCAGATTAAGTAATATAAAAATAAAAAAAATGAAAAAATGTGTTGACACCGAAACTAAATTTATGTATTATAGTCTATGTGGTCAGCAGCTTGAATGACTTAAGGACATAAAGTTTTGACATTCAAGAAGAAGACACTAAAGCATGGCTCCTTGGTCAAGCGGTTAAGACACCACCCTTTCACGGTGGTAACAGGGGTTCGATTCCCCTAGGAGTCACCATTTTATCTATCTTATGGGCGCATAGCTCAGCTGGGAGAGCACCTGCCTTACAAGCAGGGGGTCA
>JARLHR010000194.1 GCA_031292145.1 Clostridium sp. | reverse complement strand
GATAAAATGCTTTTCCAATTAACTAAAAAATCTTCTGTAATCCCTCTTTCAGCACTTTTCATTTCATTCTTTATGTTATTTTCAATTTGCTTAAGAGACATTTCTAAAGTGCTTATATTTTCTTTAATTTTCATATATTCCTGAAGCTTGTCTTTATATTCTCCTTGAAGAATTATTTCTAAACCTTTATCACTAGCTTTATACTTACTTCCTATATACTGTGTTGCCCCTAGACTTCCATCAATAGAAGGTGGAACTTGTTTTAAAACATGGTTATTCCAAAAATCCTTCTCCTTCTCAATTATCATAGTAATTAATTCATCATCTCTTTCAATTTCTTTTATAACAAACTTTTGCCCGCCAATTAATGATGCTATATAGCATTTACTAGCTCCAGAAACTCTCATATTATGCTGACACTGAAGTATAAAATTTGCAGGAACCTCTTCGCCGTCATATTCTTTAGCTAAAAATGTACTAGATGACTTACACATTAAAATTGAATTTTCACCTATAACCTTTCTGTCTATATTAGCCATAATAAAATCACATTCATTATCTATTAATACTTTATTTTCTTTCCTTACCTTTTTACCTGTCCTTACTGTGAACTCCTTAGCATTAACCTCTTTTAAAGTTTCCATAAAGTAAGCTTTCTCATCTCCATCTTTGCTTATAGCCTTTGAGTTTATCTCCCCTGATAGATCTTTACTAGTTTTCTCTACATATGCCTCAAAGCTGCTTTTGTATTTGTTAATTCCCATAATTGCACCTACATCAGAACCAAAAATCCCTTTTTGTCTTTCTTTCATAAATTCTATACTTTTCAATAATACCCACCCCTTTATTCAGTTAACAGTTTGCAGTTAACAATTAACAGTTATAATTAGCATATCTAGGTAATAAATCTCCTATTACTCTAATTTGTATACATCCAGTTGCTATTGTATTTAAAACCTTTACAATTCAATCCTTCACTTTCCTTACTTTTTTCATTTATATAATCAAAGCTGATAAGCTCAATAAATACTCTATTGCATTTTCCCTTATTGTAATAAAGACATGTTTTATAAGGACATTTAACAATCATCATATTTTTCCTCTATAAATTTATTAATAAAATATTTTTGCCCTTTTCCTGTTATCTTCGCTGTTTTAGATACTATGATTTTGCCATCTCCATGTTTAATAATTGTTTCTTTAATTTGAAACAGCTTAAGCTCCATAGATCTTTGAGTTGGCAGGTTATATTCCGAACCCTTTCTCTTTATTAAATATCCATTTTCTCTGAGATAATTAAATAATCTAAGTCCTCCAATATTTATACCATTTTGCTTTAGTAGCTTTGCAAGTTCATTAACTAAAATTGAACTATTAGAACTGCAGACTGCATCAGCAAAAACAACCTTAGGTGTGTTTTTCACTACTTCATTTCTAAGCAATTTTCTTTCTTCTTCTTCAGCAATCCATTTCTTTGCCCTTTCAATTGGATCCTCAATAAGATAGCTATACTTATTTTCCCTTAACGCTTTTTCCATCTTATGAAACATGTCCACATATTTAGCTGTAAATATAATTCCCTTTTGACCATTAAATTTATTAGCTAATAAATCGCATCCAAGACGAGTGCATAAATAACATTTTCTCTTTTCTCCCTTTGTATCCACATATATAGATTCAATGAAATACTTTTCTACAGAAATGTTTCCTCTTCCTAGAACTTCTATTATTCCATTTAATTTTGCGTTTTTGCCATTATTTCTTACACCATCAAGTTTTCTTAAAACTTCATAATGATTAATCTCCATAAAATCTGCTATATCTTTCGTATTAATGGTTAAAGACTCTCTTAAGGCTACGTTATGAATAGTTTTACCCATAAGTTTTGCTCCTCTCTCAATATTTTAATTCTCAATAACACCCAAATTATAATTTTTTAAAATACTCTCTAGAAAAACACATCATTTGCAGTACTTTCAAGCGCAATTGCTATTTTGATCATTACATCCCTCGAAGGATTTGATTTTCCACTTTTATCATTTTCTAAAGTTGATAAATATCCTGTTGCTACTCCACTTTTAGCTGATAAGTCCTTAATAGTCAGCTTTAAATTCTTTCTTAGTTCTTTGATTTTAAATTTTCTCATTTTTATCCCTCAAATTCTTTTAGTAATTTTTGCCATGAAGAAATGTTATCATAATTGGAAATTTTATACAATACTTTTTTCGCAATTTCGAAATATTTTACTCCATTTATTTCCAGTTTATTATCTTTTAACTACTATTTCTAAAAAATTCGCTCCCACAGAATTATCCATTTTTTTCACTTCATTGCACAAAGCGACAATTAAATTGATAATCAAGACTATTATAATTTTTGACTTTAATTTTATATGTAAATAAATAAAAATAGTGCATATGCTCATTTTACGAGCATATGCACTATATCTAAAACTCATTGTAAATACTTATGAACTATTAACCTTACCAGCTAAGGCACATTCAAAAAAATAACAGGTCCATATAACTAATTTCCAATACTTGCCTCTACCCTTGTACCACTGTCATCAACTTTGCTGCCATCAGGAGTTATGCAATCGCAATACATTGCTCCCCTCTCATCAAAGGCATAACTAGCATTACCAATTTGAAGCCATAAGGGTTTATCTTTAGTTCCTTTAACCATTTTACAGCTGTTATCTAGGTAGTACCAATGTCCATCTGAACTGTCATAATACCAGCTATTTTGCAAAGCATATCCCTTGTCATCAAAGATATACCATTCATTATCAATGTTCTTCCAACCATTTTGAGAGGTATAATAATACTTTTTCACATTATCAGTTGAATACCACCATCCAATATTATCTTTGTTCCAGCCAAGCTTCCATTGCTTATCATTAGGATTTCCCACTTCATCCAGCCCACTTGCAATCGCTCCTGCAATTATTTCTGGATTATATTTATCTGCATCTTCACTATCTACAAATAAACATTCAATAAGAATTGCTGGCATTGTAGTTCTGTTAAGCACAATAAAATTTCCTTTTTTAACTCCTCTATTAGGTATATTCAAGGTGGCAGCTAAAGAATCACTAACCTTTTCTGCATATTCATCAGCTAAAGGCGATAATCCAGTAACATAAACTTCAGAGCCAGTACCTCCCCCAGCATTAAGATGAATTTCTACATATAAATCTATATTTTGAGATTTTCCTATTTCATTTGCTTCACTCACCCTGGTATAGCAATCCTCTAAGTTTGTACTATTACCTTTATCAATCCTAAGCAGTTTTGCAGTATGACCTTTTTCTTCAAGATATTTAACTACTAATGGAGAAATCTCACGGGTACACCTGCTTTCATCAATCTTGCCAACCGCCCCACATCCATTAGTTTCACTTGCTGTATGACCTACAGCTATAATAAAATTACTCATATTTTAACACCTCCATTTGAGGTATATACTTTCACTCGAATTATTACATAAAAACTTAGGTGGTAACTTACCGAAATAAGTAACATATTGTGTTTCGGTTTCTAGGAATTTTGATGGATGATTCTAAGACAAGAAGTTGTCGCCAAAATTCCAATGAAACACTGCAAACAATATGTTACTTATTTCTACTATAGCTATTTACTTAAACTTGGTTACTATAAAGACAAGCAAAAATGGAACAACTTCTACAGAAGAAATACCTAAAGTCTTATTCTAGATAACAACCCTGCGCAATAGACTACCAGTTCTTTCTAATATAGAATATCTTTCAAGGCATAAGTTTAGTTCGTGGCTTGTTTATCTATACCAAAATCAAGTTTCTCTTAATTCCACATATCTATGAAAATGTATTTTATTTCTGGTACATTAACTTAAGTTTAGTAATGACAAGGATTTTTTCTTAAAAATATAAAATTATTCCTAAAACTTCATATAAGACTATTAGGAGGTGATTTTTATGGAAATTAATGAATTAATAAATATGATAACTAATAATGGGTTTCCTGTGGTTGTGAGTGCTTATTGTGTGACACGTTTCTAAGTGAAAAGCTTAGACATTAAAACTCTTAGTTTTAATAGAACTAATATTTTTCATGAGTAGAATGATGGAGTAACGCCCTGAAATGCTCTCATT
>JARLHR010000024.1 GCA_031292145.1 Clostridium sp. | reverse complement strand
TCTTGCTTAGATTCCAAATAGCTTACCTTAGCTCCTTGATTATTTTTCTCAAAGCTTTGTAGACCTTCCCATGAAGATTGATTAAAAGATTGGTCATTTACACCACCTGTATCAGTTACCATTGCAACCTTATATTCTTTTCCAGTATCATTCCCTTGGTCAGCTGTCTTAGTACCACTTGATCCGCAACCAACCATAGTTCCCATCATCATTGTTGTCATTAATAATGCAATAATCTTTTTCATAATATTTCCTCCTACAATTTTATTATTTTGCTATTTCAAGAGCAATTTTCATCATTTCTGTAAAACTCAATTGTCTGTCTTCTGCTGAAAGTGATTCTCCAGTCAACACATTGTCAGAAATTGTAAGCAGGCACAATGCATTTTTTCCCGCCTCTGCAGCATTCATATATAGTGCAGCTGCTTCCATTTCTACCGCAAGGATGCCCATGGTTCTCCATCTATCTGTTGCTGTTTTATCTTTACAATAAAATGTATCAGAAGATAATATATTTCCAACAACAACATTTATGTTATTTTCCTTTGCTGCTTCAACTGCATCACTAACTAAGTCAAAGCTTGCTATAGGAGCAAAAGTACCTGGAAGATTATATTGATCAGCATAATTTGAATTAGTAGATGCACCTAAACCGATTACAACGTCTCGTAAATGTAACTTCTCTGATAAACTTCCTGCAGTTCCAATTCGAATAATATTATCTACACCATAAAAATTAAATAGCTCATATGAATAGATACCAATAGATGGCATTCCCATTCCGCCTCCCATAACGGAAATACGCTTTCCTTTATAGTTTCCAGTATATCCAAACATATTTCTTACTGAGTTAAATTGAACAACATCTTCCAAAAAGTTTTCTGCAATAAATTTTGCTCTTAAAGGATCACCTGGCATTAACACAGTTTTTGCTATCTCTCCTGATTTTGCCCCAATATGGGGAGTTGGTATATTTGTCATAGTTCTATCCTCCAAAAATTTTATTTATTCATATTTAATATTCTAAAATATTACTTTTATCTGATCCAACATGTATCAGAACTGATTTTTTAAAGAATTCTGATACAAATTGTATACTAGGTCCTCCTACTAATGCTGCAACTACTGTTACTATTCCTAATTTTCCACCAAGTAGAAATCCAACTGATACTGAAATAATATCGCATATTACTCTTGCAGTTTTAAATTGAGAATTTATTCTATCTCTTACTATCATATGAATACTTGTAAATGGATCAAATCCAATATTTACTGCAATAAAAATTCCAATACCTAAAAATGTCATTGAACAACCAAGAACTGAACTTAATATTCTCCATTCTAAAATGTTAGGAAAATTCATATAATCATGAATTTTAGAACCTATACTCACAAAATTCCCCATAGGAATTGTATATATAAATGTTCCTATATTTATATACTTTCTATTAAGTATTAGCGCAACTATTATTACTGAATAATTTACCACATTTGTTATTATTCCAAGTTTGCTTAGTTCAAATCCACACACATTACGAACTCCATCATACAAAATTGCTACTGCATCATTTCCAAGCATTGCCGCTGAATTAAATGCAATTCCAAAACCTACAAAAGCAACTCCAACTAACGCTATTGCTATATTCATCAAAAAATTTACATATGATTTTTTCTTTAGTTTGTTAACTATATTATTCATTTATTAATACCTTTCCTTGATGTTTAAATAAGTTGTTCTAATACGGATTCACCAATTGTATTTTCAGGCATTTCTAATTCAAAATTATCTACTATTGTAGCACCAATAGAAGCAAAGCTATTGCTTGATTCCATTAATCCATTTTCAGCCATAGATGGTGAGTATGCTAGGAAAGGAACAAATTCACGTGTATGATCAGAACCTTTATAAGTTGGATCATTACCATGGTCTGCAGTAATTATTAGCAAATCATCTTCCTTTAATTTACTTAATATCTTTCCTAAATTAACATCAAACTTTTCTAGTTCCTGTGCATAGCCAATAGGATCTCTTCTGTGGCCCCATAATGCATCAAAATCAACTAAATTAACAAAACATAATCCTTTAAACTTTTTATCCATTATTTCTATTGTTTGTTCCATTCCATGAATAGAACTTTTTGACTTATTTGATTCTGTGATACCTTCACCATCAAATATATCGCTTATTTTCCCAATAGATATTACATCAAAACCATTATCTCTTAATACATTTAGTACTGTTGTTCCATAAGGCTTTAAAGCGTAATCATGTCTATTACTTGTACGTTTAAATTCACCCTTTTTCATTCCTAAATATGGTCTTGCTATAACTCTTCCTACTTTCCATTCATCTTTAAAAGTTAATTCTCTTGCAATTTCACAGCAACGATAAAGTTCTTCTAAACCAAATATTTCTTCATGACCACAGATTTGCAGCACAGAATCTGCTGAAGTATATACAATCATATCCCCCGTTTTTATCTGATGTTCTGCAAGTTCATCTAATATTTCTGTGCCGCTGGCACTTTTATTTCCTACAATGTTATGGCCTGTTTTTTTTGCTAATTCATCTAATAATTCTTGTGGGAAACCTGTATCTGTAAAAGTTTTGAATGGAGTTTCTATTTTTAATCCCATCATCTCCCAATGACCAGTCATTGTGTCCTTGCCCACACTTGCTTCCCTCATTTTCATAAAATGACTTAGTGGCTTTTCAACAGGCTCTACATGATTGATATGATGCAAATTAGCTAAGCCTAACTTTTGTAGATTAGGGATTTTAAAGCTTTCTACTGATTCTGATATATGCCCAAGTGTATCTACACCAATATCTCCATATTCTTTTGAATCAGTCATTTCCCCAATTCCAAGCGAATCAATTACTATTGTAAAAATTCTATTATATCTCTTCATAGCTCATCCTTTCTAAGCTGATAATGCTTAAATCTATCCTTGTATTTATTAAATAACTTATTTTTTCATTATTGAAGCTTTTATTCTTTTAAATCTTCTTCACTAAAAGACATTGGCAATAACTCTTCAATATTGGTAATTTTCTCTATACTTTTATTAGATAGAACTATTGGTGTATCTTTTTCTAATAACTCTACTAGCACTTGGCGGCAAGCTCCACAAGGAGTTGCTAATGTTTTTCCGTCGCTTACAATAGCTATTGCCTCTATATCATTTTTACGATATCCATTTGAATAAGCTTGAAAAATTGCATTTCTTTCAGCACAATTTGTCAGACCATAAGATGCATTTTCAATATTTGCACCTATGAAATATTTTTTATCTTTAGTTAAAACACAAGAACCAACATGATATTTTGAATAAGGTGCATATGCATTTTTCATTGCTTCAAAAGCTCTATCTAAAATATCTTGATATTTCTCCATATTTCTCATCTCCTATAATCCAATAATTTTTTATTAAATTATTTATTCATATCAGCTTTTATTAAATTTCTAATTCCTTCAATTGCAACCTCTATTGCTGTTTCTGTATCATGTACTTGCGTATTTTCTAAACCTGCCTTCTCCCTTTCCTGATTAGCAACCACTAAAAAGACTGATCCTACTCTTACTTTTAAATAACTTCCTACTACAAATAACGTAGCCGACTCCATTTCAGATGCAAGACATCCACATCTTAACCATGCATCCCATTTGTTCATTAATTCATAACTAACCGGTTTTGTTTCTGGAGAATGCTGCCCATAAAATGAATCTTTACATTGCACAACACCAGCATGGTACTCTTTATTTAAATCTTTAGAAGCTTTTACTAATGCATTTGCAACATCAAAATTTGCGATAGCAGGAAATTCAATTGGTGCATATTCCTTACTAGTACCTTCCGCTCTGATTGCTCCAGTAGCTACAACCACATCTCCACCTTTAACATTTATATCCATTCCACCGCATGTACCCACTCTTACAAATGTATCAGCCCCACAGTTCACTAATTCTTCTAATGCTATAGCAGCTGACGGACCGCCTATTCCTGTTGATGTAACACTTACTTTAACACCATCTAAGAATCCAGTGTAAGTAACATATTCTCTGCTATCAGCAATTAGCTTTGGATTTTCAAAGTGTGAAGCTATCTTTTCACATCTCTTAGGATCTCCTGGTAATATAACATACTTTCCTACGTCTCCTTCTCCAACATTGATATGATATTGTTTTCCTGAACCTTGTGAATAATTCATATTAATACCTCCATTTATTTTATATAAACTATTTGAGAATACGGTTACAAACGCATTTCAAAAAAATGTTGGACACTTCCCAACCTTGTCTATCAACTTGTATAATTGTCTGTACATTGAGAATAGCATGTCTATTTTCTTCTGTCAAGTTTTTTTTAATTATTTTATATTTGGGGGTTATCCATAGATGCTAACCTATGATAGAATATAGATGAAAGCCTTCACCCTGTGGTCTTAATGACTACGGTAAAATTAATTATAGCAATTTGATTGTCCATATTATAAAATTAAAGTTATAATTAATATAAACGCTATATTTAGCTTAAAAGCTATTATTTGATATGTCCACTTGTCTAAACAAGTTTATGTCTGTAGAAAGGTGATATTTTTTATGAATGAATTTAATATAATTGAAAACGAAAAAGAATTAAGATATGTAAGTGTATATAATCAACTTTTTAAAATGATAAATGAAGGTACTTTTCAGGCTGGAAGCAGATTACCATCAGAACCTGAGCTTGCAAAATTAATTGGTGTAAGTAGAACAACTTTAAGACAGGCACTTGCATTATTACAAGATGATGGGCTAGTAAATAATATTAGAGGCAAAGGAAATTTTATAGTAACATCTAAGCCCCCAAAAAATGTTGGCTTGGAAACAATGGGGCATCCTATTTACAAGTGTCTAAACGATACAATTGACGAAGTTAAAATTCAGTTACGTATAGAACCATCAACAGATTATTTTAATAAAATTTTAGTAAAGAAAACTGCTGTTGTGGTATTAATAGATAGATGGTACAAGTCTCAATGTAAGGCCATAGCTTATACTTTTACCTTATTACCAATTGAAACTATTTCAAAATTTAATTTGGATTTAAATAATCAAGATCAAATTTTAGAGTTTATAGAAAAGAAGATTTATGAAATATCTAGCGATATTTTAGTTGAAATAAAATATTCAACTTCTGGAAACTTTGCGGCTAAAGCTTATCCTATTTCATCAGAGAATCAATTCCACCTGATACAGGAGACTATACATAAGGATTCAGAATTTCCAATTGCCTCAAACAAGCATTATTTACCTATAAAAACTAGTTCTATTAAATTTCATCCCAAAAAATAGTTTTAAAAAATAGAACCTCTCATCACATTCTATGAGAAGTTCTATTTTTTATATTTTTTGCTTATTCTTTAATAAGGCATATTCGAAAAAATAACTACGTTACTTTTGCAGCATCCCCTTCATAAGTGTATTATACTAAATTTTTATTTAAGGTTATCTACTGCTGCTCTTTCAATAGCCAGTCCCTTGGCGTAACGTTTAATAAATTCGTTAAAGCCTTCAACATCTTTCGGATCCGGATTTATCCTTGCCCCCATTTTTCCTGCAAATACTTTTTGTGTTAGATAATCATCTAATGTCTCATTCTCATCTTTATTAAGCATATATGATGCAAGTATTGCAATCCCCCACGCTCCACCTTCTCCTGCAGTTTCCATGACAGAAACTGGTGCATCCATAGCAGCAGCCATGATCTTTTGTCCTACATCTTTAGTCTTAAATAAGCCACCATGACCTAAGATTTCATCAAGCTTCACTTCTTCTTGTTTAAGAAGAATATCCAAACCGGTTTTCAGTGCTCCTAATGATGTAAACAAATTAACTCTCATGAAATTAGCTAAGTTGAATTTACTTTCTGGTGAACGCACGAACAACGGACGTCCTTCTTCAAAATTCGTTATATGTTCACCTGAAAAATAATTATAAGAAAGTAGACCGCCACAATCAGAATCTCCTTCAAGTGCCTTATTGAATAAAGTTGCAAACAACTTATTCATATCAACTTCAATGCCCATTGCTTCTGCAAATTCTTTAAACACTCCAACCCATGCATTAATATCTGAAGTACAATTATTACAGTGAACCATAGCTACTAAATTGCCCGTAGGTGTTGTAACTAAATCAATTTCTTCATATACTTTTGATAATTCCTTTTCAAGTACAATCATTGCAAAAACAGATGTACCAGCAGAAACATTACCAGTACGCTTTGCAATACTATTAGTTGCAACCATACCTGTTCCTGCATCCCCTTCTGGAGGACAAAGTGGAATTCCTGGTTTCAACTGTCCTGTAACATCTAAAAGCTTTGCTCCTTCTTCAGTTAGAACACCAGCATTTTCACCGGCTACCAAAACCTTTGGTAAAATATCACCAAGTTTCCATGAGAAATTTTTAGAAGCAATCAATTCATCAAACTGCTCAATCATATGTGCATTATAATTTTTTGTATCTATATCAACAGGGAACATTCCAGATGCTTCACCAACACCAATAACCTTCTCACCAGTTAGTTTCCAATGTATATATCCTTCTAAAGTTGTTTGGAAACTGATATCAGCTACGTGATCTTCCTTATTTAAGATAGCTTGATAAAGATGAGCAATACTCCATCTTTGAGGAATATGATAATTAAAGAGTTTTGTTAATTCTTCTGAAGCCTTTTCAGTAATAGTGTTACGCCATGTACGGAATGGTACTAAAAGCTCTCCATCTTTATTGAAAGCCATATAACCATGCATCATGGCACTAAATCCGATTGCTCCTATGTTTTGAATGGTTACTCCATACTTTTGTTTAACCTCTTCAGCCATCTTTTGATAACTATCTTGTACACCAGTCCAAATATCCTCTAAACTATATGTCCAGATATTATTAATGTATTTATTTTCCCAATCATGCCCACCAGAAGCTATAGGTTCATTATCTTCACCAATTAGAACTGCTTTAATTCTAGTTGAACCAAATTCAATACCAAGTACTGTTTTACCATTGATTATAGCATTTTTCATATCATTCATTTCTAGACTCATAAAAACCTCCACTATATATTAATTTTGCTCAAATCATTAAATGCAAATCTTACTTCAATTGTTCTATTACTATTATCTTATTTCACACACTTTTCTTAGTTTCTATAATTATTTTTTATCTATTTTTTATAGTTATTAAATACATATTTTAATAACTATCTACCAACTACCTTAACAGCCTTATCTACAACATTTTCCACAGTAAATCCAAATTGCTCAAATAAAACTTCAGCCTTGCCTGATGCTCCAAAGGTATCTAATGAAATAACTTCCCCATCAAGACCTACGTATTTATGCCATCCAAAAGATGTTAATGCTTCAACTGCTACTCTTGCCCTAACTACTTTTGGCATTATTGATTCTTTGTATGCTTCATCCTGAGCATCGAATAACTCAAAACTTGGTATACTTATTACTCTTGCATCTATTCCTTTTGCTGCTAATTCCTCTGCTGCCTTATATATTAATTCTACTTCTGATCCTGATGCCATTAATAGTGCATCTGGAGTTTCTTTCTTAGAATCTTTAAGAATATATCCACC
>JARLHR010000193.1 GCA_031292145.1 Clostridium sp. | reverse complement strand
TATGGTAATATAGTAATTGAATTGTATCAATTGATATATATAAATGTCTAAGATACTTGAAAAGTATAAAAGATTAAGTTGAATAAAATTCAACTTACATGATTATCGTTATATGAGATTAGGCACATGAAAATAAATAACAAGTCCAAAGTTGCCATGATTATTTTTCATCAGGCAAGGAGGTAAATTGCCCTCATAGCGGGCCTATTAGGTCAATTTGGCGATGAGCAGAGAACCCAAATCTATGATTTGGTGTGAATCGCTTACTCAGCGAGCGTAGCGAGTCGAGCTTCCCATGATGGGAAATAAACTGGCAAATGGACTTGTTATTTTTTGAATGTGCCTTAATATGGAGTGATGAATTTGAATAAAGATTTAGATGAATTTAAAGAAATAGATGAAAAGGTAAAGAGCAAATTAAATTATATTAAGAATAATCCTGATATTATGTCCAATAATATCAATGAAGTAAAAGGATTAAAAAATGATATATATGAAAAGACTTCTAAAGCCTTCATATATAATTTAAAAAAATTAATTCAACTAGAATTAACACAAAAGAATCTCGCGAATAAAATTGGAATTTCAGAAGATTTACTATCAAAATACAAATCAGGAGATGCATTTCCGTCAATAGAAACCTTGCTATATATTTGCGAAGTATACAATATAGGAATAGAAAAACTTATTTCTACTCCATTAACTGCAATGGATATTGAAAATTTAGAAAATGATAATGGAATTGAACATAATATATTTGAAGAAAAGTATTATGTCTATTTTTTAGTGACTAACATAGCAAAAGAAGGAGCAATACATGAAGGTGTTGTGGAAATTAATAACGACAATGTTAGCTTTAAGATTTGCTCTAGTGGCAAAGTTATTAAGTGTTTCATAGGCAAGTTTACTATTTCGGATAAAATAATATTCTTTAATTTGCAAAGTCCAAATGACGGGATTACTTATATTAATATGATTAAACCTAATGTAAATAAAAATAAATACGTTGGCGGCGTGGCCATGATGATGCTTCCTTCAGATGCAAATAGTAAGCCATGTGTTCAAAAGATTCTATTTAGCAAAGTAAAACTAAATAGAGATGAATATTATACTAACTTAAGGGAGATCTTGAGTTTTAATGCTGAAGGAGTTAAGTTAGGGCATGTTAAAATATCTCAATGGGAAGATGAGGCTGCTTATAATTTCATATTAAAACTATTATATTAATGTCCCTAAAATCGTTATTATTCATATAATTGGTATGGAGCCTGAAGTTAGGGAATAGAAGTTAATTCTATTCCCTAACTTTCTGGTTTGAAATAGTATGGTAAATAAACAAGGTTAGTGGTTTGCTGAAAGTGTTCCGCTATAAGGAATTCTAATTATAAATCCTGTTTCATCAAATTTATAATTTGTATCTTCTAGAGGAGGTTTATTATTAACAAAATTCATACCTACTGTATAAAGTGCTACAGCTGTGTCATTGGGATCTTCAACAACAGTGCCTGTCATAAAACCTTTTCTTATTAAATCTTGGGCTGCTGGTATTCCGTCTATTCCGAAAACTGGAATGTAGTTTGCAGAGTTTTCTGTGTTATAGCCAAACTTTTGTAATGTTTCAATAGCTCCTATTGCCATTGCATCATTATTTGAAATTATTACTTCTGTTCTGTTACCATATTTAAGAAAAAGCGATTCAACAGCATCTTTAGCTAATTCTTGGTTCCAGTTACAAATTTGTAATGCAAGTTGTTGAGTTTTTATTCCTGCATTCTCGATTGCTGAAATAGAAGAATTTGTTCGTTCAATGGCTCCTTTATTATTAAGTTCACCTTGCAACATTATATATTGCATTATGTCATCTCCATTTTTATCTATAGTTAATTTATGTTTATTCCATTCATCTGCAATAAGTTTTCCTTGTAGAGTACCAGCTTCTTTTGGGTAAGTTGTTATAAGAGCAAATTTTTGATACTCTTTCATTTTATTTGTTATGATTTGTGGCTCGGAGTTAAATAGAAGTAATGGAATATTCTTTTGTTCAACCTTTTCAATAAAGTTTTCTATTACATTTGCTTTTGTATCAACTAAGTTTACCAAAAAAAGGTCAATATTATTGTTAAGTAAAGTATCTAAAGTCTCATTTTGTATAGACTGATTGTTTTTTGCATCAAAAAAAGTGAATTTGACTTTATTTTCATTGTTTTTTTGAATATTCTCTAAATCTTGTTTTATTTGAGCTATGTATGGATCGGTGATATTAGATACTAATACTCCTACATTAACTAGCTTTCTAGTAGCGGCAGTTGGGCTAATGTACAAGTTATTTAAATTACTGCCTAGTTCAGAAGCAAGGATAAGTATAATGATAATAAGCATTATCTTATTAAATATTTTCATTTTAATTATCCTCCATATTATTATTTTAATTATGGTGTTCAATTTTAGATTATGTTTTAATGAAAAATTTATACGCTATAAGTTATAGATCTAGTAATAACTTAAAAAGATACGATGTCTTGAAAGATGTAGTATCTTTTTTCCTTCCAACCCCAATTTAACTGGTATGAGAATTTCATTGTATATTAAGGCGCATTCAAAAAAATAACAAGTCCATCTGCCAGAAAAGTTCTTATATGCAGCATAGCTGCTTTTTTCTAATGTGCCCATTTTCCATAATAGGAAGCTCGATTCGCATACGCTCACTGAGTAAGCGATTCACACCGAATTATAGATTTGGGTTCGCTGCTCATGTCAGCAGATTACCCTAATAGGCCCGCTATGAGGTTAATTTACTTCCTTGCCTGATGAAAAATAATCATGGCATTTTGGAGTTGTTATTTTCTTTCATGTGCCTAATAGAAAAAATTTATTAAATTTTTTGTAATTTCCCTCAGCAAACCATATATCTTAATTAGAAGACATAATACAAAGTAATAAATTTGATATTAATACAAAACTAAAAATAAAATGAGTAAGGAGAATAAGAATATGAGAGAAAGAAAATATGCCCATTAAAAAAGAGCAGCTATGCACCTATGAAAAGAGCAGCTATGCTGCAATACGGAACTTTTCTGCATATGAGAACATTTTGTGGATTAACTTGTTAGCATATAAATATGAAGGGAAATGATGAGCATGAGAGAAAGAAAATATGTTAAATTCAGAGTTGATATGTTTGGGGATACTAAATTTAAAATAATAGACATGAAGCCAGAAAGAGATTTAATTCATTATGTTTGGACAAGACTTGTAACCTTAGCTGGAAAGGTTAATTTGGAAGGGGAGTTATACCTTTCAAAGAACATTCCATATACAATAGAAACTTTAGCAATAGAATTTAATAGGGATATTAATCAAATTAAATTAGCATTAGATGCATTTATAGAATTAGAAATGATTGAACTTACTGAAGATAGAATTTATAGGGTGAAAAATTTTGCGAAGCATCAAAATATTAAGGTTAAGGAAAAAAATAAATCTAAGGATAAGAAAGAAGAGATAAAGAAAGCAGAAGTTCAAGTAAATGAAAATTTAAAAGATGAAATACATGAAAATAAAGATAAGGAATCAGATAATAAAATAAGTGAAAAGGAAATTGAAAATACAAAGGGCAATGATAGCTATAATTTAGAAATCACTGGTAAAGAGATTAGAAAAGTTAATGATAGTATTAATGATGAAAATAATAGTGGTAATTTACAGGATAATGCTCCTATAATTTTAGAAAGTAAAGAAATTAGGAAAGGCAACAAGAAGAAGAAACGAAATAAGGCACCAGATATTGGTGCTGTAGATGAAGAAAATGAAGATAATCCAATATGTTGTTTCCATGAGGGCGTGAGACCTTTGGGTGATGGTGAAAGTACTATTTTAGAATGGTCTTTTGGGTAAACAATTTGCATTATATGCTAGAATTGTTCAGAACTTCTTCTGCTATATTAATAAATTTTCTAAGAAAAGTATTAATCTTTAAGTTCTTTTTTACTACAAATTTAATTTTTAATTCGTTAAATTCTTCATTTAAATCATAAACAAAAAAATTGTGTTTTTAGGCAAAATGCTCTTGGGTAAAAGTGATATTCCTAGACCTTCCGCTATGCCTTTAAGAATAGATTCTAAAGTATCAAACTCAATAATAGATTTAGGTTTAGAATTATTACATTCAATAAATTTTTGTAGGAGTTTACGATAAGGGCAATTTGTGTCTGAATTTATTATTATTGAAGTATTTATATTATTGATATCATCAATGGTTGAAGAAGATATTAGTGCGAAATTTTCTCTAAAGTTAAAAATTTCTTTAATCGTATATAAAAGCGCCGTCTAATTCACCTTTTATTAGCATATCAAAAAGAATTTCTTGTTTATCTGTTTTTTATGTTAAAGATATTTCAGGATCTTTCTCATGAAGTAAAGCAAATAATTTAGGTAATCGAGAAGCAGAAATAGTTTGAGTAGCACCAATTTTAAGTTTAGAATTCATTTTAGGAATAGTGAATTCTTCATTAGCTTCATCTATTAATTCAAGAATTTTATCTGCATATTTTGTAGGAATACCATTAATTAATACAACAACATATAAAATTAGAGAAAGTAAATACTTATTTGAAATAGTAAGAGAAATACAACCACAAGAAAGCTTGAATAATTTCAAGGAGAAAATAGAAAGAGATATGCCTAAGATTCAAAGTGGAGAATATATTATCATTTACAATCCTGATAAGTGGAAATATCATATATTTTACTTCATAGATGATTTAAGCAAAGTAGAAACAGAAAAGGGGATAATTTATAATATACTTCATATATCACAAGAAAAAACAGATAAATGATTTTTATCAAATACAGTAAAAGATTATTTAGAACAAGATAAAAAAGGTGAGAATGGTGATGTAAAACAATTACTTGATACGGCATTAGAAAGCAAAGACAATAAAGGTGAAGCTGAAAAGAAGGAAAATAAATTTTCAGATGAGACAAGCAAGAAATTTTGTGAAACTATGCAAAAATTAACTTATACAATAAATTCTGAAAGCATAAATGGGGATTCTGCAACTGTAAATGTAAAAGTTAATGGACCAGATATGTCTAAGGTTATGGGAGAATTTATGAAAAAGGCACTTTCTACTGCTTTTTCACAAGCATTATCAGGGAATAAAACAAGTGATGAAGAGAATAATAAACAATATGAAAGTATATTTGTTGAATGCCTAGATAATGTATAGATATCCAATTTTATATTTGGACTTATAACTTGAGTTATTATGAAGTTGTACTAAATTTTGGATATATATCTACACTAGAAATCAAATACATTTGTGTGTAGCAGGCATTTGAAAATTTCGATGCTAAAAGCACTTAATGGGGGCTTGTTCAACATTAGCTTGTCACACTGAAAGTGGGAGCAAGCTAATGTTGATGCAAGCTC
>JARLHR010000023.1 GCA_031292145.1 Clostridium sp. | reverse complement strand
GATCAAACTCTCAATAAAAAGTTTAATCTTAGCTTACTCAAATAAAAATTGCTGGTTTACTTAAATGTACTTATATTATTCTGTTCAATTTTCAAAGACCATTTTCTTTCTTACAACTTTCGCTGTAATGCTTTGTTTATCACCATCAAGCGACTTTCTTATCTTATCACTTGGCTTCAAGCTTGTCAACAACTTTTTCAAAATCTTTTTTAACTCTTTATTTTAGAGTCTTTTACCGATTTTCTTAAATTGCTTACCGCTCTTAGCGACGTCTTTTATCTTAGCACATATGTTTACTTAAACTATATATATTACAGTCACATATGCGGTTTAAATCCCCACATATACATTATTCTCACTTTTTCTCTATTATTCTCATATCGACACGCCCCGCATAGTTATTGTACTTATTCTTATTATATTCCCCATTATAAACATATTATGTAAGTAATTTAAAATGCCTTGCAATAGTTATGCCCGTATATTTTATCCAACTTTTAATATTACTTGAAATAAAATCAAAAGATTATTTGCTTGGATGCGACATATCTCAGACTATTTTATAAATTATTTGTTACTAAAAACAAGAAGAACCAAGTGATGAAATTAATTAAATTCGATATTCTTTGTGACCACAAAAGCATTAGATTGTCCAAATCTCACAAGTTCTTCTTGAAGTTTATATAGTTCATCCAAGGTTTCTGTCTTTAATTTAATCAAATAATTATAGTTTCCACTTATTCTTTTCATTTCTTTAACAAATTTAACTTTTTGGCAATAGTCTTCAAGCTGCAAACACTTTGATGTTTTTATCATGATATAAGTTTCAATAAGGTTTTCTTTTTCTTGAACTTTTATTGTATAATTTTTAATAATATTTGCTTCTTCTAGTTTAGTCATTCTTTCTTTCACCGCAGGTGGTGACATATTTACTTGCGTTGCAATATCCACCAGCGGAATTCTTGAATTATTTTTTAAAAGTTCTAAAATCATATAATCTGTTCTATCTAACTGTAATGACTTCATTTTATTAACACCTCAATATTTTCCGTGAATTGAATCAAACACCTTTTATTTAAAAGTAATTTGACTTATATACCTTTTAAAAATTATACTTTTAATTTAACAATAAAAGTATAATTTTATTATAAGGAGTATCATATATGAATACAAAAGGATTAGCTCATGTAGCAATAATGTCTTATGACTATAACAAAACGATTCAATTTTATAAAGATGTATTTGACTTTAAAACAGGACATCATTGGACCTTACCTTCATTTAAAATTAATGATGCAACTATGCTTATTTCACCAGATGAAGTGACATGCATAGAAATATTTGACCGTAATGCAGAGGTGCCTGCACAAGGAGTAAAGTCTAGGCATAAAGAAGATGTCAGATATGGTGCTTTACTTCATTTTGCTCTATATGTTAATGATGTAGATTCTATATATGAAAAAGCTTTGGCATATGGTGCTAAACCTATTGCACCACCTGCTGAATTAAAGCTTGGTACGCTTATATTGGATGTCTATAATGCCGTATTTGAGGGATTAAATGGTGAAATTATTGAAGTAATTAAAAATGTGAGTTTTAAAATAAGATAATATATCTGCTTATTCCATATTTCCAATAAATAAAGGTAGAGCAATTAATTTTCTTTATGAAGTAGTAGAATGATTATATCCACAAAAGTAAAAAATAATCCACACGTATATTATAAATATTGTGGATTATTTTTTACTTTTTATTAAATATTTATCTTCTAATTCACTTACTACCTAAAATTATTACTCCGAGTATTGATTCAAATATAATACATATGGTCTTATATTATACAAAACTAAAATTCATACGAAAAAAGAGATAGTATATACCATCTCTTTTAAAATTACCTCGCAACGTCCTACTCTGCCACACAGTCTCCCATGCAGTACCATCGGCGCTATAGACCTTAACTTTCCTGTTCGGAATGGGAAGGAGTGTTACCTCTATGCCATCATCACGAGATCTATTTAATTGAAAAAAACTTTGTTCTTTCAAAATTGCACATAGTTTCTTTAATGTATTTTACAACTTGATTATATTGGTCAAGCCCTCGACCTATTAGTATCAGTCAGCTAAATATGTTGCCATACTTACACCTCTGACCTATCAACCTTG
>JARLHR010000192.1 GCA_031292145.1 Clostridium sp. | reverse complement strand
GAATCCCTTGCACGTCTTACTAACCGTTTAGCCGTTTATAACGGCGAATTTGAAGATTATGATGATCTAGATAAAATAGTACAAGATTTTATGCAAGAAGTGAATAATGAAATATCTCAAGCCCTTTAAGTCGTTTAAATAAAGAACTAGAGTACCTTAACCCATTGCCACCAATGGACTTGTTGGTATCATATGTCTCCTGCGAAAAAGAATATAAGATATCAAAAGAATCTATGGTTAACTACAAAGGTAAAAAGTACTCTGTTCCAACCAAATACATTGGTTTAAAAGTGAATATTACTGAAACATGTGACGGTAATATCAGTATATATTATAATCAAGATTTTATTGTATGTCACTCACTAAGTGACAATAAATATAATTATAAAATTGGACATATGCATGAAATATTAAAATCTGATGCATGTAAGCATCTTACAGATGCGAAAATAGATGAATTTATAAGAGAAAATATGTCTATGATGGATATATTGTTAAGAGAGTGAGGAATCTAGATGTATGCTAAATTGTTAAATAATTTAGAAACGCTAAAATTAGAAAAAATGTATTCATATATTCCTAATTATTTAGATACAGTTGTAAAGGAAGGAACTTCCGTGTTAGATGCCTTAGTGCATCTAACCGATAAAGAAATAGCATATAAGAATGAAATGGCTTCAAAGATACAGATAACTGTAGCCGGTTTTCCTTTTGTAAAAAGGGCTGAACATTATGATTATGATTTTCAACCTTCAGTAAATAAGGCACAGATTAAAGATTTGTGTTCATTAAGATTTATTGAAAATAAAGAAAATATATTGTTTTATGGAACTCCAGGTGTTGGCAAAACACACCTGGCTACCGCTATCGGAGTTGAAGCAGCAAGTAAAAGATATCTTACATATTTTATTACTTGCCATGATTTAATACAAAATTTAAGAAAAGCATATGATGAAAATCGATTGGAAGCAAGATTAAAACACTATAATAAATATAGATTATTAATCATTGATGAAATTGGATATCTTCCCATCGACCAGTTAGGTGCTAACTTATTTTTTCAACTTATAACAAAGAGATATGAGCATAACTCCACTATAATAACAACTAATCAACCATTCAGTAAGTGGGGAGATGTTTTCTCTGATGTAACTTTGGCTAATGCAATATTAGATAGATTATTGCATCATTCTCATATTGTTAAAATAAT
>JARLHR010000191.1 GCA_031292145.1 Clostridium sp. | reverse complement strand
TACAAATACTTCTTAACATTATTGTTGGGAGTGTAGGGCTTGAACCTACAACCTTGGCATACATTTTTAATAATAAATAATTTATATCATATTTAATTATAACACCTTAATCTAACGTATACAAAGTTAATATTCCTCTCATCCTAACTGCATCCTCTAAATAATCATCTAACCTCTAAGCTCCAGAAAGAATCAATATGCAATACCAGAAGCTTAAGCTCCTGCCATTACATTGATACTTTCTTCTATTAATTCTCTTAATTGGTTGACTGGATTAAAGTCTACGCATTAAATCCCATAATTAATGTTCTTCTCATCACTAATGAAGATATTAATATACTTCAAGCAAAAGCCAATATACGACCTTCAGGACCCATTTATTAAAGTTCTATTCTTCGCATATATTTCATTCAGCTTAAACTAATTAATATCTTATAAATTAACTCACTATGTTCACACAAAGGAAGTAATAGACAAGCTAAAATTAAGGTACCTGTTTCCTTTATAGAAATTCATCTTATCCTGGTATTTTTAAAACTAAGGTATCTGTTTATTCAGCTTGCCTATTACCAAAATTATAACTTGCTACGCTCAGACAAATGAAGCGAAGTACAAGCTAGTGCGACTTGTTTCTAAGTGAAAAGCTTAGACTAATTAGCTGATTAAATTCAGAAATTAGAACTGTTATTACGAGAAATCAAATGATAGAGTAACGTCTTGAAGGGTTTCCACTGATACTCCGATTAGCGTTTTTGTTGGGTAAACAACAAAGGATTAAAAAGCTCGGTGAAGCCGGCTGAGAGCCACCGTAAATAGATGAAAAGAAATTCCTATACGAAATGCGAACTAGAGGTAGTCGAGTGGTGATAGGCCGGGTGTCTATAAAATATCTATGGTTAGGATGCCACAATGTGGCTGACGAAGTTAGGAATGTACAGGTCTAGAGTACTAATATCTAGAAATGGATATAACACATATGTGTTGTAAGTGTAGCTGAGTAAAATTTAGCTTTATGAAAGGCTATATAATGTTACAGGCATTATCAAGCTTACAGGCTTAAACTAACAACCTAAGGATATATGTAAAGATAGTAATAATGGAACAAGGAAAACTTAGAATATGGAGGTTTTACTGCCTATGAAATATTGATAAGGAAAGGGGAAATCTATAACTTATCTTAATCTAAGTGAGAGTGGTGGCATGAAGTTAGGAAAGTTCTGTAACGGGAACGTGAGCGATAGCCACTAGACAATTGTTATTTGATAATTAAATACTGAATAAATTCAAGGTTCGAGTAAGACTAAGAGATGTGATTCCAAAATTGTAAATATACAAAGGAGGAAATAGCAGACTTGGAGGAAAGCTTAAAATTAAAGAAAAGCCAGTTATTAAGAAACAATGAATATTACACGATTCAAAATATATTTGACGAATTGTATAAAAAATCTTGTGACAATAAAAAGTTTACTAAATTAATGCAGCCTATAGCATCAAGGAATAATATTTTACTAGCATATAGAAATATTAAGAAGAACAAGGGTTCAACAACAGTTGGAACCGATAATCTCGATATAAGTTACTTTAAGAAAATGAATACAGATGATTTTGTTTTATGTATTCAAAATAAATTAGCCAACTACATGCCTAAAAGTGTGAGAAGAGTTGAAATACCAAAACACAAAGGCTCAGTTGAAACTAGACCTTTGGGAATACCATGCATTGAGGATAGAATTATCCAACAATGCATTAAGCAAGTCCTAGAACCTATATGTGAAGCTAAATTTCATAAACATAGTTATGGTTTTAGACCGAATAGGTCAACAGACCATGCAATAGCAAGATGTATGTTTTTAATAAATAGAAATAATCTGCACTATGTAGTTGATTTAGATATTAAAGGTTTCTTTGATAATGTAAATCACGCTAAACTTAAAAAGCAAATGTGGAATTTAGGGATTCAAGATAAAAGCTTAATCAGTGTAATTGGAAAGATTTTAAAATCAGAAATAGAAGATATAGGAACGCCAGCTAAAGGTACGCCACAAGGTGGCATAATTAGTCCACTACTTTCTAATATAGTTATAAATGAATTAGATTGGTGGATTAGTTCACAATGGGAAACCTTTGAAACAAGACACAAATATACTGGATATCATAAATATAGAGCTATTAAAAATACAAGCCTTAAAGAAATATGGTTAGTAAGGTATGCAGATGATTTCAAAATTTTCTGCAGAGATTATAAAACAGCTCAAAAAATCTATAATGCTACAAGATTATGGTTAAAAGAAAGATTGGATTTAGATATAAGCACTGAAAAATCGAAAGTAACCAATTTAAGAAAAAATTATACAGAATTTTTAGGATTCAAACTTACGGTGAAAGCTAAAAATAGTAAGCAAATATGTCAAAGTAGAATGTGTAATAAAGCTAAAAAGAAGACCATTAATAAGCTTAAGGAGCAAATAAAGAAAATCCAGAAGCAAGGTGGTAATAAAGAGGTATTAAAATTAAACTCAATGATATTAGGAAGTCACAATTATTATAATAGTGCAACTCATATATCATTAGATTTTGCTGAAATAGATTTCTTAGTCACAAAGAGCTTAGAAATACGTTTAAGTCGCTGGATATCAAACAAACCTAAGTTTACAGAAACTTATAAAAAGTTATATGGAAATTATAATGGAAAAATCAGAACAGTAAATGATGTTACAATATTTCCAATCTATGGTTGCAGAACTAAACCTCCTATGTGCTTTAGTCAAGATATTTGTAATTATACAAAACAAGGAAGAGAAAAGATACATAAGAATCTTAGAAGCTATAGACATTTAGTTGATTATTTATTAAAAACAACTAATGAAAATAATACTGCTGAGTTTGATGACAATAGAATATCCATGATTGCAGGACAACAAGGAAAATGCGACATAACAGGAATGGATTTGGAAATAGGTGACATGGAATGTCACCATAAGAAACAGAAATGTGATGGTGGAGCCGATGAATATAAAAATCTAGTCTGGATATGCGGAAAGGCACACAAACTTATTCATTGTACAAAATCTGAAATTATTAATAAATATTTAGGGTTATTATCCCTTGATAAACAAGGACTAAAACGTGTCAATTCTTTAAGAAAGTTAGTAGGAAATTCAGTTATTTAGTTAAAAGATAATTATTGTTGGAACGCCGTATGAGTTGGAAACCTCATGTACGGTGTGAAGGAGGGGAAAAGGTAGAGATTATTTCAAAGCCTTACCTATTCCTATTGTATATCAATTAGTGGTATTTTATAGATACTTAAATTTATATGGTATCTATAAATTTAAGTATTTGAATATAGCTTGCACTTCCCATTGTTTACATTTGCCTGCGGCAGCAAGGAAAAATTGGACAAACCGTTGTCCAATTCAACCAATTATATTAAAGAGCACTTCATGCCCTTTTGTGGCTGGCGCCACCTCCTATCTTTATACTTTAAATCTTATATGTACGTAATTTCATTTTTTCTTACGTAATAATACATCTATATAATTTGATATTTATATAGCTATATACTTTTTTTAATAATCCTTTTAATTAGATAACTATATACCTATATATGCAGATATAAGAGCTATAGCTATATACGTATTTTTTAAAGGACATGTTGTTTATAGTATTTATTATTTGGGCACCTGGATCCATCACCCAAAAAAGGACAGGTCATCAGCAAGAATTCTAAGCGCCTAAATGTCTCCTCCAAAGTCGGAGCCATTTATACACTAAGAATTTCTATGCATTAGACTAGTCCTTTGTTTGGGTACCCGATGGGGTGCAGTCGGGTTGGACAGGTTTGTTAATCCATTTATAAAGGGATCAAAAATAGTATTCCCTTTATAATCAAAAATGTAAACTAGTCCATCCCTCCTTCTGAACCCATAGTTTATATATTATTTTTTAGAGCTTTGCTATATTATTGGTCCACACCTTGGAAAATCTAAAACTAAAGTATATTGGCCAGACAAGCTGGCAAAAGATTTGGGGGGCTTGGACATGCCATCACCAATGCTGAGGTATGTTTAAGAAAGGTGATGGCAATTCCATTTTGTACAGGCTTAGTTCTTTATGTAACCAAGGTATATTGTGTAACGAACGCTTTAATGTCCAATAACTGAAAATAATAAAAGATGTTTTATGGAAATTATTTTTAGTCATTCGGCATTAAAGCTGTTGTATTATTTAAATATAGAGAAAAGATAAAATGAAGCCTGTACAAAAACGCCCCCCTGGTGAAACTTTAGAAAATACTTTTAACTAGGTTTTTTCATAGCTTATGGTATATTTATTTAAAAATATAGTAAAGATACGCTTGGCTTTTGATCTTGACTATATTTTTAAATAAATATGTGCAGTCACTATGAAAAAATCTATGTCTTAGTATGCTGCTCAGTGAGATAAGCTTTTCTAAAGTTTGGCAATGTATCTTGGTCAGGAGCTTGTTCCTCTTAGACTTGTAGGTTGGTACTGGCACTTAATCGCTTGTCCATATTATAGCGTTTATTCCTGGGGGATTTTCTCCCCCTATGTAATTAGAATGGTAATTCGTCAGAGCCAACGCATTTAAGTACATTTTCATGCTCTGTAGCTATTTGTTTATAATATTCTTCTTGAGATCTTTTAAACTGTTCATCCATTTCAGCCTCCCAATCCATAAAATAGCTATCGTCTCTTTTACTTCTAACTGATTTCCAGAACTCATAATCTTTATCATCAACACTATAAATTCCTTTTCTTGCTATACTCTTTTGAAAACTTAATTTTAACCCATAAAGACTTAATCTAGCACCATCGTACTCAATAATTATTGAACCATCTTTTAACCTATAAGCTGTTTCAGAAAATCTGAATTCCTCAAGTTCACTCAAATATTTGTACTCTGCTATTAATGTTTTTGTCTCATATCTTCTCTTATCCAATTTTAATACCACCTTTTCTTTTTTTGCTCTCCCTCCCCTATTTATATTCTGCCCACTTATAGAAATTTAATACATTTTTATGTACAAAAAAGTACCTATTTTAGGTACCTTAAATTAAACATTCTATTCTCCTATACACATTTTCATAAATGACCTTATTGTTTTACTTACATCTTTTCCGTTTCTATAACAATACTCCTCAAACTTATTATATAATGCCATATCACATTCTAAATGAACTTGCTTTGTTGGCGGTTTTTTAATCTTTTCTTTTTTCCTTTCTTCCATGGATTTCCCACTCCTTCCTAGTAAAATATTCTGTCCAACATATAACTTTCCTATACATTTTTTGTACAAAATTTATTTCATTTTTGTACAAGCAATATAGAATATTCGTTCGTATAATTGGGAATAATTATAATATAAAGTTAAGAAAGGATTTTACATATATGAGATACTTTTCATTCATTAGATGGCTTACAGTCAAAGAAGGATTTAATTCATTTGCACACTATAAAGGATGGCTAGATATTATATCTCAAAAATCTAAAGAAGATGCTAAAAAAACTGATTTGTTTTACCACGAAAAATATGAATATTGGTAAAAGTACCTACAAACTGAACAGGATTAAAGGCATCCTGCCCCTAACCCTAATAAAAATACATATGAAAGGATTTGTTACAATGACCTTTGCAACCTGGCTAAAAAAAGAAGAAGGCTTTACCTCAAAAGCACAATATGATTGCCTTTTAAGTACCTTGCCCTATGAAGCAAGAAGAAAAGTAAGCCTTTATTATAAAGAAAAATACAAATACTTTATTACAACTACCCCAAAACAACTTGAACTTAAGCTAAAATAATCCTGAAGAGGTCCACCTCTTCAGGATCACTTTCCATACATAATTCTAGTAATAAAACTAAAATCAATTATACTAAAATCTAATAACAGTCTAAACTAAAACAAAAACTTAAAGTATTGAAAACCTACAAAATTATAGAACAAGCCTCTGTTGTTTTTGGGGCAAATACTTAAGCTCCATATAAAATAAATATTGTACAGTGGTGAGCGCATTTATTATTTTCTTAAGAAAAGTAAAACATAGCAATTTTACTATAAATCATTTTTGAATTATAGCTTAATCATACACTTGCAAAATTCTATAAATCTTATAATCTAAATCTTTAAACACATTAAATATAACTCTATCTATCTTTGACCCGTTTTCATTTAAAAATTGTATTACTGCTTCCATTGCAATTTTAGCAGCTTTATCATTTGGAAAATGAAATTCGCCTGTAGATATACAGCAAAATGCAATAGTTCTAACTTCATTTTCAACTGCACATTCCAAACACAACCTATAACAAGATCGTAAATCCTCTTCAAGTTCCTTTGTTAGTTCATCTCTTACAATCGGTCCAACAGTGTGTATAACATGTTTACATGGAAGATTATAAGCTTTTGTTATTTTTGCCATTCCCGTTTCTTCTTCATGACCTTGCTGCTTCATTATTTCATAACATTCATCTCTAAGCTGTATTCCTGCAGATGAATGTATTGCATTATCAATACATCCATGACATGGTGCAAAACAGCCAAGCATCTGGGAATTAGCCGCATTTACAATTGCATCTACTTTGAGCCTTGTTATATCCCCCTGACATACTGATATCTTATCTTTAAATTGTAAAGATGATAACGGAAACTCTTCTGCTACAGTTGGTATATCTGTAAGCTTCACAATGCCTTTCTCCTGAACAATGCTAGATAAATACTCATCTTGCACTTTTAAAAACTCTTCACCCGTTTCACTCGGCATTCTTACATTCATAAGTGAACGGAGTAATCTAGTCTGATCAAAATAAGAATCTGGAATTTCCAACTCTTTATATCTATTATCCTCGTTTATTAATTCTTTTATTAAAAAAAGCAACCTTTCTGATTGATTCATAAAATTTACACCAACTTTCATAAATTCACTATTATCCGAATGTACTGCTGACTTTCGCTTTTTGAATATACTCTAAAACAATGTTATTTGATTATCTATAAAGCTTTCTTGCTTAGCCTCTTTTACCACATCGCCATTCATATTTCCACCAATCAAAAATGGTGATTTGGGATTATGAAGTTTCATGTTATCTATAACTGTTTTTCGATCGTAATTCGCATAACAATATATACAGGCGTGACCACATGTATTGTATACACCAATATCATTTCCAAGGAGACAATTACAGCCTCCTCTAGTAGATTTCTTTTTGTGAAGTTTTAAGCTAACTCCTATTGCTTTTTCAATTACTGGTTTAGTCATACAACCACTGCAATCAACACCGTACTTTGACAACTCCTGTCCTTCAACACATGTCTTAATCTGAATATCATATTTTTTCCCTATACGAACAAATTCTTTTGCAATAATACATTGTTCTTCCTTTGTAACTGCCTTAATACGTGGAAAATTACGTTTTGTTTTTTCATACAAGTCTATAAAACCGATAACACAATCGTGAGTATATCCTCCAAGTTTTGCTGCCATTTTCTCAAAGACATCTATATGACTTTCTAAGGTATATTTATCTGTAATAAAAATCGCATCATATCTCCATCCTATCTTTTCTACTCCAATAATATCTGAAAGTTTTTTAAAAGCTTCTATTACTTTTTCTTTATCTGGTACATTGGGCTCAATTTCCTTTCCATAAGGTGTAATTGTTACAAACCAGAACTGCCTAAATGCATCAATTTCATGAATTCTAGACAGCATTGGTGCTGGATTCTTCGTACAAAAAGATAGACAATCAACCACATCAGGAGTTAACTTATATTTCATTACCTGATTCTTATAATAAGGATTTCTTGTATACACATATCCATCCTTAATTCTGTTATAAAACCATTCACTAAAATAAGCAGGAATATCCGTCCTGCATCCTGTATTTATTATCATAAAGTACTTATTACCTCCATCATATCTTCCTCAAATGCAATTGTCTTATTTTCATTTTCAACTGGTCCATCAGGATAGTCTCTATTTAGTCTTATAATTGTAGCATTGGAATTTACATATGTTATCTGCTCAAAAGGATAGCGAATTATTGTGGGTGTATTAAATCCTACACCAAGTTCCAAAAATACTACTTTTTTATTTTGAATCTCTTTTAGGAAAGAACTATAATTCTCACATGCTTTATCCCAAGCCTCATCTTGAATGAAGTATTCATCTTTTCTTATATTAACATCCATTTCGCCTCCACACACTGGACACTTTGGTACAAGTTCTGATGGAATTTTGCAATCTTTAGTCTGTTTAAGCATTTCTTTAACAAGTTCTTCATCATTGTATAGTGTAGCATGGCATCCTTTGGCACATTGTATATATCCATAATCTCCTTGAGTAGCAAATATCTTTTCATCCAAAAATCCAGCTTTCCAAAACTGATGTTCCACATTTGTTGTCAAAACAAAATACTTCTTCTCATTTACTAGATTAAACAGTTTATTATACAATTCTGTTGCAGGTGTTTCAAATCTATTAAGTGATATGTGCCTAGCCCAATAAGCCCATTTTTCTTCAATGGTTTCAAATAGATAAAAGCTGGAACTATACAAATCTTCCATACCGTATTTTTCAATAAAATCTTGAAATCTATCAGTAAATCTTTTTCCCGAATACTTTAGTCCTGCAGCATCTGATAAACCTGCTCCTGCTCCTATTAAAATATATTCTGCATTCTTCAGAGCATCACTAGCCTTTTTAACACGTTCTTTATATTTTTCCATATCCTCACCTATTCTTTATCATACTTGTTATAAAATACTGTATCCTCGATTAAGGGTTTTATATAAAAATCGAGGACATTACTTTTAATTAACTAAAACGACTATTTTCCCATTTGCCTTATTTTGTTCCATCAGTAGATGAGCTTTTGCAATATCATCTAAGGCAAACACTTTCGAAATATGAGGTTTTAAATTGTATTGCTTTATATAATTAAATATTTCATTTATAATTTCTTGTGTTGGGTAATTGCTATAAAATGACGATAAATATACTCCATTTGGTATTGATTTAATGACATCAAACCCTTGTGCAGAAACGCCTCCAAGCTGACCTGTTGAACATATGATTCCATGTTTTTTCAATAACTTAGAAGTCTCTTCTATTGCAGCTTCCCCCACTAATTCCAATACTTTTGTGATTGCACTTGGAAACAACTTCATTACTTGCTTTGATAATGTTCCATCATCTAATATTACAAAATCTGCTCCTATTTCTTTTAAGACTTCAAGCCTTTCTTCTTTTCTTGTTGTTCCAATTACTGTGCACCCAATAGATTTTGCTAATTGTATGGCTGCAAATCCCAATGCACTTGTAGCTGCATGAATTAAAATAATATCCCCTGATTGAATCTGAAGACAATCAAATAATGAGCCATATGCTGTGAAGAAGGTTTCAGGTATTGCTGCCATTTCTGTCCAATCTAGCTCAGTATTTGCATTAAATACATGACTTACAGGTAAAAGAGCATATTCTGCATAACTTCCATCAAAACTTCGTCCCATCCCCCCCATTAGTGCTATAACACGCTGCCCAGTTTTAAAATTACTATCAGATGGATCTGCTATTTCTCCAACACATTCTATTCCTGGTATTCTTGGTAACTTAATATATGGTTTATCCGCTTCATAACTTCTTAAACTTACTTCAGAACGATTGATTCCAAATGCCTTTACTTTTACAAGAACCCATCCTGGTTTAACCTCTGGAATTGGTACATCCTTAATAAGCATTTCCTCTGCCTTGCATGTTCTTTCAATAATAACTGCTTTCATATTACTTGCTTATCCTTTCATTATTATTGTGATTTACTAAACTCATCTTATATTCAATAACTATAAATATTTAACTATCTGAAAATTCTTTCTCAATCAAGGCTTGACCTTATATTTCTTTCCAGCATTGTGGATCTGCTGCATAAGAATTATGTGTATATCCATAGGCTACTGCTGGACAGCCTCTGCAGAATCTTAACAATTCACATTTTGAGCACTTCTCAAACTTATCATATTCCCTAAACTCATCCATCTTTTCTCCCAAGAAAATATCCTTCATACTTTCTCTAAATGCATTTCCAACTAAGCTTTCCATTCTTCTACAAGCATAAACATTACCATTAGGTAAAATAGTCATATGACAATTTGCACAGTTACAGCCATCATAGATTGTATTTTCATCCAAACCTTCTAGTATTGTATATAATCCTTTTTCATATAGGAATAATGTCCATAAATGATCTTTTAAATTAAAAGTCGTATCAGAATCTTTATAATCATCAAACTTTTTCCAGACTACTTCTAGAAACTCCTTATATTCATTTGGTTCAATATGCATAGTACTCTTTTCAAGGCTTGTTGGACAGTATCTTGCAAATGCAAATATGTCAACATTATGATGAGCTACAATATCAATTATTTCAGGTATCTCAGAAATATTTGTTTTTGATACAGTTGTCATTATTGCACACTTGATTCCAGCATTTCTGATACATTTTATTTTTTCTATTGTAGTATCAAATGAGCCTGGCTTTCTGATAGAGTCATGAGTTTCTCTAAGCCCATCAATAGAAAGCTGATACTTATCACATCCGTAATATCTTAATTTCCTGCATACCTCATCATTTAGATGAAACGGATTTCCAAGTATTCCAAATGTAATATTATTAGCTTTGAACATCTCTAGCATTTTCCAAAAATCTTTATGTAAAATCGGATCTCCACCTGTAATATAGAAATAAGGGATTCGATTTAATTTTTCACACATATCTGTACAGTTTTTCAATACTGCTTCTATGTTTTCATAGGCCATCTCTATAATAGGAATATCATTATTTTCCGAAAAAATGTAACAATGCTGACAACGCTGATCACACGTATCTGTAATATGCCATTGAAATGCAAGATACTGTTCCATAGTTTTCACTCACCTTTCTTCGTAACCAAAATCAATTTTCAGTTGATTTATCTTTCTTCTATTTATATAATAGTTGCATAAGTTATAGCAGTAAATACGGCACTTTAATGTGCCTAGGTTACATTTTAGTAACCCTCATTATAAGAGAGGAGATTAATTACATGGTTGTTGATAAAGATTTACCACAGTGCCCTGTTGCCACCGCTGTTGGAGTTATAGGTAACAAATGGAAATTGTTGATTTTAAGAAATTTACTTACAGGTCCTAAGCGTTTTACAGACTTACTTAACGGTATTGAAAACATTAGCAAAAAGGTACTAACCGAAAATCTTCGTTCTTTAGAAGATGATGGAATTGTAGACCGCACGGTATTTCCTGATGAAATTCCTGTAAAAGTAGAATATTGCTTAAGCGAAATGGGAGAAACACTTAGACCTATTTTTGATGTTTTAACTGATTGGGGAAATAATTATAAGGAATTTGTTAAAAATACATTAGATATCGAGTAGGTAAATCTCAGAAATAATTTTCCGAGATTTTTCCTCTCACAGAACCGTGCATGCGGGCCTCGCACACGGCTCCTGATAAATCTCCATTATTATTTATAATAATGCAAAACTGCGGTTTCTACTTTAGACAT
>JARLHR010000022.1 GCA_031292145.1 Clostridium sp. | reverse complement strand
TCTTGCTTAGATTCCAAATAGCTTACCTTAGCTCCTTGATTATTTTTCTCAAAGCTTTGTAGACCTTCCCATGAAGATTGATTAAAAGATTGGTCATTTACACCACCTGTATCAGTTACCATTGCAACCTTATATTCTTTTTCAGTGTTAGTAGTCCCTTGATCGGCTGTCTTAGTACCGCTTGTTGATCCACACCCAGCCATAGTTCCCATTATCATTGTTGTCATTAATAATGCAATAATTTTTTTCATACTATTTCCTCCTAATTAAATAATTAATATTTAAAATCATGAAATTTCATGATCTAAACTCTAAAAAGCATCTTTATATTAATGTAATTTATATAATATGTTAACCTTTATATTATACGTATAACTTAAGATCATATCACATTATATATTATTAATTTTAACTATATTTTTTTTCTGAACCTTGAATTATCATTTGTGGTGCAATAGTTAATCTTTTTAATTCGTTCTTTTCATTATCACTAATAATATCACATAGCATCTCCATTGATGCTCTTCCTAATTCTAATGGGCAATCTTCTATATATGTAATATTTATTCCTACAATATCTAAAAAATCGATTTTATTAAAACCTACTATTGCTAAATCTTTAGGTATATCCTTATTTTCTTCTTTTAATGCTTTTATTACTCCCATTGTCATCATATTGCTACAAACAAACAATGCTGTAGGATGATTTTCTTCTTTAAGCAACCTTTTAGTTAATTCATATGCTTTATCTAATTTAAAATCGCCATGGTATATGTATTTTTCATCAAATTCAATATTATTTTCAGCTAACGCCTTTTTGTATCCCTCTAACATATCGATTACAGGTTCCGAACTCCATAATCCTGTCATAATTCCTATTTTAGTATGGCCTTCTTTAATCAATAAGTTGGTTGCATCAAAGCCACCTTTTATATTATCTACAAAAACTCCATTTAATTTAGTAAATTTAATGTCTGCAGAAACTAATATTATTGGAACATTCAAAGTGTTTATCGTCTTTATATAAGTTTCATTAAACTTTTCTTCACCAAATCCTGGAGTCATTATGATTCCTTTAATTCTTTGTTCTTTAAGTAAATTAATTGCACGTATTTCTTTCTCTAAATAATTATCTGTATTAAATAAAATTATATTTAAATTCTTTTTTTCAGCAATCTCACTTACACCTTTTATAATTTCCCCAAAATAAGTGTTAGTTATGTCTGGAACAATAATACCTATTGTATTATTTTCACTTTTTGATAGGCTCCTTGCAATTGCACTTGGGGTATAATTCATCTCTTTTATCGCTGTTAGAATCCTCTTCTTTGTATCTTCTTTTACATAACCCGAATCATTCAGAACTCTTGAAACCGTTGCTGGGGACACTTTTGCCTTTTTAGCAATATCGCTTATTGTTACTGACATAAATCCACCTCATTTCAAGAAATAAATATGGTATCGCTACCATATGCTACTATGATAATATATTAAGAATATCATGTCAATATTCTTAATATACTACCACTATTGTAACAATAATTAGCCAATTTATTAATAAAAGTTCGATTTTTACTTGCTTAAAGCTAATTTTCATGTCATATTTAGTGCCAATATGACGATTAAATTTACATAAAAACTTGAGTTTTATAAATTTCTTACAACGCATTTTAATAAAGGTGTCTAACTAAAGACACCTTCATTTTTATTTTTCTTCTTTAATTTTATTTACAAATCTTTCTATTCTTTTTAACGCTTCAACAATATCATCAAGAGATGAAGCATAGCAAACCCTTATAAATCCTTCTCCACAATCCCCAAATGCATTCCCTGGCACTACCAAAACTTTTTCATTTATAAGCAATTGTTCACAAAACTCCTCTGAAGATATGCCTGTAGATTTAATACTTGGGAATATATAAAATGCTCCAAGTGGTTCAAAACAATCTAATCCCATTTTTCTAAATCCCTCTACTAAAACTCTTCTTCTTCTATTGTATTCTTTACACATTTCTTCTACACTTTCATCGCCACTTTTCAAAGCTTCTATAGCTCCATATTGCGCTGTTGTTGGAGAACACATGAGTGCATATTGATGAATTTTCTTCATAGCCTCTATTAAAATTGGATGCCCACAAATATATCCAAGTCTCCATCCTGTCATAGCATATGATTTAGAAAAACCATTAATGACCAAAGTTTTTTCCTTCATCTCAGGAAAAGATGCTATTGAAACATGCTTTTCTCCATAACAAAGTTCTGAATATATTTCATCTGAAATTGCAATAATATTTTTATCTTTTAAAACTTCTACTATTCCAGCCAATTCATCTTTTGTCATTATTGCTCCTGTTGGGTTATTAGGAAAAGGTATTATAACTACTTTTGTTTTAGATGTAATTGCTGCCTCTAAAGCTTCTGGAGTAAGCTTAAATTCATCTTCCGCTTTAAGATTTAATACCTTTGCAGTTGCCCCAGTAAAGGCTGTACATCCTTTATATGCCACAAAGCTAGGTTCTGGCACTATAACTTCATCCCCTGGTCCAACTAAAGCTCTAAGTGCTATATCAATCCCTTCACTACCTCCAACAGTCACTAGTATTTCATCTACTGGATTATAACTAAGATTAAATCTTCTATGAAGATATTTAGCTATTTCAGTACGAAGTTCTATGAAGCCTGCATTTGAAGAGTAATGAGTATGACCTTGTTCTAAGGAATAAATTCCAGCTTCCCTTACATTCCAGGGAGTAACAAAATCAGGTTCACCAACTCCAAGTGAAATTACATCATCCATTTCATTTACAATATCAAAAAATCTTCTTATGCCAGATGGAGGCATATTTTTAACATTTTCTAAAATCATATCCTCTAAAATCATATAAATATTGCCTCCCTATCATCTAATTTCTTTTCCTTAAATATTGTCCCGTGGTCCTTATATTTTTTTAATACAAAGTGAGTTCCAGTACTTAAAACATATTGCTGTACTGCAAGTTTTTCAGATACAAAAAGAGCAACCTGTTTCATAGTTTTCCCTTCAACAATAACTGTTAAATCAAAGCCACCTGACATTAAATAACAAGCTTTTACTTCTGAGAATTTATATATCCTTTCTGCAACTTTATCAAAGCCTTCTCCTCTCTGAGGTGTTATTTTAACTTCAATCAAAGCTGTAACTGTTTCACTCCCTGTATTCTCCCAATTTATAAGTGTTGTATAACCTGCTATTATACTCTTTTCTTCATACTCTCTAATTGCTTCTCTTACTTCTTCTACAGTTTTACCTGCCATAACAGCAATTTGTTCGTCACTATAACGACTATTTTTTTCTAAAATTTCAAGTATTTCCTCCATTTTAATAACCTCCTTAATATTTATAACAAAAAAAATCCTCCATCCCAACAAAGGGACGAAGGAACTACTTCGCGGTACCACCCTAATAAACAATAAATGTATTGTTCACTCAGCTAGAGTATCTTTTGACACTCCACCTCTATAACGTGAGGAACACGTTATAACCTAATTAAAAACTATACTACATATAATTTCTATTTTTCAGTTATAAAATTCAAAGGCTGCTTCTATAAGGCTTACTTACTAGATCACACCACCCTCTAGCTCTCTTAAAAGCTTACTTATATACTATTCCTTATCACAATTTTTAAATTATAAATTTATTGTTACTTAATTTAATGTACATTAATAACCATTAGCCTAAAGAATAAAACGGAAATAAATTTTCAAATTATTCTTTCATTTAAATCTTTTTTTACATTATACTAGTAAAAGCATAAAAAGTTCAATAGAATTTTGAATATTTTTTAATATATTTAATGCAATATATGTTTTTATCGTATTAATCTTTATGTATAGTTTATTTTTTAATTATTTTAAAAAGAACCAAAAAAATTATTTTTATGGTTCTTTAGTAAATAAACAAAACTGATTATTAATTATCTTCTGCTTTGTTGCTTTTTAGCCCTTCTGCAGTCAGCACATCGTACTGGTTCATTTTCAAATCCTTTTTCTTTATAAAATTCTTGCTCTCCTACTGTGAAAATAAATTCATTTCCACATTCTTTACATATAAGTTTCTTGTCTTCCATTAAAATGTCCCATTGTTAAAGTTATATAATAACTTTACAATAGTTCACCTCCTCTTGATTTAGTTTTAAAATTTCTTTTTACATTAATGTATTATTCCTTAATCTTAGCTTTTTATTCATCATTATTTAAATTGAAGCTTATAAAAAAATAGCAGGTCAATAATCTCATATGTATTTCGTCTCAACAACCAAAAACATGCTTAACCTCGCCATATAATATTATTAAGGCATATTAATGATATATGGTTTAAAATATACTAAGTAAACTAACTTAGTATTTTCTAGAATATAACTTAATTAATTTTTAATTTAAATTTTCCATCTATTAATTCCACCTGACATTCTCCACCATCACTTAATTTACCAAATAAAATTTCATCAACTAATAATGGTTTTATATTAGAAGCTATAATTCTAGCAATTTCCCTAGCTCCAAATTCATCTGACGTTCCAGTTTTAGCAACATAACTTACACATTCATCACTAAATTCTATTTTTATATTTCTGCTATTTAATTTAGCCTTAAAATCGCTTATTTGCTTTTTAGCAATATTTAGAGCCATAGAATCGCTCATACTATTAAATACTATTACCTTATCTAATCTATTTCTAAATTCAGGAGTAAAGAATTTTTTAACTTCCTCCATTATAGCTTCGCCCTTAACTTCACGTTCTCCAAACCCTATAAGTTTTTTCCCTATATTTTTTGCACCAGCATTGGAAGTCATAATTATTATTGCATTTCTGAAATCGGCCTTTCTGCCTTTATTATCAGTAAGTGTTGCATAATCCATTACCTGAAGCAATACACTTAAAATATCTTCATGTGCTTTTTCTATTTCATCTAACAATAACACGCAATGAGGAGTTTTTCTTATTGCATCTGTTAAAAGTCCTCCTTCTTCATAACCTACATACCCTGGTGGTGATCCTATAAGTTTTGCGGCTGCATGCTTTTCTGCATATTCACTCATATCAAATCTAATTAATTCTATTCCAAGCATTTTAGAAAGACATCTTGCTATTTCAGTTTTCCCAACTCCAGTAGGACCCACAAAAAGCATAGATGCTACTGGCTTATCTTCTTCATTTAATCCAGATCTAGACATTTTTATGCATCTTACAACTTCTTCAATTGCTTTATCTTGCGAAAAAATACTCTCCTTTAAATTAGCTTCAAGGTATTTTAACGAATTTATTTCACTGCTTTCAACTGTCTGTTTTGGAATACTGCATACCTTAGATATTATTTCCTCAATACTTTTTCTATCAACAGTGATTTTCTCCTCAAAGTTTTCATTATGCATGCGTACATAAGCGCCTGCTTCATCCAAAATATCCACAGCTTTATCAGGCAAATATTTATCATTGATATATTTATCACTTAAAGTTACAGCATCACTAATTGCTTCATCCGTATAAATTACATTATGATATTCCTCATAATTACCCTTAAGCCCCTTTAGTATTTCTATAGCTTCCTTAATAGAAGGTTCTTTAATATCTATTCTTTGAAATCTTCTACTCAATGCCTTATCTTTTTCAAAAAACTTTTTATACTCATCAAAGGTAGTTGCTCCAATAAACCTAATTTTACCGTCTGTAAGATAAGGTTTTAATAAATTAGATGCATCCAAAGCACCACCATTTAAGGCTCCTGCTCCTACTATATTATGAATTTCATCTATGTATACTATTGGTTTATTTTGTTTACTAATTAACTCCAAAATTCTTTTTATTCTTTCCTCAAAATCCCCTCTGTATTTAGTTCCTGCGATTACTGATCCTATATCTAAAGAAAACATAGAACTACCTTTCAACTTTTCTGGCACTTTATCCTCACATATAAGCTTCGCAAGACCTAAAGTAATAGCAGTTTTTCCCACTCCCGGTTCCCCTACATGAATAGGATTATTTTTTATTCTTCTGCAAAGTATTTGAATACTTCTTTCCAAAATATCTTTTCTACCTATTAACGGATCATTTTCCTCTTCATTAACTTTTTTAGTGAGATTTATTGTAAATTTATTAAGAAATGCATCTTCTTTTTGTTTTTTAACTTTTTTTTCATCTTCTTGTTCCATAACACCATCTATATCCTTATCCTCTGAAACCTCTTCATCTTTCATTCCATCTTCATAAGAATTTTTATCTTCGTTTTCTACGCCGTGGCATAAGGAATATAATAAATCTCTTTTTGTAACGCCCTCTTGCTCTAAATAATATAGAGCATAGCTATCTTCTAAATTAAAGATTGCAGAAAATATATGTTCTATGTCTATAGCATCCTTTCCGCTATATTTAATTTGTTCATTAGCCGTTAAAATAACTCTTTGAAATTCAAGACTTTCTTGAGGTTCGCCTTGACCTATTTTATTTATATATGTTTTTATATACGTAATTAAGTTGTATCTTAAACTTTCCAAGCTGCCGCCACATTCTTTAATAGCATATTGCACATTTTCATTAAATGTTGCTGCATATAAAAGATGTTCAGGAGTAATATACTCACTGTTTCGTTCATTTGCTTCTTCGTATGCTTTAAGTAATATCAAATTAACTTCATTTGTAATTTTCATATTCTATTCCTCCTCCACAGTGAGTTTAAATGGAAATTCATTTTCTTTAGCCATAGACATTGCCATTGAAACTTTTGTGATTGCAATATCATAACTATAAATTCCTGCTACACCTTTACCTTTTTTATGTACATCTAGCATTATTTTTTCGGCTTCTACAAGCTTTTTATTAAATACAGCTATTAATATGTTTATAACAAATTCCATTGTAGTAAAATCATCATTATACATAATAACCTTATATTGTTTAGGCTTTTTTATCTTAACTTTATCCTTCTGTTTGGTCGCAATATTTGTTTCCATAACTTTATAATCGGCCTCCCAACATTGTTCTTAATCATTTTTTTAATATAAATAATGTGTAATCACTTGATTAAAGTTTAGAACTTGTAACTTAGTGTGTCAATGTTTTAATAATACAAATAAATGATTAGGAAACATATTATTTTCTTAATTCTATAAAATTGTAAAAAAGTTTAAAGCGGAAATTATCGTATAATCACTTTAACTCTATTATTTTTAACACCTATTATAGCTTTCCTATTTGCACTGTAATCCATTATTATATCTATAGCTTCCTTAGATATAACCTCACCAGGACAAATTAAAGGTATTCCCGGTGGATATGGTATTATTGAATCTTTTGAAATACGCCCTTCCAATTTTTCAATCTCACACCATTCACTTGGTAATTTAAATACTTCATGCGGATCTAGTTTTTTTATAGGAATATCTGCAAAATATTTTGATTCTACTTCACCTATTATATTATTCATTTTTAAATTTAAAATAGCTTCATATATAATTCTAAAGTCATCTTCCGTATTAAATGTAGATAGTATTAGTACTACCCCTCTTGCAATACTCATCTCCGCTTGTATTTTTTGAGTCCTTAGGTACTCTAAGAATTTATGCCCACTATATCCATTAGGAAGATTTATTACATATCTACTCAAGTCAATGGAATATTTTTGTTCATTTTCTGTGTTTAAATCATCAGAGCTCAATATATGTACTTTATTAAGTTTATTAATTTTTTTCTTCCAAATTTCAGCTTTATTTATTAATTCCTCATATTCCTCTTTTCCATAACTATCCAAATAATATCTGGCGTAATCTAAAGATGCCATAATCAAATATGATGGTGATGTTGTCATAAACGCTTTCAAATAAAATTCTACCAAATTGTTTTCTTCATTTACTAAAAGATATGCTCCTTGAGTCAACGCAGGTAAAGTTTTATGAGCACTTAAAATTACATAATCCCCTAAACTCGAAACAGATTTAGGAAGCCTTTTATTTATACCATAATGAGCACCGTGAGCACAATCTATAACAATCTTTAAGTCTTTTGACTTTAAATCTAATATTATATCCTCAATATCATAGGTTATTCCAAAATAATTAGGATATGTTAATATAATTCCTTTTGGATTAGAACTTTCATTTAGTGCATTATAAATATTTACTTTATTGGGAGGTAAGAAAACACCATTCTTATCATCTATAATAGGCTCAATATATTTAACTTTTAGCTTTCTCATAATCAATCCATTATATATAGATTTATGACAATTTCTTTCGACTAATATTTCATCCCCTTCCTCAAAAGCAGAAAATATAGCTGCCATATTTCCTGATGAACTCCCATTAACTAAAAAATATGCTTTCTTTGCTTTGTAAGTTTTAGCTAATAATTCTTGCGCTTCCTTTATAACGCCCTCTGGATAATGCAAGTTATCCAAGGGATCAACTTCTGTTATATCTAAAAATCCCATTCTACGCGCAAATTCTTCACCAATTTTATCTCTTAAAAAGCCAATTCCGCTTTTATTTCCAGGCATAGAAAGAAGTAGATTCTTTTCATCATGGTATTTTATCAATTCTTGTAATAGTGGTAATCTTCCCTTCATAATGTACCTCTTTATATCAGACTATTTATTATAGATATCCAAACTGTACTCTAAATTTATATAGTGATCTATTAAAATCTCATGCTTTTATTCCACAGAGCCCTGAATTTGGATATATTAAAACAGCTTTGCATTTTAAATATTATACTTATTAATAAATATATATTGCTATATCTCTTTAAAATACTTAATAAATTCTAAAATAGCTTCCTCCTTAGTTGCCCAAGATGTTACTAATCTAATTGCAGTATTTTTTTCATCAATTATTCTTTCAACATTAAAAGAATATTTTTCACTCAACCTTTCCATAACATCATTAGATAAAATAGGAAACTGCTGATTAGTAGATGAATTTGTTAAAAACTCATATCCTTTTTCTTTTAGAGCATCCTTTAATAAAATAGCCATTTTATTAGCATGCTGTGCAAGCTCAAAATATAAATCGTCCTTAAATAATTCTTCAAATTGAATTCCAAGCAATCTTCCTTTTGCTAGCAATCCACCTTTTTGTTTTATAAAATATCTAAAATCTTCTTTTAATGCATTGTTACAAATCACAAATGCTTCTCCAAAAAGTTCCCCATTTTTTGTTCCACCAATATAAAAAGCATCTACTAAATTAGCTATATCTTCTAACATTAAATCATTTTCTTCTGCCATAATGGCAGAGCCTAATCGTGCGCCATCTAAATATAAAAGCAAATTATTTTTATTACAACACTTATGTAAATCTTTTAACTCTGATTTTGTATATAAAGTTCCTAATTCTGTAGAATCTGATATATACACTAATTTAGGCTGAACCATATGTTCATCAGTATGAGCATCCACAACTTTTTGAATCATGACCGGTGTAAGCTTTCCATCATCGGTTTTTACTGTAATTACTTTATGACCAGTCGCCTCAATAGCCCCAGTTTCATGACAATTAATATGACTCGTATCAGCTCCTATCACTGCTTGATGTGGTCTTAAAAAAGCTGATAGAGCAGTAAGATTTACTTGGGTTCCTCCAACTAATAAATGAATATCTACATCTTCACAGCATATTTTCTTTTTTAATAACTCCTTAGCTTTTTCTGTATAACAATCTGTTCCATACCCATCTGTTTGTTCATAGTTTGTTTCAACTAATGCATTTAATATTCTTTCATGTGCGCCTTCACTATAATCATTTTTAAAACTATACATTTTATACCTCCATTTATTCTGCTTCTATTATTTGTATTGTCATTTTTTCTAAGACTTTATTACCTACTCTTAATATATCTTCACTAGACAATTCATCTAAACCAATAATTTCATCAGTATATATTTTATAATCTCCAAACATAGAATCATATGTCGCTAATTCTTTTGCCAAAATTATGCTTTGTTCTTCTCTAAACAATCGTTTTAATTTAAAATTCTTTATTAGTTGTTCTATTTGCTTCATATCTCTATACTGCTCTAACGAATCTAACTTTTCTATGCATTCTTTAACCAATCCTATAGTTCTATCAACATTTTCTTTTCCTGTGTTAAAAGTAATTTTATATAACTTAATATAATTTTCATTTGCTATTTTTGTAATCACATCATAAACAAGTCCATTTTGAGTTCTTAAAGTATCATATAGAATTGAATTAGTACCTTCCCCAAAATATTGATTAAAAATTCTAAGACATCGCATTTCATTTTGATTTAGATGACCTATTGGAGATACAATCTGAACCCTACATGTTTTTATTCCATCTCTTTTGTCGTTAAATATGCCAATCTTAGGATTTTCTACAGGTACTTCAAAATGCATTTTATTACTCGTTTGTTCTCTTTGAATATTTTGTACTTTCCACTTTCCAAAATACATATCTATAATTTTCTTAACATCCTCACCCTCCAATGATGAAATTATAGCAATCGAAGTATTTTCCGGAAAATAATTTTCTTTATAAAATTTCTTTATATCATCTAAAGTTATACTTTCTAAACTTTCTTTTGTGCCTATAATTGGATATTTTATTCTTCTATCATCAAAACAATTATAAAATAGTTTATCTTCACAATATTGTTCTAGTTCCTCATCCCACTCCTTAAGTTCCTCTTTAATTACATCCATTTCTTCTTTAAAACCTTCAGCTATAAAGCTTGGATTTATTACTATATCACTCAGCAATTCTAATCCTTTACTTAAATCATCTTTAAGTAAAGTTCCATAGTAAATTACATAAGGATAATTAGTCATAGCATTATTAAATCAAAAAATATTACTTAACTCTTCATTTATTTGCTTTTCTGTTCTTGACCTTGTGCCCTTATATACCATATGCTCTGTTGCATGAGCTAATCCATATTTTACCTTTTCAACTCCTGCACCAGCATTTATTGATATGCAAATTGATGTAAGTTCAGAATCAGTGTGTTTGTATATAACTTTTAAATTGTTATCTAAAATATATTCTTCCATTAATTATTCTCCTAAAAAACTTCAAGTAAATTCCTTGATTATTCCTCGATTTTTATTATATCTTATTTTCAAAGAAATTGAAAAATTTAATGCTTTACTATTCAATATTAATTATTTTATCAAATACAATCTTCTGTTCATCATCAAACATATTAATTACAACTCTTACCTTCTTTGTTCCTTCCTTCAATGCAGCAAATCTCATCCATTCTGTGTTATTATCTTTATCCATGCTACCACCGTCAGAACTTAACTCTTCTCCATCTTCATAATAAACACTTACATTGGTTCTTTCGATATCAATTCCTAGACTTCTATAATTAAAAATAGTATCAAACTTGCTTATTGAAAGAGAAAAATAAGAGTAGACATATCGAAAAATACCTACTCTCTACAAAAATTAAATATATTATACATATCCAAATTAGGAACTAAATCTATAGTTTGAATAACTAAAAAGATTAACAAAAATTTAAGTACATTGCTACACTAGAAATAAGTAACATGTTGTGCGAAGTGTTTCATTAGAAATTTAGATGGTGTGATTCTTGAACGGAAGTTGTTCCAAAAGGCTAGTTCAAAGCTTGTCTTTGAGGCTAGCCCTTTGGGTACAACTTCTGTTCTTAGAATCACCCATCTAAATTTCTTAGAAACCGTAGCACAACATGTTACTTATTTCGGTTAGCTATCGTATAAATGAAGTGTTAATTTTCTTCAGCTTTTAAAGCAATGGCACATTCAATTCTCTTCTTTTGCATTTTACATCCAATTTCATAAGGAATATTCATATCTCCATTGAAATTAAAGTTATTTGCTTGACATCCGCCACTACAATAAAATTTAGCCCAACATTCCCTACACTTAGGTTTATTGTATATATGCGCTGCCTTAAACTTCTTAGCAAGAGCAGCATCATACGTATCATCGTAAATGCTTCCTAATTTAAATTCTTCTTTTCCAACAAATTGATGACATGGATATACTTCTCCTTGAGGAGTTATTGCCACATATTCAAAGCCTGCTCCACATCCTGAAATTCTCTTATAAACGCACGGACCACCTTGAAGATCTATATTAAAGTGATAGAATTTAAATTCATCATTTCCTTCTCTTTTTCTTCTTGCCATTTCATGATATAGCTTATCATAATTTCCAAAAATCGTATCAAGATCTTCTTCTCTAAGAGAAAGAGGATGCCCATTTTCTAAAACTACAGGTTCTATAGATAATTCTCTAAAACCTTCATTAACCATAGCCATTACATCTTCATAGAAATCTGTATTTTCTCTCGTAAAAGTTCCTCTTACATAATAAGTTTTTCCTTTAGTTCTTCTTTTAATCATTTCTTTAATGTTAGGAATTATATCATCATAAGAACCACTCTTATCAACCTTTATTCTTACATTATCATTAACTTCTTTTCTTCCATCTAGAGAAAGAATTATATTTCCCATTTCCTTATCCATATAATCCATCATATCTGGAGTTAAAAGAGTAGCATTGGTAGTCATAGTAAATCTAATCTTCTTCCCCCATTTTTCTTCATTATCTCTAGCATATTGAATTATTTCTTTTATGGAATCCATAATTAAAGTTGGTTCTCCGCCAAATAAATCAATCTCTATATTTTTTCTTGGACCACTTCTTTTAATAACGTAATCTATTGCTTTTTTAGCTGTGTCAACACTCATGACACCACCGTGGCCATGATATTCACCTTCATCTGCAAAACAATACTTACATCTCAAGTTGCACCCATGAATTACATTTAAGCAGATTGCCTTTATATAATCTCTATCATCCATAGAACTATGTGCTATATCTTCATATTGATCTTGTGAATAAAGAATTCCTTCTTCAGCTAATTCTTGAATTTCATCATAAGCTTCTGAAAGTTCTTGCTCATCATATTTACCTTTAAGGTTTTCTAACACTTCTTTTTTATTTTTTAATTTATTATCATCTAATATATCATAAACTAGTTCATCTACAACATGAACTGCTCCTGTATTTACATCTAAAACAAAATAATTTTCACCTTGTTTAAATTTATGTACTAAAGACAATTTAGTTTCCTCCTAAACATATAAAGTAAGCAGTAACTATATAGCTACTGCTTGAAAATTAGTTTTCACATTCTAAGTTTGCAACTGTACAAGATGTCTTACAAGCTGATTGACATGAATTTGCACATTCTTTGCATCCTGGTTTGCATAAACTGTTTTTAATATTTGGTTTGTTTATAGTTTTTATGTGTTTCATTACAAAAATCCTCCATTAAAAAAATATCCTTGCTAATTATATCATAATATAGAAAGTTATAAAAGATTAATATAATGCACATTCAAAAAAATACAAATCAGTATTCTAGTTTGTTTTTTTTATTTTATAGATTTTAATAAATTCATTAATTAAGCTTTTAGCTTTTTTCGGCTGCATAATAATTTGCAATTGCTCTCTCGTTTCAACCACTCCTAGTACCCCATCTACCTTTTTAAATTGACTAATGTCTACTATTTTCTTATCTACTAAATTTAACCTTAATCTTGTACTGCATTTTCCAATTGATAATATGTTTTCTGCATATCCAAGAAAACCAAAAATGTCTTCTGCTGATTTTGTAAGTTCTGACCTCATATAAAATATCCCCCTAGCTTTCAACTTGTCTCTATATACAAAAATAGTCAACAAATTCTTTAAATTTTTAGTTTAAATATTGTTGGCTATTTATGAAAATTGATTTTCTAATAGATGGTAACTATTATATTGAGATGCTTTAATAAAAAATATACTAAATACTTTTAAATAGAACCTAAAATTTACGTATTACCCTTTTTGTTTTTAATAATTTAGTAATCAAATTCTCATCCATAGTTGATTTATATTTTAACCCTTAAACATTTAAAAATTCTCTCGACAATTTAATTATATATAATGCTTCAAAAGTTGTGTATTATACTAAAGTATAGTTTTTTATATAAAGTTACAGTATTCCTTTTTCTTTTAGTAAATTTATTGCTGTTGTTTTGTTTTTTACATTTAATTTAACATAAACAGATGCAATATGTTTTTTTACTGTTACCAATGCTATGTTTAATTTCTCTGAAATTTCCACCTGTTTATTGCCTTCATATACTAACTTCATTACTTCAAGCTCCCTTGGAGTTAATTCCACCTGATCAACCTGACAATAATTTTGATTATATATTTCGTTAAATTCTTCACATTTCGGCAATAATATTTTTGTGTAGTCATCTTCTTTTTCAAGTTCTTTTATTATTGGTAATATATGCGGTGATAACTCAACAAAAGGCATTATAATATTATCCTCTTTAGCATAATCTATTGCCTTATGCAACGATTTTTTAGCACTATTTATACCATATAGATTATACTTAGCAATAGAATCAAACATATAGGCATATAAAATTATAAATATATTCCTTTTTTTCAAGAAAGTTTCCAACATAATTTCCACATGAATTTCCAATTCAATATAGCTTTTTTTCAGCACCATAGCAAATGCTGAAATTACATATTTTATATTCATAAAAGGTGACAATCCTTGCAAATTAAGGTCCTCTATTTCTTGAATCCAATTAAGCATATTTTTTAAATTTCCAGTAATTGCATCAATATATCCTAATGCAAGTTCTGTACCATTTAAAAATCTTGGAATTTCAAGATTTTTATATTCTTTAATTAAGCTATCATATTTATTTCTGATTTCCCACTTATCATTCTTATTTACACAAATTCTCATCAAAAGAAAAAGTGCACATATAGCAATACTTGTCTGATTTTTTAATTTTGACTTATGCAATGCCTTATATGCAAATAATTCTGCATTTTGGGAATCTCCTGTTTCAAAATAATATTCAGCACTCATCAAATAATCCGACCCTTCAGCTCCTCCATTTGAAATCTGAATAAAATACATTATATTCTTTTTTAAGTATTCCATCAAACTTTTAAATTCACCCTTATTTTCGTGAAATATACATAACATATGTGGCGAACCCAAAGTAACTGGCATTCTATTATTTGCAATTTTTGATGTGTTTCCTTGAAGCAGGTCATATGCCTTTTTATGATATTGAATCATTTTTTTTACATCTCCAAACATCGTAACACTTTCAATAAATGCGATTTCTGCTAATATTTGATTTCTGTCTTTTAAATCATCATTAACCTCATAAATAACCCATAAATCATATAAAAGTTCTTTCCCCTTTACAGAATTTCCATATAATATATAGAAAAATATATAGGTTAAATAAGCTATAGGTCTGCTTACCTTTTGCTCCATACTAAGCTGTTCAACTACAGGTCCAACAATTTTCTTCCATAAATTTGTAAGCTTTATTGTATCATTTCTTTCGATTATATCGAGTACACGGTCAAAATTTTTAGCCTTATAATAGTACTCTATAGCATCTATATCTCTTAAATCTTTATAATACCAATCTCCACATGTGTTATTGATCTTATTAATATCTATATTCAAAGATAAAATTTCTTCTCTTAATGCACTTCTTAAAATAGCATGCAAAGTGTATATTTTAGTATTAATATCATACTTTATAAAACAGTTATTTGATACTAATTCTTGAATTACATCCCTTGATTTTTCATTTTCAGTAATAAATGATGCTTGTTCTAAAGTAAAGTTATTCAAAGGTGCAAGCTTCAAAAGAATTTGTTTTGTCATTTCATCAAATTTATCATATACTGCAATTTTTATTAATTTAGTAGCTCGTGGTATATTATCAAAAGTTCTTTCATTATTATATTGAAGCAACGAAAGATATGTAGCCGAAGTCCATCCACCTGTATATTCATATACCTTACCCTTTTCTTCATCTGTTAATGTAATTCCATTTATCTCAAAAAACTCTACCGTTTCATCTAGAGTGTATGCAATATCATCTTGCCGCATTACTAAACATTTTTGTTTTAATTCAAGCTCTATGTACTGATTCGAGGGCTTATTTCGACTTATTATAACAATATGTAAATTTGATATTTTCTCTAAAGCTATAACCTTTATTAAATAATTAATATGATTAGTCTTCAAATCATACCAATCATCAATAACAAAAACCGTCTTCTGCTTTATTTGATTCCTAATTGCATCTATAATTTTATAGACATCCATATTAGTTTTAGGAAATCCATAAGCACTAAGATTTTTCCCCAAATTCGAATTTGTGCTTTTAATCACTTCACAAAACTTGTGCCACATCCACTCATCATCACTATCTTCATTAGGTGTATCAAACCAGATAATTTGTATTCCAATTTTCTTTTCTAAAAAACTTTTAACTGAAATGGTTTTTCCAAATCCAATAGATGCAGCTATAAAAAATATAGGAACATCAAAAATTTGAGATAATATTTTATTTATGCGCTTTCTATGTAGTATTTTAGGTCTAAAAATCTTATCTCTCATGTGTATCCCCTTCATCTCTTACAAGTTTTCTGTATATCGTTTATATTTAGTGTATATTTTATTCTAAAAATATCACATTATGTCTTTAGTCTCAATATTTCTTGTCAAACCGTGTTAGAATTTACTAAAAATAGTTTATCATACTTAAAATTTAATTTCAATTTTATTACACTTTATTAAAGATGTTATGTTTTTTACATAGTGCAATCTATGATTTTGTGTAAATCACTTATTCAGCAAGTACCTGCTTCCTCATGATACAAATTCAACCAACATACTTACTTGTTATTTTTTAGAATATGCCTCATACAGATAAAAATAGTCCTAGCACATGGCAAACTAATACTCCAAATGCTAAGAACTATTTCTATAATGGCATATTAAATTTAGAAATATGAAATAAAATAACAAGTCAAAGATACTATGTGTATTTCGTCTTAAGACGAGGTTTTAAGTTTCGCGTATAGTAACCTATTAGTGAAACTTAGCGACTCGGCACGAGGCAAAGTAAACTAGCATACTGACTTGTTATTTTTTTAATGTACCTTGCTATAATAATATAACTTTACTTAACAGCTCATTATTTCTCTTTATGAATCCATCCATTTCATTTGCATCTAATTCTTTATTAGCTATCTTTGCTAAATCTAAAATATGCTCACAAATAAATTTAACTTCATCTTTTTTAGCATCATCCTTAGATACTTCCACAAGTTTTTTGATTATTGCATTTTTATTGTTTACAACTAAAGTTTTTTCTTCATCAAACATTCCTGGGAAATTCATTCCTGATTTCGCATACATTTTGCTCATTTGAGCCATTCTTCTTGATTCTTCTGACACTAATATAAGTGCTGGAGTTTGCTCATTTTTTAATCCTTTAATAGATAAATTCTTAACTTTTTCTCCAAGTGCATTTTTAAATAAATCTTCTATTTCCTTATTTAATGCTTTTGCAGTTTCATCACTTTCATCAGTTTTACTTCCTAAAGTATCTGAAATATCAGAGTCAATTCTGTTAAATTTAACCCCTGATTCATGCATTTCTAGGAATGAAATGAAGTGATCATCTAAAGAACAATCTAAAATTACAGCATCCAAATCATATTCATTAAACATCTTGATATATTGTGATTGTTGTTTTTCATCATTAGCATAGAATACTTTGTTTTCATGTTTTTCTTTATTAGCTTCGAGATAATCTTTTAATGTTACAAATTCACCTTTTAAATTCTTAAATATAATTATTTCTTTAATCTTATCATAGAATTTTGGATCTCTTAAGCAGCCATATTTAATGAATATTTGTATATCTGGCCAAAATCTATTAAATTCTTCTCTACTATTTTTAAATAAATCTACTAATTTATCAGCAACCTTCTTAACTATATGATTTGAAATTTTTGAAACTTCTTTATCATTTTGAAGGAAACTCCTTGAAACATTTAAAGGTAGATCTGGGCAATCTATTGTTCCCTTTAATAATAGTAAAAATTCTGGAATTACTTCCTTAATATTATCTGCAACAAACACTTGGTTATTATATAGTTTCACTTGTCCTTCCGTTGCTTCAAATTCATGAGTTAATTTAGGGAAATATAATATTCCTTTTAAATTAAATGGATAATCTACATTTAAATGAATCCAGAATAATGGTTCGTTAAAGTCCATAAATACTTTTCTATAGAAATCCTTATATTCTTCATCAGTACAGTCTTTTGGAGCCTTCACCCATAATGGATTTGTATCATTTAAAGGTTTTGGAGCTTCTGGTTCTACTAATTCTTGATATTCAGTTCCATCTTCATTTTTCTTTGTTTCATACTTTGGTTCTTCTTTGGGTTTATTCTCGTCTTCTAAATATATTTCAGTAGGCAAGAATGAACAATATTTTTTTATAATTTCTCTAATCTTATATTCTTCTAAAAATTCTGTGCTTTCATCATCAATAAATAAAGTTATAGTTGTACCTCTTGTTATTCTATGACTTGAAGGTGCAATTTCGTATTCTGTGCCACCAGAGCATTCCCATCTTACAGCTTCTGCTCCTTCTTTAAAAGATAATGTATCTATTTGTACCTTAGTAGACACCATGAAAGTAGAATAAAATCCAAGTCCAAAATGGCCGATTATATCTTTTCCTTCATCCATTTTATCCTTATATTTTTCCATAAAATCAGTTGCTCCAGAAAAAGCTACTTGGTTAATATACTTTTTAACCTCTTCTTCTGTCATACCAATACCATTATCTATAAATTTAAGAGTTTTATTTTCTTTGTTTACTACTACAGTAACTTTATATAATTCATCTCCATTTGTATTGGCTTCTCCGAGTGATACTAACCTTTGAAATTTACTAATAGCATCGCATGCGTTACTTATAACCTCTCTTATAAATATGTCTTTGTCAGAGTATAGCCATTTCTTAATAATAGGAAATATGTTCTCTGTATCAATTGAAATATTACCATTTTCTTTTATCATTTTAACAACTCCTCTTACTTTTTTCTAGAGATATTTTAGACTAAACATTATCAATTGTCAAATTATTCTTATTTTCACACAACTGTGCTATTTTTAACGCAATTTTGATTTTTTACTATTTTGTCTGCAATAGCTGCTAAAATCATAGCTCCCATTGCACTAATAGCAGTAAATGCATATCCTTGTATCATTCCATAATTATCTATTATGCTTCCAATAACCATAGGTGAAATTGCAAAACCCGATCCTGTTATTATTGATAAAACTGAACTTAATCTTCCTCTGTGAGATGCAGGAGAATTATTAGATATAAATGCTGCTGAATTTGTTGCTCCAATTATTTCTCCCAAAGTCATAAGTATTACCCCAAAGAAAAATAATGGTATAGAACTTATAAATCCAAACATAAGGAACGAAATAAAATATATAAAGGCACATAAACATATATTCATTAGTTCAGAAAATTTTCGAGTTAACCTCATTAAAAAAGGAGTTCCAATTATAACTATTATTCCATTTGCTGCTCCCAACAATCCATATATTTTAGCTCCATCACTCCCAAATATTTTTCCTAATTGAAGTGGCAGTGCAAATGGCCACTGTGCATATGTAAAGTTTATAAAAAACATGATTATGCCAAATACAATAAGAATTGGTCTATTAAATAAAACTTTAAAAACTGATCCTTCTACATTATCTTCTAATTCATTTCTTTCTAGCAGCTCATCATCTTCTTCACGCTCTTTTATGTTTACAGCTTCATGTTTCTCTTTAATTAACGTTACAACAAGAATCATAGAAACTAATGTTGTGACTGCATCACCTATAAATACTAATGATAAATAATTTTTATATAGAAATCCTCCAATTATTGGTCCTAGAGCAAACCCTATATTTATTCCCATATATAATAGTGAATATGATATTTTTCTATTTTGATTATTTGTTACATCTGCCTGTAATGCGTCATAAGCCGTAAATGCTATTGAATAAAGGCAGGACGATGTTATCATCATTTTAGCGGTAAGCATTGATATGGGCATAATTCCACATAAAATAAGCATAAAAGCACCTAATGATTGGCATATGATAATTACTCTTTTACGCCCAAAAGAATCAACAAACTTCCCACCTATTATTAGAGCAACACCTTGAACACATGATTGCAATGCAATAAAGCTCCCTGATTCACTTGATGACATACCAAATTTTTGTGTTAAAATAAGCGCCATTAAAGGACCTACAAAAGATCCTAAGCAATTAATAATTCTTCCTACAAAAAGAATATATATTTCTTTCGGTAATCCTTTGTATTGATTAAAACTTTGATTTAATTTAAACATCTATTCTCCTTTCGATTTATACTAAATCATAATAACTTATGCTATTTAAATAACCTAAAGGATATATATCAAGCCAGTACATCTGCATTATTTTTCCTCAAAGTATATTTTAATCCAAATTATACAGCATGTTGTATTTTAGCGCAACTCTTAAATTCTCCTTACTGTCTGTATTTTTCATGTTTAGGCACATTCAAAAAAATAACAAGTCCATCTGCTAGAAAAGTTCTGTATTGCAGCATAGCTGCTCTTTTCATAAGTGCATAGCTGCTCTTTTCTAATGTGCCTATTTTCCATCATCAAAGGAGGTTAAATTGCATGCGCAATTTAACTAAGTTCGAGAAACCAAATACAAGATTTGGACTCTCACTTATAATAGGCCCGCTATGAGACCAATCTGTTTCATTGTCTGATGAAAAATAATCATGGCATTTTGGACTTGTTATTTTCTTTCATGTGCCTTATACAAAATAAAGTATAAATTATTTTTATAATACACTTAAGGACTGTCGCAAGAGCAAAGTTATCACTTTGCTCTTGCGACAGTCCTTATAACTCTAATATTATCTTAATTTATTACTTTTTCTATAAACACATTTACTAATTCAGGATCAAATTGAATTCCTGAATTTCTTTTTAATTCTTCAACTGCATATTCTTCTGATAAAGCTTTACGATAAGATCTATCACTGGTCATAGCATCATATGCATCTGCTATAGCTATAATTCTAGCTTCAATAGGTATATCCAAACCTCTAAGACCTTTAGGATATCCTTTTCCATTCCACATTTCATGATGTAAAAGTACATATTCTGCAATTTCTGACATTTCACTTACTGTGCTTAATATTCTGTATCCTATTTCAGGATGGCGCTTAATTTCGTTATACTCATCCTTCGAAAGTCTGCCTTGCTTATTAATAATACTTTCTTCTATTGCTATTTTACCTATATCGTGCAATAACCCAGCAGTCTCTAATTCTTGAATTTTTCTTTCAAGCAATCCAAGATTCCTTCCCATAAGCTTACACAATTCTGAAACTCTAACTGAATGTTGTTCTTCCCTTTTATTTTTTTCATTAAGAGTATTCATTATTGTATGAATTGTCTTTCCTCTCATATTTGAACTTTCAAAAAGCTTCCTCTTATACATATAATCTTCAGCTTTTACGAACACTTCTTGAATCTCTTCATCTTCATGACGTTTAGTTTCATAACCAAAAGAAATAGATATATCTAAATTTTGTATCTTTTCTTTTTTAGCTAGATTATTAATATTTTGAATAATTTTTTCTGTTTCATAGGTATCTGTTTTAGGTAATAAAATAACAAATTCATCCCCTCCAAGTCTAACAATGACATCTTGAGGTCTACATCCATTTTTTATTATTTGAGCAACTTTTTTAATAAGTTCATCTCCTACAACATGTCCAAAAGAATCATTAACTAACTTCAATCCATTTACATCACCTAAAACAATAGTCAAAGGAAGATTTTCTTTTACATCCAATCTTTTTAACTCTTCTTCATAAAATCTTCTATTATATAAACCTGTCAATTGATCATTATAACTTAAATATTCTAAACTATTCTCTAACTCTTTTCTCATAGTAATATCTCTCAATATAGCTAAAATCTCATTTTCGCCTTTTTTAACCATTCTAATCTCATAATATCCAACTATACCTTTATCAATTAACTTATATTCAAAACTATGCATCTCATTCTTTTCACAAACCAACTTCAAATTTTTATACGCTAACTCTGATACTTCTTTAGGCATAACTTCTGCTATTGTTCTATCAATAAAATCCTCTATTGGCAATAACAACTTATTTGCATCGTTAGCTTCACAATCTATAAATACTCCTTCTAAATTAAGAGTAAACAATACATCTGGTATTGCTTGAACAATCGCTGTGCTTTTTTCCTCACTTTTAATTAATTGTTTTTTATCTTCAAATATCTGCTCATACTGAACTCTTAACTCTTCTTCCTGAGCCACTAACTGCTGAGAATATGCTTCTAACTCTTCATAGGTGTTTTTAAGTCGATTTTCTGTAGTATGTATCTTTTTTAAAAATCTATCTATTAGTAAATAAAGAATACATGTCGTCACAATCACATATAAAAAGCCTTTATATATACTAAATTTCATTACACGTTCTTGATTATTTATAATTAAATTAATAACTATATCAGAAAAATAAACCCATATAATACTAATTAATGAATATATTAAACATATTTTAACATTCTCATGCTTAAATGAAAATTTATTCTTAAATAAAAATGAATAAATTTTCCTTTTGATTGACATAAACATTTTTATTCCCCCATTTTAGTATTTCTTATTTCATTATACATCAACATTATTAAATATATGTACAACATTATTAATATTTTCATATAATTTGTCTAAATTGCTTTTAAATCACGTTATTTTTACAAATATAATTTATAGAAGTAATTATAACTATATACTTATTTATACAACATTAAAATATTGCTTATTTTTAATAAAACGAGGTGTTCCACAATGATTAAAAATCATCATGAAACACCTCATTTCTTGTAACACGATTATCTACAAGAGAACATCTTATTATTCACACTTTATAATTTATTGAAATACACTAAAATTCCAATTTAAGATTAAATCTCTTTTATAATTTCTGATACCCACTTACATAAGTTAACTGATGCTTTCTTGGCTGTTTCTACAACTCTTTCATGAGAATGCTTAACTTTTTGTATTCCCGTTGCCATATTTGTTATGCATGCTATTCCAAGAACATCCAATCCTAAATAATTGGCAACAATGGTTTCTGGTACTGTAGACATTCCAACTGCATCCGCTCCCATTCTTCCAATCATTACAATTTCTGCTGCCGTTTCATAGTATGGCCCCATAAATCCTGCATAGACACCTTCTGCATAATTTATTTCCGATTCATCTGCAATTTTCTTTGCTTTATTTATAAGTTCTATCTTATATGGCTCTGACATATCTGGAAATCTAGTTCCTAACCTTTCGTCATTTACTCCAATTAACGGATTATCACCAAATAAATTAATAAAATCATTAATAAGCATTAATGTTCCCGGCTCAAATTTTTTATTAATCCCGCCACAAGCATTAGTTACAATAATTTTCTCAATGCCTAATTTTTTCATAACATATATAGGATATGTAACTTCCTTCATGGTATACCCTTCATAGTAATGAAATCTACCTTGCATTAACATTACTTCCACACCATTAATTTCACCAAACACTAATTTTCCATCATGTCCTTTTACTGTGGACACTGGAAAGTTTGGAATATGTTCATACGGAATATCCTCTACTTCTTTAACTTCTTTAACTAAATCTCCCAATCCAGATCCAAGTATTATTGCTATTTTAGGATTTCTATTAACCTTTCTTTTTATATAATCCACTGATTCCATTATTTTATCGTACATCTAATACCTCCTGCTTGCACATATACATTTTATAAGGCACATAAAAATAAATAACAATTCAAGAATGCCATGATTATTTTCCATCGAGCAAGGAAGTCGATTGCCCTTATAGCAAACCTATTAGTTCAATCTATTGATGAGCATATAAGAACTTTTCTGGCAGATAGACTTGTTATTTTTTGATTGTGCCTAATATCTATAATACCTAATTTTAATAGTATTGTACATTACTAATCGTAGCATTTTCTCCATTTCTACTTTTTAAAAATTCACGCTTTAATTAGCCGTCATTTTTTATTTACCTTTATAATAGGTTATGAAAATGTATTGTTATATAAATATTCACTTTGAGGAAGGCGAATTGCAACTTGTGTATCTTCAAGTTTATAGTTTGTTCCTTCAATATGGCTTTTCCCTACAGCTAAGTTCATACCACAAATATACAAAGCATCTACATAAGGCCTTTCATCTTGATAAACCGAACCTAACATTTCACCTTTTTCTATTAATTCTTTAACCTGTTGTATAATCTTTTCATTATGCTCCTCCATGCTTACAAGACATAGTATGCTTTTTATTACCATTTATGAAAAAAAAGCATACTAAAACTTATTTATACTTTTAGTATGCTTCAATATTAATAAAATATAGATTTATTAGTTATACTCGCTGGCAACTACATT
>JARLHR010000021.1 GCA_031292145.1 Clostridium sp. | reverse complement strand
GATCATAGCTCGTCCCATTGGACTAGTAGTATCAAATTGCTCTCTAATGCTTACAAAATCAACTCCATATGCTTGTAGCTCATCTAGAGTAGAGGAGAAGTCCGCTACATTACGAGAGATACGGTCTAGCCTATAGCATATCAATATATCAAATTTCTCTTTTTTGATATCATTCAATAGTTTTTGAAATTCAGGTCTATTAGTATTTTTACCACTGAATCCCTCATCTTCGTAAACTGAATACTCAATTTGTTTATTTTTGTATAGATTTTCAATATAGTCTTTACACATTTGAATTTGATTACCAATAGAATCACCTTTACTTGTGTATTTAGATTTCCTTGAGTAAATAGCAACTTTCATATAATCACTCCTAAGAATATAATGTTTGAATTTATATTTATTGGTAATATTATAGCATTATTTAATAAAGAATGCGAATGCATGTTTGTTTAAATTGATTTACAATGTGTAGATTTGACGTAGAAACTCATAAATTATGTTCTTTGAAAATTGAATAATGCTATTTTACAATTTATGTTGTAATATCTGTGTTAAATAAATCATAATTGTATGGATAATAAAAAGATGATGGATAAAAGGAGAATATATGAAATATAAATGTTTGTGTTGTGGCTATATGACATTAGAAACAAGTGCTGAATTTGATATATGTCATGTTTGCTTTTGGGAAGATGACGTGTATATTATTATGGATGAAAAATCCAAATTAATTACATCATTATATAATGAAGCAGGATGTTACAGAAGACATATTATTAGCTATAAAATCAGGCGCTAACCATGGACTAACGTTACGAGAAGTACAAGAAAATTATAAAAGATATGGTGCATGTGAAAAGGATATGAAAAAACATGTTCGAAGACCAAGAAAAAGTAAGTTTCCTACTGAATAGTAGTTTTACAAATCAGAAGTTGAAAATGGATACACTCAAAGCTGAGGTCTGGAAGCTTGCTACAAAGAAAAAAGCTGCTTGCTGGTTAATGGAATCTTAAAAGAATATAGGTGTATAGTTTTTTAATTTTTTGTTATTGACCTCTTAGGTAAATAATGATATTATTGACCTATCAGGTAAATGCAAGACATTGTTTAAGGAGGAATTGTATAATATGCCTACAAAACTATTGGATTTAGAACCTCCAAGGCGTAACGCTATCTTGAATGCAGCGTTGAAAGAATTTGCATTGAGAGGATTTGACAACGCTTCAACAAATGTAATTGCGAAAGAAGCAGGGATTTCCAAAGCCCTAATGTTTCATTATATAAACAGTAAACAAGAACTTTTTCTGCTTGTGTATGACTACTTTGCCGAACTTCTTGATAAAGAATATTTTACGAAAATGGATTTTTCGGAAAAAGATATTTTTGCTAGGTTGCGCCAATCCTATTTACTTCAAATTGATTTGATAAAGCAATATCCTTGGATTTTTGAGTTTAACAAACTTTCTATTGTGACAAACTCTGATGAAATCAACAAAGCACTTGAGAAAAGGGCCGACAAAAAACACTCATCATGCGACCATCAAATATTCGATATGATTGATGTTTCTAAGTTTAGAGTTGGTTTGAATATTGACAAATGCAAACAGTTTATTTTTTGGTCTAATATAGGTTTTACTAATCAAATATTGGACGATATTAGAAATTCACAAACTTCAAATCTGGATTATAAACATATCATTACAACACTTGACGAATACTTTGACGAACTTAGGAAAATTTTCTATACGTCAAGTAATGAATAAGGGGGGGGGAATGCGAGTTGCGATGTGGAATAGGAAAAAGCACATGCCTGCACGTATCATTATCGTACTGGCATGTGCCCTTGTAGCACTAGTCATTTTCAATAATGCGGATAGGAGGTATGCGATGATTGAAGCTCATGAGCCGATAATTGTAGAGTTTCCTTTGAGGGGAGAATGGCTCTCTCCTAACACTCCAGGGACAAAAATTCCGAGCCACGGAACAGACCAGTTAGGAACAAAATATGCTTATGACTTTATACAAGTGGATTGGGAAAGAAAGGGCTGGCCCGCCTATCGTGTTAGCTTGCCGCAATATCTCCTTTTTGGGGTTCCCTTAAATGAATATTATTGTTGGGGCCAAGAAGTATATGCACCTTGCGACGGGATCATTGTCCAAGCAGAGGATGGTTATGAAGAACGAGAAAGAACAAATTTGCTTTCAGATATGTTTAATGCTTATAAAAATGCTCATTATTTCGATCCGAAAAAAGATGACATACAATCAGTTGCCGGCAACTACATCATTATAAAATGTGGCTACCAAGTATATGCTGCTCTAGTTCACCTTCAAACAGGGTCTATTCAGGTTTCAGTTGGTCAGAGTATAAAAAAGGGTGAAATTATTGGTAAAGTGGGTCATTCAGGTAATTCTTTTGCTCCACATTTGCATTTTCAGCTTATGGATAGCAGTGACATATCTACTGCAAATGGATTGCCTTGTGCTTTTGAACAATATGAAGTATTTCAAGATGGTAAGTGGCAAAAAGTAGTTAACGGTATTCCCACAAATAAAGACAGGATAAGGTTTGGTTCCTAATTCATATGAATATCTGGCTAGTAATAACATAGATAGAATTATAAATTAGAAAGCTAGTCACTTTGGGTCCAGTTGACTCAAAGACAGATTACTGTATGGATAAATTTATACTATTAGTGAATTACATGACATGATGTCAGAAGAATTATTTAATTAAAAATCACTTAGAGCTCTGATTTTCTTAATTGATGCTGGACGCGAATTTGAATTTATATATAACAATGAATGGAAAACTCTTTATTGAAATTTGGACTAAAATAGAAATGAAATGCTTATTATAAAGTCAAATTGCGATTTATAGTTAAAATAAATATTTTTAATATCACATTATTCAATAATAAAAGAATAATGTGATATTTTTTCTACGCAATTCTATTAAAGGATGCGGCTGCATCCTATGAAAATTTGACGAAGTAATTAAGAAATAATGTCCCTTGAAAGTTAAATAGTGTGGTATTAGTAAATATGTTATAATTTACTAAAGAATAAACAGTAATTTAGAAGGAGGATTATATGTAAATATGAGTGATATTATTAGAATTCCATGTGGAAATGTAAATGCCTTTTTGATTAAAGAAGAAGACCGTGCAGTTCTTGTTGATACTGGACGAGCAGGATATGCAGAAAAAATTTATGATGTTTGTAAAGATAGCCACGTTGAATGTATTATACTGACACATGGACATATTGACCACATTCAAAACACAGCAACTTTGTCTAAACGACTAAATGTTCCAATTGCTATTGGAATTGGAGATGAAGATTTAGTTGATGATAACACATTGCAATCGATGTATGGAAGAGGAGCAATTGGGAAAATATTGTGCTATTTCTGTCAAAAAGCAATTAAAAGTAATCCTATAGATAAATTTAAACCTACTATATTTTTAAAAGATGGAGATTCTTTAGAACGCTTTGGGATTAAAGGGAAAATACTTGGGCTTCCAGGGCATACTAAAGGCTCAATAGGTATTGATATTGAACAAAGAGATTTTATTGTTGGAGATTCATTAATGAATATGTTAAACCCAACAATCTCCTTGCTTTATGAAAATAAAATGCAACTTGAACTTAGTGCAAGAAAGATTAGCGATTTGGGAAATAGATTTATTCATTTTGGACATGGAAGATCGGTACAAAATAGAAAATGGATTTAAAGTTCAAATTCTAGTTAAGGTTAAGAGCTTATCCCTAAATAATTTCTATTTTTCTAAAAGCAATAAAAGCACATGCAAGCTTAATAAGCCCCAAATAGGAAGCATCTGTTTTTTCAAATCGGACAAGCAATTTTCTAAAGCGATTCATCCATGAATGAGTC
>JARLHR010000190.1 GCA_031292145.1 Clostridium sp. | reverse complement strand
ATAAAAACGATGAAATTACTTCAATATTTGCATAGTAATAAAATTATAACTGACCGTAAACTTTTAGAAATTTTTGACTTCTGGGAGCATGAGAATGATTGTCCCGCAGGTTATAAATCGGATCGCTCGCAATATTTCCCTCATTTAAAATAGAATTGACAAACCCGAACCAGATGTATAAATCTGTTCAACATTAAGACCATAATTTCTTACCAATCCCATTACACTGTCCCTTTTATGCTAAGGGATAATTAATCGCTATTTTATTAAAAATCAATCTTTGTTGTATGAGTATGAGCCTATAAAATCAGCTATAGGTCTTTCAGTATCTTCGAGTGGTGTTTTATTTAATAATTCTAAATATCTATAATATGCTTTCTTAAAATTCTCAACATTGTTACGAAATTCATAGCGCTTATCATTAAGTGGAAATCCATTCTTAATAAATTCTTCGATCTTAATAATATATTCCCTTTTAAGGACTAATTCTTCAATATTAGACTCCACGCTAACATTTAATAGATTAGAAAATTGTGACAAAAATTGTCTCATAGATTCAACCTCATATTTTTCTATGTATATAGTACAATTAAAGGAGTAAGTAATTATTGTCGTACCGAAATCCCTATCTTCAAATATCTTACCGCTTCTTAATACATGGACCATATCAATATTCCTTTTTTGTTATAGAATAATTAAGACCCACCCAAATTAAAGATAAAATGATTTTAATTAAAAATAGTACTGTCACTAAGTATTTATTTTACTGAACAAATTCAGGTAAATCTGAATTGGGCTTTAGCACATCTTGGTAAGACAAAGCTTTATCCGCATTTATTACAATTAAGTTTTATAAATCTCAAATTTGTATATCATTTAAAACTATTATTCTTTAATTTATTAATTATTCAATAACTCTGAATTAATAATTATGAAACAATACGAATCCGTAATTAAAGTAATGGAAGAAAAGGGGGGATTTTCTACCCTTGGGCAATTATATCAAACAGTCGATGTAAAAAGCTGGAAAACTAAGACACCCTT
>JARLHR010000189.1 GCA_031292145.1 Clostridium sp. | reverse complement strand
CTGCATGACGAATTTTTCGGCATTATTATTCCATAAACCATTAGCAGCAAGATTCCACTTAATAAAGTATTGGCAATTCTGAGTTTTACTATCATAGATGAAGTATTTTTCAGGACCCACGGATTTAACCCCATTCTGTAGAAATTGATACAATGTATTATTGAGCGAACCAACTTCAGTAGATTCTGCTTTGGTTTCAAATGATCCTACAACTTTTATGTCGACGACATGATTTTTCTCAATTTTAATCACTGTTCCATTTGAGAGCTTAATTAAAGCAAAAAGGTGTAAAGCGGAGTCGTAGCCTAAATCTTGTAAATTTCTATGAAACGTTCCCAGAGTGAGCCAATTTAAAATTTTATCCAATATCGCATGAATTGGTTGACGGCACACTTTAATATTTACTATTTTTTCATTTCCGTATTTATCTAATAGAGATCGAACTCGTGGAGGAAAATTCAAACGATGTTGCCCACTGATTGCATTCGTAATTCTATCTTTTATATGATTAATCTTACCAGAGACATAATTAATTACTTCTCTGATTCCTTCGCCCGATAATTTATGTTTTCGTATACTCGATTCTAATGTTTTCTTTGTAAATGCTTCTTTGCCGAAATAACTCTTTAAAATGTGTTCATTAATAACAGGATTTGAGGTAAAATGTTTCAGTGTATTCTTAAAACTTACTCCCTGAATAGCATGATTTATAAAGTAAATACAGAATTCGCCACAACTATCGCTCATAATATGTTGTAAGTCAACTACATTTCGAACAATGATCTTTTTACTAGAGCTAATAAATCTTTCAATATCTAAAGGAGCATTAGCCTGACCAAATGAATCAAAATACACCGTTTCAGAAGGATTACAATTTAAAACTGCAATCCAGTGTGAACCTTGCCCCTTGGTAGATGTTTGCATATTTATAACATAACATTTATTAGCTATTTTCTTTTTTAATAATTGATCTTTGGAATAACAGCCTCCATATTTTTTTACATTTTTGTAATAAGCATCGATATCATAATTACTGAGTGCTTTCATTTTATATATAATTAGTTGATAAAATATTTATATGTAAAATTAGTGTGTTAAAATCCATTTATTTAAATGCTTTAAGAAATTTTCCGCATGTCGGTTCGTTTTCTTATGACGGTTGAGCTTAGAAGAAGAAAAGCTTTTAAACTCGCAATAAGAACATTGATATCGATCTTTATTTTTTTCATTTCTCTCTCGAACCCTTTGTTTATTCTTTTCATAATATTGATGTTGTTTCTGTAAAATCTGCTCTTTGTTATCATCATAGTATTTATGGTTTTGTTCTAGAATAAAAGGTTTATTAGTTTTTCTATAGTTTACATAATATTCTTCAGTCTGCTCAGCTGTTCTGAATGCCCTTTTTTTATTAACACAAACGTTTGCATCAATGTAAAACTGTTCTCGCACATGTAATTCATCTTTTGATGATACATTTACATTTTCTAGTAAAATAATTTTGCAATTCTCTTCTCCATACTTATCGAATAATTCATACGACATTACTTTAGTTTCTTTGGAACTTCCGTTTTTCCACTGCCTATAATTAGAGCGATGTTTTGCTAATCGTTGAGAAAGGTATTGTTTTGTTGTTGATCCAATATAACATAACCCACCTGCTTCAGGTCCAATTATTTTGTAAATTTTTCCTTTTGAGTAATTGATCATGATTTAATTATACTTTACTATATTCGTATTTGTTTAAATCAATTTGTTCTTTTTGATTCTTTATTGATATACCCCCGGTGCAAGAAATCCAGCGCCGTTTACATGTGTATGACTGCGGAAGCCCATACCGGAAACTTTGTCCCCGATGTATCCGCCCAGCCCTTTGATCGCAGAACCAGCTAACCCGCTTAAAAATCATTTACCTCTTTTTTTCGCGACTTTGCGTTTTTTAGCTTTTCGAACACCCATACCGGAAACTTTGTCCCCGATGTAATTGCTCAATCCTTTGATCGCAGAACCGGCTAATCCGCTTAAAAAACCACCGCCAAATTTAGCAGTATGACGTAAAGCCTTACTTGTGAGTGTTAATTCGCAACCAACACCTTCTTTTTTCTTTTTCGCAACTTTCTTATATTGAGTGTCGGTTAAGGCTAATTTATGCGTTCCTTTTCCGATG
>JARLHR010000188.1 GCA_031292145.1 Clostridium sp. | reverse complement strand
ACAAAAACGCAGATGGTTTTATCAGTGTAAAAATGGAGTATGAGGAGAGTGTTGATAGGCTACCTAAGCGAGTTACTTACTCAATGATACAGAGCTATGTAGAAGAAAAGTACGGATTTAAAGTGCATACAGCTTATATAGCTGAGGTTAAGCGTTCGCTTGGTTTACCTATGTATGATGCACCAAACGCAGTAGAAGAGCTAAAGTACCCACATCAATCAGCACCGGAACATAAAGTTGAAGCAATTAAGGATGCACTTAAGCACTTTGAGGTTATATAATATAGATAAGCGATTGTGTATGCAGCCAAAAAGCTATATCCCTTTAAACTACTAGGGTTATAGCTAGTTATATTTGCTTATTTATAGGTTAAACCAAGACCATCAGAAGGTTTTATCTGAGGGTCTTTCAGTTTAAATTCACCATTGATTAAGAGATAATTCTATGATATTATACATAGTAACTAAATAATATGATGCTTATTCTTATCCCCGGGTAAGAATGTTAAAAAGCACCGAATCTTATTCCATTAGGGCCTTTTTAAGGAGGAATAAGATTCGGTGCTTTTGTTTTTATTAGGAGCGTTTAAGTATTATATTAAAATCTAATATATGATGTAGATGGAGGTAATTTAATGAATTGGAACATTAAAAAATTTAATCAACTTAAGGTGGAGGAACTATACAAAATTTTAGCATTAAGAAATAAAGTATTTATTGTGGAACAGGAGTGTGCATATCTTGACTGTGATGATAAAGACTTCAATTCATATCATTTATTTTGTGAAGAAAATGGAGAAGTAGTTGCTTACGTAAGAATTTTAGAAAAGGGAGTTTCTTACGATGAAATATCAATAGGCAGAGTAACTGTAAACAAAAATTATCGTGGTAAAGGAATTTCAAGAGAAATGATGTTAAAAGCTATTGAGTTTATAGAGAACACTTTAAAAGAAACTACTATTAAAATTCAAGCACAAGCATACTTACTTAATTTTTATAGCAGTCTTGGCTTTAAGGGAGTTTCAGAGGAGTATCTTGAGGATAATATTCCACATATAGATATGTTATATAAAAAATAAATTATGTATGAAAAAGGATTTAGGAGACTTGTAAAAATGAATGTAAATTCTCTTATGCCACTTTTAGTGGTGGTTATATGTAATGTTTGTTATCATTTAGCTAGTAAGAATATGTCAAACAATGCGAATCCATTTATTGGTTTAGTTGCAACATATGGAGTTGCTTGTTTTATAAGTATCATTACATTTTTAGTTACTTCAAAAAGCAACTTAATTGTGGAAATTTCAAGTATCAACATATCAAATATTTTATTAGGATTACTTGTAGTTGGTATTGAAGGTGGATATATTATTATGTATCGTTTAGGATGGGAAATAAGCAAAGGTTCTCTTATATCCAATATATGCGTAGCGACGCTTCTTCTAATTGCTGGTTCACTATTTTTTAAAGAAGCCTTTACTATACAAAAAGCTACTGGTGTTGTGATATGTATTATAGGGATTTTTCTAATGAATAAATAGGTGAATAAATTCCAATATATTGGTGAGGATATGAGTATAATTCATCTTTGCATTTAAGATGTATTCTTCTTATTTAACGAGCTAATGGGCTTTGGCATTAAGAATAAACCATATACTATATGTTGTATGGTATTCTTAGTGCCACAGCCCTTGCAATTTAAACATTGTAATGTTATAGTACAGAAGCAAGGTATCTCAAACCCTAGTGTTCAAGCCGTTTTATCAGCATCATATAAATTAAAATAGCCCTAGTAAATACCGTAGGGGTATTTTTGTATTATGTTTTAGCGGAATTGCTTCATTAATATATGTACAAGTTTAGGCCGTATATTAAGGAAGAAACTCCAAAGCTAAAAAATGATTATAGTATACTATGTATAAATGCTATTTATACAAATTGTGATATTAAGGGTAAAATAAGGGGTTTAATGTTATAGAGAGGGATATATCTAAAGATATAGATTATGATGATATAGATACACTTAGAGATAAACTAAACACTTTAATGAGTGCTGATTATAAATCCAGTTATGATGAAGTGTTAACCATTAGTACACAGTTAGACAAGCTTATACACCTCAGCCAGACGCAGTATATAACTTAGACCACAAGGGTTTTTATCAGCCTTGTGGTCTTTATTTGGTCAACTATACATTAAAGTTAATACAGCTTTAATGGCCTGTGGGTCATAATGCGTATCGAGGTAATTTTCAAACTCACTTATAATTTCCAAAGTCCTAGTATTGACAGTCTTAGTACCCTCATAACGAAATGTTTCGTTATAAGATACTACTAATATAGGGAGGTGGTCTTCACTTACTGTTTCAGTATGTATGACCCAGCCTATCGGAAAATCTCCCATTACACCCATTGGATAGTCTTTGGGTAAATCAATGTAAATATTGATATAAAATTCATTAAGCACTCCAATCACGGGTGTTATAAAGTGTGCAGCACTTAATGCTCCGACACCAATCCCGACTACATCGTATAGTCTATCAACTATACCTTTACATTCTTTTGTTATTGTCACTAATTTGCGAGCATCACATTGATGCCTTTTACTTGCAAACACCCTATGAATAGGACAATACAGCATATCTATCACACCCACCTTACATATTTTCTATCAATAAGTTGTGCTGGAGCACCGTTGCAGTCGACCCCTGTTACTGTCAGTTCTAAGGGTAATGACCTCAAACACTCGTAGCAGATGGAAAGTGCAGTAGCTTTTATCGGCAGTAAAACTGGTAGTATCGCATATATAATAGTTTCTTTTTTACAACAACTACAACAACCACTTGTAGTATCTTGATTTACTGCCTTATAAAAGTCTTCCAAGTGTATAGCATATGTTCGATTTTTAAGTGCTTTTTTCATACTGCCACCAGCGTATCCTACAAAACTGATATTAAGATTATTGTTATTATCCATAATAAAAATCCTCCTTATAATTAAAATGTATATCCATCATTAGCTTCAATTAATTTAACCCATTTATTGTGCGCATTTATAGTATCAATCGCCTTTAGCCGAATTTCGCACCCTGTATATTTCGTGCAGTCCTTACAGGTAGTTGCATCAGCACATTTATAAACCTTAATGACTCTCGCATCAATAATTTCTCCGTTATTGAGCCGTTGTTCAAAGACCTTAAAATCCTTGTCCTTGCCTTGTAGTCTAAGCTGAACAGCATCGACAAAGGCACTTTGTGTTGTGGTGCATAGCCAGAAAGAGCTATTTCGTTGTATAACAAACATAGGTTACACCTCCATATCCCTAATAATTCTATTAACTGTACTTCTGCTAAGCTCAGTCTGTCTAACAATTTCAGCTATTTTAACCCCGCTACCATAGAGTGCTTGAACCGTAATTGCTTTATCTGTACGCTTGCTGGGTCTTCCTCCATTTCTGCCTCGTAATTTAGCGGCTTTAAGTCCATCCCGTGTACGCTCTGCGAGTAAGTCACGTTCAAATTGACATAAGCCACTAAAAATAACGAACATTAACTTCCCTTGTGGGGTTGTACTATCTAACCACGGTTCTCGTAAGCTTTTAATATCAGCACCTTTAGAGTGTATAAGTTCAACAATTTCAATCAAATCTCTTGTAGACCTCGACAACCTTGACAGCTCGCAAATGATAACAGTGTCACCCGGTTGCAGTTCACTAATCATTGTATTAAGTTCTGTTCTATTTCGCTTAGTGCCAGTTTCTTTTTCTTGATATACATTTCGTATGTCTACTCCCGCAGCAATGACAGCGTCGAGCTGCCTGTCTAGGCACATATTTGATTTAGATACTCTTAAATAGCTCACTAACATAATTAAATCCTCCTTGCTGGTTTTATCTGGAATTTACTATAACATATTATAACATACTGTATCATAAAGGTGTCAAAATGTAAATAGAATTTGACACCTTTTTTGACACACTTTCATCTATTCTAATCGCTGATTATACCGTCATCATTGAAAGTGCTTCAAAAATGACCGTTTTTGACCTACTTAAATAATATTTATCAATTAGTCTATATGCGACTTATATAACAAATCGCTTTTTATGTCAGGCCATACAGGATTTATGATGTAAATACAATCAAAAAGTTAATGGGAGGTTTTTAATATGATATATGGTTATGTGAGAGTGAGCAGTAAGGAACAAAACGAAGATAGACAAATTGTTGCATTTAATGATTTACAAATACCTGATGAACAGATTTTTATTGACAAACAGAGTGGCAAGGACTTCAATAGACCGAATTATCTTGATATGCTGAGTAAGCTGCAAGCAGGTGATTTACTATACATATTGAGCATTGACAGACTTGGTAGAAATTATGATGAGATTTTAAACCAATGGAGGGTAATAACTACTGATAAAGATGTTGATATTGTGGTTATTGATATGCCAATGTTAGATACCCGTGGAAGGCATCAAGGCGATTTAATGGGAAAGGTTGTTGCAGATGTAGTGTTGCAGTTACTATCGTTTGCAGCACAGAAAGAATATGAAAGCATCCATATACGCCAATCTCAGGGCATTGCAGCCGCACGTGCTAAAGGTGTTCGATTCGGTCGTCCTATCAAAACACCTCCTGAAAACTTTGGAAATCTGATTAAGCAATGGGAGCATGGAGAGTTGCAGTTTAAGGATTTATTAGAGAAAACAGGGCTAAAGGAAGCCACATTTTACAGACGTTTAAGAGAACACCGGGTAATGAAAAAGAGATAATTTGCTATCAGAAAGTGTACATTTTGATAGTAGCTACAGTAATGATATTATTATAACATTTACCTAAAATTATACAATAAAATCCTTCCAAAAACGCAAAAAATCTACATAGGCATATAAAAAATCTCACCTATTCACTGTCAAATGTAAAATTGATAGTGAATGGGTGAGATTTTTTTATGAGATATGACTTATTGCAAAATGTACACTTGTTGAGAGTTGCTGTAGAAAAAAAGAAGGGAGTAAAAATCTATGAAAAAATATTACTCATTATTAAAATATAGAAAATAATAGATGTTCAGCCGAAATTATACATATTAGGGGGATTTATATGAAAATAGTTATCAAAACATTGTCCATATGTCTTTTAAGCGTGTCACTACTAACTGGTTGTGCTACAAAGGTAGACACAAGCACGTCAACAAATCCTACGCAAACACCTACACAAACGCCTAAATCAACTCCAAGCTTTACATTCGAGCAAATTGTTGTAGCGAAACCCAATTATTTTGTCAGTGGTGGCGGCGCATTTCAGGTTAAATCGTCCAAGCCTAATTATTATGGTGAGATAACTGTAGGAAAACGGAGCTATGTTGATGGTGCATCCAATGATTTACAGGGTACATACGCTTTATTTGTGTCTGATGATAACGGTGGAAGTGCAGGGATAGACATAGTATTTGCAGATGCTGGCTTCTCGTACAAAAACCAATTTTACGGAACAAAAGCGGGTGATGCTGTTAAGTATCCATTTGATAAAAATGATATTTACAGCTCTTTATCTGAGTGCCATTACAACCGTAATCAATCATTAGTGATTAATAAGCTTTCATACTTACATATTGATTGGAGGAAAAGTAAAAATGTATTCTCGGAGAAGGAATTTAATATGCTCGCAGTTGTTATCTCAAAAGATGAAGCAGTGCAATATGCGCAGGATGGTACACTACCTAATTGTCTGAAAGGATTGACTGTAACAGGTCTTGAGAAGATTTTTAAGAAACCATAAAAACAAGATACAAGCATTGATTAATAAAAAAAATTTTAGGGGGTACAAAAATAATGAAAAAATTATTAACAGTTTTATTGGCCACTACAGCAATTACGCTAAGCTCTACCATTACTTATGCCGCAGACACACCAACTAATGTTTCGCTTGACAGTTCTACGGTAAGTTCAACTTTTGTAAAAGACACGCCAACTAAGATTTCACTTGATGATAGTGTTAGTCTTTCGGTGGAACTAAAATCAAATTTACTGGTATTTAATAGCATCTCAACCCGTGAAACATATGATAGCATAATCATTACCTTAATGGATACCAACAAAGACAAAGTTGTAGAAACATATAATTATAAAAAAGGTGAGGTTAATGGAGCTACCATTGATTTAGCTGATTTATCCGACGGTTCATACGAGCTCAGAACTTTAAAATCAGCTAAGGGTGTAGGAAATAGACCTTTGATGTACGCTTTCACAGTCGAAGTAAAAGGTGGAGTTGGAACTTTTAAACCACGTTTTAGGTACAGTTCCGACTTAAAGGATACAGCAACTGAAAGAACGGATGCCGTTGCAATTGACTATTACGCAGATTCAGCTAACCAAGCCAGTATCAAACAAGCTAACTTAATAACAGCTGGTATTACCAATGACTATGATAAAGCAAAGGCCATATATGGGTGGGTTGCAAGTCATATGACTTACTCTGCTAATGGTTCTACAACGGAACTTTACCCCGGCTCAGGAATTTCTGACCACGGTCAGTGTGGTGTTTTCGCAGCAGCAACCTACGCCCTTTTTGAGGGTGCTGGTTTACCAGCAAAATACATCGTAGGATATGAACATGGTGACGCTCACGCATGGAATGAAGTTTATGTTGATGGGAGATGGGTGTTTGTTGATAGCACATTTGTGCGGTTTGATATGCCAATCGCATCTTGGTCAGTAGCCTACGACAGCGCAGACTCTATAACTAATGAAGACGCTAAAGTGTGGGATGGAACTGTATACTTTATTGACCCAAAACAAAACAAAGTGCTTCAAGAAATAAAGAATATCCCTGCTGGTAGCTTATTAACTGAAACCTACGGTTATAATGCTGCTGATTTGTATAGTGACCCTCAGTTTACAAAACTTTGGAACTTTACCACAGATAAAATAAGTAGTCATGGGGCTAAAGTTTTTGTAAAGACCTATGGATTTACTGTAAAATTTGATTCGCAAGATGGTACATCAGTTGATAGCGAGACGGTAACTCCTGAGGCTAATGGTTATGGTAAGGTAACTGAACCAGCAACACCTACAAAAGATGGATACACTTTTGTAGGTTGGGTTGTAGATAATCCTTATAACTCAAAGGTGTGGGATTTTAACACTAATGTAATCCAGTATGACCGTACAATGTATGCGAAGTGGCAACAGAACTAAAACTTTAGAATAATCCACAAAGTAATAAGGGTATTTTTTATTTGCCCTTGTTTCATATAATAATAAATACGATTTAAAAGGAGAGATAAACAATGAAAAAATTAGCATTAACATTATTAGTAACAACATTAACAACAGGTGCAGCGTGTATTCCCGCATTTGCAGCTGACACAGTTACATTCAACGGAGGTCATATTTATCAGACGGAGCAAGGAAAACCCGGCACAATCAAACTAGATTTAACAAACATAGACTCACAATCGCTTGTAAAAATGGATACTAAGGAGCTTATGACCTATCTTGATGATGATGGAACAATAAATAAAATTATTTATACAGATGAAGTAGGCAAGGGATGGTCAATTAACAGTATTGTCCAAGCTCAAAATGCTAAAGGTGGTGTACCAGTTTATACTGCAAGCAGTATGCCTAGTATAACTGCAAAAACACCTATGACAGCGTTTATGAGCTTTTGGAAAGGTGATGACACTACAAAGGTTGCTTTTGCACCTAAGTTTTATTTGCAAAGTGACTTTATAAAAACTGGTGGTGCTACTACAAAGATTTATGATACTCAGCCTACTGGTGCTTGGTTATATGCACCCGGTACAGCCGAAAATGTAACTAAAGCAGGAAAATATCTATTTGTAGTTCACGACGCAGGTGGTATAGACCAAAGTCCTCTAAATGTTGTATGTGTAAATGTCGGAGCTACTACAACTACTAATACATCTACTGCAACTGCTCCTACTCCAGCACCTACAGCTGCTCCTAAAGTGACTGGATGGACTAAGTCAAATGGCCTATGGTATTATTATGACAATAATGGAGCTATGAAGACAGGTTGGATTAAAGATAGTGGTATATGGTACTACTTAAATGCAGATGGGTCTATGAGAACAGGTTGGCTTAATGACAATGCAACTTGGTACTACCTAAATGATAGTGGAGCTATGGCAAGTAATACTGTAATAGATGGCTACACATTAGATTCAAATGGAGCTTGGATTAACTAACTTTTTATTTGCTAATTAAATATTTTTGATACATAAACCCTCTCGTATAACTAACCCCCTCGTATGAGGGGGTTTTTCTATGTTGTAGAATTATAAAAAATTGAGTTCCATTTGAAATATGTCTTGGGCCTTACACATCAAGTTTATATAAGTTTGAATAAGTTTGAGGAGGTTTAGACAAATGGCACAAATAGTAAACATAACTTTAGCATCAAAATTAACAGGACTTTCAACCTACGCTTTGCGTAAAGGAGCAAAAGAAGGAAGATTTCCAGCGATAAGAGCTGGTGGAACTACAAACGGAAAGATTTTATTTGACCTAGAATCACTAGCACAAGTCCTCACAAATGAGGCTATGGCTAGTATAAAGCAAGCTAAATAAAGGAGTGATTATTATGTTATCAGACAGACTACTTAGGGTTGATGATGTATCAATAATATTGAAAGTTAGTCCACTGCAAGTTATAAAATGGTGTGATTCTGGCCACCTACCTTGTACTAAGATAGGGGGTTCGAGGCGAATTAAAGAGTCAGACTTAGACTACATACCTGAATCAGAGCGTGGTCCGCAAAAGCTTAAAACAGCTGAACCCGAAGGACCAGTTTATGTAGGGCCACCAGCTGACGAGTGTGGGTTTGACAGCGCAGCTGACGAAGAAGAAAGAAGACGACAGTTTAAAATGGAGTGGGAAGCTGCACAAATACAGATTGCAGCTATAAAAGCTAAGAGAGCAAGTACAGCAAAAGCACCTGAACCAGCTGTTAGAGGCTTTGTAAGTCAGTCAACAACTGGTAGATACCCGAGCGGGTTTGATGTAAAGTAGGTTTTATTTGGAGGTGAACAATGAATGGCTTTAACAAACCTAAAAACCTTATCCACAAGTGAGAAATTGGCAGTTTTACATACTTCCGCAGGCGGTCAGCAACTAGAGGAATGGCTAGTATCTGGTCTATCACTCAGTAAGATTGCCCGTATCCTCGATATTCAGACGGACACTATGTACAGGTGGTGTCGCAAATATCCTGACATAACGGCAATAGTAGCACCCTATGCACACATAGTGCTAGAGGATTTGACTAAACCACTAGCATATCGCATTATCTATGCTTACGATGCTTATGGAGCACACTTTAAAGGTTGCGTGATGGAAGAATACTCCACACTCGAAGAAGTCTGGAGTAGCATATTTGTACAACAATACTTCAATTCTTTTGGTAAATCTGAGGTTGATTATTATGAGAGCTACATAGCAGCGATGCAAAGCACTGGGTGCTTTAAGCTCTCACATTGGTACTTAATAGCTTACTATACCTTAAATCGCAAAGGCTTAATTAAGCCTCAGAAGCCCCCAATTTAACTAGGTTTTATCTGGGTACTTACTACTTATATAATAGGAGGTAAAAAATTATGGTAGATTTTAAATCATTATTAAAAAAGCACGGAAATAACCTTTTTAATATTCACCGCAATTTGCAAGCATTGAAATTTAATCAAGAGCATTACCCGATTATTCGCTATGACAGGGGCAACATCTACTCAGATTATGAGTTTTACTGGTGTTCAAGTGATATTCCAGTCGCTCCTTTGCAGTTAGTATGGGCCAGTCACTCAAATTCCCCATCTTTGACACTTTCAGGGGTTTCAGGTGCAATACCCACAGCTATACAGCAAAAAGCAGTAGCATTACTACAAGAGCTTAACAGTCAAAGAGAGCTAGTCGCTCTGTACCGATGCGGAAATGTCAAAGATGATATATTTACATTGAGTAGTTGGCTAATTCCTTTTCCAGCTGGCTATAAGCCGGACAAAGAAGAAGGCGAAGGCGTGTATTACACAGTCAAACAAGACGGTACACTAGGATTAGCGGGGTCTTACGCCAACAATAAAGAGCTATACGCCGCACTTAACCTATAGTGTATAGCACAAATACTATATAACTATATAATGGAGGGATTTTTTTATGAAGAAAAAGTTATTATCACTATTAGTAGCAACAATGGTTTTATTTGCAGTAGCACCCACACCAGCTCACGCCTATGATTCTCCCCCACCTGACAAAGGTATAAAAGTAGAAACTTGTAGGCTCGACGGAGACTACTACTATGACCTTAGCATCGTAAATAATAAGCTTATAGCTAAGGGTAACTGGCTACGAAGGGCTGACCCTACTGCCTACAATGTAGCACTTCAACTTACTCCAGCTATACTTTATACAAGTCCAAGTGTCGACGGTGACGGTCTTGCTAGTGCGTACCTAGGTAACCGTATGCTCAAATCAGCGAGTCGAAGCTGGGCGCTGGAGGAAACAATTCCCGTGACTCGTAGTGCTGAGTGTAAGGGCGACAAATCCATCGAGTTGACTATTCCTTTAGATGGCTTAAGCGACGGTCTTTACAATCTCCGTGAGCTAGTTACACAAGGTGACAAGTATGATAGTCACTTTGGTGACTACACGGTGGTAGTGGTGCAGTCAGGAAATGCAACTATTCAGATATTTACTTTTTGCTCGTATCTTATGCAGTATAATACTTCCTCTGCTGATTTTTTTGGTATTACTGGCTCTGTATAAAGCGTTTCTAGCTATGTGAAAATGTAGCTAATACAAATACATTAAAAACAATTCTAAGAACCCTTAGAAGCTCTTACAAGAGCTTTTAATGTAGGAAGTACATCAAATGGTACTTCCTATTTTTATAGCTAAATAATTTCCTACACCTGATTTAGGTAGGTTTTATCTGATAACAAGCCGTTTCAGCCTCAAACTTCAACACATAAACCATATTTTTATAAAATATGATTGAAGTTTCGTCAGACACATTTCGACATTCCTGTCGAAACTCTCTAACATAATTTTCCAACTCTACGGAAAGTAATCAGTTACTAATTACCTTCGACGAATAACTACGGAAAGTAAGTAGTTTTTACTAAATATGGTAACAATTTACAAGTGAGAAAATTTATGATATTATGAAATTACAGAAAACGACAAGCTTAATACAAAAATAAACTATGGAGGTGTAGACCTATGTACAAGGTGCTTGAAGAAAATGTAATGCTGAGGGTTGAAAATAAGTGGATTACTACTAAAGTGGTGTTATCAAGCTGCAGCGGCGGGAAACGTATAGATTGGGTATCAGAGGATGGAACAATAATTAAATCTGAACCTCACTGTCGCAGTAAATACAGCAAAGTTAAAGATAATAAATAATATAGTTAGGAGATGTTAAAAATGAAGAAGCAAAAGTACAATGGCGAGTTTATGAACGCAGTTGATTGGGTTAAAGTACACGGTTATGATTTCTATAACCAGTTTTCCACAGAAGTATGGGATAATGCAAAGCGTTTTTGCGAACTTCGTTGGCTCGGACATACAGTACGTCAGTCAATGGCAATTATAAATGAACAATAGCCAAGCTAGATTAAGATTAATTTTAAACAAAATCAATCAATTTGCGCTCTACAAACTGAGTGAGAATGAGAGTTTCAGTGCTGAAACTGCACTCTTTGAAATGCAATCTTGCGGATATGAAAGCGTTAGTGAGTATTCTAGGAGCAAGGTGTTTTAAAATATAAAATTATTTTATTTGATAAAGGAGAAATGAAATATGCTAAATGAATTACAACTGCAAGAATTAACACACAAACTTTATAAAAACCTTACGGTGCTACCATTGAGTAGCTTGATGACAGAAGATAATTTAAAAACCGTGGTTTTTAAGACCACTAAACATATGGTTACTAAAGCAGATGGTACTCAGTATATTAAAACTACTTATGCAACCATAAATATGAAGTACATAAAAGAAATATGTGACAACTTTAGACCATTGGAATTTACACCAATCCTAGTGAATAAGCACACTGATGATACTTATAGAGTAATTGAAGGTTGGCATAGGATTATTGCAGCAGACTCTATGAAATGGACTAGCATACCTTGCTATGTACTAGAAATACCGTGCGGTGAAGAATATGGCAGTGAAGACGGATTGGAATGGAAAGGCGGTTTTGTGGATGAGGATGACATTAACGGTTCTCTTACATTTGGTTCAACTGGCTTAACTGAATTATATAGTGTTTTAAAGTAGGTCCACCTGACGATGAGGAGCTGGCTACTTCCCGAAACACCTCTCTCGTGTGTGTGAGGTGTAGTGGAAATCCACAGTAATAAAATTTTAAAGGAGGTTTTTACTATGAGCAAAAAGAATTGTACATACTTTCTAAACGAATTGAAATCAGCTAGAGAAACACCTAGAAATGAGCGTAAAGGTAGTGATTTTGTACCTATCCAGATGATTGACGGAACTGGTAAATGGCACGGTTACTATGTTAACGGTGAACTTGATGGACTGTGGGACTGGGATTATAAACAACTTGAAGGAACTTGTGATTTTACTTTAAGACGCAACACTGTCGAGAGTACACTAAGAGCTGCACGAAAGCTACTTAAAGGTTAGTACAAGGATTTAAGACATTTTTATCTGGCGTTAGCTTATTAAATGAAGCAGCCAAAGGAGGTTTTACTGTATGAAAATATTTGTAGGTTACCACTGCGATGTGTGTGACACTGATTTCGATGCTGACAGTCATAATCTTGTAGACCACGCAGAGCCAGACTGTCCGATATGTGAGTGTAACCAAGAAGTAACTCACATCTACATAGACGATACAGAGGAGGAATAAGATTATGTTAAAGTATCATCCAGAATTTGGGGTTTATGATTTAAGTTTTAAAGCAGCAGTAAAATCACTCATCAAAGATGGTTTTATTGATTCAGAGTTGATTGATAACTTATATGCTGAAAGTGCTATATTGTACAGCAAAGAATATAATGTGACGCTGGAGGAGGCAAAGGCTGCTATACGTGCGAAAGTTAGCCCTTGGGTTTGGCTTTGTCGAACAGGTACAGTGACTTGTGTTAAGTTAAAGCCTTATGACACAGACCCTAACGGCAAAAAATTATATGTTTATGGTGGCTGTACCCGTACCTGCAGAATTAATTATCGCTTTGAGTACCCCGAGGTCATCAAATGGCGAAGACACTGTGGCACTCTTGAGCAGATACGCAAATTTTGTACACAGACAGCTACTGATATACCTTTTGTTTCGATATGTCGTAGAAACAAAGAAGGAGTGCTTGAGCTTGTAGGTTACGTTATTTAAGATATGCTGATTTTAAGATAGTTTTATTTGTAATGTTGATGCGGCCTTTGATTTTTTCCCTAATTTCAACTAATTTTTAATTAAAATTTGAAGGAGGTTGTATCACTATGGTATATACAACAAACGCATCAACAATGGCATTAACCCGTAATTGCCTAGCTTTAGCTACTTCTAGTGCAGTAGATACTCTGGGTTTATTGCAATCAAAGATTACTTATCCCAATGGCAATCATAGCATTATAGACTTATGCACAGGTGTAGTGAGCTATAAATCTCGCTATCGCAAGCAACCTAAGCACAACAAGGTCAATGACAACCCCAAGGAATACGAGATTACGCCTGTTTACTTTGATAATCAAGACAGTAGCGAGCCACTCTATCGCCACGGCAAAGTGCATATACTAAATGTAGTTTTATCAGCATACCACAGGGATTTATTTAATTCAGCACTGCAAAGAGCAGCTGAGCAAGATGGGTGTGACCTATCTGAGGCTACAGTACACATCCATCATTTAGAAAATAAGCGGAACAACGCCATTTATAACCTACTGCCAGTTACGGATAGTGAGCATTTCGCTATACACAATGCCCTTAGACGTGGAGCATCCACCTACGATGCACTTGTAACTGCTTTAGGTGCGGAACTTGTACACTCTATTTATGATACTGATTACTTTGACTATGGGGATGGTGGCGGAGTATATACAGCAAAAATTCAAGGGAAAAGCTACATTCAACATATGCTGACTCAGCTATCAGTATGTAACCTACCTGTAAACACACAATCCCTAAAGGTAAAGACTGTACAAAATCACATTTCGCTTATAAATATTGAGGGTATGAGCATCTACCAGCTTTTAACTGCCCTTTATAATTCAAGAGCTATTAGCATAGTTCAATAAAAATGTATAAATATAAAAAGAAAAGGGAGGATTAAAACTATGTTACATATGACACTAAATTTAGATGCCTACTACCCTGTACCCCCAATTGGAGAATTAATGTTATATAAAGGACTTGTGTATAAGATTGTATCCAGCACCTTTATACCTGAAACTGACGAGGACGAGGAAGAAATCTATGGTTACCAACCAGAACACCTCGAAGTTGAAGTCCAAGATGTCACTAGAACTGAGGAAGGTCAGCTACTAATCACAGATGAAGCTACTAAGCAAGACAAGCTTAGGACTATCCGTGGCTTAAAACTAAAGATTAAATCTATGGGAACTCCCATTGAGCGTGTGAATGGTGAGTTTGTACCTCAACCAGAAGGAGCAGTTTTATTCGACAGTTTCGATATTTATGGCTCAGGGGAACGATTAATCGAAACTGGAACAGAATACTGGTACTTAATAAATAACGGAGCTGATGGCGACGATTGGGGCAGAAACACTGTTCGCACAGGTGGTGCGGGTGCATATGGTTGGAAATTAAGTTTAAATCAACTTTTTAAAGGAGGCGAAGAATTATGTTAAATCCAGCTATAACGCAAAAAGAGAAAGTTAATATCCTTGCATCTATTGGCTGCAAGGTGTGGAGCAAAAATGGAATGAATCGTATTTATATCAACGAAGATGAATTACGCCTTATACTAGGCTCAGAAGCCAATTATTACAGCTCTAACAGCCTAAGAAATTGCAAATACTATTATGATATAACTTCTGATAGTTTTGGATATAAGCACTATGAGGGCTGTACTGACTTGCACGAAAGCATATTCAGAATGATTGATGAATTTATAGCAGAGAAGTACAATGGACTTAATAAAGCTAAGGCAGCAGCTGAGGCAGAGCGTGAGGTTACAATTGACGAGATAAATGAAGCGTTAGGATTTTAAGACTCCCTACTTTGGGGAGTTTTTCTCATTTTTTATTTGTAAAGGAGGCATTACTTATGGAATTAAATACTGATTGTATATCACTAGCACAGATTGAGCGTTTTAAGCATAGCAAACTGAGAAATCCAGACAATACTTTGAAAGTTTTTTATCATGGAACTAAGCATAATTTTGAACAATTTTCAACTGATTTCATAAAAGCTGAGCCGGGGTTTTGGTTTGCCGAAAGTGAAAAGTGTGCTGTTTGTTATGGTGATAAGCTTTTAAAGGTTTATTTAGACATAAGGAATCCGTTTTACTACGAGGATTTTAGAGATGACCTGTTTACTGCCTACTATAGCGACTGTTTCTGTAGTGCAGGGTATAGCTTAAGTCAAGTTCTTAGTTTTAAATTTCGGGACTACCTGTGCGATAAAGGCTATGACGGGATGGTTTTAATAATGCGAGGATTTTTTGTGGCAATAGCTTTTTATCCTGACCAAATTGAAATAATTAAATAATTAGCTCATATTAAGACCTACACAATGCTTTTATTTGTGATAGGTATAAATCCCTCATCAAAGTAAATTAAAGGCTCACAGAACTTATGAGAGAGTTACGGAGTGAAGTAAGACTTCACTCTCAAACTTTTTATATTGACTTCTATATAAAATATTTTTAAAATATTTTTTTTCGAAAAAAATGAGAAGTTTTGAGGAGTTCTACTCGTCACAGCAACAAGAAGTCCTAATTATTGTTAAAATATGCACCAATTGACATACTTTTACGATAGTGATACCATTATTGTAATGGTACACTAAAATTAATTTAAAGGAGGCTGTTAAAATGCCTAGACATAGAGATGTAAAACCTTGGACTATTTACCCTCCTACGCAAGAGGACAGGGAACTCATAGAGCGAAAAGCAGCAGCAGCGTCACTATCAGTGAGTGCTTATTTGTGTATGGTTGGAAAACTTGCTTGTGTAGCAGTCAACATACCTACAGAGGAAGTTTTATCAGAGCAAGAGCCAGTAAAGAAACCAGCTTACACCTTACATACGACTTGGGGTAAACGCCTTACACCTGAACAGGTAGCCAAGGTAGAGAAAGCCCTAGCTTGTAATGAGGTTGCTTTGGTGGGTGAGGCTGACGATGGAAGTGGCTGGAAACAATATGTATGTAATGAGGACGGATTTCAGTTTGAATTAAGACCTAGTAAGGAGGCGTAATTTATGCTAACAAAACTGAATTTAGAATTAATGCTGAATCTACTTGATATATCCACTTTAGAAAGAATTGACAGTAAGTGTCGACAAGATAATTACCTATATGGACAGCGACCACTTCTAAAGTACACAAAAGAGGCATTAACTGAGTATGCAGGTGCTATTTACAGGTACATTCTGCCCCACTTTGGTACTATAACAACTACAGAAGCTGAATATTTGGCACTTTGGCTTGCTCCATACACAGCTATACAATTACAGCTTAAAGCTAAAGAGCCAGCTTTTATTGGTACTATCATAGATATTGTTATGCACCCTATAGCTGAGTCAGACCCAAACATTATAGTCACACCTAGGGATTGTCTATACGCTCAGATTGCTAACTTTTTAATTGGTAATGACTCAGATTTATATGCAGATGTATTGGATTTTTTGTGTAATGTATACTCACCGCTTCGTAAGGATACAGTGACTGACCCACGAGTGCTTGACCTTATAGCAGAGGTGGACGCTATGAGGGCTACTTACGACAGTCAGCTCGAAGCCTTTATTAGCAAGGAAACTAAAAAATATATAAGCCTGTGTAAATCTCGCCTAGACTACTTAAACTTATCATCTAAAGACATTACACAACTCACTAAACACAGAGCCAATTTGCCGCAGAAAGAATGGTCCATAGTAGAGCAAGCACTAGCATCTGAAAACCTAAGCACCAAAGCTAAAAGTGCATTTACTAAGCTAAAGAAGCTTATCAAAGATGCTCATAAGCTAAGTGCTAAGCATCCAAAGCTCAGAGAAATCAGCAAGACAAAGAACCTTTTATCTGATGCAGATTATATTATTATTAAACAACTACTTAAAAGTACAGCGGACTGGAATTTAGATGCCGACAGAATTATAGCCCTATATAAAGTAAACTCAGTATCCTGTTTAGCAAGTCCCGAATATAAAGCACTATGTGCTAAAGTCGATATAGCAAGTCACCTAGCCCACTATATCAATTCTACACAACAAGAGTGTGCGGCTCTAACTCCATATGTAGAACTTGTAAATGCTAAGACCCCCGACTCAGCCAAACAGCTTTTAAGCTCTCAGTCAGCTATACACATCGTGACAGCAGATATTCACAAACTTTTTATCAGTAGCTTTGCTCTGAACGTAGAAAGTGAATACTCAAAGTTAGAGCCTATAAGTATTTTTGCCCTAGAAGATATACTAAATGATGCACTAGCAGAATCTCAAAAAGCTGACCAAAATGCTATATACCAAAATTATAATATTACACTCAGAGAAACAGCACAGAAAAGACAGGAAATGCTGGAACTATTAGCTAGTAATGGTCACACTGAAAATTGGTTTGACGATTATACTAATATAGCAAAGCCTTTATCGGACTGTTTGGCTATAGTTCTAAACGACCTGACACCAGTACCCGAAGCGTTAGAACACGGTGCAATAGTGGGTATGCTCAGCTGGTGTGAACAAGTTAAGTCCAAGCTTATCGCTGTAGCAGAGGGCAAAGCTCTTGCTTTTGATTACAAGTCGCTCGCACAAGAATTACGTGATAAAATGCAGTATCACACCTTAGCAAACAACACCACGAATTACTTAAAGGTAACTGATGCCGAATTAATTCTTGTTGAAGATATGTCTACAGAGTACATACAAGACCGTGTAAGTTCTTTAGCAAAGCCTACTGACCTTTTAGTGCATAATGTTACTTATGGTATTGTTAAAGTGTGTAATCCATCACCACTTCCTAATGTAGTGCCTACAAATGCAGAACCGCAGTTAGATACAGAAAAGTATATAAACAAAAACTTCAATAGGGCTGAAAAATACTGGGTACACATAGAAGGATTACGCCCAGATACTATGTTTACAAGATTTGTAGAAAAGTCATTATCTGATGACGAAGTTAAAGCTCTAAAACCTGTAAATGACCGTGCTATACAGCGTTTATTGCCTTTATTTGCAGGTACACAGTGCACAGCATATATGCTTCGTGGCGACCTTTATACACATACAGTACAGGGTGAATACCTTAAAATATTACCTAGTTACTCTCCTAAGGAAGGTTACGCTAAGTATGAATTTATGACAGTTAACTGGAATACCTTAAAATCACTTATAAATCGTTATGCAGATTTACTTCGTGATACTGACGAGTACGAAGATATTATCGCTACAATTAGTATACGCCAAAGCTTTGATGACTCTGATAGCTATGGTGTTTCTCGTAAAGAACGCTTAGCTAATCGTTATCGCCAATACTGCAAAGATGTGAAGTTTTTATATGAGCTAAAAGCTACAGCTGAAACACGTTATAAAGATACGGAAAAAGAAGCTCTCGTGTATAGTCTATCTAAGACATTTGTTAATACCTACTCTATAAGTCAGGCTTACCTTTCAGTATGGGTATATAAGACGGAGGAATATGCACAAAAGCTTGCTCAGGTCCAAATTGATGTTGAAAATGACATTATTGAATATCAAATACATCATGATGACTATAATCCTCGCAACAATGACCCTGACAACCTCATCGTGTATGACAAAGACACACACGACGATTTAAAAAGAAACTGCATACCAGTTATATACAATGGTCACACCTACCCTTCTATAACTAAATATTGTAATTCCACAAATGCAGGTGTTTATACTAAACTTCAACAAGCTTTACTTAAGTTACAAATTGGAGGAACAGTAACTTATAAGGGCAGAAATTACAGTATAGATAAAGATACCAATAAGATTACAGCCACCGACAGTGAAACTACGCAAAAGCAAGGCACACAGGTTGATTTTAATGGCACGGGTTACCCTAACTTATCAGATTTCGCCAAAGCAGCTAATCTTAAATCTGCTGCTGCTCTGCGTAAAAGGCTTAGTAGAGCTGAGAAAGATGGGGATAAGGAATTTGTTTACAACGGACTTAAGTTTACATTAAATGGAGCTAATAAAGTTACTGTTACAATTTAAAACAAATTGAAGCTAAAAACCTCTGAAACGCTCTGTTTATAGGCAGTTCAGAGGTTTTGATATTAAAAATGTCACAGGTGGGTATATCGCCCTATATAAATATACATAGTTTTGGCTTTGATTTTTTACTTGTAGAGATAATACTAGGCTTAGTAATCCTATGACTTGTGCTATTATCAAGATGATAAAAATAGAGCCTTTAGCGAAACTAAGAACCTAAAGATTAAAGGAGGTGAACCCAAATGAGTAATAGGTCGCAAGACGAAGTATTCCACGACTTTATGGCTGAAATCAATAACTTGCTCTATCAAGACGCAGACACCGACACCCTTTCAGCCCGTATCTACGAAGCTTATGAAGCTAATGAGATTAGTAACTCACAATACGATAAATTAAAAAGAGAGTTAGACGAGTATCTGTAACATATAACCCCGCACTAATACTAAGATGCGGGGTTATTCCATTCCCTTACCCTTGCAACACCTATTCCACAAGCTCTAAACCCATTCAGTTTTATTTGACGCACTCGTGTAATGAGCCTTATAATAACTCTAACATAAAATTATGGAGGTGCATATTATGAGTGATGTTATGGATAAACTCGAAGAAACGTATGGTGATTTAGGATTGGATAACATAAAATATAGAACCCCCGAGGATTATACTGCTCTCGAACACGATGCAAACGCCAAAATAGAAGAACAGTACAACAATCCTGTTTATGTAGGCTCTATAATCAGTCGTCGAGAAGTATTTAAAGACCTTTGCCTTTATGCGACAATTCATTTCCCTGACCCTACAACAAATGGATTTACCCCACAACAGGTGGAAGGTTACATTAAGTGTTCCACACTCTCGGAGTTAGCAACAGTAGCCCACAGTTTGAGCGTAGGTAAAACCCTTATAATAGACCGTGAAACCCTTGAAATCCTCGAAGTACGAACTTGTTAGATTTTATCTGGAACACATTACTCCCCATTTATAGACCGACCACCAAACCTGTAATTTATAGTGGCGGGTTACTTCAATAGCACCAATCATATAGTTTTTATAACGCCCATTTAGCCAGTATAGTGCGGGTGTTCAAAAATTAAACAGAGGACTGTCTTTCAGTATATAACCACGCATAGTATGGCGGGGTTTTTAATTGTCAAACTCATACTTAACCCTAGTAATAGTACGGTTTTATTTGTACTATGTATTTAACTCAACAATTCACAAAGCCGTCTACAAACCTAGTAATAAATGCGGGTTTTTTTATTATTCTGTAACTGTCCCAACCCAAACCCTCCGTAAAATAGGATATTTCTAACCCATCATACTTTAAACCTCAAAATAAGCCCCTCTAAGCGATTTTACACTCTCAGAGTATAAATGCTCAAAAACCCATTCACAACCCCCTCAGAACTTCTCACAGAGCGAATAAGCTATATAATTTAACTAACTCCCAGAACTCCAATCCAAATATGCGGGATTTAATATTAAAATCCATTATTAAATTAAAATCCAAATGTGGACTGTCTCACACGTAGTGTGATGACTACGGCGCAGAGTAGTTTTATTCGACCTTTAGGGCCTTTGAAGCTTCACACACCTAGCATATTATAATTTGTATACAAACTGTAATACAAAATGTATACAAATTAAATACACGCCAAATTCCTACTGTATCTACTCAGCGGGCTTATCAATCTTATTAAAATGTATACAAAAATAATGTGCTGTATTAAAAACAATATCTTTTGTATACATTTTAGCCTTATTTTCTATAAATTTCACTAAAATGTATACAACTACCACTACTTTGTATGCAATTTCATACAATTGTCTTACACGCTAAAACCCTGTTTATATATGTTCTGCGAGCTTATAACTAATTTAAAAACACCACTATTATGTATACAAAAACTGATGCTATGTATACAAAAGTATACATAAATAACGCAGTTGGTTTTATCAGAGACTTTGACCACTAATTCTAGTTATAGCAACACTTCATACCGATAATCTGTTTGTACAGAGTACGGTTTATAGTTGTATAAACTAAGTCCTTAGTAGTACCTAGTAGCTCAGTTCTTGTGCATAGTAATCCTGTAATAATATATAGTAGCTCTGTACTTGTTGTTAATATGTGTTATTCCGTTTACTGTTCAAACAGTTGTTCGGTTTGTAAGCTAGGTGGTTTTACTTGTTGAAGTTCGTACTAAATTATAAGTGCCGTAGACCAAATTATCTGTGCCTTTAACAAATTTTGTTTATAAACCCCTAATATTTAGTATAGAGCAGTTCTAAATGTGGCCTTGACCCATCTATGTAACAACTTACCTATCTGACAGTGTTTCCATTGTTGTTTTTATTTGTCCAAAACTCTTTGACCCTAGATTTAGCAGTAGCGACATATTGAGGGTTACAGTCCGAGCCGAGGATTTTACGACCACCAGCTAAAAGCGTTGCTATAATCGTAGTAGCACTTCCCATACAACAATCCATAATCGTGTCACCCTCAGTACTAAATGCTTTGATAAGTTCAACATCCACACTTTGTTGGTATGGGTGGAGGTCGGTATCTTCTGCTACACGAGGTGGCGGTATATGTAGGTCAGGTGTATACGCTAGGGTTTTATTAGGTGTACCTTTAACATAGTGTAGGATAGCTTTCCACCTAGGAATAACTCGTTTTGGATGTACTAATTGAGTTCCATTAGGTGTCAAATAAGCATGGACCCAGTTATAAGTTAAATATTCACCAAGTGCTTGAGTTGCCTTTGGCAAGAGTAGTTGACCACATACAACAACGAGTGAGCCGTTAGGTTTTAATAGCTTTTTACTTATATGACCAAGGTGTGGATATAGTTCTGCATATTCAGCTTTGTACATCATATCAACTAATATCAAATCTATTGATTCGGGTTTTACTTGGTCGTAGTCACTCTCAACTCTTAGGTCAGCTACAAACAGTTTCACATCGTCCTCAGTTACCGTAATTATAGGGTTCTTATTCAATTCTCGTTGTTCTTTACGGAGTAGTGTCAGTGCCAGCCTAGGGCTTTTTGTAACACCCTCTAATTCTACTAATTTATCTAAAACACCGGGTGTCTTAAGACATTTCAAAGTTCTATTTGACAATTTCTTGTCTAATATTTCAGGGTGTTGCTTAACCCAAGTGTGCATAGTCCAATCCTCAATGCTCTCGGGCATAGAGTCCAACTTGGACTCTCCGAATAGTTCTAATCTATATTTAGCTATGCTTGTAGGTGATACACCTAGTAATTTAGCTATCTTTTTATTTGAAAGACCTTGATTATTTCTAAGTGTAGATTTTATAAGGCTCTGTTTATCCTTTAGAGTCATTTGTTTTAAATGCTTTGCCATAAATATAATCCTCCATTAATTAGGCCGATAACACCATTTTAGCATAAAGTTGCTCTTTAGCTGTACCTTTATTTGCAATATTGAAGCCTCGTTCAATACTACATATATTTCACAGTAGAAATATAAATTTAATTAATATGGAGGAATGGAATATGAAAAACAACAACAAATTATTAAACAAAGAGGTAAATGAGCTACAAACTGAGGTAAGAGTAGCTAAGCAAGCAGTAAAAGAAGCCGATGAAGCTTTATTAATGACAATAAGAGCAGCTCAAGAGCCATTTAACAACTTTTGGTTAAACTTTGACCCAAGAAAGGTGGACTTAGAAACATTAGATTTAGAACCATTAGACTTAGAAAACATAAATCCCGATTATAAAGACGAGATAATTGCACATAGGGTGTACCTTAACATAGGTCAAGCAGTGTGCAAAACAGATGCTAATTGCATAGCAGCTGAGAAAACTATAAAAGACGCACAAGAAGTACAGCGCACAGCTACGCAAGTGCTAAAAGATAAACAAGCATTACTTAAAGCTAAGTAAAAACTTCTTATGAAGTAGTTTTATCTGGAATTAAATCGCAAAAAAAATCAAAATTTTATAAATATTAAATTTTAGGAGGAATAAATTATGAGAATTACAAAAGGATTGAGAAGGTTAGAAAATATGGGAGAGATTGAGTGTAACGGTGATTGTGACCGTTGCTTGTACAAGCACGCCAAAGATGGGTTTGCAAAGATACTAGCTATGTATGATGTATTGCACCACTACGGTGCAATCTCCACTAGGACATATGAGGCAGGGAGAAGGGAGATGGCAGTAGAGCATTTGTTGTTATTTATTAGATGTAAAGAGCTTAGCGAAGGTAGAGATTAATTATATTGGAGGTATATAAATGTTAATGTATAAAGGATTAAAAAAGTTAGAAAAAATGGGAGCATTAATCTGTAATGGTGACTGCAACTATTGTCTGTATAAACAAGCTCTAAAAAGCGCAGATAATGGATTGGATGTGTACAGACAGCTATATAGATATGGTGCAATGACTACAAAACAGTACAAAATCATACGAGAATTGGAGGAGGATTACGCCCAACTAAGCTATCGTTGCAGCCAATATAGAGAAACTGAATAGAAAATTAAATATCTCTTTATTAGCCACAAAATCAAGCCTATCGGAAAACTACTTAAATTTGATGATTTAAGGTGGTATTTGATATGAATGATATGGAGAATAAGAATTATAACAATTTTATAACTTTTATGGCGGAAATGGTGCAGAAGTACGGTGCGGAAGTGCTTGCAGAACTAGAAGCAGAAAATAGTGAAGTTCAAAAGGATTGCTAATTAGCAGTCCTCTTTTATTTGCAACCTAAAGTGTACTGCAATCATTGAGTAAACGACGAATTTGTGGTATAATCACCCTATTTACTAAGGGTAGTAGTGGGGGTGAATTTATTGGAGATAAAGAAGACAGCGGTAGCCTACTTGCGTGTATCAACTGAAATGCAGGTTGATGGATATAGTCTTGATGCTCAACTGACTAATATTAAAAAGTATGCAAATGCTTATGATATAGACATTATCAACACATATGAGGATAAGGGTAAATCAGGTAAAAGTGTAAAATCAAGACCAAACTTTTCGTTGATGTTAGAAGACATAGCATCATCTAAAATAAGTGTAGACTATGTACTGGTTTATAAGCTATCCCGTTTCGGAAGAAATGCGGCTGATGTCTTAACATCTGTACAGAAACTTCAAAAGCATAAGACAAATCTTATATGTACTGACGACGCAATGAGTTCTGCTACGGGTAGTGGTAAATTTATGATAACTGTCTTATCCTCAGTGGCAGAGATAGAGCGTGTGAATATTCTTGAGCAAACTATGTCTGGTCGTCGACAAAAGGCACTTGACGGAAAGTGGAACGGTGGATTTGCTCCCTACGGTTATAAATTGGAGAATGGAAGTTTAGAAATCGAACCCACCGAGGTGAAGGTAATAGAACTTATATTTTCTAAATATATTAATTCTGATATGGGTTATAACGGCATTGCCAAATACTTAAATCAACAAGGTATTGAGAAAAGACCTCGTAAAAACGGTAAGTTGACTAGATGGAGTCAAAAATTTATTAAGGATGTGTTGGATAACCCTGTCTATTCAGGACAAATTGCATATGGTCGTCGTACTAAAGAGCTTAAAGAAGGTACAGAGGACGAGTATCACACTGTGCTGCAAGATACAGAGAAATGTATTTTATCTGAGGGTATACACAAAGAGATAATTTCAAGTGAGGATTGGAAAAAAGTAAGAGCAAAAAGAAGTGAAACAGGCGTTAGGTCACCATCAACTGTGGGTAGAGATAGGGTGCATTTATTTGCGGGTATCCTTCGTTATCCTGAGTGTGGCAGTCCCATGTACACAAACAAGAACAATGCTAAAAGAAAAGGTTGTGCAGTAACAGAAGTGTTCTATTATGTATGCTCTCGAAATAAGTCAGAGCGGGGTGTTAGTTGTAGCTATTCTACGAGCTATCGTAAAGACGACATAGAGCCTTTAATAATCAGCGAAATTCGAAACTTAGCTAGAAATGAAAAGTTTGCGGAGGATATTAAGTCTAAGATTGGTAAGGAAGTTGATACTGCTGAGATTGATAAAGAGCTAAAAGAGTACAAGAAAAGCTTGAAGCTATGCGAAACTGCTAAGAATAGCTTAGGGGAAGAGATAGACACAATGCCTTTGGACGAGCCTCACAGAGAGCGTAAGCGACAAGATAAAATCAAGCGTTTAAATAAGTTATACGACGAAATATATGACTTAGAAGAAAAAATAGATGATTTAATTAAAAAGAGACGAGCCGTAGAAACAAATGCCCTAAATTTAGAGCAAGTTTATCAAATAATTTTGAGCTTTGATAAACTTTACGGTAAGATGTCAGACACCGAACAAAAAAAGATGGTTTCATATCTGATTGACACAGTAGAAGTTTATAAGAAAGCTAAACCGAGGGATAGAAGTAAGCTTAGGTCAATAACTTTTAATTTTCCCGTTAGCTACGGTGGTGAGACAGGTAATAAGATTTTGTGGGATAATGAACCACACGTTGAGACAGTGGTTAAGCTAGTACGCAAATAGGCTGATATCAAAGGGTTTCTAGGATTTTAAGTGAATATTGAAATGTGTTTTATATGTTCCCCAAAGTTGTTTTGGGGAATTTTTTGTTTTAGGGGGTCTAACTTTTACGTATAATTGAGGATATTTGCGGTAAGGTTTAGAACTAGATATAAAATAGAAATTATTGTTGGATTTTATACAAGACAAATTAACATTGACGAAAATTATAGATTCCCTTATCCAAAACCAACATATCAAAAAACAAGATTAGGTGATATTCTTGAAAATGATGTGGATGAAAAATATACAATAAGCGATAGTTTATGGGAAGGTCATTTGAGGAGAAAAAGGGAGCATCAGGAAAATGGAAATGGTTTTGGATTTTCACTTTATAATGCAGAGTCTCCATATACAAATACAATTAGTGATAGATATTATAAAGACGGAAGTGAAATTTTAATTGATCAAGGTGAAGGGCATAATCCAAGAAAACTTACACCAAGGGAATGTGCAAGATTGCAAGGGTTTCCAGAAAATTTTATAATTCCAGTTTCTGATACACAAGCATATAAGCAATTTGGAAATTCAGTAGCAGTTCCAGTAGTAAGAGCAGTTGCAAAGCAACTGATTAGTGAGATGAAAAGGCTGCAAAAATAATAAAAGGCAAGGCTACATTTTAGTATAACCTTGCCTTTTATTATTTAGAAATTTTCAATGTTTAAAAGTACATTTGTTGAATTGACGACCTTTTTAAGATCATTGGAGAGGTCAGCAATATCTCTTAAAAACGGATTACCGTAGATATTTTTGACATTTGTAACAGGATGTCCATTACCAGTTTTGTTAGAAAGTGCTTGATACAAGTCTCTAGGAATATATATAGCCACGAAACTAGCAAGCACGCCTAAGTCGTGCAACGACCTCTGGGGTCTAAATATTTCAAATAAATATTTATGTAAAAAATTAGTGTTTATTAATCATATGATTGCATAAACACAAGATATATGATAAAAGATAAAGCTAAAATGGGATAACCAGGTGTAGATTATGTCTATGTAATTTGAATGCGATTTTGTAGACATGTATAATAATATCATAGATAAACTAATGAAATGAGTTGATTAATTATGATATTTGGATATATGAGAATAAGTACACAAAAGGAAAAGCAAACTACAGATCGTCAAAGAATTACTTTAGAGCAATACGCAGTAACTAACAAATTTCAGTTTGATGAATTAATCGAGGAAAGAATATCAGGAACGATCCAAGCGGATCATAGACCACAATATAATAATTTAAAATCTAAGCTTAGAAAAGATGATATATTAATTATTACTGATATTGATAGACTTGGAAGAAGTGCCGATGATGTAATCATGGAATTTAAAAAGCTTAATGCTAATGGTGTCAGAGTTATTGCCCTTGATACTCCATATTTAAATGAATGGGAAAAGGTTCAAGATAGCAGCTTATATAATATGATATCTGATATATTTATCACTCTTAAGGCACATATGGCCCAACAGGAAAGAGAAAAGACGGTGTCACGTATCAATCAAGGGTTAGCCGTGGCACGTTCCAAGGGAAAACAATTAGGGAGGCCCAAGGCTGAACTACCTAAAGACTTTATTAAAGAATACAATAAGTTCAAAAATGGTGGCTATGGTGATATGTCAGCTATGGCATTTGCCAAGATGCTAGGGATAGGCAGAAGTACACTTTATAAATATGTTAAGATTTTAGAACATAAAGAAGTATAAAAGCTCCTTTTAGTGTATATATAATTTATATTTGCAAGCATTTAATAACAATATTAATTAAGTTCTTTTATTACGTATAAATTTGTTTACATAATTGTTATTTGGAACCCGAGGTAATATAATTAAATAGAAGTAAGATATTTTATAAAATTAATAGAGTAGTAAAATTTTATATGGGATATCTAATTATAAGAATTCTAAAGTCTATTTTATTATATTTTGTTAGAATAATTTGGGTTTTTATTTTAGATAATAAATAATTGTACAATCAATAAATGAAATAAACAGGAGGAGTTCCATGAGTACAGAGTTGAAAAATTCATCAAATCGTATTGTAGTAGATAGACTTGAAGGGTTAGAAAAAAAGCATGGTATTGAAATTAAGGCCAATGCTTTTATAGAATATGAAGAGTATAATGAGCGATATACAGTTAAGGTAGTATGTGAAGTTTTTGGAGATACACTTAACGACAATATAAAGTTTATTATAAACATATATAATGAAGTGGGAGAAATTATAGGCAATAGTCAATCGTGTTCTATTTCAAAGGATATATTTGAAGGCATCGATTCGTTTCAAGATTCATTAAGTGCACCTAAAGGAGAGAAGATAGCAAAAGTTTTATTATTTCCCCAAAAACGATAAATTATGTTCTAATAATTTCAAGGAGGATCAAAGGTGAATAGGTTGATAGACACTATCCAAAAGCAATTTTTACAAGAAGCTTTAAACTCTCCAATCTTACTTTCAGATTTGGCAAGTATGGAAACATATATTGCTGAAAGTTATCAAGAACGCTCTTTAGTTGAACTATTACAAAATGCCGATGATGCTTTAGCTAAGAAATTTATTATCAAACAGATTGGCAATACAATAATTGTAGGTAATAATGGTAGGGCGTTTACTGACGAGGATGTTATTTCAATATGTCGTAGCGGTTCATCAACAAAACAAAGAAATTCAAAAACTATTGGATATCGTGGAATCGGCTTTAAGTCAGTTGTTAATCTTGGAGATAGGGTACACATTATAAGTAGTGAATTGAAGATGACTTTCTCAAGGGAGTTAACAATCAATCTACTTCAAAGTGATATAGAAGTTCCATTGATTAGAATTCCGCACAAGTATACTCCGCTAAGTGATTATAATTATATAATAAATGATATGATTGAAAATAAATTTACAACATTATTTATTTTTGAGAACTGTAAACTCAATAATTTAGTTCAGGAGATTGAACAGTTTGACTCAAGCTCATTACTATTTTTAAAGAGTGTGAGGCAAGTTGAATTTTATTCGAATACATCCAAAATTATTACAGTAGATAGATCTTTAAGAAATGATATGGAAATAGTAAAAATCTCTGAAGATGGAAAATATGAAAATTGGCTTACATATTATTCCAAGGGACAGGAGAACAAGGTAGAAGTTCTAGCATTTTTATTAAATGAGAATACTCGTATTATCCCGTTACAAAAAGAACGTTCAGTGGTTCATTCATTTATGCCAACTAAAGATTTTGTAGGATTACCATTAAAAATTAATGGGGATTTTTCAACAGATCCGTCAAGAACAAAAGTAACATATGATGAATTAACACAGAGATCTTTGCAAAAATGTAGTGAATTAATTATATCTATTATTCAAGAATGCTTGAATTCAAAGGAAAACAATTGTGTTTCTGATATATTTAATGTCTTATGTGAACTAGAAGATAACTCTTTGCATAAGTTTATGAGTACAAATAAATTTAAAGATATATTTATTAATGAATTGAAACAAAAGTTAAATGAAATAGAGTGGTTTACATATAAAGATAAGTATAAGGTACCTATGAATAAGCTTAAAGTTAATCCAGAGTGGTTAAATAAAATTGATTTTTTAAAATTATGTGAAGAAAGAATTATGATACCTTTAGACAAAAGTTATGAAAGTCAGTATCCAGGTATAATTAACTTTGCTAGAAAATTCGGGGCAGAAGAATTTACTGTAATTGATGCATTACGTGCATCTGAGAAAATAATTCCTTCAATTAAAGGGGGAGTTGAAATTCTATTATATTGCCTTAAAAAATATAGATATAATTTTGACGAACAAATCAGTAATATTATAAAAGATGCTAATTTAATAAAGTTTACGAATGGTTTTATTTCTTTACGTAATATTACTAAAAATGAAAAAATACATGTAGAATATATTAGATGTCTAAATGAGCAAAGTTGCGACTTTAATGATTTGAAATGGTTTTTTAAGAGATTAAATATTGATTATGATATAGAACAGTATATGGAAAGTGAGAATAATGAAGCTTTACAGGAGAAAAAAAATGATAGTGAGTCATTAAGTACTACAAGTGAAATATTATTCAAAAAAACAAATACTACTAAAGTGAGTTTTACTACGTCTATTAGCCGTTGGCGTAGTGCTGAAACTAATTTAGCATATTTTCTTGAGATGGAGAGCACTGTTAAAAAAGTTATTGATGTTAGCAAGAGTAATTTAGGTTATGATTTAGAAGTGCATAGAGATAATTGTGTTGAATATGTTGAGGTTAAAAGCATAGAAAATACTGGAGCAGCAATTTCGCTTACTAATAACGAATATTCTACTGCTAATGAATATAAGAACCATTATATACTGGCTATTGTAAAGCAATCTGTGGAAAGTTTGGAAGTTTGCTTTATCAAAAACCCTATAGAAACATTAAATCTAATAAAACGTGTTACAAGATGGGAATGGATATGTGATAATTATTCAGGAGTTGTAAAAGAATATAAATTTGAGGAATAATTTTTATTAGAAGGTTCAGACAGTAAGTAAACAACTAATTAAATAGAGAGTGTTCTATGGAGGATAACTATGGAATGTTATAAGTTTGACAGAACAAAATTAGAAAGAGTTAAAGAATTAGAAAAAGCATTTAATATTGAAATATCATTTAATGCGTATCTAGAGTCACGATATGATAAAAGATATATATTTATTGTTGGTGAAATCATCGGTGATATTTTGAATTATGATATATTAATATCAACAAGTGTTTATGATGAGTTAAAGAATTTAATAATCGAGCAAGAGGTAAAGTTAGAAGCAGATAAATTTGAAGGTAGAGATGCGTTTAAATTTTATATTGGTTTAAATGATAATGTTGAAGTTTCAAAAATTACAGTACGTCCTATATTAAGATTAATGAAAGATCCCTTGTATAAACCAGGTATTTTGCCTGTAGTAGGTATAACTATAAAAGAGAGAAAACAATATGTAAAGAAAATTAATATTGGAGAAAATGTTAGATTGTTGAGAGAGCCTAATAATCCATATGATAAGAACGCTATTAAGGTTTTAGATTGTGATGACAATATGTTAGGATATATCTCAAAAGAATGGGCTGTTTTATATGTTAATAAGTTAAATGTGGGAGATACAAATATGGCGAAGATTATAGAAAAAAAACTGAAAGTCATTCTAATTGAGACCAATATAGATTGTTTTAATTAATAATTCATTTTTATACTAATCAATCTTAAAAAACAAAAATATATTAAATAATTATGAAATTAATTTGAACGTGAGATGAGTTTGGAGAATGATAAAAGCATTAAGAATTTATATAAGATATGATTAGGAAATAGTAAATGAAAAAGGTATAAGTTTAGTTAATGCAACAACTTAATATTATTAATGGGTGTATGGGAAACCATTCACTTTTTTTATTATGATTAATAGTAGAAAAACTACTTAATATGGTATAATGGGATATATTTTGAAAGTATAAAGATAAAATCTAAACTATTAAATTAAGAAGGATATAATAATGATGGATAAAATATTGAATAACATATTCTATATAATTTTTACTGCTATAATTATAGTATCAGCTCTATGTGTTGCCACAAATCCTCCAAAGTTAGATCATCCGGATTATAATATAAAATTTTATGAAAATACTATATTGAAACAAATAAGAAAAATATTAATAAAGATTATATTTGTTTTACTAGTTTTATTGATTGCCAATTATATATATGTAAGTACATTTTTTAGTGGATTAATGCAGTATGTATATGCATTTAAACAATGGGTTAAGGAAAATACACAAATCTTTAGTCCTGTAGTAGGAGCTTTGTGTGCTTCTCTTTTAGGGATAATGACGCAAGTAGCAATAAGTATAAATAATAAGAGAAAAGATCAAATTAAATATAGTAGGTTATTATACAATGATTTAAATTATACAATAAAAAAATTGGAGTTATATTGTAGCACTACAAACTTACATAAAGATAATAATAGTGAAGTATTTGAAAAATTGGCAAGGAAAATTAGTTTTGATAGTAGATGGAGGGAGTATTATAGTTATTTAACGGACAAGTTATCGAATATATATTATGACAAAATTGTAGAGCTATATAATTTGGTTGAAAGAGTTAACTTATGTATAGATAATAAAAATATTAATCAGTATATAGATACAGTAGAAGAATTTAGACGTTATGATAAAAAGTTTGAAACAATTGCATTTAGAGATATAGATACTATAAGTTATGCTGATTTATTAGAAGCGTTCTATAAGTTAAAGAAAAATAAAAATGTAAGGCCTAAATTAATACGTAACCTGATTAAGGAAATCAAGATTAAAGAAATAAAAGAAAAGTATTCAAGTATGATAGAAAACAAAATATATGCGTTAGTTGATGGAGTAACAGATTCAAAAGAACAGGATTCAAATTTCATTAATAAAAAAGTAAGCGAATATTTGAAAAGTAATATTAAAGATTTTAAAAACATGGATTATAATGATATGCATAGAATTATACTTGAAGTTTCTTTAAAATCAAAAAAAATTGATCTTGTTTGGGGATATTATTTTACTGCAGATGAAAAAAATGAATCCAGTAATTCATAAGTTATGATAGTTAGCAGATTATACTGTTGTTAAATTATTAATAGATTTAAATCCCCCTATTTTGGGGGATTTTTTATTGGGAAGGTTGATGCCATAAGGTTCTCAGTAGTTTATAATTTTTTCCTTAAGTGAAATTTAAATGGGGATTATGATATAATTGTAATAAAAACTGTAATATTACATAATGGAGGGGAATTTATGAGAAGTATTCTAGGAAATATGCCAACTGAAATAGTAGAATTAAGAAAACAAAATGGACAAATTATTAGTGGAATAGTGGCACTTGTTAGTTTAACAACAAATACTATAACTACTGAAGATATGAGTTTACCTTTAGAAGAAGGGGATAAATTTATAAGAAGTTTACCTAATGGATTATTAGAAGTATATACAATAATTGATAGAGGTTTTAGTAATGGAGGGTATACAATTCCACCATCTTATCATTCAAAAGTAAGAAAAGAATGCGAAGAAAGTTTGCCAAAGATGTCACCGCAAACAATTATAATAAATAATAATGGTGAACATTCTAAAACAAATTTAAATTCAGTTGATAATTCAGTAAATAATTATAATAATCAAAATGAGATTTTTAGTGAATTAAAGAAACTTACATGCAATATTCCAGAAGAATATCGTTCAGATATAATTCAAAGCATAAATGATATGCAAGAGAGTTGCGGAAAAGATGGATTTGCAGATAAGTATAATTCGTTTATACAAAGTGCAGCAAATCATATGACTTTATTTGCTCCATTTGTACCAATGCTTACAAGTTTATTGATTAATAAATAATTTGTGAACCACTACTTATTTAAATTATTATGAAAGGAGGGCGAAGCATTTGGCGCGACTTAACAAAAGCTACGCTAACTTTTATGATATGTATAATAATTTCATATATAAGTAAACTGATAGCATATAGTTATAACCAATGTTTATATTGGCAGAATAAGTATGAATCTAATTAATGTATTACATAAGTCAATAGGGAGATTTTTAAAATGGATAGAAATTACATACATAGATCACGATTAAAAATTAAAATAGTCTTGAGTTTTATTAACCCTATAAATTGGTATTATCTTATGAAAAGATTTTTTATAAGAAGGATCATGAGTCAGAAATTTTTGAGATACTATGATTGTAACTTTAACAAATTATATATTCAAATAATGATTCAATATGTTGAAAAAGAAGGTAATGGGCATATAAAAAGGTTTATTAAAAAACATGATTTAGCATATGTATTGAAAAAATTATGTCCTTCTAATGATATTGAGTTAAATAAGTTAGGGATAGATTTATCAGAGATTGGCATATCTGGAGAGAATGTGAATTTTAAGAATTTCCTTAATATTAGAAATGAATATTATAACCAATTTTATAAAGAAGCTGAATCAGAAATTAATAGGCTTATTAGTTTTATTCTAAGTGCAATTATACTTGGTGTTGTTAATGGCTTTTGCAGTAATTATTTCAAAATACTTTTACATGCTAATTAATTGAACTTAATATTGTCATACTTCTCAAAATTTCATTTTACAGGTTTTTTGCGTGCAGTTGAGGGTGTTGAGGTATTGGAATGCTTAATGAGGTTTCATAAGAAATATGGGGAAGTATAACATAGGTTAAGATTTATATTAACCTATGTTAAGTTTTTACTTTAAAATCTAACCTATAAAAATCGTTGATATTACTTACTTAAACATATGTTAGGTTAAAAAGGTTAATATTTTTTTATATTAATATTAAATAAAAAAAGAAATATATATTAAACAATTAATAAAGGAATTTAGGTCGTACTACAACCGCTACTACAACCAATAGGATAATATTAATAGCACAATGACTATTTATTATAGACAATGAAACGAGGAAACAAACCGGGTTAAGACTATATTAATATATAAGTAGACTAGATGGCATTGAATCCAGAAGTCGTAGGTTCGAATCTCACCAAGTGCACCAAATGCATTGATATTACTAGGATTGTGGAAAATGTTTTGCTTAATATTTAGCCATATTAACACATTAAGAATATCAATGCTTTTTTCTTTTTCCTTTTTTAGAACATGTGTATAAATATTTGAAGTTATTTGTGTGCTGCTATTGATTAAGTTACCATTTTCAGTTAGGAATACATAACCTTCATTTTCTTTATTATAACTTTCACCAATTTCTATTTATTTTTATTTTATAAAATATAGGTCTTAGAGTTATTGGCAGAGGTATAGTTCTTACAGAGCCTTTAGTTTTAGGAATTTGAAGTATAGTTCTATTTTCTCTATGTTACAAATATCTAAAATATAGCATTAAGAATTATAATTTCAAAGACGGGTCAATATTTCACTGATTATTGTGCTATAATTATAACAAATTACTTAATATACTATATAAAGAATATTTTATATAAGTTGTATGATGAAGTTATGTATAATGTAGGAGGAAAAATGAATAATTTCAGTGAAACAACGACAACTCCAAGTGCTGTATTTTGGGATAGTGTGACTATGGGGAGTAGTTTAAATATTGTTAAAGATATAATAATTCCAATATTACTTTCTGTTGTGGCTGGAATAATATTTTGGCTTATATTTAATTACTTTCCGGATAAAAATAGAAAAAGTAAAATTAGACCTAAAATAGAATTTAATATGTTTACTATCTATAAGGAGTTAATTTATTATTTGGATTATATTTTAGCGTATAATATAAATACATCTACCTTTTTTCAATTTCAGCTTAAGGGAGGTATTCTTGAAAAAGAAGATTTTGAATTGGGATTACAAAATAAGTGTGCAAATAATACATATTTATATGATGAAAACCATTCTAAATTTATTGTAATAGGAAATCTATTAGTTGATAGAGCAAGTAAAATAAATAATGAAATTGAAAGAATATTTTTATTTAATCAATTTCTATCTGTAGACGAGATTTTACTATTGGAGAAGATAAGAGAAAAGCTTTCTGTTTATGAATTTAAGGCAAATGCGCAAAGTCCATATGGTTCTCCGATTAATCCCAATTTGTCTTATATGACAGATGGGATATTTACAATATATAAATTATTTTTACAACTTCAAAGAATTATATTTTCTAATAAGTATTTTAAGGACTCAAGTATTGTAGTAGATATAATACGATATTATTATTGCAATAAAAATTATAAATTGTGTCAGGATTTTATAAAGAAAAATATAAATAAATATGTAGAGCATAAAATAACATTTGATTGTTTTGATTTGCTATGTGATTATGAATTAAATAAAAAGGAAGTTGCATTCAAGAAGTTAGATAAATTATTTAAGGATAAAATTGAATTAGTAGGATTTAGAGAGATGTTATCACCAATGATTAAAGAAAATAGATTTACAGAAATATTGAACGAAAGTTTTACAGAGAAAGAAACTGAATATTTTTATAAAGTAGTTTTAAATGATGAAATTACAAAGCAAAGTTATATAAATCAAAACAAAGAGTTAAAGAAATACTACGAAGAAAAAGAAACAAATTTTATCATGAGTAAACAAAAACAGGTTGAGAGTTAACTGTTAATGATTTAAACCAAATAATAACGTTATTAATTTTTAGAATGAATTTCAAAGGACCAAGATAATTAAAGTTCTTGGTTTTTTGAATCTATAAAATGCAAATACTATTGAGAATAAATTATAGTGATAAATATGTGACTAACTAATTTGTCTACTTCAAGCTATTGATATAACTTGTATTAAGACTATGTGACAAAGTGACAACTAATTATATAGTTTTAATTAATAATTATTGATTTTTTAGATCATTTTAATATATATAATGTAATGATTATTTATTATGTGGTGGCAAAACATTAACTTGCCACCAATTTGCCACCCGTGTATAAATTATATAAAAATATACTTTAATATGTTGCAATTTAAAATAGTTTTTAGTTTCCTTGAAAGTGCCTATTATTAAGGGTTAATATGATGTACTATGATTTAATACAAGATATCTTGTATATGCGATATCTACAAACAAAGCACGTGGAGACAGTGATTCTCCTATATAAAAAGTAGATATAAAATTTGAAGGGGATAAAAATTTAGAAGGTTCAATTATAGTATATATGTTAGAATTAACAATGGTATATTTCTAATTTTAACATGTATTTGAAAATTACATGTAACTTTGACAAATGCTAATGTTTTATTGACTAAAGTTATATGTAATTTCATATTATTTTTAGTTACACTTTGTAAACATAATTTCTTTTACACTTTGCTCGAAAGGTATTGAAACACTTGTTATTGTTCCATTGCCATCATAATTAAATGTAACAGGAATTACGTGAAATTCCATGAATGTCATATTAAAATTGTCATAGCATTTATGAGTAAGTGTAAATTTCATATTATTATAAGTTAATTTTAAGCTATTATCGTTTATTTCGATTTTTAAAGATCCATACCCTGGATTTTCATATATACCTACGTATTCTTCAAGGGAGTGGGAAGGAATTAGTTCTTCTTTTTTAGAGTTTCTTCCTGCTTCATTATCAGATTCCATTGCTTTTAACATTTTTTCTCCTTCATTTTGAAGTTTTTTATAAAAAGCAGTATAATCATAGCCTAAAAGCTTGTCATATATATAGTAAGCTATAGGCATTGCACAGACAGGATTATTTAAATTAGTAAGAATAACTATACCAATATTATCATCTGGAAGAAAGCTTGTATAAGAACAAAATCCATCTATATTTCCACCATGATTAACATGTTTTCGGCCTCTATATGCTTCAATAAACCAGCCCAAGCCATAAGATGAAAATTGCAATTCATCAAATTTCAAAGGGATTAGTTGACAAGGGATTTGAGGTGAATGTAACTCACCTATAGTTTTTTCTGATATAATTTGTTTTCTGTTTACCATACCTTTATTTAAATGAAGGTTAACCCATTTCAGCATGTCAGTCAAATTTGAATTTATAGAACCAGCAGGACCAATAGAATCCATTTTTCTAAAGTTTATTTGATTAATGTCTTTTCCTTTTTGTGCATATGGCTGGCTGTAATCAGTAGACTTTTTTGAAACTTCTACTGAAAAGTTTGTGTTATTCATGCCTAATGGTTCAAGAATTTTTATTTTTACAAATTCCTCCCAAGTAATTCCAGAAACTAATTCAATAAGATAACCAGCGGTAGCATACATTAAATTATTATATTGCCATGTTTCTCTGAAATCTTTACTAAATTCCAAGTATTTAATTTTCTCTACCAGTTCTTTTCTGCTTAAAGAAGAGTTGTTATACCATAATAAATCATGTCTAGGTAATCCAGAACGGTGGCAAAGCATGTCTCTTAAAGTTAGATGCTCTTCAGCATACTTGTTGCTTAATTCAAAATTAGGCATGTATTGTTTTATAGGAGTATCTAGATCAAGTTTACCTTCGTCTACTAATATACCTATTGCAAGTGTAGTAAAAGCCTTACTAGCAGAGCCTATTGCAAATAAAGTGTCTTCGGTTGTTTCTAAATTTTTATTAACATCTCGTAATCCTAATCCGCCTGAGTATATTATTTCACCATCTTTAATAATACCTACAGCCATTCCAGGAATATTCCATTCTTTCATTTTTTCTGATAAAAAGCCAGTTAAATTCTCAAAATTATTAGATGTTTTATTTGTCATAATATTGCAACACCTTTATTTTTTATTCCATTTTTATCTTTTTTCATTTCTTATTCTTTCAAATTCCTTTAATGATCTTTCTTGAATTTCATGTGTATCTTCACCCATATCAAAATCAGCATTTTCTTCAAAACCATCTTGTTCTTCACCATCAAACCTGTATAATTTCTTTAATGATGACCACAAATTTTCCATTTCTTCAATAGAAAAATCCCTAGATAGATTTGCAAAAAAACTCATTGATTTTTCAGCACATACTGTCATAGCCTTTGTTCCAGATTCAGTGATTTTAACATTAACTGCACGTTTATCGTATGGGCTTGGCACGGTAAGTACAAATCCTTTGTTTTCTAAAATAGTAATCATTTGTTTTACACTTTGCTTTGTTGTACCAAGTTTTCTGGCAATATTATTAAGGGTTGTTTCATTTTCGGGTAAATGAATAACCGCTACTAATGCCATAAACTGCCTACTTGTTATTGAGTCACAAAATTCATCACCTTTTATCTGAAGCTTATTTGTAAGAGAAAAGAGTGTTGCATAAATTTGTTGTATTAAAAATAGTTCTTTGTAATTATTCATAAAGGCCTCCTTTGTATAAGACAATATACTGTCTAAAAATACAATAACACTATATTTTTTAAAAGTCAATATACTGTCTATTAGACTTTTAAAATATTTTATTTGAAAACTATTCTTAAGTATTAAAGTATAAATTATTATTTCAGGCATTTTGCATGCCTATATTGGCAATATACTAGTAAGATAATTGTTATCAAAATGATCCTGTGATATTCTTTAAAGGAATGGAGGAAAATTAGCTAAAAATGGCAGTTTCACAAAAAGCTATGAGATTAGGATATGATGATAAATTATATAAAGCAACACTAGAAGAAAAGAAGTATTTTTCAATCGGTGAGTATGTACAAAAGGTAGAAGCGTTAAAGGAAAGAGCTTTAATTTCAAACGGAAAGTATGAGGAGTTATTGCTTGATGCCTTTAGAGCGGACATAGTTTATAACCTAGGAAGTGAAGGGGCAGAATTAAATGACTGATAAGTATTTTTTTGATACTGATTGCTTATCTGCTTTCCTTTGGGTAAGGAATGAGAATCTTTTAATAAAACTTTATGGTGGAAAAATTATATTGCCTGAACAGGTTTACTCAGAATTATCACATCCTAGAATACCACATCTGAAGACAATAACTGATAACTTAAAGAACAATGGAGATATATCAATTGAAAATATAGAGATGGGTACAGAAGAATATAAAATATATTCAAAATTAACTAAAATATGAATTATAAGAAAAAGCACCAAATGATTTTGTACAAAAATCACTTGATGCTTTATTATTCTTAATAGGGCTAGAAAAACTTGTCTGAGTTCATTATATTGCTCCCAATTAACCAATTAGGTCCACGGTAGAAAGTAATGATGTAAAATCAATAGTACTTAATAAAGATAATAATAGAATATTTATAGCTTTTTTATAAATTTTAGACAGCTTTGAATTAGATAAATTTATGTTTAAATCATTAGATCTTTTGCAAGAAGCAGCTTTTGATGTATTAAAATGTTCAGTAGGAAGAATTACGGAATCATTGTAACACGATAATGGTACATTTTTAATATTTAGAAATCTTGAAGCAAATTCATGAGATTCTATTTTTTCTAAATTAAGTTCTTCAGGAGTTTTTAAAATTTGTGGAATTAGTAGATGCCCAAGTGCTATATGTGCTAATTCAAGGGCAATAACGAAGTTCAATTTAATATGAATAGGATGTTCGCAAGGGAAGAGTACCTTATTTTTGTTTACAAAAATAATATATAAACTATATTCTTCAACGTATTCTGTTATTGCATCAAATTTTTCAGGTAAATCAATGAATTCGTATTCAAAGGGTACAGGCTGAAGGATTTTTATCTTTTCTAAAAGTTGGATATAATCAATAGGCCAGTGGTTATTATTTAATTCTAATAACTCAATTAACCAGGATAATCTAAGAGTAATGTAATCTTGACGATATTTTGGAATAAGATTAAAAGTGTTGTGTTCTTTATCATTATTTTCTTGCATATGTAACCTCCATAACAAACATGTATTCGCAAAATGGGTATGTGACTAAAATTATACAATTATGGAAGTTGTTTTACAAGAGTTTACTTTTATTTATTTTTATTTTTTAAAAATTGTTCAAGTAAAACTTCAGTTTGAGCTTTAATTATTTCCAATTCAGTTTCTGAAAGATTTGAAGCAGAAACTCTATAGGCAAGATTAGCCCATTTACTGTCCTTTTCATACATATCTTTTATTTGTCTTATTATGTCAATTAGATTTCCATCTTCATCTTTATAAATATTTTCAGTAAAACCTTTATGGTCTATAACTTCTTCGATGTATCCTGCCTTTTGCAATAGGTCTTCATAAGTTACATCTAAAAAAGGAGCAATGGATTTAAGAACTATAGGAGAAGGTTTTTTCCTTTCACCAGTTTCAAGTCTAGATATTTCTGCATTACTAACCCCAGATTTTTCAGCAAGTTCTCTTTGAGAAAGTCTTGCTTCATTTCTTAAATTTTTTATATATTCACCAAAAATCATAGTATCACATCCTTTTAAGATAATTATATAAAAAGTGTTACCAAATGGCAATAGAATTTAATGGAATTAATTGACAATTGATTGTGGTAAATGATAATATTAATTTAGATACCGAATGGTAACAGAGTAGGGGGAAAGTAAATGCTTTTAAATGTAAAATATCTTCAAATTCTCATGAAGAAAAAAGGATGGTCAGAACGGCAGCTTGCTATGAAGTCAGGTCTGTCTTCTGCTACTGTTTCACGTATTATATCAGGAAAAAGGGGAGCTGGAACTAGAGCTTTAGTTGGGATAAGACAAGCATTTCCAGATGAACCATTAGAAAAACTATTTTTTTTATCTAATTAGCTACCAAATGGTAGCGAAGTAACAACTACAATAAAAGAAAAAATTAGGAAAGAGGTGCCGTAGATGGATATTAACGTAAATGTCAGATTAGAGTCGCCAGAATTAATGGCAGCTATATTAGCACTTGCTGAAGCCTTACCAAAAATAAAGTTAGGTGAAGTTACTTCAGAAATGGATAAAAACTCGATGGAAAGTGAGGAGCCTGCTGTTGTAAATACAACCATAAACAAAGAGTCATCAAAGAAAGAAACTAAAAAAGAAGATGTTAAAACAATTGAGTTAGAAGAGGTCAGGGAAAAACTTGCATCACTTTTAAAGGAAGGTAAACAAAAAGAAGTGAAAGCACTAATAACTAAATATGGAGCAAAAAAACTTACTGACATTGATTCAGCCTGTTATGAAAAACTTTTGAAAGAAGCAGAGGGACTTTAATTTTTAGACAATACTGCAAAAGCAGATTTTAAGGAGGAATTTTAATTATGGGTACAAACAATAGTAAAAATCAAGTGACTAAGGTTGTAACAGGAGTTGTGCGATTCAGTTACGCAAATATATGGGAGCCAAAATCAATCAATGGCAGTGATGAAAAATATTCAGTATCTCTTATCATTCCAAAGGATGATAAAAAAACCATAGATGCAATTAATAAAGCAGTTGAACAAGCTAAGAGAAGTTGGATTTCAAAATTTGGAGGAAAGATACCAGCAAATTTAAAACTTCCACTTAGAGATGGCGATATTGAAAGACCAGATGATGAAGCATATAAAAATAGCTACTTTGTTAATGCAAACAGTAAGGATAAGCCTCAAATTGTAGATAAAGCTGTAGCAACTATATTGGATCAAAGTGAAGTATATTCAGGCTGCTACGGAAGAGCATCAATTACTTTTTATGCATTCAACAGCGATGGAAATAAGGGGGTAGCGTGTGGTCTTGGAAATCTTCAAAAAATAAAAGATGGGGAAGCATTAAGTGAACGTTCAAATGCAAGTGATGATTTTACACCTGAAGAAGATGATTTCTTGAGTTAAATAAACTTAAGTGTATCTCTACAGTAGAAATAAGTAACATATTGTGTGGAGTGTTTCATTGGAATTTTGATGGTAATGATTCTTGACTAGAAGTTGTCACATTTTTGCTTGTCCTCAGCTTGTCTGAGGAGCAAGCAGAAATGGGTACAACTTCTGGCCGTAGAATCATCCATCAAAATTCCTAGAAACCGGAACACTATATGTTACTTATTTCGGTGAATTATCACTAAAAATATATGGAGGAAATTACTAATGGAATTGAGTATAGATATTGAGACATTTTCTAGTGTGGATTTGGTGAAATGTGGAGTTTATGCATATACACATTCTGATGATTTTGAAATTTTACTATTTGCATACAGCATTGATGATGAAGAAACAAAAATTATAGATTTAGCTTCAGGAGAAAAGTTATCTAAGGAAATAGTAGAAGCATTGGAAGATGAGGATGTTATAAAAACAGCTTTTAATGCTAATTTTGAAAGAACTTGTTTATCAAAATATCTTGATAAATATTTGAAGCCTAAAGCATGGAGATGTACAGCAGTTAAAGTTGCAATGCTGGGGCTTCCTTTATCACTTGAAGGTGCTTCCGCTGTTCTTGGATTAGAGAAACAAAAAATGAAGGAAGGCAAAGAATTAATAAGATATTTTTGTATGCCTTGTAAGCCAGCAAAAAATAATGATATGAGAACTAGAAACTTACCAATTCATGCACAAGATAAGTGGGAATTGTTTAAAACTTACTGCAAAAGAGATGTAGTTGTGGAAAAAGCTATAAAAGTAAAACTTGAAAAATATCCAATACCAGAAAAAGAGCAGCAGTATTATGAACTGGATCAGAAGATAAATGATAGGGGAATATTTATTGATGAAGAGTTAGTAAAACAAGCAATTAAATGTTACAGGATTTTAAAAGAAGAAAATGCAATAAAGGCCCAGAATATAACGGGCTTAGATAATCCGAATTCAGTAGCACAGCTAAAAGTGTGGTTAATTGAAAATGGGTTAGAAATAGAAAATCTTTCAAAGAAGGTTGTAAGTGATCTTTCAAAAGATAGTGATGGAGAAGTAGAAGCACTTCTAAAGTTAAGAATGGAAATGTCCAAAACATCAATAAAGAAATATGAAGCAATTGAAAGATCTGTTTGTAGTGATGGCAGAGTAAGAGGATTATTTCAATTTTATGGTGCAAACAGGACTGCTAGATGGGCTGGGAGGCTTGTGCAGGTTCAAAATCTTCCTCAAAACCATATAAAAGATTTAACTCTTGCAAGAAATTTAGTTAAAGAAGGAGGAGTTAGTGAACTTCAATTATTTTATGATAGTGCATCAAAGGTTTTGTCAGAGCTTATTAGAACAGCTTTCATACCAAAACCTAAGCATAGATTTATTGTAGCTGACTTTAGCGCAATAGAAGCCAGAGTCATTGCATGGCTTGCACGGGAAAAATGGCGTATGGACGTATTTGCAACTCATGGAAAGATATATGAAGCAAGTGCAAGTCAAATGTTTCGTGTACCTATAGATACAATAACTAAAACATCACCACTTAGACAAAAGGGAAAGATTGCAGAGCTTGCCCTTGGATATGGGGGAAGTGTTGGAGCTCTTACATCTATGGGTGCGGTAGAAATGGGAGTAAAGGAAGAAGAATTAAAACCATTAGTTACAGTTTGGAGGAATGCTAATCCGAGTATTGTTTCATTATGGTGGGAAGTTGATAGAGCTGCAATAAAAGCAGTAAGGGAAAGAACTGAAACACAGGTTAATAATATTAAATTCAAATATAAAAGTGGGATTCTATTTATTACACTGCCATCTGGTAGAGAGTTGTCTTATATAAAACCAAGAATGGAATTAAACAAATTTGATAGAGAAGGAATCACTTATGAAGGAATTGGAACAGCTAAAAAGTGGGAGAGAATAGATACTTATGGTCCAAAGCTTGTAGAAAATATAGTGCAGGCTATAGCACGTGATTTATTAGCCGAAGCAATGCTTAGATTAGATAAAGCAGGATATGAAATTGTTATGCATATCCATGATGAGGTTGTAATTGAAGTGCCTATTAATAAAGGTTCTTTAAAAGAAGTATGCGATATTATGGGGATTGCTCCTAAGTGGGCAGAAGGATTATTTTTAAGAGCTGATGGTTATGAATGTGAGTATTATAAAAAAGATTAATAGAGGAATGAAAGCTGGTAATTAGTAAAGGATTAGTGGAGGATAAAGTATGGTCAGTAATGAAGAATTATTTATATCAGGGGATATAGATAATTTATATAAAAGTAACAAACATCTTATGTATCATATAGCTAATAAATTTTCCAATCTCAAATTAGAAGAGGATGATCTTATTGAATGCGGAGATTTAGCATTTGTTAGGGCTATTAAAAGTTTTAATCCCCATAAGAGTAAATGGGCAACTTTTTTTAGTAGGGTAATGACAAATGAAATATTGATGGTAAATCGCAAGAGAAATAGAGAGGTACAAGCAATTTCTATAGAAACAGTTATTTGTAAAGATAGTAATCAAAATGTATCAACAATTCAAGAGATAATTCCTTCACCAAAAGATACTATGGATGAAGTAATTAATTTAATTGTTACTGAAGAAATCTTAATGATAGCTAAAAAGTTATCACCAAAGAAACAAGAAGTTCTCAGATTATACTTGCTTGGAACAAAATATAAGGATATTGGACAAGAACTTAATTTAAATGCAGCTTATGTTGGCAGGCTTATTAAAAAGATATGCTTAGAATTAAAAATCACTTATGAAAAGGGAGCTTTAAATTAAAAAAGTGAGGAGAGTCATTAAAATGATAATATCAGTTGCAAATAGTAGAACTTCGAAGTATTGGAAATCTATAAATATCACTTGGGATGAATTTTTAGACAAAGTTAAAAACACCATAAGAACTGCTGAAACTGTTGAAGAATATAAAAAACTTTCAAAGGTAAAACAGGATGAAATAAAAGATGTTGGTGGATTTGTTGGAGGAGAGCTTAAAGATGGAAAGCGTAAGAATGGATATGTTGAATATAGAACCATGTTAACTCTTGATATGGATTATGCTGAACCAGAACTTTGGGAGCAAATCACTTTGTTTTATGATTTCACTTGCTGCATTTATTCAACTCATAAACACACTTCTGAAAAGCCAAGACTTAGATTAATCATACCTTTATCAAGAGATGTTACAGCAGATGAATATACAGCTATAGGAAGAATGGTAGCTTCAGATATTGGCATAGAGCAATTTGATGACACTACTTATGAACCAACAAGATTAATGTATTGGCCATCAACTTCAAGTGATGGAGAGTTTGTTTTTGAAAAGCAGGAAGGGGCGTTACTTAATCCAGATACTATACTTTCAAGATACAAAGACTGGCATGACAGCAGTAAATGGCCGGTGTCTTCAAGACAGACAAGCATTGTAAAACATAGTATTTTAAAGCAGGCAGATCCTTTAGAAAAAGAGGGACTTATAGGAGTATTTTGCAGAACTTATACTATAAGAGATGCTATTGATACATTCCTAGCTAATGTATACCAGGAAAGTTTACTTGAAGGTAGATATGATTATATTCCAGCTGATTCAACTGCAGGTGTGCTTATTTATGAGGATAAGTTTGCTTTTTCACATCATGCTACAGATCCTGCTTGTAGTAAGCTGTGTAATGCCTTTGATCTAGTGAGGATTCATAAATTTGGAGAGCTTGATGGTAAAGTAGATGAAGATATATCACCTTCAAAACTTCCATCTTTTAAGGCAATGCAGGAGTTATGCATAGCAGATGAAAATATTAAAAAACATCTAGCAAAGGAGCGAATAGAGCAAGCTAATACTGAATTTAAACCTAACGATGAAAATTGGCAGGAAAAGCTTTCTATAAATAAAAGCGGCCAAATTAAAGATGATTTGCAAAACTTAGTTATTATTATGCAAAATGATGAGAATTTAGAAGGGATAGCTTATAATTAGCATCGTGATGGAATTGATGTAAAAGGAAATTTACCTTGGAAGCAGGTTAAAAATGGATGGAATGATTCTGATATGTCGGCCATTAAAGTGTACTTTGATAGGGCTTATGGTATTTGGTCACCAACAAAGTTGAGAGAGGCACTTATTGCAGTTGCAGCAGAGAGGGCTTATCATCCTGTAAAAGAGTACTTAAACAGTTTACCAAAGTGGGATGAGAGGCAGCGGCTCAATACACTTTTAATTGATTATTTAGGAGCAGAGGACAATGATTATTCAAAAGCAGTTATAAGAAAAACACTTGTAGCAGCAGTAGCAAGAATTTATGAGCCAGGTATTAAATTTGATAATGTTCTAATACTTAATGGACCACAAGGTATAGGGAAAAGTACATTTTTTGAAAGGCTTGGTACTAAGTGGTTTTCAGACAGTTTGACCATAAGTGATATGAGAGATAAAGCAGCAGCTGAAAAGTTGCAGGGATATTGGCTTTTAGAGCTTGGGGAACTAGCAGGAATAAAGAAAATGGATGTGGAAACTGTAAAATCCTTTGTTTCAAGAACTGATGATAAGTATCGTGCAAGCTATGGAGTTAATGTTGAAAGTCATCCAAGACAGTGTGTAATAGTTGGCAGTACCAATAGTGAAAGTGGTTTTTTAAGAGATATAACAGGAAATCGTAGATTTTGGCCAGTTAGAGTTAGTGGGGATAGTGTAAAAAAGGCTTGGGAACTTAAGGATATAGATCAAATATGGGCAGAAGCATTGTGTATTTACAGAAAAGGTGAAGATTTATTCTTAAAGGGAGAGGAAGCGCAAATAGCTATTTCAGAACAGGCAAATGCTATGGAAACAGATGATCGTGAGGGCTTAGTGCGAGAATATCTTGAAAAATTGTTACCCGATAATTGGAGTTCCATGGATTTATATGAACGTAGAAATTTTTTAAATGGTGGAGATTTTGATGAGGCTTCAGCTGGTACTGTAAAGCGTAGTCTTGTTTGTCCTATGGAGATTTGGTGCGAGTGTTTTGGCAAGGATTCTGCTAATCTTAGAAAAGCGGATTCTTATGAGATAACTGCAATAATGGCTAGAATTGAAAATTGGAAACCATATGATGGAGCCAAAAGTGGAACAACAAGATTTCAAATTTATAACAAGCAAAGAGCATTTATGAGGGTGGAAGAAGAAATTTGGATTTAGGTGATTGCTAACCGAAATAAATAACATATTGTGTTCCGGTTTCTAGGAATTTTGATGGATAATTCTAAGACTAGAAGTTGTGCCCATTTCTGCATGCTCCTCAGACACGCTGAGGACAAGCAAAAATGGAACAACTTCTAGTCAAGAATCATTACCATCAAAATTCCAATGAAACACTCCACACAATATGTTATTTATTTCTACTGTAGCAATTACTTAAGTTTGGTTAATGTCTTTAATCATTCCAGCTATAAGTTTATTTCTTAAATTGTTTATCTATAGCTGGAACAAGAGGAACGAGCTGCTAGGTTGTTCCAAGGCTTGTTCCAGTAGACAAAGTTAGTTATAATGCCAGTTTGTCTATATGCTGGAACAAGGAACAAGAATTTCTATTTAGAAAAATAATAATAAATAAAGTAGTAAATGCACCTGTATGCGTATATGTACACGCGTAAGGGTTTTTTATTCCCTTGTTCCAGGGCTTGTTCCAAGTCTTGTTCCACACAGTTTTGAAAGGAGATTTTTGGGAGGAATAAAAATGGCGAGTATTCATCCAGCTTCAGCAGGTCATTCAAACAGGTGGATGAACAACAATATGTAATAAGGCACAATCAAAAAAATAATAGACCAGTATGCTTGCCTATTATTTTTTTTATGTGCCTAAGTCTAAATTGTTTATCTATAGCTGGAACAAGGTACAAGAATGTCTATTTAGAAAAATAATAATAAATAAAGTAGTAAATGCACCTGTATGCGTATATGTACACGCGTAAGGGTTTTTTATTCCCTTGTTCCAGGGCTTGTTCCAAGTCTTGTTCCACACAGTTTTGAAAGGAGATTTTGGGGAGGAATAAAAATGGCGAGTATTCATCCAGCTTTAGCATGTCATTCAAGTAGGTGGATGAACAGCAATATGCAATAACAAAAAAATAGAAGCTCCATATAAAAGAGCCCCTATTTTTGGATTTGTTACTAAGCTATTTCAAACTTAGTAACTTTTCTTTGAGTTACTTGAGCACTAGATTTCTTAACTAAACTGCCAGAATTAGTTTTAAAAACATTCTTAGCAATTATAGTATTCATAAGTGCATTTATCTGATCTTGAGTAAGATCAGTTTTAACACCTGAAACACTTAAATTAGATTTTTCACCATTTTCAGTTAAGAAAGTCATTGATAAAGTATATTCCATTTAAATCCCTCCTTTTCTGTTTAAATAAGAGTTAAGGAAACTCTTACTCCTAGCGTCGTAGGAGTAAGCGATCATTATCAAATCATAGATTTGATATGCCTGCTTAACCGATTCGCACAAAAGACAAGCTTTTGGCTATCTGCTTAAGCATTTGCCAAGCTAGAAGATTCATTTATAAAGTAATCTCTAGTTTTAGCTTCTAAAACACCTTTGATTGCATCCGCAACAGCATAGATATTTTCAGGTGAAGCATCTGTTCTGATGCCTGAAAAAGCCTTTTTAGTGTAAATTGCGTATAGGAATAGGTAAGGCTTTGAAGTAATCTCTACCTTTTCCCCTCCTTCGCACCGTACGTGAGAGTTTCCAGCTCATACGGCGCTCCAACAATAATTATCGTTTAATTAAATAACTGAATTTCCTACTAACATTCTTAAAGAATTAACACGTTTTAACCCTTTTTTATCAAGGGACAATAAACCTAGATAGTTATTAATAACATCTTGTTCTATAGCATGTACTAGTTTATGAGCTTCGCCACACAGCCAAACAAGATTTTCATACTTATCTGTTCCACCTTTGCTTTTCAGCATCTTATGATGACATTCCATATTATCAGTTTCTAAATCTAAACCTGTTATGTAGCATTTTCCTTTTTGCCCTACAAGAAGAGATATTCGATTATCGTTGAATTCAGCAGATTTACTATTGTTCACAGTCTCTAATAGATACTTAATTAAGTAGGAGTATCCTCTTAGTTTACTGTGAATTGCAATTCTACCTTGTTCGGTGTAGTTGCATATCTCTTGGCTAAAATTCATGGGTGGTTTAGTTTTACAACCATAAATGGGGAAGACCGACACGTTGCAAACGGTGCGTACCTTGCCATTATAATTACCATATAAACGCATATAGGTTTCAGTAAAATTAAGTTTATTGGTTATTATATTCCTTAATCTTATTTCCAAGGTTTTTGTAACTAAGAAATTAATTCTATTAAAATCTATATTTACATAGGTAGCAATGCTATAATAATTATGGCTACCCAATATTATAGAATTCAGTCTTGAAACTTCTTTGCCGTTTCTTGATTTTTGAATTACTTTTATTTGAGTTTTAATATTACTAATGGTCGATTTTACTGCTTTATCGCACATTCGACTTTGACAAACATACTTATCTCTTTTAGGTTTAACAGTTAGTTTGAAGCCTAAAAATTCAGTATAATTTTTTCTTAGATTAGTTACTTTAGATTTATCAGGACTTATTTCTAAATCTAATCTATCTTTTAACCATAATCTCGTAGCATTATATATTTTTTGTGCAGTTTTATAATCCTTGCAAAACAGTTTAAAATCATCAGCATATCTTACTAGCCAAACTTCTTTTAGATTGGTTTTTCTAAGTGCAGTATGTTTTCTTTCTTTACGTTTATAGTTACGTTTTGACTTAAAAGTTTCCCATTGGGAGCTTATCCACCAATCTAATTCGTTAAGGACAATATTAGATAGTAAAGGACTTATTATACCACCTTGGGGAGTACCTTTTGTTGGAATACCTATACCTTCAATCTCAGATTTTAGAATTTTACCTAATATACTAATTAAGTTTTTATCCTGTATGCCAAGATTCCATAATTGCTTTTTGAGTTTGCTATGATTTACATTATCAAAGAACCCTTTTATATCAATATCCACGACATAATGTAATTTAGCAAAATTTATTAATTGCATACTTCTAGCTATAGCATGTTCAGTTGACCTGTTTGGTCTAAATCCATAGCTATATTTATGAAATTTAGCTTCGCATATAGGTTCTAAAACCTGTTTAATACATTGTTGAATAATTCTATCATCCATACAAGGGATTCCAAGTGGTCTTAACTTACCATTTTGTTTAGGAATTTCAACTCTTCTAACACTTTTAGGTGTATAGTTAGTAAATTTTCTTTGTATATAATCAATAAATTTACTTGATTCCATATCTTCAAAGTAAGTTATATCACGCTTGTCCGTCCCAACGGTAGTTGAGCCTCTATTTCTCTTGATATTTCTGTATGCTAATAAGATATTATTATCAGAAATTATATATTGCATTAGATTTCTAAATTCATAATTACTACATGATTGCTTATAAAGTTCGTCAAAAGTGCTTTGCATAGCGTAATATTCATTATTTCTTAGTAGTTGTCTTTTCTCTAATTGTATGCTTTCCTTCAAGTCTACTACTTCCTCCTTTGTATAAATACAAAGTAAGTTTCATATCTCTTAGTCTTACCCGAACCTTGAATTATTCAGTATTTAATTATCAAATAACAATTGTCTAGTGGCTATTGCTTAAATTACTATTACAGTAATTATCATAGCTTCATGCCACCGCTCTCACTTGGATTAAGATAAGTTATATGTGTTTACATTTTCCTTATCACTACTTCATAGGTAGTAAAACCTCCATATTCCAAGCTTTCCTTGTTCCGTTATTACTATCTTTACATATATCCTTAGGTCATTGGTATGAGCCTGTAAGCTTGATAGTGCCTATAACACTATATGGATTTTCATACCGGAGAGTTTTACTAATCCACACTTACGACACGCATGTGTTATATCCATTTCTAAATATACAAAGTTTAGACCCGTACATTCCCAATTTCGTCAGTTCCTGCTGGAACATCCTAACCATAGATATTTTATAGACCCAAGCTCTATCACCACTCGACCACCTCTGGTTCGCATTTCGTGTGATATAAATATTCACTTACGGTGGCTCTCAAGCCTTTTAACGAGCTTATAACAAATAATTATTTACTTAATTAAATGCTATTCGTAATTTTGGGAAGGCATTTCAAGGCGTTACCCAATCATTCTACCTTTCGTAATAACAGTTCTAGTTAAATTATTTAACTAGGCTAGTTTTGTAGTAAACCCACGCTTACCTTTGTCTAGCAACAAGTCGCACCACCGGCTTTATCTACACCTTTTTGAACTTCAATGCTAAGAGAAAGTGAGTCGATAGTTTTTGTTACAGCCATGTTTTGTTACCTCCTTTACTTTGTTTACATAAAGGATATATGGATGAATT
>JARLHR010000187.1 GCA_031292145.1 Clostridium sp. | reverse complement strand
TAACCTCTTCTTCTTTTTTCCCCTTGTAAATCATCCGCTTTAAATAATGCAGCTATATTCCTATGACCAAGTTCTAATAAATAATTTGTAAGCTTATAACCACCTTGTTCATCATCCACTACAATATATGCAGAGTTTTCTTCATCACAATTAGCATTTATTGCAATATATTTTATATTATTTTTTTCTAGTTTCTTAATGCTGTCATGATGTAGATTATTTATTGTACTTTGCGCAGGTTCAACTATCAATCCTGCTATATCTTGATTTATGATATCCTCAAAACATTTTCTTTCGTTTTGAATGTCGTTATTACTGTTAAATAATAATAAATTATATCCCTTGCGTCTTAATTCTTCTTCTATACCTGATATAATTTTAGGAAAAATATAATCCGATATATACGTTGTAAGAACAGCAACATTCTTTTTAACTTCATTGCCCTTTTTGTTAGAGTAAAAGCTTCCTTTTCCTCTTTCTTTATATATCCAGCCTTCTTGTACCAAATAAGTAAGTGCTTGTCTTACTGTATGCCTACTTACATTGAATAAGTTGGCTATTTCATTTTCAGAAGGTAATTGGTCTCCTGCTGAAACCTTGTTTTCTTCTATCAGGCTGATATAATAATTTTCAATTAGTTCGTGCTTTGTTTCAGCTTCTTTCATCTCTCTCAACTACTTTCATCAAATAACTATGCGATAACTTCTTAAAATACAAGTTAAATTCTAAAAGGTTGTACGCACTTGATGATTTGATTATATATCTATTCCATATATATATCAATAGTTTTTTCTAAATTTATTTAGGATCTAAACTTAATATACATCATATACTTTTATAATTTTTATCCTATAAATTATAAATACAAATTTTACCTCAAGCCTGTCCTTGTCTAATTTAATTCATAATAATACCAATCTTTAAAATAAATATTCTTGATATTTTTTATTTTTTTCATTTTGCATCTTGTATGTACAAGCTTATTGTACTATAATATTCTTGTACATACAGCAAAGCTTGTTTGTACTTATGAAAAGGTATACTAAATTAGACAAGTTTTTATTTATATATTAGGAGGAATGTTAAATGTTAAAGGTAAAAAATTATGAATTTTGGTTTGTTACAGGAAGTCAACCTTTATATGGTCCTGAAGTGATAGATCAAGTATCTGATAACTCAAAAATAATAGTTGAAGGTTTAAATACTAAAGAGCTACCTTATAAAATCGTATTTAAAGTAGTTGCTACTGATTCTCCTTCAATCAGAAAAGTATGTAATGATGCTAATAATGATGAGAACTGTGCTGGTATAATTACTTGGATGCATACATTCTCACCAGCTAAAATGTGGATTCACGGCTTAACTGAACTTAGAAAGCCATTACTTCATCTTCATACTCAATTTAACAAAGAAATTCCTTGGGGAACAATTGATATGGACTTCATGAACTTAAATCAAGCAGCTCATGGAGATAGAGAATTTGGATATATTGGAGCTAGACTTGATATAGCTCGTAAAATAGTAGTTGGTCACTGGACAGATACTTCTGTTTCTACTGATATAGCTAAATGGATGGCTCCTGCTGTAGCATTTACTGAAGGGTGCAGCATTAAAGTTGCTCGTTTCGGAGATAACATGAGAGATGTTGCTGTTACTGATGGTGATAGAATTGAAGCACAAATTAAATTTGGTTGGACAGTTGATTATTATGGAGTTGGTGATTTAGTTAATTCGATGAACGAAGTTACTGAAGGGCAAATCGATGAACTTATGGCTGAATACTCTAAATTATATGATATAGACCCTAATGCCCCTATAGATTCTATTCGTGAACAAGCTAAAATTGAAATTGGTTTAAGAACTTTCTTAGATGCAAAAGGATATACTGCTTTCACAACTAACTTCCAAGCACTTCATGGAATGAAACAACTTCCTGGGCTTGCTGCTCAACATTTAATGGCTGAAGGCTATGGCTTTGGTGCTGAAGGAGACTGGAAAACTGCTGCACTTCTTAGAGCTATGAAAATCATGTCAGGTGGAAAAGGTACTGGTTTAATGGAAGATTACACTTATAATATGGATTCAGAGAATGGATTAATCCTTGGAGCACATATGCTTGAAATCTGTCCAACACTTGCTGCAACCAAACCAGTTATTGAAGTACACCCACTTGGAATTGGAGATAAAGAAGATCCAGCTCGTTTAGTATTTAAAGGTGCTTCTGGCCCTGCCGTTGCTGCTTCATTAATAGATATGGGTAACAGATTCCGTTTAATAGTTAATAGTGTTGATTGTGTTGAAGTAACTGAAGACATGCCAAATTTACCAGTAGCAAGCGTTCTTTGGAAGCCACAACCATCATTAAAAGATGGTGCTAAAGCATGGATTATGGCTGGTGGTGCTCACCATACTAGTTTCTCATTCTATGTTGACGAAGAACAATTATTAGATTGGGCTGACATGGTTGGAATTGAATGTGTAATAATAAATAATGATACTAAACTTTCAACATTCAAAAATGAATTGAAATTTTCTAGCATTGCTTGGAAATAGTTTATTATAAATATGCTGTAATCTAATTTATATAGATTATCTGGTAAATATTGATTACTAATATATAAAATCAGTAATCATATAGGTGTTCCCCCCCATCAGTGCAGTATTTACCAGGACACATATCTATCAAAAAAGAAAAGATAAAGCTAAAATATGCTTTATCTTTTCTTTTTTAATTAATGTAATAACATGTCACATTCAAACATATGAACATTAAACTATTGGATGTATAATTTGTACTGCAGTTCCTTCGTTATAAATGCTTCTATATTCCAAACCATACTCATCTCCATATAGTAATTTTATTCTCTTATTTACATTATAAATTCCATATCCAATTTCATTTTTCTTTTCTCCTATGCTTGCTAGCATATTATTTATTATAATTAAATCTTCCTCCTTTATCCCTTTCCCATTATCTATTACACTAAGGCATAATGAATCCCCATGCTTTCGAGCTGTTATTAAGATTTTCCCTCTTCCTCTCTTTTCTTTAATACCATGATAAATTGCATTTTCAACTAATGGCTGTAATATTAATTTAATTATTTTGTAATCCAGTATACTTTCATCAAATTCAATTTCATAATCCAATTTATCTTCATACCTTATTTTTTGTATAGTTAAATAACTTTGTATATGACTCAATTCTTCCTTTATACTTATTATTTCTTTTCCATTACTTAAACTTATTCTAAGCAAATTAGTGAATGCCTCTATTATTTCCACTATATCATCTTCATCATGATCTTCTGCCATCCATCTTATGGTATCTAATGTATTATACATAAAATGTGGCTTAATTTGGGCTTGTAGTACATTCATTTCAGCAATTCTTTTTTCTTTTTCTTGTATCTGAACTACATTTATCAGATTATTTATTTCTTTAACCATGATATTAAACGAATTCCCAAGTTCTCCTATTTCATCATCATATTTAGCATTAAAGGAAACTGTTAAATCTCCTTCTTGAGCCTTTTTCATAAGCTTCTTTAATTTATGAATCGGTTTTACTATAGATTTTGTAAAAACTATAACCAAAATTTCCGCTATTATAAGCGCTATAACAGCAACCGCCAGTGAATAATATTTTATATTTTCAATCACCCTTAAGCTTTCATTTTCCGGGAATACCCCTATAGTTTCCCATCCTGTATATTTTGACACAATTTTAGTTAACTGATAATTCTCCCCATTTATATTTTTTATTATTATTTCATTATTTATGTCCTCAATCCATTCATTTTTGATTCTATAAACTATATTATTTACAGGAGTATACACAATCTCTTTATTACTATCCATAATATAAATAAATCCTGCTGAACCTGGTTTAGAATTTTCAATAATATTTTTAATGGCGTCCAATTTTATATCAATAAGAATTACACCTTTTATTTCTTTAGTTGATGAATCTATAACTGCTTTGGATATTGAAAAAACTTCATCAGCTGAATATCGAAAAATATTATCAATATTTCTTCCTATAGGCTTAGTAAATAAGTGTATATTTTCTGGATCATTGCAGGCCTTAGAATACCATTCTTCATCAGTTAATGAATCTCGTGATACCTTATTCATAACATCACTTATATACCCTCCGTTACAATTTACTATCATTATTCCTGCTATCTCAGGATTGAACTTTGTAAAATTATATATTGATTTATATGCATCATCTTCTATGTCATCATTTTTTAGTTTATTATCCTTTAAAAACTTTAATATTCTAGTATCTATGGACATATAGTTTATTATATTTTCCGTATTATTAACATAAGATTCTATGTTATTATTTATTTGTTTTATTATTTGATTAGTATTTTCATTTTGTGAGAAATTAATTGAATTTCTATACGATAAATTTCCTAAAATCGTTACTGTAATTGTAACAGCTAAAATTACTACAAAAAAATAAACTATAAGCTTACTGCCTATACTTTTATTCATAAAATATGTATTTAATCTATTCAATCCATTCCCCCCAGTCGTTAAAAAAGCTTATATTCAATCTATTCCCCCACTACCATTATCCCTATTTTACCACTTAATTAACATATAATCTATTATTGTAAAATTTATCATATATGGATTATCATATATAGCTGATATCACTAAGAGGGAATATCTCCTTATGTTTCTGTATCAAATATATACACGGCTTTTAACTAGATGAAAACGTATATCCACATCAAAAATCAAATACATTCTTATAACCTCAAGGGTCATAATATCAAACAGACATTTGAAAATAAGCTGTTGAAGTTCTAATTGGCAGGTTGTTCTCTAATTATGCTTGCCCCTGGCTTACCTCAGTATCAAGAATAATTGGATGTGACCTGCCATTTAGAACTTCCAACCAAGTTTTCATAGTTCTGCAGAACAAAAATATATCCGATTTCGATTGACATACGCTTAACTCAATGCTTCATATTCTATATATTAAGTACTAGCATTTTTTCTTTTTTCATCTCTAATAACAATGATTCGTTGCAATACAATGAATATAAATAGTAACATTCCAACAGCTATTTTAGTCCACCATGAATTTAAAGTTCCATCAAACATTATAAGACTTTGAATAATTCCTGTAGTAAGCACTCCAAACAATGGACCTATAATATTTCCATAGCCTCCTGTTAATAATATGCCTCCTATTACACACGCTGCTATGGCATCCATCTCCATTCCGTTACAATGAAGTCCATAACCCGAAAGTGTGTATATTGTAAATAACAAACCGCCTAAAGCTGAACAAAATCCTGAAAATGTATATACAAATATTTTTGTTCTTTCTACTGGTAATCCCATTAATTTTGCAGAATTTTCATTCCCGCCAATTGCATATACTGCTCTCCCGAACTTTGTAAATTTCAACATATAAAAAGCAGCAACTACAACTATTAAGCTTACAATAACATTAATGGATATAAATGCATTTGGTAATATTGATACTCTATATGACGAAATCTGAGTAAAAAAAGGATTGTCAATTATAATTGTATCTATACTTATAACATAACTTGCCCCTCTGGCAAAAAACATACCTGCAAGTGTAACTATCCATGGATGTAATTGGAACCTTTGAATTAAAATACCTTGAACAGTTCCAAAAATTATTCCAACTAAAAGAACTATAATTATTACTAAAACTGGATTCACGCCTTTTTGCAAAAGACTCGCAGTAATCATACTTACAAAAGCTATCATTGCTCCTACTGAAAGATCTATTCCACCAGTTAATATCGCTACTGCCTCGCCAATCGCTACTACTATTAAATATGCATTATCAATAAATAAATTGGCAAATACCTGTGGAGATAAAAAACCATCATATAAAATTGAACCAATTAAAAACAATCCTAAGAACAATGCGATAGTAGCATAAATTGCAATATAATCTTTATTCATTTTAAATAAATTCTTTTTTTCTATTGTTTTATTCATGCCCTTACCACCTCTTTTTCCTTTATTTCAGTTTTTGGTGTTTTCTTTATTTTAAGCATCTTTCTGAATTCTGGAGATTGAATTATACATACAACTATAACAACTATAGCTTTTACAACTAATGTTATTTCGGGTGCGACACCTAAACTATAAATTGTTGTTGTTAAAGTTTGAATAAATAAAGCTCCTACAACAGTTCCTGAAAGATAAAATCTTCCTCCAGCCATAGAAGTTCCTCCTATAACTGTTGCAAGTATTGCATCAAGCTCTAACCATAGCCCTACATTATTAGCATCAGCACTCTTTATATTTGAACATAAAATTATACCAGCTATTCCCGCAAGCATCCCGCATATAACATAAAGTAAAAATACTACCTTTCTAGACTGAATTCCTGCAAATTTACACGAGTTATTATTAACACCTATAGATTCGATAAATAACCCTAATGCAGTTCTTCTTATTAAAACATACATAATAAGTGCTACTATAAGTGCAATAAATATTGCTATCGGAAGTAATATATAACCTGTCCCTATAAAGATAAAATCTTTATTAGTAAAAGTCAGTATTTGCCCTCCTGTTATAAGTTGTGCAATTCCCCTACCTACTATATATAGTATTAGTGTTCCAACCATTGGCTGGACCCCTATATATGAAACTAAAAAACCATTCCATACTCCACATATTAATCCACTAAATATTCCCACTGCTACTGCTAAGGTCACAGATCCTCCATCAACTATAACAGTTGCTGAAAGTGCAGCACTTATAGCAATTATAGATCCTACGGAAATATCAATCCCTTGAGTTGCAATAACAAGGGTCATTCCAAGTGATATTAGAATTAGTGGCGCTGCACGATTTAATATATCAATAGTATTGCCAAATAAGTGTCCATCTTTCATGGTTATGCTCAAAAAACTTGGTGTCATTATAAAATTAAATAACAATAATATTATCAAACTTGTTAATGGCCAAAATATTTTATTATTGTAAATTCTTACAACAATACTTTTTTCTTTTTTATCTCTCATGCTGTTACACCTCCTGCTATAGTTTTCATGATATTAGATTCCTCTATTTCATCTCCTACTAATTCTCCTATAACATTTCTATCTCGAAGAACTATTACTCTGTCACAACACTTAACGACTTCTGGAAGCTCGGATGAAATAAATAGAATTGTCATTCCCTGCTTAGCTAGTGTCAAAATTAATTCTGTTATTTCACCTTTTGCACCTATATCAATACCTCTTGTTGGTTCATCTAAAATTAACAATTCAGGCTCTGTCGCAAGCCATCTTGCCAAAATTACTTTCTGTTGATTACCACCACTTAAGTTACCAATTTTTTGCTCCATACTTGGTGTTTTAATTTTGAGTAAATCTATATACTTTTGTGAAATTTCTTGTTGTTTTTTCATTGATAAATATTTGAATATTCCTCTATTTGCTTGTAAAGCCAATATTATATTCTCTCTTATTGTTAAATCTCCAACTATCCCCTCAACCTTTCTGTCTTCCGGACAAAATCCCAAACCTTCTTCAATAGCCTTTTGTGGATAAATATATGAATATGTTTTTCCTTTAATAGTTATAGTTCCGTTGGTTGCTTTATCTATTCCAAATATTGTTTTCGCACATTCGCTTCTACCAGATCCTAAAAGTCCTGCAAAACCAAGAATTTCTCCCTTTTTAATTTCTATATTAAATGAATTAATACTTCCAGCTCTGCCGAAGTTATTTGTTGATATTAAATTTTCTCTCTTAATATTGAGAGTTTCTTTTTTCATTTTTGTATTCTTTTCAATTTCACTATAATCCTTACCTATCATTTTAGAAACTAATTCAATTCTCGAAAGCTTGTCCGCATCATATGTTCCAACTAATTCTCCATTTCGAAGTACTGTAAGCTTATCTGAAACCTCATATACCTGATCCAAAAAGTGAGTAACAAATATTATTGACATTCCTTCTTCTCTAAATCTTTTCATAATTTTAAATAATTGCTTTACTTCATTATCATCCAAACTTGATGTTGGTTCATCAAGAATTAATATACCTTGCGATATATCCACAGCACGTGCAATTGCTACCATTTGCTGAACTGCAACTGAATAATTATTTAAAGCTTTTTTGACATCTATTTTTAAATTTAATCTTTCTTGTAATAATTTATCTGCCTCCTTATTCATTTTCTTCCAGTCTATTCTTCCCTTTTTCTTAGGTTCACGTCCAATATATATATTTTCAGCAACTGTCAAGTTTTCACACAAATTTACTTCTTGGTACACAGTACTAATCCCATGATTTTGAGCTTCTTGTGTAGATGAAATTTTTATTTTATTTCCTCGTAATATGATGGTACCTTCATCTATCTCATAAACACCTGTAAGTACTTTTATTAACGTTGATTTTCCTGCTCCATTTTCCCCCATAAGTGTATGTATTTCGCCTTTTCTAAGAGTAAAATCTACATTTGAAAGCGCTCTAACGCCCGGAAACACCTTACTAATATTTTTCATTTCTAAAACTATATCTAAATTGTCCATTTATATCACTCCCTCTTATCCGTTATGAGTTCACAGTTATCCCTATTTAGAATGTATAACTAACCAGAAATCAGGTACATTTGTGTGTAGCAGGCATTTGAAAATTTCGCTGATAAAAGCACTTAATTGGAGCTTGTTCAACTTTTGCTTGTCCAATGAATATTGGAGCAAGCTAAAGTTGGTGCAAGCTCCAATTTAGTGCTTTCAGCGAAATTTTCATAGTCCTGCGTAACACAAATGTATTTGATTTCGGCAAGCTATCGCTTAAGCCTAATTCCCGCTTCTATACTTCTATAACCATTAATACTTTCTATTAGGTAATTCTGCTGCTGCATCCTTTTGTAAGAATTGACCTTCTTTTGAATTTATACTTTTTTCAACTTGTTTACCATCTAATATGTTTTTCGAAACTTCTAATAATTGTGGTCCTAATAATGGATTACATTCAACAGTTGCATTAGCTTTACCATCAACCATTGCTTGGAATATATCTTTAATACCATCAACTGAAACTATAAATATATCTTGTCCTGGCTTCTTACCATATTCTTCTATAGCTTGAATAGCTCCCATTGCCATATCATCATTATGAGACCATAATACATTTATCTTATCCCCATCAGATTTTAAGAAAGCTTCCATAACTTCTTTACCTTTTGCACGAGTAAAATCACCAGTTTGTGATTTTATTATTTTATAATTAGGGCAATCTTTTATTGCATCATTAAATCCTTGTTGTCTTCCAACCATTGCAGTAGATCCAACTGTTCCTTGAAGTTCTGCTATATTAAGTGTTGCATCTTTACCAAACTTATCTATTAGTATTTGTGCTGCCTTTTTACCCTCTGAAACCATGTCTGAACCTAAGAAACATTGATAAAGTGAACCATCTGATACTGTTACGTTTCTATCAACAATTACTACTGGAATTTTAGCATCTTTAGCCTCTTTAAGTACTGTATCCCATCCTGTTTCAACAACTGGGTCTAAAGCAATTAAGTCTACTTTTTGTGCAATAAATGATCTTATTGCTTTTATTTGATTTTCTTGTTTTTGTTGTCCATCAGAAAATTTCAAGTCAAAATTAGAATCTAATGTTGGAATTGATTTTATTGAATCAGTTTCCGCAGTTCTCCAACCACTTTCTGCACCAACTTGTGCAAATCCAATTACTTTTTTTGCTGATGCACTTTTATCTGATGTTTGTGCTGATGTTTGTGCTGATTGATTATTTGATGCTGAACCTCCACATCCTGCAAGCATTCCTATGCATAGAACTGTACTTGCTACTAATGCAATCATCTTTTTTAACTTCATAATTAATTCCCCCTATAGTTATGTTTTCGTTTTCATGAATTAATTATATATCTATAATTCTAAACTGTATTTGCATTTTTTGGAACTTTTGTACACTTTTAAGACTCATTGCTTTTTTAATTTCTTTCTAATGTATCCTTAGTTATTTTATTGCATTCTAGTAATATTTTTTTAGGGATATCTTCCTCTTTATTTAATATTTTTATAGCATATTCCACTGCTTCTTTACCTCCTGTTTTACAGGTAAATGTTCCTTCTAGTATGCCATTTCTAACTAATTCGATCCCACCTTCATGACCTTCAAGTCCATCTACCCCAATTATTTTAATATTTCTACAACTAGTATTTACTGTAGCATAATATGCCCCTAATGCCATATAGTCACTATGAGCAAAAATTATATTAATATCCTTATCATCTTTTAATATTTCTTCTAATTTATCTTGAGTTTCGCTCTCTTTCCAATCACCTACAATAGTTCTATCCACTATAACATTTTTATAGTTACTAATAGCTTCTTTAAATCCACTGGTAATTTCCTTATCTGTACTTGAATTCATTAATCCCTGAACCTCTATAATATTAATTTTATTGCTTCCTGACAGCTGTCCTACCAATTCCCCTGCTTGTATTCCTATAGACTTAGTGTCTGAACCTATATACAATGTATAGTCATACCCATCAATAGCTCTATCTAGCATTATAACTGGAATATCTTTATATATCTTTCTTACAGTTGCCGCTACTTCCTCCGAATTATTAGTAGATACTATTAATGCATCTGCACCAAAATTAATTAAATCATTAATATCCTTTTTTTGCTTTTCCGTATCCCCGCCAGCATCCTTAAAAATTATTTTTATATTGCTATGTTTTTTAGCCTCTTCTTCTATTTCCTTATTCATATGCACTCTCCAAGGTTCATATAAATTAGCTTGAGACATGCCGATTATATATGTGTCTTTTTTCTCAGAGTTTTTCTTATATAAATGTATAGTGAAAATAATCAATATTACTATAAAAATTATAATTATGAATAAACAAATTATACTTTTTTTATTTTTCATATTATTTTCCCCTCTTATATTCTGTTGGAGAAATTCCAACAACTTTCTTGAAAGCTCTACAAAAATAATGTTGATTACTATAACCAACTAACTCCGCAACATCATAAATCTTGATTGACGGATCTTCCATAATATACATAGCTTTTTTTATTCTTATGTTAGTTAAATGGTCAATAAATGATACTCCCGTTTCTTTTTTTAATAATTTACTTACATATGATGATGTTACTTCTAATTTATCAGATATATCATTTATACTTAAATCGTTTGAATAATAATTTTCTTCTATATATTTAATTGCTAATAACGTGATAGGACTATGCTTTTTCTTTTTCTTTACACTATTCATTATCCTTAAGTATTCATCTTTTATTTTTAAAATTCCATCAGACACATTTCCTTGTTCAATTATTACATTACACTTTAAATACTTTGCTATGTCTATTTCTACTTGCTTTCCAAGATTAATCCATTTTATCATATCGTATACATTAACTATTAGTACAATATTGTTTTTATCATCGTTGAAAATAAATTTTTCATTTGATTTATTAAATTTTTCATATAATAAATTTGCAATTGCATATTCTAACAACTCCATATTCCATCTTTTATCTATTGCCTCAATATTTAATTTTTCCTCATGTTTTACAACAATAATTCCAACATTTTTTCCAAATTCAATATTAAAAAAACTTATTTCTTTTAGTACTTGTTCATCACTCAACTTATTATTTAGCCATTCACTAAAAAAAGTCTTTTTCAACATGTCTATATTTTCGTTTAGTTGTTTCTCTACCCATTCGAAGTAATTAGTTTCTTTTTGAATTTCATTAAGTTTACAAACTACTTTTGATATTATATCCTCAATTTTCTTTTTATTTACTGGTTTTAAAATATAATCAAAAACATTAAACCGTAAAGCTTTTTGCGCATACGAAAAATCATCATATCCACTTATTATAATTACAATACTCTTACTGTTAATATCCTCTAACTTTTGTAAGAGATTCAACCCATTCAAAAACGGCATATTTATATCTAACAAAATAATATCAGGTTTCTCTTCCTTTATAACTTGTAATGCTATTTCACCATCCTCTGCTTCACCTACAATCTCTATATTAAATTCACTCCAGTTTAAAACATTTCTAATTCCTCTTCTAATTTTAGGTTCATCATCCGCAACAACTAATTTCCACATTAAAACCTCCATTTTCCCTTATTCTCATATAGAATGTCATTCCATTTCTTTATATGTAACTTATATGTTATCCACATTTTACTATTTTTTCAATACATTTTAAAAATTTATTATTTAAAATAATTGTATGTACAACACTCTTGTATTATAATATACTTGTCCATACATTTAATTAATATATAACTTATGTAAATGTATACTTAAAATAAATGATTATTTATTAATTTGGAGGTGTTCATATGGGAATTAGAAAAAAATTATTTGGAACAATGCCTAATGGAAAAGAAGTCGATATTTATACATTTGAAAATGCTACTGGAATGAAAGTAGAAATTTGTACTTATGGTGGTACAATTATCTCCGCGCTAGTTCCAGATAAAAATGATCAATTTCATGATGTAATATTAGGTTATGATACTTTAGAAGATTATTTAAATGGAGATAAATATTTTGGAGCTATAATCGGACGTTTTGGAAACAGAATACAATATGGTAAATTCACCCTTAATGGTAACGAATACACATTAGCACAAAACAATGGAGAAAATCATCTTCACGGTGGTATCAAAGGCTTTGATAAAGTAATCTGGGATGCGAAAATAATTGAAGATGAAGCTAATACATTAGAACTTTCCTATTTTAGTGCGGATGGAGAAGAAGGATATCCTGGGAATCTTGATGTAAAAGTTAGGTATGTTCTTACTGAGGATAATGCTCTAGAAATAAATTACTTTGCTACTACTGATAAAGATACTGTTGTAAATCTTACAAATCATTCATATTTTAATTTATCCGGGCATTCTTCAGGAGATGTTCTTAATCAAAAATTAATGATAAATTCAGATAAATTCACAGTAAATGATCAATATTCTATTCCTACTGGTGAAATCATAAATGTTGAAAATACGCCTATGGATTTTAGATCTTTAACTCCTATAGGTAAAAATATAAATTCTGATTATGAACAAATTACCTTTGGAAATGGTTATGATCATAATTGGGTATTAAACACTAGTGGTTCAGTTGACATAAAAGCTGCCCAAGCAGTTGATGAAAATACCGGAATAGTGATGGATGTTTATACAACCACTCCAGGTGTTCAATTTTATAGTGCAAATTTCCTTGATGGATCTGATATAGGTAAAGATAATGCTACTTATAATAGACGAAATGGTTTTTGTCTGGAAACTCAATTCTTCCCTAACTCCATAAATTGCAGCGATTTTGCATCACCAATACTTAAAGCAGGAGAGGAATATAAGCATAAAACAATTTATAAGTTTTCTATCTTACACTAAAGCTTTTATTGAGGGGAGATTTATATGTACAATAAATTAAAACTAATTTTCAAAAATTATTCTATTCGTTCTAAGCTAAAACGAACATTTGTCTCTATTTTGGGACTTACTATTTTTCTGATGCTAGTTGTGATATGCGTTGTACTCTTTATCTCTTCAAGAACAAATTCATTATATGATGGTCCATATAAAATTTCTGAAAATATTTCTGATATTAGAGTTAATCTTCAAACTATAAAAATGGACATGTTTAGAGCTATAGCTGAAACAGACCCCGGCGTAAGGAATGCTTATTTAGAACAAGCTGATACAGAATCTACAGCTCTTGCAAATAATATGGAAACTCTAAAAGTAATTTTTAAAAATGATTCTTCATTAGTAGACGAGTTTTTATCAAGCGTAAAAAATTCAGAGGAAAAGAGAGCGAAATTAAGTGATTTGCTTAAATCAAATGCTAATCAATCAATCATGAAAGTAAGCCAAGATACTTATTCCTTGCAAATTAAAGTTGCTCAAGATTCAATACTTAAACTTTTTGAAG
>JARLHR010000186.1 GCA_031292145.1 Clostridium sp. | reverse complement strand
TTAAAAAGGAAAAGAAAGAACGCCCAAAGTATGGAGTTTTGGAACCAGTGGAGGGAGGGAGGCAAATTCGTCAAATATATAGAAAAAAATATTTGTATGAGAAATTGACCGAATTTGCCTCCCCTCCCTCCACTATTTTTTTATTATATTTTATATCTATTTTATTATTATTATTAAAGTAAATTAAAGAAGGGAAAGAAAGAACGCCCAAAGTATGGAGTTTGAAAGAGTTATGACCAGTTGAGGGAGGGGAAGCAAAGTTGTCAAATATATAGAGTCACATGTGTGAATGAGAAATTGGCCGAATTTGCCTCCCTGCCTCCACTGAAAATTTTAGGGAGATACAAGTGAATGTTTTGATGATGTTGAGAATTTTCTTAAGCCATTTCTAAATCAATTACTTGGTTTAAAAAAAGCATATATTAACAATTAGAAACAAAGAAAAACAAATGCCAAACTTTGCAAATGGTAAAATATACAAGCTTGTTAGTCCAAGTGGATTAACTTATGTTGGATCGACTACTCAGTCACTGGCCGTTAGGAAAGGGGGTCATAGGAGAGCGCACAGGAGTTACCAAAATGGAGTCAATAAAGACAAGGTAACTTCATTCTCACTTTTTGATGAAGATGCTGATAACATTGACATTGTATTGATAGAAAAATATCCATGCGTGGACAAAGAAGAATTACATCAACGTGAAAGGTTTTTTATTGAGAATACACAATGTGTAAACAAATACTTACCGATTACTACACCAGAAGAAAAGAAGCAAGTTAGATTAAAGAATGAGAAGAAACGAAAGCAAAAATTCCATGATGAAATGCAAGATGTATTTAATCGCATGAATGGAGTTTAACATTAAATAAATATTTTTAAATTAAAATCATATTATAAAATGATTTTAGTTTTATCAATGAAGTCCGGCAATAGGTTCGATTATTGAGAACCTATTATTTGGGATTCTAATTTACCGAATTTTGATTGTTTTTTGCTTGATATTTAAACGGGGATTGTTTTGACATGCGAGCATAACAAAACTTTAATACTGAGGAGCATGACCAAGGTCGCACATATTAGGTAATGGTCTATCCTTCAGTCTAAGTACTAATATACCATCCAAAAGGTGGGTGGGGCTATGAAAAAGTCACTGGAGGAAAAAAACTGAGGAATTCCTCAAGGGAAAAAAGTGAGGAATTCCTCGAGGGATTTCCTGAAGGGAAAAAAGTGAGGAATTCCTCGAGGGATTTCCTCAAGGGAAAAAACTGAGGAATTCCTCAAGGAAAACAACTGAGGAATTAACATTTTATCTCTAGCCTCTGAGCTGGAACCTAATGAACCTCTATTTCGTCATTCTGCAAAATTATTTTTTTTGCTGGCTTAGCAAAATTATTTTTTTGCGGAATTTACACGATGTCAGTTTGAATGGTATCAGTGAATAGAGCACATAGAAAAACCCATCATAGCGAGTTTTTAGGCTGAACGAGGACAAATAGCCCACGAAAGTCGCGTTTTATGACTCTGTATACGCGAATACTCGCTTATGCTCACCTTACACATGCATTATCTCTTGAACCACGCAATGTATAGAGATGATGGAAACATCAAAAATACTCCAAATTACATTTAGAGTCGAATGGTAACACTGCATTTGAGTACCAACACAGATTACAGAAGTTATTCAAAAAAAATCACGTCTAATATTATAGCATGTCAAAGCAGAAAGATATTGATCAATACTACACAGATTATCATCCTATGAATGTCGAGGATCGAAAACACTTAGAAGATGAGATTTTATATCAAATTTTCAAGAAGCCGAGAGAAAAAAAGAAGGATATGCCCCACATTTTGCCGTGTAAACCTGGACACACACAACAAGCGGATTTGTTGTTTCTTCCAAATGACAAGGGATTTAGGTACGCTTTAGTCGTGGTTGATGTTGGTTCTCGTCTGTGTGATGCTGTTCCATTGAGATTTAAGACGGCCCAATCAGTTTTAACAGCAATTAAGAAAATGTATGACAGAAACATATTAAAAATTCCAGAATACAGAATACAGGTCGATGCTGGCACCGAATTTCAAGGAGCATTCAAGAAATATTTTCTAGACAATGGGATTGACGTCCGTGTTGCCCAAACAAACAGACACAGACAAGTGGCGTTAGTTGAAGCTAGAAATAAACAAATAGCAGTACCAATTTTTGCAAGACAGGCAGCGACCGAATTAGTGACAGGAAAAGTATCAAAAGAGTGGATTTCATTTCTTCCAGAGGTAATCAAAGAAATAAATACAAGATTCGAAGTAAAAGATCCAATGAAACACGCAAATAAAGCGGAATACGTGTGCAACGGCAATAATTGCAATATATTGGAAAATGGAACAAAAGTCCGTTATATGCTTGATTATCCCGTACATGCACATAACGAAAAGAAACTAGATAGTAAATTTAGGGCCACCGACATCCGTTACAGTATCAAACCTACAACGATATCACATGTTGTGTTACAGCGAGGAAATCCACCGATGTACAGCTTAAAAGGTAGAAAAGCACTGTATACGAGACAACAATTATTACTAGTATCAGAAAATGAGCACTTGCCCGAAAAACCAAAGAAAATTACGAAAAAATAACAGAATTGTCGGAATTAATCACGCATGTTTTGTCAGAATATTTACATTTCCATTCACCTAGTTTATTTGATAAGTTTATGTTATCAACTGGTCCTATTGTTGTGATGCCATCAGTATTAACGGCTATGACTCTATCCAAATCAGTGACATTCGAAATAATGAATTCTACTATTTTAAATTGACAATAACTTGAAATAAAAGAGCCTAAACGACCATAGTTTGTTTTAAATATTTCAATCGAATCCGTGCTTTCTATAACATCGTGAGAATGAGCATGATCAATGCCGTCAATCACTCTCCCACTCATATCAGCACAATCGCCATATTTTACATAGTCCTTTTTCGTATTTTTCTGCGAATGTGCACCCCATAGCGCAGACATCAACTTTTTTACGTCTTTGTTATCATGTTCAATTCTTAAACTGTACATGTAGTCAACGTATGACTTAAACATTTTATTTCCGTTAATTCTGCTGTGTGAATCATAAAGTATTGAATTGATACAACCACTGTCAACAATTTTGATTGTCAACCCAAGTAACTTAAACATTGATAATGAATAATGAGTAAACCACATATTTTTATTTAATAATTTCTTATTTGCAAATATGTGAGTACCTGTGATGTTACAGTAATATAAACCAAATGGAAAAAATTTAAATTCATCAAATTGTTCAGTGGTTATGATTCCCTGTTTTCCTTCTTTTACAGGTATCATAAATAATGAATGCGACATATAATACGAATACATTGCATTCATATCAATATCATAACAGTGTTTATATGTTCCCTGTTTGAAATAATGAAATCCTCCCCGATTTGCTTGGTCACAAACTCGGTGTTCAAGATTTGATAACGGTTCAGGTTCTGCCACATATTTACTCATTTGTCTCCATATATCCATTGCCAAATGACCAGAATACTGACACTTGTAATAATTTATCTTCCCATTTGATATTTTTAATAATTCATCGGCTTTCTCTACAAATTCCCTTCTTTGTTTAAATAATTCGTTATTTGCATGACTTCCGGAATCACATTTAATATTTAGATACGAGTAGTTTTTGAATTTATTTATCCATTCATCACGGGATAAAACTAGTTGCCATGTACCATCACAATAATATACGGAACTATCAACAAAACAATACGTATATACATTTTCTTTTGGAACTGGTTTGAATGCAATGTATTTGCTGTTTTGTCTTCCTTCATTGTGTTTTAGTGAATAATGATTGTCTTTCAATAATAAATTAAAATTAATTGGCATGACTTCCTCTGAAACATAATCACAATCGCCATACACTGAAAAACTAATGTTCAATTTTGATTCTAGTATTTTAAGTCTATAGACGCAGACTTCTTCTGTTCTTTCCAATTCTAACAGTTTTTTTAAGTCTGATTTCTTTCGGATACATCTGGGCATATTTAATTTGCCACCATAACCAGAACATAAACAATCCCACAAGCAGTCATTTTTATCATCATCACTTCCGCCAGCTGGTTTTTTTCTGTATAAAAGATCAAACTCTGTGACTGTTAGTGCCAAATTTCCAATGGAGTCCATAATATAATCTTCCATTGTCTGCACCGTATCCCATGTTCTCCATTGGCTCATCCTTGATGTATTCGCCTCCGGATAAAACGCGTTAATTGAGTACAAATACTGATCACGGTTTTTATTTTTTTCCAGATATTTTTTAACAAATTTATCGACAACATTCGGTTTGACCGGTTTTGAAATTGTAAAACGTTCAAAGTATGCCTTTGTTTTATTCCATTTAAAAGGTGGGACTCCTTTTTTAGTTCGTTTAATATTAACACCAACCATTTCTATAATATGTAATATTATTATTTCTTTAAGCCCTATTCTAGAAAAACTAGGCTTAAAGAAATAATAATATAGATAATTATCAAATACAAATTATGGGGAAAGAAGATAAATTATTAAAGAAATTCTTAGAATCAAAGGATTATATCGCAATGAAAAAGAAGTATGAAATGACATCATTTAAGCTAAACGGTGATTACTGCAGTTACAAAAATGGAAGTTTGAAACAAACAACAGCAACGAAATTTAAAGAAGACTATAAAAATAAAGTAATCAAAGTTCAAACAAAACATACCGATGAAGACGGAAACACAAGTGTTGAATGTTATGAGAGAACATATTATGAGGTTTGGAGCAAAGACCCGACAATGAGAGAATATGATGAAGTTGTTTTCGATGTTGACACAAAAGCAGTTCCAAAGACAACATTTAATTTATTTGAAGGATTTGGAATGCAATTTAAAGGACTTCAAAAACAAGATGTAAGTTTAGAACCAGTATTTGAGCACATTCGATCATTAGTAAACTACAATGAAGAGGCTTTTAATTTACACATCGCAATGCTAGCGCAAATATTTCAAGAACCTTGGAAGTTACCACACGTCACGCAAATATTTGTCGGTGAACAAGGTATCGGAAAAGATGAATACGCGAACTTTTTATCAATGGTTGTGGGCGAACAGTATTTTTTAATGACGGGAAATATTGACCACATGACAGGAAAATTTAATTCTTTACTTGGTGGCAAGGTCATCGTATGTATTAATGAAACAGACCCAAAAGAATCAAAAGAGAGACAAGAGAACATTAAACACATGATAACAGCAAAAAAGATTTACATTGAAAAGAAACACAAAGACCCAGTAGAACAAAAGAATAGCATTCGTTATTTTTGGTTTAGTAATCGCGCCTTTGCTTTTCCTGTTGAGCCTGGAGCAAGACGCCCACAAGTGAATCAATCATCAAGCAAATATATCAAACTCTCCCAAGAAGAAAAGAAAAAACATTTTACCAATCTGATTGACAATGTATTTAAGAATGTTGATGTTCAATACAAATTTTATCGTTACTTGACTGAACTTGATATATCCAAATTTGATTTTCAAAAACCGATACGCACTGATTTTCACACTGAACTTGAAGCATATTCGTCTCCTCCAATGGCTTTATTCTTGGCGAAATTAATACAATCTCAAACAAAAACAGTGAAAAACTATCAATCATCTCCACTTTTTCAACAATATACGAACTGGTTAAATACAAACCGTTTCAAATACGAAATGGATTCGAAGAAATTTGCATTTGAAATGAATTTAAATTACAAACTTGATTCACAAAAATCAAATGGAGTAATGGTATACAAGATTAATAAGGACGAACTTAAAAATATACTAAAAAATACTTGGAAAATTAATTTTAATCAAGTAGATGCAGATCTTAATGAATCTTGTATGTTTAGCGACAAAAAAGAACCAGAGTACGAAAATGGCGTTAACACAGACGACAAATCTGTCAATATCGTTACAGAGTTGAAAAATGAAAATGCCAATCTGAAGAAAGAAATTGAAGAGCTAAAAAAGAAGTTAGAAAAACTTGAAAAGCCAAAATATAAACTAGATAAGCCAGAAAAGAAGAAAAAGATTATACTAGAAGAACAAGAAGAGAAAGTTGAATTGATTCTTGAAAGTGGTGTCGAGTTTGATGAAATTGATAAGTTTTTCGAAATGGAAAAATCAATGTTTTAATTTTCTTTAAATCTTTTTATACCTTTATTCTATATAAAGATATAAAGATATAGTATATTAATATGGTAACTAACACCAAAGAATATATAAATAATTACATGAAAAGTTATCAGGGAAATATCCCAAGTGATACATGTGCGATTTGTAATGGGCATTATAAACGAAATAGGAAAGAAAGGCATTCACAAACAAAGAAACACATAAAGGCAATGTCCGAATTAAAAAAACTCGATACTATTAATGAAATGAAATTAGAATTACAAAAATTAAAAGAACTTGTTTACACGAATAATTTATAATTTCTTTAAGCCCAAAAATTATTAAATGTGATATAAAGATATAAGAATATAGTAAATTATAAATGACACAAATTAGTAAAGCCAAGAAATACATAGAAAAATACGAAAAAAAGATGAACAAAATAATGAACAAATCAGGTTTAAGTGAATACACAATGAGGTTATATGAAATTACAAGACGTTGTATTCGAGATATAGAATATTTCAACTATAATACATATAACGAAGAAGTAGGATATGTTAAAATTCTTGTCAATGGTATGACTCAATCAGTAAATAATGACTTTCCTATCAATAATGTAAATGTTAAAATGTGTGAAGAACTTATAAAAGAATCACAAAAGAAACCACGACATTTTTGCATTATCCAAGTTGAACAAGCATTGAAACGATTTATTAACTTAAAAGATTGGTGCGAAAAACATGATGAAGAATATTTGCTATTAAAATTAGGTATTTATAACAGTATAATTCAATGTTATTCTACATTGAAATCATTACTAAGTCTACATGTTAGATGTGATGAAGCTGGTTGTACAGATTGCCCCATTGGTTACCCTTGTCCGCGATTATGTAAAGATTGCCAAAAAGGCCCAGCATGTGGGTATCATGATTAATATTATTTGATTGATCAAATTTCTTTAAGCCCTAAAATTACAAAAAATGATTTAAAGATTAAACAATATAATACATTATCAGTATTATAATGAGCATCGAAGTTAAACACGGAAAGGAGACATTGACATTGTACATAGATCGAAATTTTGTTGAAAGATTAAAAAAACGAAATAAAGATATAGCCTTACGCTATTTTATTCAGGAATGGAACAGCCTACGACGTCTATTGTCACGTTTGCCCACCTACAGAGTAAGGGAAATCATGAAAACTGTACATTGTTTAGAAATGTCAGAACTATGTGTTAAAGACATCGTTGATTATCATGAGGAGTTAACCAGATTAGAGAGCCAAATAAACAAACTGAAACGTAACTACGATAATTTTGATGGATCTAAGTGTATGTGCTTGTGTGGATATGATCAAAAAGTTGAAGAGATAACCAAACAAATAGATGACTGCAAGAAATCGTTAGAAAAATGCGAAATAATTTAAATACTTTAAGCCCCAAATTTCCAAAAAAATGATTTAAAGATTATACAATATAATATACTATAAATATTATAATGAAACAAAAATTTGCATTATATCAGAAGAAAATAAAAAAGATTACACGTGAATACTTATTAGACAAATTATATGATAGTCTTTTTCTTGCACATGAAGCAAAACGGTATCAAGTGAACGAATTACTGAAACGATGGATATGTGATTTAAAGTGCGAAGATATGAAAGATTACTTAGATGTTGGGGCAAAATATCAAGAATTTATCGATAGCATTGAAATCAAGTTCGTATTTGATCAAATGAAATTTATTGAGACAATGAAAGAATCTGAAGATGATAATAAATCAAGTTCTGAATTAGAATCATTGTCTAGTTCAGCAGAAAAAGAAGCATGTTCATGTGATGATTCTGACTGTTCATGTGATGATTCTGATATTGGTTCTGTAGCCAATCCAGCCGATGAATTTACGTCTGATGATGA
>JARLHR010000185.1 GCA_031292145.1 Clostridium sp. | reverse complement strand
AATGTAAAGAAATGGGTTAAAGTTAGAAAAGAGTGGAGAGATAATCAGCTCCTATTAAAAGAATTAGGATACAAATCTCAGAAATAGAATTAGAGATGAGGCACAATCAAAAAAATAATAGACCAGTATGCTTGCCTATTTCGCGTCATACTGCGTCAGCAAATTCTACTAATAGGCTCGCTATGAGCAGAATTTGTTTCCTTGTCTGACACGAAATATACGTCGCATCTTTGGTCTATTATTTTCTTTCATGTGCCTAAGTTTACATTGGTTAATAATAAGTGATGAATGATGAATAATGAAAGAGGAAATTATTTGGTAATTTTGTCTTCAATCATTAGTTATTCATCATTAATTTTTAATCATTTATAGGGGATGGTTAATCTGTCGATTTTTAAAACTAAAGCCGTAATTATAAAAACTCAAGATTTTAAAGAAAATGATAAATTGGTTTGGTTCTATACTGAAAAATTAGGTAAAATTACAGCAGTAGTTAGAGGGGCAAAAAAAAGCAAAAGTAAGTTTTTAGCATTAACATTACCTTTATGCTATGGTGAATATGTGGTTTATAAAGGTAAAAACTTGTATACACTCCAAGAGGGGAAGATAAATAACTCTTTTCAAGGATTATTAAATGATTTAAGTAAACTTACGTATTCATCATATTTATGCGAACTTATTGATATTGCATGTACTGATAATGAAATTAATATCGAGCTATTTAGAAATTTAGTTACAACATTGTATTTATTAAATACAGATGCATTAGATTATGAATTATTGATAAGAGCATTTGAATTAAGATTATTAAAAAATACGGGATATAATTTGATATTAGATAATTGCTGTATATGTAGAAAAAAAATATCATCATCAAATTACATAAGTCTACCCTATTATGGTGGAGTATGCGATGAATGTCCTAAAGAACATGGTTTATATATATCCAAGGGCTCATACAATTCTTTAAAGTTTTTAATGAATATGGATGTAGATAAATTATATAGATTAAATTTAAATAATGAAATAAAAGCTGAAATAGAAAAAGTAATTACTTTTTTGATAGCCAATAATTATTCTAAGAAACCTAAAAGTTTAGATATGTTAAAATTTATTAAGGAGTGATAGTTTATGGAAAATATAACTTTAGAAAAAGTTGATATGGTACGTGAAAGAGCTGGGGTAAGCTATGAAAAGGCAAAGCAAGCTTTAGAAGTTAGTGAAGGAGATGTATTAGAGGCCTTAATATATATTGAAAAGACTGAAGGTATCTCAGGTAGTGAAAAGGATTCTGATTTCACAAGTAAAGCATCAATTTCAATAGAAGAACTAAAAACTTGGTTTAAGCAAATAATAGAAAAGGGTAATGTAACAAGATTAAAGATTAAAAAAGATGATACGATTTTAATTGATATTCCTGTTAATGCTGGAATAGCAGCAGGGATTGTAGCTATTGTAATTCCACCAATACTTGCAGCAGGAGTTATTGCAGCAATAGCAACTCAAATTACAATAGAAATAACCAGAGAAGATGGTTCAGTAGAAGTGGTGAACAAATATGTTTCAGAAGTGGCGATAAATGTAAAAAATAAAGCAAATGATTTTTCGGATAAAATAAAAAACAAAGTTAATGAAATGAAAAATGATGTTAGTAAGAATGATGATGATTCTAAGCAAAAAACACATACTGGATCTGAAACTGTATATAGCTATACGGTAAATTTTGATGACGAGAAAGAGAACTCAGAAAATTAAACGATATTAAGAGTAATGTGAAGAAAAACAGATATAAAAGTAAAATAAAATTATTATATAAGAAATATTTGGTGAATTTATTTGATTTTTCTGAAAATTAAGTCTAGTCAAACAATAATTACATGATATAATAAGTATGTAATATAAAATAATGAATATTAGCCGAATATTTCTTTAAATTACAGAAAGAGGGATAAGATTGAAATTATCACCTAGACAAGAAGAAATAGTATGCATAGTTAAAGAAAATGCGCCAATTACAAGTGAAGCACTTGCAGAGAAAATTGGAGTTACTAGAGCTGCTATTAGAGCAGATTTAGCTGTTCTTACAATGATAGGAACTTTAGATGCCAGACCGAAGGTTGGATATGTATATAGTGGAAAATCTTCTAATGGATTAGTTTATCAGCAGATAAGTAAAATTAAAGTAGCTGAAATAATGTCTAAACCTGTAACAGTTAGCGAAGATACAATGGTATATGATGCAATCGTATTCTTGTTTCTTAACGATGTAGGTACATTATTTATTGAAAATAACGGGGTACTTACAGGAGCTGTCTCAAGAAAAGACTTTCTTAAAATTTCAATAGGTGGAACTGATATACATAAGGTTCCAGTTGGTGTAATCATGACAAGAATGCCTAATATAATCTGTGCAAATGAAAATGATAATGCATATGATTTGGCTAAGAAAATCATTGAACATGAAATTGATAGTATTCCAGTTGTTGAAATATTAAAAAAATCAGATGGAAAAGATCAAATGAAGATCATTGGTAAGGTATCTAAGACTAACATAACAAAATTATTTGTTAAGCTTGGAGAAAGTGGGAATTAATTATTTGGGTAACTACGAAGTCTTTAGAGAGGCATCGATAGTAAATATATTTAGAAAATAACAAGAAAAGAGGGAGTATTGAGATGACAAATAAGTATGTATATCTTTTTAATGAAGGAAATGCTTCAATGAAAAATTTACTTGGAGGAAAAGGCGCTAATTTAGCAGAAATGACTAGTTTAGGAATACCAGTGCCGAATGGTTTTATTGTTACAACAGAAGCTTGTAATAAATATTATGAAGATGGCAGAAAAATTTCTGATGAAATAATAGAACAAATTTATGAAAATTTAGCAAAACTTGAAGAATCTACAGGTAAAAAATTTGGAGATAACTCAAATCCTTTATTAGTTTCAGTAAGATCTGGAGCAAGAGTTTCAATGCCAGGTATGATGGATACTATTTTAAACTTAGGATTAAATGATGTGGCTGTAGAAGCTATGGCAGAATTAACTGAGAATCCTAGATTTGCTTATGATTCTTATAGAAGATTTATACAAATGTTCTCTGATGTTGTTATGGGTGTAGAAAAAAGATTATTTGAAAATAAAATTGATGAACTTAAGGAAGAAAAAGGTGTTGAATTTGATACAGATTTAACAGCAGAAGACTTAAAGGTATTAGTTTCAAGATTTAAGGAACTCTATAAAAAGGAAAAAGGTGAAGATTTCCCAAGTGATCCTAAAGCACAATTAATTGAATCTATAACAGCAGTATTTAGATCATGGGATAATCCAAGAGCTATAGTATATAGAAGATTAAATGATATTCCAGGTGAATGGGGTACAGCAGTAAATGTGCAACAAATGGTATTCGGTAATAAAGGAGAAACATCAGGAACTGGAGTTGCATTTTCAAGAAATCCAGCTAATGGTGACAAAGCTATATATGGTGAATACTTAATGAATGCACAAGGGGAAGATGTTGTTGCTGGTATTAGAACACCACTTGAAATTGGAAAATTAAAAGAACAAAATCCAGAAATATATGCTCAATTTGAAGGAATTGTTAATACTCTTGAAGATCACTATAAAGACATGCAAGATATGGAGTTTACAATAGAAGAAGGAAAACTATATTTCTTGCAAACTAGAAATGGTAAGAGAACAGCTCAAGCTGCTTTGAAAATTGCTGTTGATTTAGTTGAAGAAGGAATGCTTAATAAAGAACAAGCAATCTTAAAGGTTGAGCCAAAACAATTAGATACATTATTACATCCTGCTTTTTATACTGAAGATTTAAAGAAAGCTGAACCAATAGCGAAAGGATTGCCAGCATCTCCAGGAGCTGCATGTGGTAAAATTGCATTTACTGCTGATGAAGCTAAAGACAGAGCAGCACTTGGTGAATATGTAGTCCTTGTAAGACTTGAAACTTCTCCAGAAGATATCGAAGGTATGATAGCAGCTCAAGGAATTCTTACAGTAAGAGGTGGAATGACTTCACATGCTGCCGTTGTTGCAAGAGGAATGGGAACTTGTTGTGTAGCTGGATGTGGAACTATTAAAGTTGACGAGGAAAAGAGAATAATAGAAGTCAATGGAAAAGTTTATACAGATGATGATTATATTTCAATTGATGGTACTACTGGTAATGTATATGGAGAAAAAATAAAAACAGTAACACCTGAAATTTCAGGACATTTTGCAACATTTATGGGATGGGCTGATGAAATAAGAAAATTAAAAGTTAGAGCTAATGCAGATAGCCCAAGGGATGCAAAACAAGCAATTGAATTTGGAGCAGAAGGAATAGGACTTTGTAGAACAGAGCATATGTTCTTTGCTGAAGATAGGATTATGGCTGTAAGACAAATGATTACATCAAAAGATGTAGAGCAAAGAAAAATAGCATTAGATAAGATATTACCAATGCAAAAGTCAGATTTCATTGGAATTTATGAAGCAATGGAAGGAAAAGCAGTTACTATAAGATTGTTAGATCCACCTTTACATGAATTCTTACCAACTGCAGATCAAGATATTAAAGATTTAGCAAAAGAAATGGGTATAACTTATGAAGAGTTAAAAGCTACAGTTCAAGAATTACATGAATTCAATCCAATGATGGGGCATAGAGGCTGTCGTCTTGCAGTATCTTACCCAGAAATTGCTGAAATGCAAGCAAGAGCTATTATTGAAGCGGCTATAGAAGTTAAAAATAATAACGGCTATGATATTGTACCAGAAATAATGATTCCATTAGTTGGAGAAATTAAGGAATTAAAATATGTTAAAGATGTAATTGTGACTACAGTTGAAGAAGTTATGAAAGAAAAAGGTGCAACTTTAGAATATAAAGTTGGAACTATGATAGAAATTCCAAGAGCAGCTTTAACAGCTGATGAAATAGCTAAGGAAGCAGAGTTCTTCTCATTTGGAACAAATGATTTAACTCAAATGACATTTGGATTCTCAAGAGATGATGCTGCTAAATTCTTATCGGCTTATTATGAAAAGAAGATTTACGAACAAGATCCATTTGGTAAGTTAGATCAAACTGGGGTTGGTTCTTTAGTTAAGATAGCTGTAGAAAAAGGAAAGGCTACACGCCCAGACATTCATCTTGGAATCTGTGGAGAACATGGTGGGGATCCATCATCAATTGAATTCTGCCATAACATAGGCCTTAACTATGTATCATGTTCACCATTTAGAGTTCCACTTGCAAGACTTGCAGCTGCACAAGCACAAGTAAAAAATAAGAGATAATTCTAAGAAATTAAATAAATAGTATGTAAATAGTTTAAAAAGTCTAGTATAATGGGCATTTGAAATTAATAGTACTATAAAAAGTATAGGATATTGCAATTTAAAATTGTTATTAATTTTAAATGCAATATCCTATTTTTATTAAGATTCATATTTCTGAAGAGTATTCAAAAATAAAAAGGCTATAATTATTATAAAACACTGTATGTATACAATTATGAAATACTTATTATGATAAAATACGAGATAATTTTTTTGTTAAAATAAAATATTAATATAGGAATTATATAAATTATTAGTATTATTTTTTTACAAAAGTAGAATATAATAAGAATATGGAATGGAAAATAAAGGTGTGTTAGTATTTATTACATTATAGACACTTTTATATCCAAATAATTTTTTATTAATAAGTAATATTGTTATCATTATAATTGATATCAATTTTTTTAATATAGAGCAGGGAGGATTTATGGAAAATACAGAAAAATTCATTGAAGTATCTGGCGATTTTAAGATGCGAAAATTAACAGAAAATGATTTAGAACAGTTTAATGGACTTTTGCGTTATGCCTTTCAAATAACAATGGAAGATCTTCTACATACAGGGTGGACAGAAGAACAAATTATGCATGCGAAAATGCCTATTCTTAAAAATGCCTATGTCCTTGGTTGGTTTTACCACGACAAACTAGCTTCAATGATTGTAGTATACTCTATGAAAGTAAATATTCATGATAACATTTGTAAGATGGGTGGAGTTACTGGAGTTGCTACTTATCCAGAGTATACAGGGAAAGGATTAATCCACTCACTTATTAAACAGGCTATTATTCAGATGCATAAAGAAGGGCAATCAATCTCTTTTTTATATCCTTATTCAATTCCTCTTTACAGAAAACATGGATGGGAAATCATTTCGGATAAGATCACTTTTACAATAAAAGATACTCAACTTCCTAAAAAAAGGCAAGTAGAAGGAATGATGGAGCGTGTAGATTTGGAGTGTGAAGATCTTTTTAATGTACATGATTATTTTTCTATGCAGCGCCATGGAGCAATGATTCGGGAACAGCTGGCTTGGGATGAATATTGGCGCTGGGATAGTGATGATATTATTGCCTCAATTTATTATAATAAAAATCATAAACCCCTTGGCTATCTGATTTATTATATTAGGAATGATATATTTTATATTAAAGAAATGGTTTATCTAAATACTGAAGCACATCATGGAATTTGGAATTATATAAGTGCACATTATTCTATGGTAAATGAAGTAAAAGGAAATAATTATTCAGGAGAACCAATGGCTTTTTTATTTGAAGATAGTGAAATAGTTGAGACAATTGAGCCATATTTTATGGCAAGAATTATAAATGTGCAAGAATTTATTTTGCAGTATCCGTTTTTAGATAAATCGCAAAAATTAAAAATTAGTTTTAAAATAAATGATCCTATGGCTAAGTGGAATGATGGAGTTTTTAGGGTTTACTGGGATGGCGAAGAAACAATTTGTGAGAAAACTAATGATATACATGCTGCTAATTTAGTAGAAATGGATATTCAGACATTAACAACTATGCTTATGGGATATAAACGTCCTACATTTTTATATGAATGTGGAAGAATACAAACAGAATATTATATGTTACGAATTTTAGAACAGTTGATACCAGTCGAAAAGCCTTACTTTTCAGATTATTTTTAATTTAACGAAAGGGTTATATATGCAAAAGCCCTTGTTGATTTTTAATAAATTAAATTTTGTTTAAGGGAGTGAAAAAAAGATGAAGTTAACCATTGGTTTAACTCCATGCAAAGTCATACAAGATAGAGCTTGCATGGAGTAATAAGGCTCAATAAAAAATAATAGATTAGTATGTTTATCTATTATTTTCTTTCATGTGTCTAATCTATCTAATTTTGACTTTGCATTTTTTCAATATTTAGATTGAAAAGGAGTAAAGTTAAAATGAATATTATAAATTTGAATAAAGAATTAAAAAATTTCTATTTATTTATTGGAGGACAGTTTGTCTCTCTATTTGGAAACAAACTCACAAGTTATGGATTAATTTTATGGTCATATAAGCAGAGTGGTGCAGTGTTATCTATGTCTTTATTGTCAGTATGTTATCTAATACCAGAAGTATTACTTAGTTTTATATCAGGAAGTATTAGTGACAATTGGGATAAGAAAAGAATATTATTGTTTTCTAATTTCATAGCTGCAATATTCTCAGTAAGCGTAATTTTGTTATTATTTAACAATGACTTAAAAATAGAATATCTTTATGTTATTAACTTTATGCTTGGAGTTACAGATGCTTTTCAAGATCCAGCTTATGAAGTTACTATATCGGTTATTGTATCCAAAGAAAATTATTTGAAGACAAGTAGTTTACGTACTTTATGTAATTCTTTTACAGGAATTTTTGCACCAATTATTGCTACATCACTATATGCATTTTGCGGATTGCAAACAATTATAATTATTGATTTAGCAACATTTATTTTTGCATTTGTAACATTAGCCTTTTGGGTTAATATTCCACCCATAATTTTATTGCCTAAGGAAAAAGAGAAGCAGAGCATTTATAAGCAATGCATATTAGGAGTAAGGTATTTACTAAACAGGAAAGACATGTTAAATCTTATTCTATTTATGGCGTTTGTTAATTTGATTGCCGCAATATATAATACAAATTTATCTCCAATGGTATTATCAAGAAGTAGCAATAATGACCTTCAGCTAGGAATTGTCAGTAGTGGAATAAGCATTGCGGGACTTATAGGAAGTATTTTAGTAGCCAGATTTCAACAGACTTCAAAAAAAATACCGCTTATTTTAAATATCATGACATTTTCATTCTTGTTTTGCAACAGTCTTTTAGGGATAGGGCAAAATTATTATATATGGACAATTGCAGTATTTTTAGGAAATGTATTAATTCCCTTTTTAACTGCCAATGTAGAATATATAATGAGAACTAAGATACCTCTAGAGTTGCAAGGCAGAGTTTTTTCAGCAAGAAACACACTACAGTATACATCAATTCCAATAGGAAATATCTTAGGCGGTTTTTTAGCAGATAAAGTATTTGAACCTTATATGAAAAAAAACACAATAGTGCAAGAATTTTTAACTAAAATAGTAGGTACTGGAGACGGGAGCGGAATTGCAGTACTTTTCATTTGCATTGGAATAATGGGTTTTTTAGGATGTTGTATATTTAGACTAAACAAAAGCATGAGAACGCTGGATGATGAATAAGCATAGGATGATGTGATTAACCAATATATCACAATTGTTAAATCTTCATGTATTTATACACTAGGATTTAGTTTTATCATATTTGTGTGCTTAAAATTGGCTTAAGTTTAGAATAAATACGAATTATACTAAAACTTAAGAAATAGATATACTAGAAATAAGTAACATGTTGTTTGCAGTGTTTCATTAGGAATTTAGATGGTGTGATTCTTGAACATAAGTTGTCCTAAAAAGCTTGTTCAAAACTTGTTTTTGAGGCAAGATTTTTAGGACAACTTATGCTCCTAGAATCACCCATCTAAATTCCTTAGAAACCGAAAACAACATGTCACTTATTTCGGTAAGCTATTGCATAAGTATAATTATTGTGTTGCTTACCTATAATGTTACACTAAATTTTTTTTGTACTGCATCTATTATTGTTAGTGCAAATTCATATTGATAATCTGCTTTTGAAATTGTATTTGTAAGTAGAGTTAAAAAAGCAGCTTTATTACACTTGTTAATATTTTTATAATAATCTCGTGATATTCTCCAATATTTTTGTGGAAAACAAATATATGATATTAGGTACCTTAAATCTGATTTTGTCAATGGCGCTAATTCATTGTATGATTGTAATGCAGATAAAGCTAAATCAACATTCCATTTAGTATTTTCACGTTTAAGAAGCCTACGCATAAAATATGCTAAATCTTTTGCACAGTAGTCAGTTTTACACTTATCAAAATCAATTATCCAAGGTTCTAAATCAGGCGGAAAAATTAAGTTCTTATTTACATAATCACCATGGCATAATGATTTACTTAAATTAGTAGTATCAATTTTATTAGATATATCTAAAGAAATTTGAGCAAGACGCAAATTTGTTTCAAAACTTGAAATAAAATGTCTTGAAAAGGTATCTTTATATTTAAAGGCTTCATTTGATGCATTGAGTAAATCTTGAAAATGCTTTAATGTTGATATGTAAAAATCATCAAATCCTTCTCTTAATGAACTTCCTAGAATAGGCTTAAAATTATGCGATAATGAATGAATGAGTGAAAGTTTTTTTACAGATATTAAAACATGGTTTATATTATCAAAATTGCATTTTTCACCTTCAATCCATGGAGTTAATATGAAAAGCATATCTTGATAAGATGCAAATCTATTATTATCTATTGTAGGTAGAAGTTTTGGGACTCTAATGTTATTTCTATATAACCATTCAATTGCTGAATACACATAGAGTAGATCGTTTATATTGTAATAGACTTTTTTTAAACAATAATTCTTTTCTCCGAAATTTATTTTATATACTGCTCTTTGTTTGTCCGTATCTTTAAATTTAATTATTGAAATGTGAGAATTCTGCAATCTATAATATGGTAAAACATTTTGCTTTATAATTTCAGGGGAAAGATTGGATTCTTGCAAAGATAGAATTTCAGTTCCCATAAATACGCTCCTTTATAAGGTGATTCTTTAATAAAATGTATCTAGATTTATTCTAAGAAAATTTAAGATTATTAAATAATATTAAAGTAATACTAGTAATATACTTAAAGAGTGTGATTAAAATATAAAAATTTTAATTATTTAAGTATATTATTTTTTTATATTTGCAAATAATAAAGATAGCTAAAAATTAAAGGGAAATGATGAAATAAGTAGAATACATAAAGTGAGGTGAGAATGTATGAATGTGAGAGAAAAAATTCAGAGTTTTGAAAACTTGACATTGATTAAAGAAGCGGCATTTTCAAAAAAGTCCTTGGGAAGAAAACTAAAAGAAGATGAGGATGAAATTAGAACCTGTTATATGATTGATAGAGATAGAATAATTCATAGTAAGTCATTTAGACGTCTTAAGCATAAGACACAAGTATATATAAAAACATTTGGAGATCATTATAGAACTAGATTAACACATACATTAGAAGTGTCGGAAGTTGCAAGAACCATAGGCGTTGGAATTGGATTAAATGAAAATCTAATTGAAGCCATAGCATTAGGCCATGATCTCGGGCATGTTGCTTTTGCCCATAATGGAGAAGAGGTTCTTAATGAATATTTGGATGATGGATTTAGGCACAATGAACAAAGTGTAAGGGTGGTAACCAAACTTGATAACAATGGTTTAGGACTTAATCTAACTGAAGAAGTAATTGATGGCATATTGAATCATAGTGGATTAGGAACCATAAAAGACATGAAGACATTAGAAGGGATTGTTGTTAAATTTAGTGATAAAATGGCCTATTTAAACCATGATATCGATGATTCTATAAGAGCAGGATTATTAGTGAAAGAACAAATACCTAAAGAGGTCATAAGAATTTTAGGCGACACTTCTACTCAAAGATTAAATACTTTAATAAAAGATTTTGTAAATACGTCTAATGAGAATATTAATAATGGGATAAAAGAAGTTGGCTTAAGTAAAGAAATTAATGAAGCAATGGTAGAACTTAGACAATTTATGTTTAAAAATATATATTTAGGGGATACATTAAAGGTTGAGAGAAATAAAGCAAAATTTATATTGAATCAAATAATAAAGCATTTTGAAGAAAATCCAGAACAGATGCCGGAAATTTATTTAGCAATAGCTAAAGCTGAAGGACTTAAGAGAGGGGTAGCCGATTACGTTGCTGGAATGAGTGATGATTATTGCTTATCACTGTTCAACAATATATTTGTTCCTAAGTTAGTTATTAATTAATAATAAAAATTAAAAATGATTTTCAAATATAAAAGGATTTTCTAACAAAAAAAAGAATTAATAAATACATAGTAGTATTTTTAATAAATACTATTTCATAATGAGTTGAATTTTGAATAAAAATAAATTATATTTTTATTCGAAATTTTAGAAGGGAAATTCATTAGGATGTCGAATAATATATAATTGGCGAAAAAAACAGTAAGGAGGGAGATGTCTCCTTGCAAATATCAGAAGAAGTAATTGAAAAAATAAAAGAACAGAATGATATTGTTGACATTATTTCAGAAGATGTAAGGTTAAAAAAATCAGGGAAAAATTATACGGGATTATGTCCATTTCATAATGAGAAATCCCCATCATTTAGTGTTTCTAGTGAAAAACAGATATATAAATGTTTTTCATGTGGTGAAGCAGGGAATGTTTTTACATTTGTTATGAAGTATAAGAAACTTACTTTTATAGAAGCAGCAAAATACTTAGCAAGTAAAGCTAATATTCCACTTCAGATAGAAGATCCTCAAAACAGTAAAATTTCTGAGAAAAAGGAACTCTTATACAAGATAAATGTAGAGGCTGCTAGATATTATTATTCAAACTTGCAGAAAAATAAACAAGCAAAAGCGTATTTTCTCGAACGTGGCATTAAAGAAGAAACCATAAAACGATTTGGATTAGGTTACTCATGTGATGATTGGCATGGCGCAATAAATTATTTAAGACCAAAAGGATATAAAAATGATTTATTAGTTGAAGCAGGATTAGCATCCCAAAGTGAGAAAAGTGGAAATATATATGATAAGTTTAGAAATAGAGTGATGTTCCCAGTATTTGATGTAAGAGGAAAAGTCATTGGATTTGGAGGCAGGGTTTTAGATGATTCAAAACCAAAATATTTAAATTCACCAGAAACCATGGTTTTTCAAAAGGGAATTAATCTTTATGGATTAAATTTTGCGATTAAGAATAAGCTTCAAGAGGATTATATTATTATAGTTGAAGGATATATGGATTTAATAGCACTTCATCAATATGGTATAACAAATGTTGTAGCATCTCTTGGAACAGCTCTCACTGTGAATCAAGTAAGGCTCGTTAGAAGATATGTAAATAAGGTAATAATTTCTTATGATGCTGATTTGGCAGGACAGACTGCAACCTTAAGGGGATTAGAAATTTTAAGAAGCGCTGGACTTGATGTAAAAGTACTAACAGTACCAGAAGGAAAAGATCCTGATGAATTTGTGAGAAATAATGGAAAGCAGGCATTTTTAAGGTTAGTAAAAGAAGCATTGCCTTTAATTGAATATAAAATTAAAAGAGCAGCACAAGATATAAATCTTAAAAATGGAAATGACTTAATAGAATATGGAGAAAAGTTTGCAGAAATTTTAGCAGATCTAAATCCTATAGAAAAAGATGTATATATAAAGAAAATTTCGGAAGAAACATCAATTAAGGAACAGGCATTATACGACTTACTTTCTCAAGTAATAACGAAAAAGCAAAAAGAAGATAATTTTGTGAATAAAAAGGGAATTTATGGAACAAAATTATATATAGAACCAGCATATTTAAAAGCAGAAAGAGCCTTATTAAAATTGATGTTTAATGACGAATCGTATGATGAACTTAAAAATATTATAAATGTGGGAGATTTTGTAATAGACTCACATAATAAAATTTATTCATTAATATTAGAGGGTAAAAGTGAGGATACTATTAATATAGAATCATATGTAGAAAATAGATGTGATGATATAGAAAGTTCTAAAGAATTAACTAAAATAAAAGATCATGTGATTTTAGATTTTGCTGATAAAAACAGATTAATTAAAGATTATATAAAAGAAGTTAGAAACTTTAAACTCAGATTACAAATTGATGATTTAAAGAAAAGACAAAATAAGCTTGAAAAAGAAGGCAAAATAGAAGAGTCGATAAAAATAGCAATAGAGCTTACTAAACTTTCACAAGCACTTAAAATTGAGGAGAGAGGTTAAGGTTATGACGGAAGGAGGCAATAACAATATGGAACAAAAAGCAAATGGAAAACTAATAAAACCCAAAGATGATAAAAAGGATAAAAATGCTAAGATGGCGGCTGTAAAGGAGTTAATTGACAAGGGTAAGAAGAATGGTTCATTAACATATAAGGAAATTATGGAAGCAATGGATCATATTGATTTAAGTCCAGAACAAATAGAAAAGATATATGAAGTTTTGGAAATGACAGGCGTTGAAATTATAGGTGACATGAATGATAATGCTGTTGAAGAAGAAGAAATAGATTTATCAGTACCTGAAGGTATAGCAATAGATGATCCAGTTAGGATGTACTTAAAAGAAATTGGAAAAGTACCTTTATTGTCTTCTGAACAAGAAATGGTTTATGCAAGAGAAATAGAAGAAGGAAATCAAAAAGCTAAAAAGAAATTAGCAGAAGCAAATCTAAGATTGGTTGTAAGTATAGCTAAGAGATATGTTGGAAGAGGAATGTTATTCTTGGATTTAATTCAAGAAGGAAATTTAGGTCTTATAAAAGCAGTTGAAAAATTTGATTATAGGAAAGGCTTTAAATTTTCAACATATGCTACATGGTGGATTAGGCAGGCAATAACAAGAGCTATTGCAGATCAAGCAAGAACAATAAGAATACCAGTTCATATGGTAGAAACTATAAATAAACTTATAAGAGTACAAAGACAATTATTACAAGAATTAGGAAGAGATCCTTTCCCAGAAGAAATTTCAAAGGTTATGGAACTTCCGGTAGATAAGGTTCGTGAAATTCAAAAAATTGCACAAGAACCAGTTTCATTAGAAACTCCAATAGGTGAAGAAGAAGACTCTCATTTAGGAGATTTTATTCCAGATGATGAAGCACCAGCACCAGCTGAAGCTGCAGCATTTACAATGCTTAAAGAGCAATTGATAAATGTATTAGATACATTGACTCCTAGGGAAGAAAAAGTATTAAGATTGAGATTTGGACTTGATGATGGAAGAGCAAGAACTCTTGAAGAAGTAGGTAAAGAATTCAATGTAACAAGAGAAAGAATCAGACAAATTGAAGCAAAAGCATTAAGAAAATTAAGGCATCCATCAAGAAGTAAAAAACTAAAGGATTATTTAGATTAAAAGGAATATGAAAGAAAATAATAAGTCCATGATACAATGTACATTTCTATTCAGACAAGAAAGTATTTTGCCTCATAGTGAATCTATTATAAAAATGCTAATCTGACTTATTATTTTTTTTGAATATGCCTAAATAAGCACCTATAATTTTAGGTGCTTATTTTAGATGAAATCAAAAAAATTGTTATTTATGTATATTACATAAAATAACAATTTCAAGATGGATGTATATTTTTCATCAGAATAAATTTATAAGTGTGCATTAGAAAAGAGGAGAATATGGAATTAAGTAAAAGATTAAATTGGATTATAGAGAAAGTTAATAAAGTAGATACAATAATGGATGTTGGTACAGATCATGGATATATACCAATTTACTTAATTAAAAACAATATAGCTGAAAAAGTTATTGCATCTGATATAAATAAAGAACCTTTGAAAAAAGCAAAAATTAATGCTGCCTTAGATGGTTTATCAGATAAAATTGATGTAAGGTTAGGCGGGGGGTTATATCCACTAAAGAATAAAGAAGCACAGGTTATTATAATAGCTGGAATGGGTGGTAATTTAATTAGAGATATATTAGAAAATGATTTAGATAAAGTGAAGAATTTAGATTACTTAATACTTCAGCCAGCTCAAAATCCTGAAGTTTTAAGGGAATATTTATATAAAAATGATTACGAAATCTTAGAAGAAGATATATGTATAGATGAAAATAAATATTATGAATTGTTTAAAGTAAAGTATAAAAAGGGAGATTATATATCTTTAGAAAATATATTTTATGAAATAAGCCCTCTTATGTTAAATAAAAAATTGCCTTTATTAAAATCATATATAGAAAGTAAAATAGAAAAGAATAAAAAGGTAATAGAATTCATAACAGATAACACTGAACATGCAATACAAAGAAAAAATGAATTAAAACAAAAAAATGAAAAATTGAAAAAATTATTGAATAATTTTTAGGTGGTGGAATTATTGCATAAAGTAATAGACATAGGAAATGAAATCGAAAAATTTGCTCCAAAATTTTTAAAAGAAGATTATGATAACGTGGGATTAATGGTTGGAGATGAACAGAAAGAAGTAAAAAAAGTTTTGCTATCATTAGAGTGCACAAATGAAGTGATTAAAGAAGCTATGGAGCTTAAGGTAGATTTAATTATAACTCATCATCCTCTGTTGTTTAAAAAGCCTAAAAATATAGTCAAAGGGGACTTTTTGGGAAATAAGATAATAACTTTAATTCAAAAGGATATAGCTCTTTATTCATGTCACACTAATTTAGATAGTGCTAGAGGCGGTATTAATGAAACATTAGTAAAGATGTTAGGATTTAATTCTAAACAAATAATTGAGCCAACTGAAGCTAGAAATTACAAAGATGGTGGAATAGGAAGATTAGTAAGTTTAGAAAAAGAAATAGGTTTAGATGATATTATAAGAATTGTTAAGAATAATTTAAATATAAAAAACATGAGAATTGTTAGAGGTTCTGATAGGGTAAAAGAATTAGCAATAATAAATGGCAGTGGGCAAGATTTCTTTTATAAAGCAAAAAGTTTAGGAGTAGATTGCATAATAACAGGGGATACAACTTACCATTTTGCATCAGATTTCAAAGAAATGGGAATAAGCATAATAGATGCAGGGCATTTTGCAACGGAATCTATTGCTTTTTTTAATACTTTAGAATTTCTAAAGGAAAAATTTAAAGATGTAGAATTTATTACATCAAAAAAATGTAATGATCCATATGAATTTATTTAGGCATATGAAAGAAAATAGCAAGTCCAAAATGCTATGTGTAGATGTTAATATGAAAAGTGCATATTTTTCATCAGGCAAGGAGGTAGATTGTCCTCATAGTGGATCTCTTAAGGCAATATGACTAGGTAGGATGATGGGAAATAGTCTGGCAGATAGATTTGTCATTAATTAAAATAAATCTTTGTTTTATATGGCTTAACTAATTTATTGAGTGCATGCATATACTATTATTGTAATAATAATTTGCGGTGAAGTATGGGTAGAAAAGATGAATATAATAATATGTCTGGAGACGATTTGAAAAAAGATTTTGAGAATGTTTTTAAGCGTAGTAGAAGAGCAATAAGAGATTTTTTTAGAGGAGGAAATTCAAGAAAAAGGTTTGGCGGATGGGGAAATGGAATTCCACCATTTTTCTCTAATAAAAATCCTTTATTGTGTTTGCTTTATCCTAAATTGATTGTAGGTGGAATAATACTTTTGACATTATTATTATGTGGTGTAAGCTTATATGGGTTAATAATATTAATGTTATTAGTTATAATATTTATTCTAATATAGTTATAAATTTACTTTATTAACATTAAAAAAGTATTTGCATATTAAGAAGAAGTATGTTAACATAGACTCTGCGAGTGAGACGTGCAATCGTTGCTAGAATTGAATCTAGGAGAGGAAAGTCCGAGCTCCATAGGGCAGGGTGCTGGATAACGTCCAGTCAAGGCGACTTGAAGGAAAGTGCAACAGAGATATACCGCCTAAGTTTTACTTGGGTAAGGGTGGAAAGGTGATGGTAAGAGCTCACCAGCGTGATGGAGACTTCACGGCTATGTAAACCCCACTTGGAGCAAGACCGAATAGAGAGGCATTAAGGGGCTGCCCGTCCCGCCTCCGGGTGCGTCGCTTGAGCTTACTGGCAACGGTAAGCCTAGATAGATGATTGCTTAATACAGAACTCGGCTTATGGCTTATCTCGCAACAAGTAATTGCAAGGATTTAAGGAATACCATTTGAGTATTTTCCCTTAACTTTCCCTTGCTTTTTTTGCGTAAAGAATATTTGATATAGCATTTGTAGCGTCATCATTCATTTCCTT
>JARLHR010000184.1 GCA_031292145.1 Clostridium sp. | reverse complement strand
TCCCAATCTAACCAGCATTGAAATTTGGTTAACCAGTGCATCGCAAGGCATTTCAAGTGTTAGTGGTGATATCATTAGCATTGATATTGATTTCATGAATGACAACGCTCTCAAAATTATTCATTAAACTTTTTCTCATTAATTTTCAATCGCGATAGCGTTTGAAAATAATAAAGTAAAAGTTTTTTATAGAAAATAAAATAAATTGTATATTTATAGAAACTCAAAATGCTTGCCGAAGATTTACAAGCATTTAAAGTATTTAAAGAAGAAAGAGTAAAATCATTTAAGCAAGCTCTGATCCAAATCAATATCAATAAAATTGTTCAATTGAATACAATGTTTAAAGAACTAAAAGAGGCAGATAAAGCAGTAAAGAGTGAGAGAAATAAACGAGTCGATCACTCTTTAGATACAAAAGATTATTATATACATAATCATTTTCTTTAACGTGTTGCACGTTATATCAGACAAGAAATTCAATCATTCCAAAGTAATGTAACCTCGAATATTCAAATAATTCAGGATTTGATTTCAAATTTGAACAATCTAGAAAAAGATCTTGATGACATAGGAAACATGTGTTTCTAATTAACTGATCGTTAGGAGGTCATTAAATGTTTTTGGTTTTATAGAAAATAAAATAAATTGTATATTTATGGAAACTCAAAATGCTTGCCGAAGATCTACAAGCATTGAAAGATGAAAAGGTAAAGCAAGTTATTATCAAAATCAATTACGAGGAAATTCGAATGATTATGGATTTGATTTCAAGATTGAATCAGCTAGTAACAGATATTAAAATAGATCTAAATAGCCTTTTATATGATAGGTTATAATTCATCCAATTCATTTATATAACATCATGTTTGTATATATAAATCAATCATATGAGTAATTTAAGGCTTAAGAAAATCAATGATGAAAGTGTCAATGAAGTACCTCATATGGGAAAGAAAGATAGTCGTCCCATCAAAGGCTCTAGATTATTCGATGAGATCTATGCGAACATTCTATTAGTAGCCAGAAAGAAGAGTGGTAAAACCTCTTGTATCTTTAAGATTATTCAAGAATGTTGTACCAAGGATACAACGATCGTGGCTTTTGTTTCCACACTACATAAAGATGCATCTTGGCAATCGATACAAGAGTATTGTGACACAAAAGATATTCCTTTCATTGGTCACACTAGTATTACAGATGAAGAAGGTCATAATCAACTGGCAGACTTAGTTAAGCATTTACCAGCCAAGATGGAAGTGCCTGAAGAAGACCCTGAAGACAAGCAACGTGTGGTGTTATTTAACGAGAAGGACGAAACAAAACCTAAGAAAGAGAGAAAGAGCAAGTTCAGATCACCTG
>JARLHR010000183.1 GCA_031292145.1 Clostridium sp. | reverse complement strand
TGAGCTGTTAAAGGTTCTTAGTTGTAAGTTGTTCCAATTTAGCTTGTCACGCTGAAAGCGGGAGCATGCTGAATTGGGTGCAACTTGCAACTTAGAACCTTCAGCGACATTTTCATAGTCCTTCGAAATAAAAATATTTATTATTTCGGTAAGTTACCACATAAGTCTAGATTGTAAGTTGTATGTGCTTCTAGTTTTCATATTCCTAAACTTTTATCATAGCTAAGATTTTTTTAAATAAAATAGGCTTTATACTTTCAATGTCTGTAGGCTCTTTTAAGATAATAGTAGTAAAGCATACGCTGCCAACTAGTTCGATAATCATAAATAATGTCATTTCAGCTTCCTCTTTCTTCATTCCTTCATTAGTGAGATTTTTAATAAAAATATCTAAAACTTTTTTAACATCATTATACGCTTCTGGTTTCATTATAGCTTTTCTATACAATCCCCAAGAAATATTTTTATTTATGAGTTTTAACAAAGATTCATTATGCTTTAAATAATTTATTATGTAATCTATAAAGAATAAAGTTCTTTCTCTAAAATCCTTAATTCCTGAAGCATTTGTTTTAGCTAAGGCCTCATTTAAAATTTCATTACTTTTTTGAAGAATTAATTTATTTAAGATATCATATTTGTCATTAAAGTATAAATAAAAAGTTCCTTTTGCAACTCCAGCATTTTTGGCTATATCATCTATAGATGTCTTTTCTATACTGTTTTTTATAAACAGATCATATGCTGATAAAAATAATTCCTTTTCCTTTAATTGTTTCTTCTTTTGGATGAATTTCGTTTTATTATTCTCTAAAGTCATGTTTTTCCTCCAAATAATACTTTCATTAATTATTATAAATCAAATTAAATAATAAGCCAAATTATATATAAATTAGGTAAAATTATGGAATTTTAATATTGAACTATAAACGAGCGAAATTGCAAACAAATATTTCCAGTCAAATAACCAAAGGGATATTTATGCAGCATTGAAAATCTCTAAAATGGCATCAAGAGGCTCTCCTGCTTGAGTTTTTTCATAAATGAAAGTGATTTTT
>JARLHR010000020.1 GCA_031292145.1 Clostridium sp. | reverse complement strand
TAATTTGAAATAATATATATTTCTCTTTCAAGCTGTGCTGTGTCTACATCATTCACAACCGACACAACCTCGTTCTCCTCGACATCATAAATGCCATATAAAAATTGAATTTCCATGTTAATTATACTATTAGTATGAAAATAATATTTTATGAATTAAACACATTTGGATTGATAGTATTTGTTTAGGGCTTCATAAAGAGAGGGTCACTGTGCTTTACAAAGTTAAACATTGCAATAAAATCATTATGTTTGATGGATTTGTTGTGTGTTGCTTTATTACCAATACAAACATTTGAACCACACACACATTGAAATCGTTGTGATTGCTTTTTTTGTATTAGAGTTTTATTGTCTTCATAATATTCTTTATTACGTTGTTGTATTACATTTTTATTTTGTTCATAATATTCTTTACGTTGTTCCAGTATTTCACATTTATTGGCTTGATAATACTCCTTTACTGATCTTGTTGGTATGTTTTTATTAACACACTCAAGGGTTTCAATGTAATATCTTTCTCGTGCTTGTAACTGCTCCTTTGAATCACAAGGACAATTTTCTAACAGAATTATTTTGAAATCGTCATGTTTGCAAATTTCAAATGAAGTCATGTAGTTGTGCTTTTCTTTTGCCCAACTTTTATAATCTCTTGTATGCCCAGCTTTACGTACCCCTAAAGCTTGTGCTGTTGATCCGATGTAAATATCTGTAGTTTGATTACTAACAAGTTTATATATTTTACTGTTCTTATAATTTGGCATTCTATGTTTTCTTATGGTATTATATGTTTTTATTCCTTAAGCCTTTTTGTTAATTTCAAAAACACACTCATCCCATTTTGTGTTCTCTTTCTTTTCATATTTTTTTGTGTCCTTTTCCCCGAACAAGCTGGGATCTGTTTTGATGTTTTTTACGAGATTGTAACAATGACGTTTATTTACTTTCTTTTTAATGGCATCTAACTCTGTGTCATCTTTATCATCGCATTTCACTTCTGTAATGGGAAAATCATAAGGGAT
>JARLHR010000019.1 GCA_031292145.1 Clostridium sp. | reverse complement strand
TCACAGGCTATACGCTTGAATCAGTAACATCTGATGGAGCAACAGTAACGGCAATCTTTACTACTACTGACGAACTATCATCAGTACCAGCAGGATTCACTAAAGGGCTTGACTGGTCACAGGGTTATGCTAATGTTTCTATTGAACCAATAACAACAAATACAAATGTTGATACAAGTACAACTACGGGCGCTGCTGTAAGTACAGGTATAACTACAGGCGCAGCAGTAGAAGTAGATAAAACAGCATTAACAGATGCGATAACAGCAGCAACTACAAACAGTAAATCAGTAGCAGTAAGCGCAGATGGATCTGATGTGTTAGTAGCTAACAAATGGGTAACAGCAGCAGTTGAGAAAACTTACACAGATGCAATTGCAGCGGCTCAACTAATAGATGATAAAGCAGATTCTACTCAAACAGAAGTAGATAATGCAGTAGGAGCACTTGCAGCAGCAACAACAGCATTTAATAATGCTGAAGCAGCAGGAATACAATCAGATTTTGAATTTGATACAAATACAGGAACAATAACAAAATACAATGGTAGTAAAACCGAAGTAGCTATACCAAGTGAAATCAATGGGGTTAATGTAACAAGTATAGCACAAGAAGCATTTATCAATTGTAGTAATTTGACAAGCATAACAATACCAAATAGTGTGACAAGTATAGGAGACGCTGCATTTTATGGTTGTAGTAATTTGGCAAGCATAACAATACCAAGTAGTGTAACAAGTATAGGAGTTTATGCATTTGAGAAATGTAGTAAATTGACAAGCATAATAATACCAAATAGTGTAACAAGTATAGGACAAGGTACATTTTATGATTGTAGTAATTTGACAAGCATAACAATACCAAATAGTGTAACAAGTGTAGGATTAGGTACATTTTATAATTGTAGTAATTTGACAAGTATAACAATTCCAGATAGCGTAACAAGTATAGGACAAGGTGCATTTTATAATTGTAGTAATTTGACAAGCATAACGATTCCGAGTAGTGTAACAAGTATAGGATTTTCTGAATTTGAAAAATGTAGTAGTTTAACAAGCATAACAATACCAAGTAGTGTAACAAGTATAGGAGATTATGCATTTCATAGTTGTAATTTTAAAAACATAACAATTCCTAATAGTGTAACAAGTATAGGAAAATATGCATTTGAAAATTGTAGCAATTTGACAAGCATAACAATCCCTGATAGCGTAGCAAGTATAGGAGATTATGCATTTTATAGTTGTAATAACCTAACAGGCATAATAATTCCTAATAGCGTAACAAGTATAGGACAAGATGTATTCATAAATTGTGAAAATGCTTTATTTTATGTGGAGAGTCAAGAATTAAAACAACTATTACTTAATTGTGGCGTAGATGAAAATAAAATCATATTAAATAGTCAACCATCAACAAATACAACAACTAGTACAACTACAGACGCTGCAGTAACAGTAGATAAAGCAGCATTAACAGATGCAATAACAGCAGCAACTACAAACAGTAAATCAGTATCGGTAAGCACAGATGGATCTGATGTGCTAGTAGCTAACAAATGGGTAAAAGCAGCAGATGAAAAAACGTACACAGATGCAATTGCAGCAGCTCAAGCGATAGCTGATAAAACAAATGCTACTCAAACAGAAGTAGATAATGCAGTAGGAGCACTTAAAATAGCAACAACAGTATTTAATACTGCTGAAGCAGTAGGAACAAAAGTAGTAGCAGCAGATAAAACAGCATTAACAGATGCGATAACAGCAGCAACTACAAACAGTAAATCAGTAGCAACAAGCACAAATGGATCTGATGTATTAGTAGCTAGCAAATGGGTAACAGCAGCAGTTAAGAAAACTTACACAGATGCAATTGCAGCGGCTCAAGTAATAGCAGATAAAACAGATGCTACTCAAACAGAAGTAGATAATGCAGTAGGAGCACTTAAAATAGCAACAACAGCATTTAATACTGCTGAAGCAGCAGGAACAAAAACAAGTAGTTCAAGTTCATCAGGTTCTGGATCTAGTTCAAGTTCATCTAGTTCAAGTTCGTCAACTAGCACAGCAACTTCAACATCATCAACAGGAACTACAACAACGACTACAACAGCAACTTTAACATCATCAACAGGAACTACAACAGCAACTACAGGAACTACAACAACAGTAACATCACCAGTTACAGCAGCTACTATACAATCAATCTTAACATCTAATGGAACAGCACCTGTAACTAAAGATAGTATAGCAGCAGCTATTACAACTATCGGAGTTAACAATACAGTTGATCCAACAGTAGCTAAGGAAATAGCAAAGGAAGTTGCAAAGGTTGTTACTGCAAATATAGTAAGTGACTTAAGTGCAACAGTGGGGCAAGGAGTAACTGCTAGTGTGGCTAAAGAGGTAACTACTACAGATGGAAATACACTTTCAGTATCTACTTTAACTAAAGATAGTGCAAGCTTAGGTGCAGTTATAACAGCGGCTAAAGGCAGTGCTACAACTACTATTCCAATGGATACAACAGCAGGAAATATCACAGCAGTATACAAATTCGTACCACTGTTAGGTAAGTACATCCAAGTAACAGATGGAGTTACTATAGGAACAAATACAGTAACTTTACCAACACAAGCAAATGCTACCTATGTTGCAGTTGCGAATCAATTAGATTCGACAGATACAGTAGCTCAAGGTTGGGCACAAGTAAACAACAACTGGTATATGGTAAATAAGACAGGTGATCCTCAAACTGGATGGCAAAAAGATAGTACTGGTTGGGTTTATTTATCACCGTCAAATGCAGCTATGCAGACAGGCTGGAATAAACAAGGAGATACTTGGTATAAATTAGGATCTAATGGATATATGCAAACTGGTTGGGTAAAAGATGGCAACGATTGGTATTACATGAATAACGATGGCTCAATGGCATCTAATACTACAGTTGATGGTTATACATTAGGTTCGAACGGAGCATGGATAGGTTAAAAAATAGAACTATTGTATTTTTATATTAAGAGGTGTTATATAATAACATCTCTTTTTTATGAAATTGCTATAACATATCCTATAATGATTTATACTGGTGATAGATATATTATAGTATATTTAACCCCATCAGCCATTACTGATGCTGCAGAAGAGCTAACGTGATCATACACTCCATTATATACAGTATTTCTTATTAAATTAAATGTTACGTCCTCATATTCCATAAGTGGTTCTAATACGTCTATCACTACACTTGAATATTTTCTGAGGTAATTAGCTGCACTTTTACCAGCCACACTTTCACATCTTTCATTTGTTAAAATGGCTATTTCCATACCAAAATCGGAACATAAAAGAACAAAATGTTATTACTTTTGTAATAAAAAATATAATATTTATATATGCAATATGAACTTATTAAAATAAATAATATGCTTTTTGTAGACAGGTGATACAATTATGTGATAGGCTAGAATTATAATGATTGTTAATAATAGGGTTTGAATTTTTGGATAACGTTTAAGAATTTGCTTAACAAAAAATAAAAAATACTATTAGGAGGAAAATGGGATGTATTTCAAAGAGAAGCATGGATTTCAAGAAGATTTTTTATGGGGAAGTGCATCAGCTGCATATCAAGTGGAAGGTGCAGCTGAGGAATATGGAAAGGGAAGAAGTAATTGGGATGAATTTGTAAGGATTCCCGGAAAAACGTTTAAAGCAACGACAGGAGATGTTGCAGTTGACCATTACCATCGCTATAAAGAGGATATAGCCTTAATGGCAGAAATGGGATTAAAGACATACAGATTCTCAATTTCTTGGCCAAGGATTTATCCTAAGGGAAGAGGCGAGGTAAATGAAAAAGGCTTACAGTTCTATGATAATGTAATTGATGAATGTTTAAAGTATGGAATTGAACCAATGGTTACAATTTATCACTGGGATTTACCACAAGCATTAGTTCAAGAATATGGTGGATGGGAAAGCAGAAAGATCATTGATGACTATGAAAATTATGCAATAACTTTATTTAAACGTTATAAGGATAAAGTAAAGTACTGGATAACTTTAAATGAACAAAATATATTTACAACTCTAGGATGGATAATGGCAGTACATCCACCAGGTAAGAAGAACGATTCAAAGATGTTTTATCAAGTTAACCATCATGCAAACTTAGCTCATGCAAAAGCAGTACTTGCCTTTAGAAAAATAGTTCTAAGCGGTAAGATTGGTGCAAGTTTTGCATTTTCACCAAGCTATGCATTGGATTGTAACCCAATAAACAATATAGCTAAAGCTGATTTTGATGATTTGCAAACATTCTGGTGGATGGATGTTTATGCTTATGGACGTTATCCAAGAACAGCATTAAAGTATTTGCAAGGGCAAGGAGTAGCACCTATATTTGAAGATGGGGATGCGGAACTCATGAAAGCAGCTGCTCAAGTTGATTTTATGGGAGTAAATTATTATCAAACAGCAGTAGTGGAATACAACCCAATAGATGGTGTTGGCATGGCGGAGATGAATACCACAGGTAAAAAAGGTACATCACAAGTCAGTGGAACCCCTGGATTATATAAGAATCCGCCTAATCCGTATTTGAAAACTACAGATTGGGACTGGACTATAGACCCAATGGGTATTAGAATGTGTTGTCGAATTATTACAAGTAGATATGATTTACCAATAATCATTTCTGAGAATGGATTAGGTGCATTTGATAAAAAGACTGAGGACAATAAGATTCATGATGATTATCGAATAGCATACTTAAAAGCGCATATAGAAGAATTAAAGGAAGCTGTTAATGAAGGTTCTGAAGTACTTGCATATTGCACATGGTCAATAACAGACTTATTAAGCTGGTTAAATGGTTACCAAAAACGGTATGGATTTATTTATGTAGACCGTGAAGAAGAAGAAGGGGCTTCAATGAATCGTTACAAGAAGGATAGTTTTTATTGGTATCAAAATGTAATAAAGAGTAATGGGGAAGACTTATAAAAGGAATATATTTCAATATTGCATTATGAATATTTACAATAGTTATGAACACACTATAGTAGTAATGAAAAATGCAAAGGAGGAATTGTATATGCCAACAGGAACAAAACTTGAAACAGCATTAGCTAGTGCTAAGGGATTAGCTTCTGATATGAAGACTTTTTCTTTAGATACAGATAATCAAGAAGCAAAACAAATGTTTGATCAACTTTCAAAAACAATGGATAATGTAGCTCAAACGATTCAATCAAGATTTGACTTTGTAAAGCAAGAGGAACCTCAATACAATAAGTAATTAATATGCTCCTGTATAATGAATATGGGAGCATATTAATATATAAATAAAATTAAAGATAATAATAGACTATCTCAAAATGAACTTTTAATGAAATATATTGATTTTATGTGTAATATATCAATCAATATATTTCATTATTTTTCTTTTTTGAGACAGGCTATTATTTTAATTTTTATTTGCCTAATCCATCCCAATGTTCATAGGCTTCATTTAATGCTATAAGAGAAGCGGATTTATCTTTTGCAGCAATAGCACCACGAAGGCGTGCGATACTTCCGCTAAATGAATTGATTTCATCTCTTTCTGAACTAAATTGGATTCTTTTCACAACCTTTTCCCATACATTTGATAGATTTTCAGTTTTCTCATTAGCACCTGCCCAATCTTCTGCTTCTACATCATTAACAGCTAATTGTATTGATTCTGGTACATTGGAGCCATTTACTGAAGATTTTTTTAAAATACTACCACTAAGCATGATTAGAACAAAAGAAATTAAAGCTACGACAGGGATAGTTATGACTAAAAATTTTCTCATTATAAATTTCCCTCCTTGATTAGTACGGACCGTTATAATCACCAATATCAGTTACCTTTGTGATATGATCGTCATATTTATCTATATATAAAGAACCAGAAGGTGTTAATGTAGCAAGAAATACTTCTGAAATATCTTTAACTTCGTTCATTTTTAGTTGATCCATAATCCATTTTCTGCTTTTATTAAGTTGCCTTAAATTTTGATCTATAAGGACTCCATCATAAATAAGTTCTGTACTTATACCTGTTGGCGCTTTAAGAATGCTCATATCTTTAGGTGTCAATGGTTCATATTCTGGTTTTTTAAGCACTGATAACTGACCATTTGGTTCAATAATTGCAAAATCAACTTGAGATATATCGAAGACATCCTTATTTCTTAACAATGCCATAATATCAGCGGCAGTGTATTTCATTTTTCTTAATACATCTTCCATTATCTTGCCATTCATAATAACTATTGTCGGTTCACCCTCTATATATTTTGCAGCATATCTCCATTTCTCAGTAATATATTGCATTAAATATCCAAGCAAAGCCCAAGAAAAAAGTCCAACAAAATGAGGCCATGCTCTACTCGACAAATCCGTAGTAAGACTGGCAGCAATAGATCCAAATGTTATCCCAAGAGCATAATCAAAAAATGTTAATTGGCTGATTTGTTGTTTTCCTAGTATCTTTGTAAAAATGAGTAAAGAAAAAAATGCTATAATTGAACGCACTAAGACTACTAATCCTTCATTCAAATTTAATTCCTCCTTGTGATAAATAATATGAAATTATTATTTGATATAAATTAAATTTTTATACTATTACGTTTAACAAATAGTCAACTAAAATTTATACCTTTGATATGAATAATAATATTGAAAATTCGAGAAATGCAATATTGTTAAAGAAAGTATAATTTAAGTCGAAAGATATACTATAATGTAGTTTTCCAATGTCTTGTATTATGGTATTATATTATTATAAAAATGTATAATACAAAAAAAGATTTTATTAGGGAGAAAAGTTTAAATTGTAACACTAAAGGATTTTATATCTAATTTAGTGTGATTTAAGTATTAAGGGGGAGAAAAATGGATATATTTTTGATTATTGGTCTTATTGGAGGTTTTATAGTAGTTGTTGCAGCCATGCTTCTAAAAGGAGCTAGTGTAACTATATTACTTAGTAGTGAAGCAATAATGGTAATTATTGTTGGTACTGTAATAGCGTTAATAAATTCTTTTCCAAGAGGTGAGTTTCTTAAGCTTCCTAAGATTTTTGGTGTTCTTTTTAGTGATAAGAATAAGCAGGATCCAGCCGAACTCATAACACAGCTTGTAGAAATGTCTCAAACCACTAGAAGAGATGGGTTATTATCTCTTGAAAGTACAATACAAGGTCTGGAAAATAAATTTATGAAAAAAGGATTAGAAATGGTGGTGGATGGTTTAGAACCAGATCTTATAAAAGAGGTATTGGAAATAGAAATTGAAAGTATGGAAGAGAGACATCGTCTTGGTGCCACTGCATTTGCAACAGCAGGTGGTACAGCTCCGACGCTTGGAGTTTTAGGGGCTGTTATTGGATTAATTGGTGCTCTTGGAAATCTTAATGATATTACAAAACTTGGAGAAAGTATATGTTCAGCCTTTGTTGCAACTGTTTATGGTATTTTTACTGGATATTTAATTTGGCATCCATTTTCAAATAGATTAAAAAGAAAATCTTTAGAAGAAATTAAAAATATGAATATTATGCTTGAAGGAATCTTAGCAATTCAAGCAGGAAATAATCCGAAAAGTATTGAAAGAAAGCTAGTAGGTATGTTAGAACCAAAACAAAGAGTCAGATTTGAAGAAAATAATAATGAAAACTAAATTAAAGGAGAATAATGATGAGTAAGAAAAAACAACATCATGAAGAACATGTTGACGAAGCATGGCTTCTTCCATATTCAGACATGTTAACACTCCTATTAGCACTATTTATTGTTATGTTTGCAATGGGACAAACGGATAAGGCAAAACTTCAATCTATGAGCAAAGCATTTAATGTGATTTTTTCTGGCGGATCTGCCATGCTAGAGAAGGATGGTAACTCAATAATTCCTATGGATACTACATCAGATGGAACAGGGAAAAATGATGCCCAAGTAGAGCAAGATAAAATGACTGAAATTAAGAAGATGATAGAACAAGAAATTGGTAAGGAAGGTTATACTGATAAGGTTAAGGTTGACCTTAATGGGGATGGATTAGATATTTCAATACAAGATGTTGTGCTTTTCGATTCGGGTCAAGCGGATGTACATCAAAATGTAACACCATTATTATCAAAGATTTCTGGCATGCTATATGGATTGAATAACGAAATAAAAATTGTGGGACATACTGATAATGTACCTATTAGTAATGCAAAGTTTCGTTCTAATATGGATTTGAGTGCAATGCGTGCTGTAAATGTAAGAAGTTTAATGGTGGCTGGTTCAGGAGGGCTCAATCCAGAAAAAGTATCAATTCAAGCTTGGGGGGAGCTTAAACCTAAGGCATCTAATGATACAGAAGAGGGACGAGCTCAAAATAGAAGAGTAGAAATTGTTGTTGTAAGACAATATCCAACAACGGATACAACATCAAATTAATACATAAAAATAAATTATTTTCATTAAACAAATCAGAAACTAGAGTTATGAAATAATCTACCGAAATCAAATACATTTGTGTTTTGCAGGACTATGAAAATTCCGCTGAAAGCACTAAGAGGGAGGTTGTACCCACTTTAGCTTGCTCCAACCATTTGATTGGACAAGCAAAAGTGGAACAACCTCCCTCTAAGTGCTTTTAGCAGCGAAATTTTCAAATGCCTGTTTCACACAAATGTATTTGATTTCTGGTGCAGATATACACTCGAAATTTAGTAAATGTATATCAATAAGTCAAACATAAAATTTTGATATCTATATAAAAAGTTATAATATGACATACTGTTGTCTAGTTATAATTGGTATATTAAATTTATTAAAATATAAAAAAAATTACTGAAAAATAGTTATTTTAATATAATGAAGGGGAAGTATATAATGAATTATGAAGTTGTTTATTTAAAAGAAAAAATTGTAGCAGGAATTAAAATCAGAACAAATAATATGGGGTTATATTGCAATAAATTAGGAGAGAAATGATGGAATTCATAAATGCGAAAACTATTATATCAGGATATTGCGAAAGTAGTTCGTGGTTTGGAGATAATTATAATATGAATATTTATAAGGGATGCTGTCATGGGTGCATTTATTGTGATAGTCGTAGCGAATGTTATAGAATAGATAATTTTGATGTAGTAAGGGCAAAAAAAGATGCGCTAAGCTTAATTAATAAAGAGCTCAGATCAAAGAAAAGAACTGGTGTAATAGGAACTGGTGCTATGAGTGATCCATATAATCTCTTTGAAAAAGAATATAAACTCACTAGAGGTGCCTTGGAACTTATTAATACTCATGGATTCGGAGTTTCAATTATAACTAAAAGTGATTTAATCAAGCGTGATATTGATGTATTAAAAAAGATAAAAAGTCATTCACCAGTGCTTGTAAAGATAACTATAACGACCTTTGATGATGTACTTTGTAGGAAGATAGAGCCTAATGTTTCGGTATCTTCAAAAAGGTTTTCTACAATTAAAGAACTTTCAGATAACGATATCTTTGCAGGCATATTGCTTATGCCAGTTTTACCATTCTTGGAGGATAATGAAGAAAATATACAAGGTATAATTAAAAATGCATATGAAAATGGTGCTAAATTCATATATCCGGCTTTTGGCGTAACTTTAAGGCAAAACCAAAGAGATTGGTACTATAAAAAGCTTGATGAAAAATTTCCAGGTGTTAAGCAAAAATATATAAATCAGTTTGGAAATAATTATGAATGCTATTCGCCAAAAGCAAAAATGTTATGGACAATGTTTAAAGGTGAATGTGAAAAATACGGAATATTATATAGAATGAATGATATTATTAAAGCGTATAAAAATGGATATGAAAGTAGTCAGCTTTCATTATTTTAAAGGGAGAAGTTATAGAACCAAAATATATTAGGGAAATTATAAAACAAAAATTTGAAGATGGACTGAAAAAATATTTATAACAAGTTAATAATTTACTAGGCGTATATATAATAAACAGAAATTAGACCATATATATTTCAGATTTTAATGGAATACAAATGGTCTAATTTCGTTGCTTAGATATAAGTCTAAGCATAAATTTTTTAAGTTAATGGGTTGGGAAGCAGTGGAAAGGTTATTTTAAAAAGGATTTTGTTAGTTAATATCGAATAAAAACTATAAATGGACTATATAATTTTTACTGTATGTATCAAATTAGTTTTGTTAAAAGTTGTATAAGGAAAGTTAATGATGAGGGATGGGGATAAATATGAAACTTAATTCGTTAAAGTTTAAATTACTTTTATTTATTTTTGGAATAACAATTTTATTGGCAAGTTCTATTATAGTTATTAATGCGGTAGGATTTAGTGATTATGCAAGTAATACCAATAAAAGTGATGTATCGAGAGCTAATGAAATACTTGAAGATAAAATTACTGAACTTAAAACTGAATCTATGAATGTTGGAACTCAATTATCTTTAAATCCAATAGTTATAAAGTCAATTGAAGAGAAAAATAGTGATAAGATTTTAAATGATTTAAAAGATATATTGAAGGATTCAAACGTGGAATTTGTTACGGTAACTGATGAAAAAGGTGATGTACTAGCAAGAACTCATGAACCAGATAAAAAAGGTGATAATGTTTTAAATCAAGCAAATGTTAAAAATGCGCTTGAGGGAAAGGCGAACTCTCAAGTTGAAGGGGGAACGCAAGTTAAACTTGCTGCTAGATCAGGAATACCAGTAAAAAATGAAAAAGGGGACATTGTTGGAGTTATATCTACGGGATATAGGCTAGATTCAAATGATTTAGTAGATTATATTAAGGATAAATTTGATTGCGATGCTACTATTTTTTTAGGTGATGAAAGAATTACAACTACTATAGTAAAGGATGGCAGTAGAGTTGTTGGAACTAAGCTTGATGAAAAAATTTCGAAGGCAGTTCTTGATAACAATGTTTATTCTGGTGAAGCTGATATCCTTGGAAGTAAATATGACACAACTTATTCACCAATTGTTGGAGACAATAATAAAGTGGTTGGTGTAGCATTCACAGGAAAAAATAAAGTAGAAAGTGAGAAATTTTTAAAGAACTTTATTATTAATACCATTATATCCTCTCTTATCATATTATTTTTAGTTGGCATAGTAGTTTATATATACATAGATAATAAAATTTCCAAACCATTAGCGAGAGCTGTAGGGCATTTTAAACTTTTATCAGAGGGGAATTTCACTAAAGAAGTATCAGAAAAGAGTTTGAAGCGCATGGATGAAATCGGTGATATGTCTAGAGGAATTGAAGTTATGAGGAGGGATTTAACTGCCTTAATGAAGAAGATAATGGATAATTCACAGGATATGAGTGCATCTAGTGAAGAATTATTTGCTACAGTGGAAGAATTTACATCAATGGGGCAAAGTATTTATAATGAGATTGCAAATATAAATTTGGGCATTCAAGAAACAAGCGCAGCTTCTGAAGAAATATGTGCTTCAATAGAAGAAGTAGATACAAATATGAATTTATTAAATGACAAAGCAATGGAAGGGAGTAAAAATGCAAATATAACGAAAGCTAGAATTGAGGATATGCAAAATAAATCGCTAGCATCTCTTAAAGAAATAGACAAGTTATTTGTTGAAAAAGAACAAAAAATATTGAAAGCTATAAAGGATGGAGAAATAGTTGAGAATATAAAAATTATGGCAAATACGATTTCAGATATATCAGAGCAGACAAATTTACTTGCACTTAATGCTGCTATAGAAGCAGCAAGGGCTGGAGAGCAGGGAAAAGGATTTTCAGTTGTTGCTGAAGAGGTAAGGCAGCTTGCTGAGCAATCTTCTGAAGCGGTAGAGTCTATTAAAAATACAATCTCACAGGTTCAAACTGCGTTTAATAATCTTTCAGGTAATAGTAATGAAGTGTTATTGTTTATTCAAGAAAGAATAAACCCGAAGTTTAAAGAAATGATTCTAGTAGGTAAAGAAAATTATAAGGATGCGGAATTTGTAAGCGAGATGTCAGATGAGATAGCTGAAATGGCAAAGGAAATTTTAGCGACAATGGATCAGGTGAGTAAGGCGGCTGAAAGCATGGCAAATACAGCGCAAAAATCATCACAAGAAACAGAAAGTATAGTGAATAATATTGCTGAAACTTCTAAAGCTACAGAGGAAATTGCATTAACAGCTCAAAGCCAATCTCAGCTTTCTCAAGATTTAAATGAAATGATACAAAAATTTAAAATTTAATTTAATAGATAAGATTATATGATAATATAAATAGAAGGATATACACAGTTAAAAGTGAAAGGGGATTATAACAATGCCATTTATAGGATCAAAAGTTAGTGTTAAAATTTCAAAGGAAAAAGAAGAAATTATTAAAAATAAATTAGGAAAGGCAATAGAATTAATTCCAGGAAAAAGTGAAACCTTTTTAATGATTGGTTTTGAAGATGAGCATTCATTATATTTTGCAGGAGAAAAATTAGAAAAGGGTGCATTTGTGGAGGTTAAGATATTTGGGAAAGCTAGTAAAGATGCTTATGAAAAATTAACAGCTGCAATTTGCAATATATATGAAGAAGAATTAGAAATACCTCAAAATAAAATATATGTAAAATATGAAGAAGTTCAGGATTGGGGCTGGAACGGAAGAAACTTTTAAGGAGGTAAGAGATAAGAAGTAAGAGATAAGAAGTAAGAGGTAAGTGTTAGGGGTGAAAATCTCTAGAAGAGATTTTTGAAATATAAAAAACTGTAGGTTTTACAACCATAACTGCAAACTGGTCAAAGGGGTGAGTAAGGTGATTACAGGAATTGCTCAAATGGATATAGTCTGGGAAAATAGCAATGAAAATATTATTAAGGTTGAAGAATTTGTTAAAATCGCTATAGAAAACAATGTGGAATTAATATTGTTTCCTGAGATGACTCTAACAGGTTTTACAATGAACATTTGCAACCTTTTATTATCAGAAGAAGAAATAATTAATTGGATTAAGAATTTAGCCATAGAGAATAATATAAATATAGGTCTTGGATTTGCAGTAAGAGTTAATGAAAAAGGTAGAAACATATATGCTGTTGTTTCAAAAGAAGGGGATGTTGTGGTTAAGTATACTAAAATTCATCCATTTTCTTATGGGGGAGAAAGTGAAAAATATTATCCAGGGGACGAAATAAGTAATTGTAAAATAAATGAATTTAATATAGCTCCTTTTATTTGTTATGATTTAAGATTTCCAGAAATATTTCAAATAGCATCTAAGGAAGCTCAAATAATAACTGTGGCTGCAAACTGGCCTAAAGCCAGAGAAGAACACTGGATAACATTATTAAAGGCGAGAGCTATAGAAAATCAATGTTATGTCATAGGTATAAACAGAATTGGAGTAGGTGATGGATTAGAATATAATGGTTCATCAGCATTTGTTAGCCCAAATGGAGAAATATTAAATGAGATAAATAATAACGAGAATTTAATTATAAAAGATTTAAGGATGGAAAAAATCACAGAAGTAAAAGATAAATTTGATATAAAGATGGATAGAAAAGAAGATTTATACCAAAGCTTAAATAATAAATTAAATTGGCCTTAATTTAAGGAAGCTAAATGTATAAATTAATTATCTATGTAATCAAGAAATGAATGGCGGTAAAGTGATGATAAATGATTTTGAACAAGAAATGGAAGAAAAAGAGCTAGCATTGAAAGAAGATATAAAAAAAACTGGTGGGAAATGTTCAAAAATACTTTTAATATTGGCTATATCAACATATGCAATAGCATATGGAACAGCAGGTATCATTAAAATTATTAAGGTGATTTTAAAAAGTAACTTTAATGAGTCGCTAGTATTTTCAAAAGATGCACTTGGTTTTCTTGCAGGATATTTACCTTGCATAATTGGGGATATTATAGCAATAATAATAGCAATTCTAATTACAAAAATAAAATTTAAGCAGGATATATTTACAAAAAGTAAAGTATCTAAGAGTTTTATATTATTAGGAGCTGCTTCGTGCATAGGAATAGGAATGATTTCTAATATAATATATACTATATATTCAACAATTCTTAAACTTAAAGGTATAACTATTCCACAACCGGATTTTAGTTTTCCAACACAACGTATATTTTTAATAATGTTTTTAATATATGTGTGTTTATTAGGTCCAATTTTGGAAGAAATAATATTTAGAGGATTTATTCTTAGAAGCATGCAAAAGTATGGTAATTTAACAGCAATTATTGTATCTTCAGTTTTATTTTCTATGTTTCATTTGAATTTAGTTCAATTCATTAATCCAGTTTTAGTGGGGATACTTTTGGCATTCATAGCAATAAAGTCTGACTCTATTTTTCCATCAATGATAGCTCATATATTTAATAATACGATAACTTTTATGGCAGCAGCAATAGAAATGATGAACATACCAGTTTTACAATTTTTGTTTGGAGGTATATATTTTACTGTTGGAATCACGGCATTTACATTATTTATAATGAAATATGGGAAAAACTTTGTAGAAGTAATAAAAGAAGATGCAACAATATTAAAAACCTATGAAAAAGTTAGGAGTTCTTTTAGTGGAGCATGGTCTATAGCTTATATAGTATTTTATATAATATTTATTGTAGGAACTACGGTAGCAACAAATATAATGCAAATCCTAAAGTAAGGTATATTAAATAAAATAACAAGTAAAAGATGCTAACATAGGATGCTATAATTTAAACATCAGCATAAAGGGGGATAAACATGGCCAATAAAATACTATCATCCATAATAGAAAATTTAAATGATGAACTTATAAATGTATTTCATAAGTTACATGAAAATCCTGAGTTACCAAATCAAGAATTTGAAACTACAAAGTTAATAAAAAAGTTACTAAAAAAGGTAGATATAGAGATTCTGGATTTACCATTAGAAACAGGTTTGGTAGCACAAATAAAGGGAAATCCTAATGGACCTGTTGTTGCTATTAGGTGTGATATAGATGCGTTGCCAATACAAGAAGAGACAAGCTTGCCATATAAATCTAAAGTTAATGGTAAAATGCATGCATGTGGTCATGATTTTCATATGGCTGCAATTTTAGGAGCAGCTTATTTAGTAAAAAGGCATCAAGCTTCATTAATAGGTACAGTAAAATTTATATTCCAACCAAGTGAAGAGAGTGCGGATGGGGCTAAAAAAATTATTCAGACAGGTGCTATAGAAGATGTTGATGCAATCTTTGGAGTACATAATATTTCAGATGAAGATGTTGGAGTTATGGGAATCAAAAAAGGTGCTATGACGGCTTCAGTTGATAGATTTGAAATTAAAATTACAGGAATTGGAAGTCATGCGGCCAAACCACAAAAGAGTATAGACCCTATTATAATTGCAAGTAATATTATAACATCCCTTCAAACAATTATTAGTCGTAATGTAGGTCCAACAGAAAGTGCACTTTTAAGTGTGACGCATATAGAATCAGGGAATACATGGAATGTAATTCCTGATCATGCATATCTTGAAGGCACTGTTAGAACATTAGATGAAAATATACGTGAATTTATATATAAAAGAATGAAGGCTGTAATCACTGGAGTAGCACAAGCGTTTGGTGGCACTGGAGAACTTATTTGGCATCCAAGTTCACCAGCAACAAATAATGCAGATGAATGGGTTGAATATTGCACTAAGCTTGGAAAGAGAATAGGCTATGATGTGAAACATATTTCGATGGGTTTGGAGGGAGAAGATTTCGCATATTATCAAAAGAAAATACCAGGTGCATTCATTATTGTGGGTACAGGAAAATCTTATGCGCATCATCATCCGGAATATCAAGTAGATGAAAATGCAATTCTAAATTGTTCAAAATACTTTGCTAAGTTAGCAGAAGGCGCATTAAAAGAAATATTGGACAAAGATTATAAGCATGGAGTACATAAATAAGAATATGGTTATAATTGGATTGATTATATTAGGATTGTATATAGCCTTTTCGTATTATATTGGATTAAAAGGAAAGCAAGCAGTTACACACATTGGAGCGAACTTAAAAAATGTAAATAGATAGGTTGTTATTATTAATTTTACAAGAGAGGAGGGCTGCTATTATATGGAATACAAGTTATTTAAGTTACTAGTTGATAATCTTTCATCCCCAGTATGGATAAAGGATTTAGATTTAAGATTTATATATGTAAATAAAGAATATATGAATATATGCAAAGGTGAAAATAAGGAGTTTATTGGATTAAAGCATGAAGAGATATTTGATAAAGAGATCACAGAAGATAATAAAAATCAATGTAATTTAGTAATAGACACATTGGAACCTTTATCAGAAGAATGTTATTTTAATGAAATAAAGATGAAACGCAAATTATTCCCACTTATTGATGAAGAGGGGAAACTGCAAGCTATAGCTGGAATATATTCAAATTTAACAGATATAAAGCAAAAAGAAAATATTATAGAGCAACAAGAAAATATATTAAAAGTTGTAATGGATGTTTTACCAGGAATGGTTTTTTATAAAGATAAACATGGAAAATATGTATATGCTAATAAGGAATTTAATAAATTTTACAATAAAACAGACAGTGAAGAATTAAGCGGTAAAACAAACTTTGAAATACATCCAACAGAAGAATTAGCAAAAAAATATACAGAAGAAGATAAAGAAGTTTTACAGAAAAAGAAGAGTATAACTTATGAAACAATACTTAATTCGCATGAAGGAGAAGAAATTTATACTGAAGCAATAAAAGTACCTGTAATAGATAAAAATGAAGCAGTTGGTGTTGTTGGGCTTATTTTAGATGTTACTGAAAAAAAAGAAATAGAAGAAAAATTAAGGCGATTAAGTTTTACCGATATATTAACAGGTTTGTATAATAGGACTTATTTTGAAGAGAAGGTAAAAGAATTATTTTGTGAAAAATATCTTCCCATTGGAGTAATAATGGGAGATGCAAATGGATTGAAACTAGTAAATGATACATTAGGACATAGTCAGGGAGATGAGTTATTAAAACAAATAGCTAATATTCTTAGATCTGTCTGTAATGATGAACAGTTCATTTTTAGAACTGGTGGAGATGAGTTTGTAATTTTAGTTCCAAATGCTACCGATTATCAGTGCGAAGATATTATTAAAAGGATATTTAAAAAGTGTAAAAATTACAAACATGACCTAATTAATGTAAGTATATCTTTAGGGACATCCTTAACAGATAATCTAAATAAAAGTATATATAATGCTTTAAAAGAAGCAGATGATAAAGTATATAGGCAAAAGTTATTGAACAAAAGCAGCCTTAATGGCACAATAATAAATTCATTGCAAATGGGTCTTCAAACTAAAAGTTTAGAAACAGAGGAACATACAGAAAGAGTTTTACAGTATGCTGTCATTATGGGACAAAGGTTATCTCTGCCCATATCTCTAATGGATGAATTAAAAATAGTTGCCAAGCTACATGATATAGGAAAAATAGGCATAGACGAAGAACTATTGCTTAAAACAGGCATTTTAACAAATGATGAATTTGAAATAGTTAAAACGCATACAGAAAAAGGATATAGAATTATAAAAGCATCTAATCAATTAGATAGCGTTGCCCAAGGAGTATTGGCTCATCATGAAAGATGGGATGGTAATGGATATCCATTAAAATTAAAGGGAGAATCTATACCGTTAGTATCTAGAATAGTTAGTATTGCCGATTCTTATGAGGCTATGACCAATAATGATACTTATAGAAAGCCTTTAAGCAAAAAAGATTCTATTAATGAATTGAAAAGATGTGCAGGGAAACAATTTGATCCGGATATAGTCCGAGTTTTTATAAAATATTTGGAAGAGACAATGTAGTAAAAATTGCTGAGATAATATTTATTAAGGTTTATTTGATTTAGTGGATAAGAGGCTATTGCTATTAGTGTAGTGGTAGATGAATATATTGGTGGAATTGATGTTTCTTATGGTAAGGAGTGGATTCGATAGAATTCACTTTTTTTATAGTGCAGGAAATTATAGAATTTCAGAAACTTGAAAGTTTGATGAAATCTAAAGATTAGTAAAGAAAAAATGAAAGATGAATAATGAAGGATTAATGATGAAATTCCTACGGAATTTCTAAAAAAATATAAAATTAAAGAAATTACGGAGTAATTTTAACCCAAATTATTCATCATTAATTATTTTATAAAATTGAGTATGTATTATATAAAACATTGTTGACGTAAAACCAGGTGAAAAGTTACCAGTAGATGGAGAAATAATTTAGGGAAATACATCCATTGACGAGTCAATGCTCACAGGTGAAAGTATTCCAGTTGAAAAAACAGTAGGAAGTAGTGTGATTGGAGCAAGTATTAATAAAATGGGTTTCATAAAATATAAGGCTACTAAAGTAGGGAAAGATACTGCACTAGCCCAAATAGTAAAATTAGTAGAAGATGCTCAAGAATCGAAAGCACAAATAGCACAGCTTAATGTAAAATTTAGACAAGTTAAAATGGAACAACTTCTACTGAAGAAATGCCTGCAGCTATATTTTCAATGCAACACTGCGCAACAGACTACCAGTTCTTTCTATTATGCAGGTATAAATCTAATTCATGAGTCGCTTATCCATAGAATATATATGTATATTCTTAAATTTGAGTGCATTACCATACTAGAAATAAGTAACATGTTGTGTGGAGTGTTTCATTGGAATTCTGATGGTAGTGATTCTTGACTAGAAGTTGTTCCAAAATGCTTGTTCAACGCTTGTCGTTGAGGCAAGCGTTTTGGGTACAACTTCTAGTCCTAGAATCATCCATCAAAATTCCTAGAAACCGGAACACAACATGTTACTTATTTCGGTGAGTAACCACATAAGTTTATTCCTTTATAAGTATTTTTTCTATTTCTGCCATATAAAATGTGTGATAATCTTTTTGAGGATACCACTTTTCATCTAGTTCACTTTCTATAAAGCAGTCAGGATTTAAAGCTTGTGCATATATCTTTTTACATATAATTATGAGATTTCCTTCCTCAAAATAAGGAGTATTATCCAAGTGATTAACTGTTAAATTTGATTTAGAAATTTTATCTTCATCTCTGCCTGATGTAGTTCCAAGATAACTTAATTGTTTTCTAAAACTTTCATCTAGAAATGTTAGTGAAAATGTATCGGAATTATCCACAAATTCCTTAGTATAGCGTTGAGGTCTTAGAACAACAGAAACTACATTTTTGTTAAACATAACTCCAAAACCACCCCAGGAAGCAGTCATAGTATTAACTTTATTATCTTTCTCAGATGTAATAAGCATCCAATCCTTACCTATAAGTTGAAATACATTTTTATTTAATTCTTCAGGTTTAATTTCTTTAAATTTATTCATAGTATAATTATATCTCCTTTCAGACATAGTTAATTTGAAAAGTATACTTAACATGTATTATCATATTATATATTAATATGTACTAGACCTTATGTGGGTATCTGTACTAGAAATGAGAAATATTTTTGTGTAGTAGGCATTTGAAAATAAGTTGCTGAAGATTCTTAATAGGTGGCTGTTCCACTTTAGCTTGTCACACTGAAAGTGAGAGCATGCTAAAGTGGGTGCAACCACCTATTTAGAACCTTGCAGCGAAATTTTCATAGCCCTACGTAACAAAAATATTTCTCATTTCGGTAAGTTACAACATATCTATAATAGTTGTGATATTTTATTAAAAGCATAGTCTAGAGCACTTTCAAGGTTTGCATTATTTTTACCAGCACCTTGGGCCTGGAAGGGACTTCCACCACCTTTGCCATCAATAAGTGAAATGGCGTCTTTTAAAAGATCATTCATTTTTACATCCTTGATATTTTTAGAACAAGCAAAGATTAAATTAACTTTCTCATCTGATTTTACTGCCATTAAAGCAATAGTATTTTCATTTTCAACAAGCTTAGAAGTAAGATTGCTTACATATTTTAAATTTTCACCATCAAATATTTCTTTTATAACTCTAATCTCACTTACTTGGGCTGCATTTTCAAGAATTTCTTTAACTTGATATTTGGCTAGTAAGATATTGAGGCTCTTATTTGCTTCATTAGCTTCGCGAAGATTTTCATTTAAATTCTTAATACCATTTACAGCTTCATTTTCATTACAATTTAAATATTTGCATATTGAATTTTGAAATTCGTCTTTTTTAAAGGAATCCGAAACAGCACGTTCTCCAGCTAAAAATTCTATTCTAGTTCCTTCTTTATGTTTTTCAAATCTTTTTATTTTTATAAGTCTTAAGTCTAGAGTAGATGAAGGGTGAAGACCACAACACGCGTTGATATCAAAATCACCTACTTTAACAACTCTAATATCTTCCTCAGTATTTGGAAGAGCACGTCTAAGAGATAACTTTTTTAATTCAGCTTTAGTAGGAATAAAAGACTGAACAGTTAAGGCATCACCTATTATTTTATTAGCAAGTCTTTCAGCTTTCCTTACTTGTTCTTCAGTTAGTATTCCGTAAATATCAACTGTACTTATGTCAGAACCTAAATGTATAGCAAAAGTATTAGCATTAAAAAGATTAAAAAAAGCTCCTGACAAAACATGTTGACCTAAATGTTGATGCATGCCATCAGTTCTTCTATTCCAGTCAATGATGCATTTAACCTTATGAATTTTAATAGGTTTCTTTTCTAAAACATGATAGATAACTTCATCCTTTTCATACACCTCAAGAACTTCATGGTCTCCAATAAATCCGAGATCACATTGCTGTCCACCCCCTCCAGGGAAAAAAGCTGTTTTATCTAAGGTAACATGAGATTTTCCATCAATTTCTTTTATCTCAATAATTTCAGCTGTAAATTCTTTAAGGTATTGATTATCATAATAAATTTTTTCCATATGTAAATTAGCCTCCTAAATTGTGTTTAATATATAATATCTGTCAAAGAATGAATTAATAATACTATTATAGCAGATTGAATTTTATTAATATATGGCATAAAAAAAATGTATCTACAAATACTAATTCTAAGTTATATAAGAAGGTGGTTAAAAAATGGATATAAAGTCTTACATATTATTTAATTTTATAATTTATTCATTTATAGGGTGGATAATTGAGGAGATATACAGTTTTATTGTTACAGGAAAACTTAAAAAAGAAGGTTTTTTAATAGGTCCGTTTAAACCTATGTATGGTATAGCATTTACAAGTTTAATTATATGTAATGAAATGCTAGGCATCGATGGAATTTCATTAATGCTATTATGTCTTTTAATACCGACAACTGTTGAATATATAAGTGGGTATATGCTTAGGCATATTTTTCATAAGAATTATTGGGACTACTCTGATTATAAATATAATCTTTATGGATATGTAACTATTAGTTTTTCTTTTTGTTGGATGATACTTAGTTTTATAGGCATTTATTTATTTCAACCAGCTTTATATAACATCTATAAGTTAGAAGAAGAATTTCTAATTATCATAACGTGTATTTTTTCAGTGATAGCAACATTAGATTTAGTATTAACATTAAGACACTTTAAAGGAAGAATATTAGCAAGAAAACAAGTGTAGAGTTAGTAAATAATATTGGTTTATTAATTTACCTTCTTGTAAAATAATTTAGCTGTCAGGTATAGTTATAATTGATTTGATGAGTATTAGGTGATATATTTAAGGTATATGCGTTGTAAATTTTGTAATTAATATAAATAATTTCATGATGATATCTATTGTTTGTAAGATTATAGAAAATTATAACTTGTGGATAAGTTTATAAAAATAATATAATACTAAAATACATAAATTGAAATATAAGAAATAATTTTGAATTTAGGATAGTAGATCACAGTAATAATTATTTAAACTAAGTAAGTAATTAATTATTATTAATTCACAGCTGCAAATTAAATTGTGGACAAACTATATGTTTATTCTATAAAAACTTACTATAAGGCTAGTAAACACAACAATTGTTTATAGTGTTGATAAGTATAGGTGGCTTGTGGATAACTTGAAAAACTCATAGTTAAAAATAAATTTTAAATATGGGTTTTCTAAAGAAATTTCTATACTACCATGTAATTTGTATAATTATCAGTTAAAATGTGGTGCAAGTATTTTGCGCTTGAATCATAAACATACTTGTGGATAAAAACTGTGGATATTGTGGATAAATAAAATTTAACTTTCAGAACTAAAATAAAGGGGTATAATATTAAATATAGCAATATAAATATATTTAGGTATAAAAGTCGGAGGTGCTCTTATATACTTAAATTATAGTAAGATATATAAAAGAGTAGGTGCACATTTTTCTGAAAAGTTGCTTGCAATCGTAAAGAAAACAAGAACTGTGTACAAATGGGGAGAAAATATTTAGTAAGTTATTATATAGTGATTTTTTGAATGTGCGTTATAAAGGACTAACAATAATTAATGGGGAGGCGATAGAAACTATGACAACAAATAAAGAGGTAAAATTTATTCCACAAATAAAAGGTACTCTTAGAAATCATGTTATTGAGGTTCCAACAGTTATAAGAAATTGTGGTGGAATTAACATTTTTGGCAAGAGGATAAAATCATTACTCTTTAGTACAGATGTAGCACTAATAAGGAATAGTAATGCAGATGCAATAATTGCAGTATACCCATTTACCCCACAGCCTATAATAACACAGGCCCTTGTAATGGCAGCTGATGTACCAGTTTTTTGCGGTGTTGGTGGGGGAATAACACAAGGTAAAAGAGTTGTGAATTTAGCTATGGATGCAGAATTTAAAGGAGCTATGGGAGTTGTTGTAAATTCGCCTACAAGCAATGAAATTGTTAAAAAAATCAGGGCAACGATAGATATACCTGTTATAGTAACTGTAATATCAGAAGATGAGGATATTGCAAAAAGAATTGAAGCAGGGGCGACTATATTAAATGTTTCAGGGGGAAAAAACACCACTAGTATAGTTAGAAATATTAGAAAGAGATTTCCAGAGTTCCCTATAATAGCAACAGGGGGCCCGACTAGCGAATCAATAATTAAAACAATACAAGCAGGCGCAAATGCTATAACATTCACACCACCATCTTCAGCAAGCATTATGGGCGATCTTATGGACAATTACAGGAAGGAATAATTTCCAATGGAATTTCTATAAAATGCATCATTAAAAAAGTGTTGATTTAAGTTTTATTTATGGTATCATATTTGTAATAGTTTAATAATATGATAATATGAGATAAAATAATTAATAATATGACCTGGGGTAGAGGAGCTATAATAAAGAGTAGGTATAAGGAGCTTGCAGGCAAGGATTTATACTAAAAGGTATTATGGCCGAAGAGATAGGTTATTATGCGGGAACCTATTTCTGGGTATTCATAGAATATGTGAATAACTGTCACTAAAAGTGTTGAGCTACAAGGTGCTTTTTTCAGTTAGTAATAAATAGCTAACGATTAACGATTTAGAAAGAATAATTACAAATTTGTTAATGTATTCTTAAAATGCATATAACGATACATTTTCTGATAAATTGATAATTAATGAAAATACTTGCATATAATATAGCGTAAAGACTTACCACTCGTCACAGACATATTCTGTGACTTTTGTTATTTGTAAGAGTATTTAGCAAAGTTTTCTTGAATTTTAAAATATACCTTGGTCATAACTATTCACATTATAACAATATAAGCAATAATCTAAATATTAGTTATTAAATTTTAAGAAATCCTGAAAGGATTTTGTATATAAACTGTTAATTGTTAACTAAATTAATTTGGGGGTTAAGCAAATGAAATTGTTTGGAACAATGAAAACACAAGATAATCAATTAGTTATTGGAGGCGTTAGTGCTGAAGCATTAGTAAAAGAATATGGAAGCCCATTATATGTATTTGATGAAGCTTTAATAAGAGAATATTGTAGAGATTATAGAAAACACTTTAAATGTGAAGAAAATAATAATAGAGTGGCTTTTGCTGGTAAAGCATTTTTGACACTACAAATGTGTATATTATTAAAAGAAGAGCAAATGTCTTTAGATGTTGTTTCGGGAGGTGAATTATATACTGCTTATAAGGCAGAGTTTCCACTTGAAAGAGTGATGTTCCATGGAAATAATAAAACTTTAGATGAAATTGAATTAGGAGTTAAATTAGGTGTAGGAAATTTTGTTGTAGACAACTGCTATGAAATGGAAGCGTTAAATGAAATAGCTAAAGAATATAATAAAGTACAAAATATTTATTTAAGAATAACACCAGGGATTGAAGCACATACTCATGATTATATAAAAACTGGACAAATTGATTCTAAATTTGGTTTTGCACCTGTTGGAACTGTTATAGAAGATGCTGTTAAAAAGGCTATAAGTTTAGAAAATATTAATCTTGCAGGTATACATTGTCATATAGGCTCACAAATTTTTGATTTAGAACCATATGAAGATGCTGTAGAAATAATGTTGGAGCTTGTAAGAAATACTAAGGAAAGCATTGGATACCTAATTAGAGAAGTAGATTTTGGTGGAGGTTTCGGTATATACTACACCGAAGAAGATGAGCCAAAAACAACTGAAGAATATTGTAGTGTAATAATTAATAAGGTTGATGAAGTTTGTGCAAGAACTGGTCAAGAACGACCAATTCTTACAATAGAACCAGGAAGAAGTATCGTAGCTAATGCAGGACTTACCTTATACACTATAGGTTCAGTTAAGGAAATTCCAGGTGTCAGAAAATATGTTTCAGTTGATGGTGGAATGACTGATAATATAAGGCCAGCTCTTTATAATGCAAAATATGAAAGTATTCTTGCTAATAAAATGGAAGATGATATTGAGGAAACTGTGACTATCGCAGGAAAGTGTTGTGAATCAGGAGATATATTATTAGAGAATGTTAAGCTTCCAAAGGTTTGCAGCGGAGATATTTTAGCAATCATGACAACAGGGGCTTATGGATATTCTATGTCAAGTAATTATAACAGAATACCAAAACCTGCAGTTGTTATGGTCAAAGATAATGAAGGAAGGCTTATTTGTAGAAGAGAATCTTATGAAGATTTATTAAAAAATGATGTAGAATAAAAATTTAAATTAGGCACATGAAAGAAAATAGGCTTGGCAGACGGAATTGTTATTTTTTTGAATGTGTCTTAGATGATAACTTACCGAAATCAAATACATTTTTGTTATGTAGGACTATGAAAATTTTAATGAAAGCACTAAATGGGAGCTTGCATCAACTTTAGTTTGATCCAATTATTCAATTGGAAAAGCAAAAGTTGGAGAAGCTCCCATTTAGTGCTTTTAACATCGAAATTTTCAAATGCATGCTACCCATAAATATATTTGATTTCTAGTGTAGATACTACATAAATAAATCTAATTTTTGACCTAATATTATGTATTCGCTAGTATCACTTAACCTTAGTTATAACGTTGAATATTTAAAAGTGGAAAAATTACAGCAAAATTAACAAGTTGTAAATATTTTAAGAATTAAAGTATGATATACTAAAATGGTATGATAAAATATGATATGCATAATATATAAAATGTTAATAAAATAAAAAATTGAAATATACGATAATTTATGGAGGGAAGGCCGTGGCAGAAAATAATGAAAATCAAATAGAAGAGGTAAAAAATACGAAAAAAAAATCAAGAATAAAAGAGTGGATTATAGATATAGCAGTTGTTGCCTGCATAGCGACTTTTGTATGGAAGTTTGTAGGTTATGGTGTTTGGATTACAAGTGGATCGATGATTCCAACGCTACAAGTCAAAGATAGATTAATTGTAACAAGAGTACATAATCCGAAAAATTTACAAGAAGGAGACATAGTTTTATTTAGAAACGATGAATTTCCAGGGGAAATTTTAATAAAAAGATTAATAGGACTCCCAGGAGATAAAATAGAGATTAAAAACGGGATTGTATATAGAAATGGAGAAAAATTACAAGAAGATTATGTAAAAAATAATGAGAAATATAATGGAACATTTCAAGTACCGGACAATAAATACTTTTTTCTAGGAGATAATAGAGCAAATTCAGATGATTCAAGGTATTGGAAAAATCCTTATGTAGATGAATCATATATAGAAGGAAAGGCAAGAATAAGATATTATCCGATAAAAGATTTTGAAGTGTTTAAATGACACTAAATTGAAACAGTTATATGATACAATTTAAATAAAAAGGGAGAACATCTTAATGAAAGAAATTGATGGTAGAACAAGAAATGGATTAATTCCAATGCTTATAGGAAAAGGGAGTTTTTTTAGAGAATGGATAATTCCAATAGTGGCAGCAATAGGAATAGCATTTTTAATAAATAAGTTTTTAGTTTATAATGTCTATATACCAAGTGAATCAATGGTTCCAACTTTAAATGTTGGAGATAAGTTAATGGTAACTAGAGTTTATGATACAAGTAAAATTAAAAGAGGGGACATAATTGTATTCTATTCAGATGAGTTAAATGAAGTTCTTATAAAAAGAGCAATAGGACTTCCAGGTGACCATATTGAAATACATAATGGTATAGTTAATATAAATGGCACAGACATTAAAGAAGATTATGTAAAAAATAATGAAGTATATAATGGGACATTTGATGTTCCACAAAATAAGTTTTTCTTTTTAGGTGATAATAGAAATCGTTCAAATGATGCTAGAAGGTGGATTAATCCATATATAGATGCTTCCAAAATACAAGGAAAAGCTCAAATTAAATTTTACCCATTTAAAGATTTTGGTAGTTTAAAATAGAATTAATTTATATTCATGAAAAGAGGATTTTAAGTGAGCGAAAAGTATATAATAGATAGAGTAGAAGGTAATTATGTGATAGCTCAAAAGGAAAATGAGGAAATGTATGAAATACCTTTAGAGGATATTAAAGGGGATTTTAAAGAAGGAGATATTTTAGTTAAGATGAATCGATACTTTGAAATAGATGAAGTATCCACATTTATTCGAAGAAAACAAATAGATGATGTTATGAGAGATATGTGGAAGGAATAATCTAATCTATAAATATTGTGAATAAAAATAACTAGGTTAAGAGAAGGTGATTAGATGAAAGATAATAAGAAAAATAGTAATAAAAAAAATAATAAAGACAAAAATTCATTTGTAGTAGCAATTACTTATTTTTTAATAGCATTTGCATTTGTCATGGCATTTAATTATGCCAAAGATGCAGCTGTGAATAAACCAATAGTATATAATGAATTTTTGAAGCTTTTAGAGGATAAGGAAATTTCAAAGGTTGTCATAACAAGTGAGAATTTAATAATAACACCAAGTGAAAATAATCAAGAATATAAAGGTAAAACTTTATATACAGCAAATATAAACGATGAAAATTTAATTCCAGCATTAAGAGCAGCAAATATTGATTTTACGGGTCAAAGTCCTAGTAAGGATGCTCCTATTATGAATTTTGTTCTTACATGGATATTGCCAATGGCTCTAATATTTTTCATGTGGAAGTTTTTGTTCTCCAAAATGGGAGGCGGCGGAGGCGGTGTCATGGGCATCGGTAAAAATAACGCTAAAGTTTATATGGAAAGTGAAATAAAAGTAACTTTTGATGATGTGGCAGGACAGGAAGAAGCCAAGGAATCTTTAAAGGAAGTGATAGATTTCTTAAATGCTCCGGCTAAATATACTCAAATTGGAGCTAAATTACCTAAAGGTGTGTTACTTGTAGGACCTCCAGGAACAGGAAAGACCCTTATTGCAAAAGCAGTAGCGGGAGAAGCTAAAGTACCATTCTTCTCACTTTCAGGTTCAAGTTTTGTAGAAATGTTCGTTGGAGTAGGAGCTTCAAGGGTTAGAGAATTATTTAAAGATGCAGTAGCAAAAGCACCATGTATTATATTTATAGATGAAATTGATGCAATTGGTAAGAGTAGAGATAATCAAATGCAAAGTAATGATGAAAGAGAACAGACTTTAAATCAATTGCTTTCTGAAATGGATGGATTCGATTCATCTAAAGGTATAGTTATACTTGGAGCTACAAATAGACCTGAAATACTTGATAAAGCGCTTTTAAGACCTGGTAGATTTGATAGAAGAGTTATAGTTGATAGGCCAGATTTTAAGGGTAGAGAAGCAATACTTAATGTTCATGCTAAAGATGTAATTTTGGGTGGCGATGTAGATTTAGTAGAAATAGCTAGAAGCACTCCAGGTGCCGTAGGTGCTGATCTTGCTAACATTATTAATGAAGGAGCTTTAAGGGCTGTAAGAAGAAGAAGAAAAGCTGTTCTTCAAGAAGATTTAAGAGAAGCAGTTGAAGTAATAATTGCAGGTAAGGAAAAGAAAGATAGAATTCTATCACCTAAGGAAAGAGAAGTTGTTGCTTTTCATGAAGTTGGGCATGCACTTGTTGCTGCAATGCTTAAAGGAGCAGATCCAGTACATAAAATAACAATAGTACCTAGAACTATGGGCGCATTAGGATATACTATGCAAGTACCTGAAGAAGATAAATACTTAACTTCAAAAGAAGAATTATTGAATCAAATAACAGTAATGTTAGGTGGTAGATCTGCTGAAGAAGAGGTATTTGATCTAGTTTCTACTGGAGCTTCAAATGATATAGAAAGAGCTACTGGGCAGGCAAGAAGTATGGTTTCTATATATGGTATGACAGATAGATTTGATATGATGGCTTTAGAATCAATACAAAATAGATATTTAGATGGTAGAGCGGTTAGAAATTGTAGTGAAGAAACTTCAACTATATTAGATCAAGAAACATTAAAAATAATAAAAACTGCTCATCAAAATGCCAGACAAATTCTTAGAGATAATCGGGATTTATTAGATAAAATTTCAGATGTACTTTTAGAAAAAGAAACAATATTTGGGGAAGAATTCTTTGAATTGATATATGAAAAGTATCCGGAAATGAAGGAAGAAAAAGAAAAAGAAAAGTCAGAAAATGAAAAGAAGGTAAAAGAATTAGAAGAGAGAAGAGCAAAAAAACATGCGTTAGATGTTGTCATTGATGATAAAAATAATGCAAGTGAAATAAAGACTAATTCTGAAACTGATTATGAAAATAACTTAGTATATGATCAAGAAAATGAAACAAAAATCCAGGATGATAGTAAAGATAAAAATGAAACCAATAATTTATAAAATTTAAAAATTTAGTGCACAATGGGGGTGATAGACTAATGAAGAGTTTATAACCTTCCATTGTGCATTTTAGGCTCAATAAAAAAATAATAGATCAGTATTATTAGCTATTATTTTTCATATGCCTTATAGTTGACAATATACAATTAATAATGCACAATTATTAATTACCAATGTATATTGATAATTGATAATCAATAACTGTTACTTGTTAACCGTTAACTGTTAACTGAATTAAAGGGGTGTAATTTTGAATAAACAAGTAGATTTTTTAAGAGAAGAAAATAAATTAAATGAAATTTTGGATATATTAAATAAGGAAATTTTAAAGTATTTAGATAAAAGAAAAGATGTTACAAAGTATATTCTTGATTCTAGAAAAAAATATATTGAGGAATATAAAGATGATGAAGATCAAATTATAGATTACTTTGATCATGAGAATTATGTTAAAGAAGAGTCCTATAAAACAATAGATAAAAGGTTGATGGAATTCACAAAGCTTAAAGAGTCACCTTACTTTGGAAAAGTTACTTTTAAAGAAAATGAGGATATTCCAGAAGATATTTATGTGGGAAGATATGGTCTAACTTTAGAAAATAGTTTTGAACCATTGATTGTTGATTGGAGAGCTCCTATTGCAGCACTTTTTTATAAAGGAACACTTGGAAAATCAAGTTTTAATCCACCAACAGGTGAAATAGATGTGGATATATTATCAAGAAAACAGCTAATAATCAAAAAAAGTGAGCTTAAAGGTATATTTGATTCGGCTGTCGATATTAAAGATGAAATACTTCAAATGGTATTAACTGAAAATTCATCGGATAAATTAAAAGATATAGTTATGACTATCCAAAAAGAGCAAGATGAAATCATAAGAGAAGATAGAAATAAGATTATTGTTGTAAATGGAGTTGCAGGATCAGGAAAGACGACTATTGCGCTTCATAGAATTTCTTACTTACTTTATAATTTTAGGAAGCAATTCGGAGATAGAGTATTAATTTTTGGTCCTAATGATATTTTTATGGATTATATAGCTCAAGTATTACCTTCACTTGGTGAAAGCAATATAAAACAAACAACTTTTGAAAGTTTTGCAAGAAAGCAAATTGGTTTAGAATATGATGGCATAAAAGGATTTGAAAGCTACATAGAGGATGCTATGAATGGAAATGAAGTTATTATAAAAGAATACAAATATAAAAGTTCAATGGAATTTCTAAAGTTATTAAATTTCAATATACATGCATTAGATAAGGAATACTTTAAAATAAAGTCAGTTAAATTCAATGGTAAGGAAATTGTTTCAGTAGATGAAATAAAAGAATTGTTTACTGTTTATTATAAAGATATGCCTTTGTTTAGACGAAGCGAAAAAATAAAGAGAATCCTTATATCTAAGATTAAGAATAAAAGAGATGAGGAATTTTATAAATTAAATGCTGAATTTAAAGAAAAAACTAATAGTTTATCTGAAGATGAATTGAAAACAGAAAAAAATCATTTAGAATATTTAAGAAAAATTAAGATAAGAGAAATTATAAGAGCGGTTATGAATTCTCGTAATGAATTAGATGCTTGGATTAACCCAGAATCAGTTACTGAGATTTATAAAAGAATTATAAATTCAAATTTAGGTAAAGAATATGTAGAAAATACAGGATATATATTTAATAAATCTGCATATGAAACTCTAGGATATATGGATTTGGCAGCAATTTTATATTTATTAGTTAAGTTAAAAGGCATAAAGGTGCAAGATGAAATAAAACATATTGTAATTGATGAAGCACAAGATTATAGCATTATACAATTTGAAATAATTAAAGAAATGACAGGATGCAAGAGTTATACAATAGTTGGAGATTCAAATCAAAGATTAATAAATACTCATGAAGAACCAGCAATGCTGCATTTAGACGAAGTTTTTGAAAATTTAGATGTAGAAATTAAAACTTATGAATTAAACAAAAGCTATAGATCAACTCAAGAAATAATGGAATATGCAAATGCTTTTGTAGATAATGATAAGATTGTTCCTCTAGTTAGAAAGGGAGAACCAGTAATTCAAGAAGAAGTTTCAAGCAATGATGAACTTGTAAATACAATTAGCTCAATACTAGAAGATTATGAAGAAGAAGGTTATGAGAATATTGCAATAATATTTAAGGGAAAGGAAGAATTAAATAAAATTGCTCATAGCATCAAAGAAAAAATAAGCATACAAAGTTTGGATAATGAAGATATTGCTTATAAAGGTGGAAGAGTCCTCATTCCAGCTTATTTAGCAAAAGGTTTAGAATTTGATGGGGTAATAATAATAGAAAATGAAAAAATTGATTCATTGGTTAAATATATTATGTGCACTAGAGCATTACATAGATTATCTGTAATTAAATATATGTAATCATAATTCATGTGATAAAGAAGAATGTGAGCGAGTATTAAGAAGAAACGCACGCAACCCTTATATTTAAAAGTAAAGTTGAATATTAACGAGTAAATTTGGAAGGTGTACTTTAGGCACAATCAAAAAAATAATAGACTAATATGCTTGCCTATTTTGAGCCATACTGCGTCAGTAAATTCTACTAATAGGCCCACTATGAGCAGAATTTACTTCCTTGTCTGGCACAAAATATTCGGCGCATCTTTGGTCTATTATTTTTTTTTCATGTGCCTTAATATAAGGAGACATCTTCTTTTTATTTGGTTTAAAGCAGAGTTATTTTAAAATACAAGAAACTGTAACTCATCTGTAACAAAACTGTGACAAATTTCTTTTACTATAATCATATGGAAGACGTGAGATATAAATGATGTAAATGAAAGTTATGGAGGAATAAATAATGAAAAAGTTAAAATTAACAAAAGTAATAGCAAGTACATTAGTAGTAGCTTCAGTATTGGCATTAAACCCGATAGGAGCAAGTGCATCATGGAGGCAAGATTCTAATGGCTGGTGGAATACAGAAGGTAGTTCATGGTCAATTGGTTGGAGAGAGATTGATGGAAAATGGTACTACTTTAACTCTAATGGTTATATGGTACATGACACAATAATAGATAAATATAAATTAGGTTCTGATGGAGCATGGATTCAAAATAATACTGTTAACAATGATGGGTATAATGAAAACATAATCACAACTAAACTTGCTAGTTTAGTTACTGCAGGTACAATAACAGCAGATGAACAAACTGCTATAGAAACGGCTCTTACTAGTGCTAACGGCAACTTTAAAACTGCTCTTGATAGTTTAGTTACTGCTGGAACTATAACTTCAGACCAAGAAACTGTTATAGAAACTGTTCTTGCTTCACAAGATGATCAAAGAGGTGGAGAACATAAGGGCATGTTGACAACTAAACTTGCTAGTTTAGTTACTGCAGGTACAATAACGGCAGATGAACAAACTGCTATAGAAACTGCTCTTACTAGTGCTAACGGCAACTTTAAAACTGCTCTTGATAGTTTAGTTACTGCTGGAACTATAACTTCAGACCAAGAAACTACTATAGAAACAGCTCTTGCTTCACAAGATGGGCAAAGAGGTGGGGAACATAAGGACATGTTCACAACTAAACTTGCTAGTTTAGTTACTGCAGGAACAATAACAGCAGATGAACAAACTGCTATAGAAACTGCTCTTACTAGTGCTAACGGCAACTTTAAAACTGCTCTTGATAGTTTAGTTACTGCAGGAACTATAACTTCAGACCAAGAAACTGCTATAGAAACAGCTCTTGCTTCACAAGGTGGTCAAAGAGGTGGAGAACATAAGGACAGGTTCACAACTAAACTTGCCAGTTTAGTTACTGCAGGAACAATAACAGCAGATGAACAAACTGCTATAGAAACTGCTCTTACTAGTGCTAAAGGTAACTTTAAAACTGCCCTTGATAGTTTAGTTACAGCAGGAACTATAACTTCGGACCAAGAAGCTGCTATAGAAACAGCTCTTGCGTCACAAGATGGTTTTAATACAAATACATTAAGAAGTTTCAACAATGGAAATTTGCAAAATGAAGAGCAATAACAAATGAAGAGCAACGACAACTGGGACAACAACTAATCTTATTATAAATATTTATTTAATACTGAGAAAAATTATATTATATGGTATTAATTAAAATATAAATTTACATGAGGGAGATAAAGCGAATGAGTTCAATAAATAGTATTTCAAACAATCTATACACGCAAAATAATTCACAAGTATATAGTACACAAAATCAAAGTGTGCATCATCACCATCATAAGGGTAGCAGTAGCACACAAGGAACTGATTCAGCTAGTTTTAGTGAAGGAGGAATTCAATCATCAAGTAGTTCATCTACAAGTCCTTTAGACAGTTTAGTATCCAATGGAACAATTACTCAAGCTCAAGCAACTGATGTACAGAATGCTTTTCAAACAGCAAGACAAGCTAGTCAATCAGGTACTTATAGTAGTGGTAGTAATAAAACAAACCCTATAAGTAGTTTGGTTTCGAGTGGTACAATTACTCAGGCTCAAGCAAGTGATATAGCAAGTGCTTTCAAATCAGCTTATCAATCTAATCAAGGAACTAGTCAAGTTTCAGGTGTTCAGGGGCAAGATCAGTCAGGTATGCAAGGAGTACACCATCATCATCACCACGGACAAGGAACACAAACTGATTCTACAACAGCAAGTACAGATAGCTTAGCACAAGAACTAGGTGGTTCTTCTGATTCCTCTACAGCATCTAATAGTATATTAGATAGTCTTGTATCTAATGGGAAAATTACTCAAGACCAAGAAACTTCTATAGAAAACGATTTTGACTCATTAGGTACAGATGATAATTCAGATTCATCTAATCTTAATTTGTAAAAGTTAAAATAAAAATTAAAGGGAGGCCACACTCATGAGTATAAGTTCAATTCAATCTAGTTCAGTTAATGCAATGTATAATACTAACAAAACCAGTAACACATCTAGCACTAGCAGTACTAGTGATACTGAAAAAGTTAGAAAACATCATGGACATCATGGAAAAGGTCAAAAACCAAGTGCTCCAACATCTTCTACAGATGGCACTACACAAACAAACGGAACAGATACACTTACATTAAGTTCTGCGGCATTAAAACAAGCTGCAAATGCATCTGCTTCAACATCAACAAATAATGCAACTGTCAATAATGCAAGTAATAATACTGAAGTTACTGCATAGTTAGGTTGAGAAAAGGCTATTGGATAGTGTTATTCAATAGCTTTTTTTGTTATTGGTACTGTCTCTAAAATCTATAATTAGTTTAGATTGGATGTGAAGTTATGACATTCTTCTTTAGCTTGTCACTAATTTTATGAATAATTCTTCATAAAATATGTAAACTAAAAATAGTATATAGTATAAATATTAATAAGTAGCATTAATATTAAATTTTAATAAAGATGGTTGATAATTTAATAATTCTAATCATTTGTGTTATTTTAATTAATATTATTTTACATAACTTGGGAAATAACGCTATACATATATTAATATATAGAAATTAAAAAATATGTGTTTAGCAGTAGTATAAAATTTAATTTTTAATGAAAAAAGTTAAAAAATATAATATATTACTATTGAATAAATATAAAATAATGTGTATAATTATGCTAATGATTATAGATGGGAAAAATCGGAGGGATAAATAATGAAAGTTGGAATAGTAAAAAAATTAATAGCAGTAGCAGCAGCAACAACAATAGCAATAAGCATGGTTGGTTGTGGAAGCACTCAAAAGAAGGATGGGGCTAGTGCTGGTAATACGGCATCAGCATTACAAGCAATAAAATCAAAAGGAAAGCTTGTAGTTGGAACAAGTGCAGATTACCCACCATATGAATTCCATTCAACAGTGAATGGCGAAGATAAAATAGTTGGATTCGATATTGATATTGCACAAGAGTTTGCAAAAGATTTAGGGGTAGAACTTGAAATAAAAGATATGGCTTTTGATGGGTTACTTGTAGCACTTCAAGCAGATAAAGTTGATATGGTATTCGCAGGTATGACTCCAACAGATGAAAGAAAGCAAAATGTAGATTTTTCAGACATATATTATACTGCAACACACAGATTTATAGTTAGATCTGGAGATGAAAATTCAATAACTAAAATGGAAGATTTAAAAGGAAAGAAGATTGGAGTTCAAAAAGGTTCAATTCAAGAAGGAATTGCAAAAGATAATTTTGATGCAGCAAACATTAAATCTTTAGATAAAGTTACTGATTTAATATTGGATTTAAAGAATAATAAAGTAGATGCAGTCTTAGCAGAATTACCAGTTGCTCAAATAAATGTTCAAAAGAATCAAGGGATTGCAATTGTAGATAAGTTAGAAGTTAAGGATCCAGATGGTGGATGTGCAATAGCAATGAAAAAAGGTGCAAGTGACTTACAAGCAGAAATTAATAAAACATTAAAGACATTAAAGGATGATAAGAAAATAGATCAATTTGTAATGGATGCAAATAAAGAAGCAAGTGATTTATCATAATAATGATAATTAAAAATTAGAAATATCAAAATAGGCACATGAAAGAAAATAATAGACACGCATATTGGTCTATTGTTTTCTTGATTGTGCCTAATAGCAAGTTAAAGATGTTATGTATATTTTGCGTTAGGTAATTTACTAATATTAAGCGCAGAGTAGACTAGTGTTTGGCATACACAAGGGAGTGATGCAGAATATACTAACACAATAACTTGTTATTTTTTTGAGTATACAATAAATATGCACAAATTTAATAATTGGAAATTAACAACTGTTGATAATTTATAATTTATAATTTATAATTAAAAATTAGTGTGATAAGGCATATTCGAGAAAATAATAAATTAGCATGCTTGTCTATTCTACTTCATATGCCTAATATTATAAAATATTTATAACTAAGAACGGGGAGGGAAAATATTGAATTTTTCATTTTTGGGAAAATATTCTGAGTATTATTTAAAGGGAACAGAGATAACTATTGTATTAGCTTTTTTTACAGTATTATTTGGGACAATTCTAGGTCTTACATTGACTTTGTTAAGGCGTTCAAAAATTAAACCAATAAGCTATATAGCAACAGCTTATGTAGAATTTGTAAGAGGTACTCCTCTTCTAGTTCAAATATATATAATTTATATTGGATTACCTCAAATGGAGGGCTTGCCTAAAATTATTGGCATACCTATGGGCGATATACTTGTAGGTGTAATTGCTTTAGCGTTAAATTCAGCGGCATATGTATCCGAAATTATTAGAGCAGGAATTGAGGCAGTGGATAAAGGACAAATGGAAGCGGCAAGAAGTTTAGGTATGAGTCAAAGCTTAGCAATGATTGAAGTTATAATACCTCAAGCCTTTAAAAATATTTTACCAGCACTTGGGAATGAGTTTGTTTCAGTAATTAAGGAATCTTCACAAGTCTCTGTTATTGGAGTTGCAGAACTTATGTATAATGCTGGAGTTGTAAGAGGTAATACAGCTTTGGGATTAGAGCCTATAATTGTAGCAGCAGTAATTTACTTTATATTAACTTTTACATTGACGAGAGGATTGGGTTATGTAGAAAGGAGGCTTAAAGCTAGTGATATACGTTAAAGATTTACATAAAAGTTTTGGTAAGAATCATGTTCTAAAAGGTATAGACGAGCATATTGGTAAAGGAGAAGTTGTAGTAATAATTGGACCATCTGGTTCAGGAAAAAGTACATTTTTAAGATGCCTTAATTTATTAGATACACCGACTTCTGGAACAATTACTTTTGAAGATAAAGATATAACATCAAAAGCAACTAATATAGATAAAATGAGAGAAAAAATGGGAATGGTTTTTCAACATTTTAACTTATTCCCTCATAAGACAGTGTGTGAAAATATATGTGTAGCACCTATAAAAGTTAAGGGAATATCAAAGGATGAAGCTAAGAAAAGAGCAATATCTTTGTTGGAAAAAGTAGGATTAGTAGATAAAATAGATGCATATCCAGCATCATTATCAGGTGGACAAAAGCAAAGAATTGCAATTGCTAGAGCATTAGCTATGCAGCCAGATGTAATGTTATTTGATGAGCCAACATCAGCTTTAGATCCTGAAATGGTTGGAGAAGTTTTAAGTGTTATGAAGAATCTTGCAAAAGAAGGAATGACAATGGTAGTTGTTACCCATGAAATGGGATTTGCAAGAGAAGTTGGAGATAGAATACTATTCATGGATGGCGGAAAGATTGTAGAATCAGGAACTCCAGAAGAAGTATTCAAAAATCCTAAAAATCCACGTACAATAGACTTTTTATCAAAAGTTTTATAAGTAGAAACTAGACTTATGCGGTACTCATCGAAATAAGTAACATATTGTGTGACCGTTTCGATGGAATTTTGATGGATGATTCTACGACTAGAAGTTGTCGCCTAAAAGCTTGCTTCAATGGCAAGCATTGAACAAGCTTTTAGGGACCACTTCTAGTCAAGAATCATTACCATCAAAATTCCAATGAAACACTCCACACAATATGTTACTTATTTCTAGTGTAGTAACTTACCTAAGTTTAGTTAACTTTATTAGTTATTTCCAGCCATAAGTACATTTCTTAACTTGAATATCTATATATTTCCAATTTTAGAACTAGATTTATTAGTGTAATATATTCACATATTTACTAGACTTTTGATATACATCTGCACCAGAAATTAGCTCATAAGTCTAGAATATGTGTTGGATATCTATAATTTACAAATAATAAGAACCTGAATAATTAGGTCTGACAGATGCATGTGCAAACCATACTATAATGAAAATTATTGCGCCTAGTATAGATAGAATAAGTAAAATTATAGGTGCAGTTAAGGTAACACCGCCCTTTTTACGTAAATTTCTTATATATTCAGCATTAGTTAAATTTGTTAGAGTTGCTTTAATTGTTCTAATTTTATTTTTGCAATTATTAAGATAAATGTTATTTGCAAATATAGCTAATAGAATACGTATTATAAACATAGTAAATAAATAGATTTTTCTTTCTAGTAATCTTGAAGAAGCAAAGTTTACTCCTATTAATATGATTGCCGGAACATAAAGTTTTCTATATAATAGCCAATACCAGCTTAAGAAAAAACAAGGCCAATTCCAAGATAAAAATCTATTATTATTTTCAAGTTTAGTAGTATATTTAAGATAATAGTTTGAATTATTACCTATAAAAGCACCCAATTCTTCCTTAGATATATTATTACCGCCGTTGGAAGGAGTAAAATACGTGTCTACAGATCTGCTTGTCTTTTCGTTATAAGAATTTGAATTCATCTCACTATAATTAATTTTAGTATTATAGTGAGATGAATTATTTATATTTTTAATATTTGGATCATCTTGTAATTCATTTTTATTATGGTTTAAATTAGAGTTATTTAAAATATTAATTTCAGTGCCAAAATAGGAACATGTAGGATTTATACATACATTATTAAATCCTAATTCTTCATCACAATATGGACATTTCACATTTTTATCCCCCTTTGGGCATATATTTCTAGAATAATAAGTAAACATGCTAGCTTATCTCTCATCGTGAAGAAGCTCGATGAGTAAGTGATTCACACCAAATCATAAAATTATTATTTTCTTTCATATGCCTTAAAATAGCAGTTAATAATAAAATAATAGCACAAATTCATCTAAATGGATACATAATCCAATTTCGGCACATTCGATTGGACCTGTTATTTTCTTTCATGTGCCTTAAGAAAAATGTCTGTCTACAGTTATTATACAATTATATGATGGATGATATTTTTTTAGTTCATTAGAGATATTATTAATTACTTTATCATTAGTTAAGGAGAATTTTTTTGAATGATCAATTACCACATCAAAAATTAAATTCTTGACGTCACCTTCTCCTATTACCCTAAAATCATGTATAGATTCTATATAATTATATTGCTTAATTATAGATAAAATTTCTTCATAAGCTTCCTTTGTTTCGCCTTCAACAATGCAAACAGGGTCAATATGTATTACTAAGTAAATTTTTAGAGCTTCAGAAATTTCTCTTTCAGCTTTATCGATTACTTCATGAATAGTAATAACGCTTATATCACCAGGAATTTCAGCATGTATTGATGCCATGCATTTACCTGGACCGTAATTATGAATTATTAAATCATGAGTGCCAAGGATGTTATCATAAGATAAAACCATTTTATTTATAGAGTTAACAAGCTCAGAATCCGGAGCCTCACCTAAAAGAGGATTTATAGTATCCTTAACTAAATTGAAACCAGTATAAACTATAAATAGAGCAACACACATTCCGATATATCCATCTATAGGGAAAGAAGTAAACTTAGAAGCTAAAAGTGAAATAGCAACACAGCTAGTAGTAAATACATCTCCCAAAGCATCTTTAGACGCAGCCTTCAGTGCAGAAGAATTAATTTTTTCACCTATAAATTTATTGAATTTTGATAACCAGATTTTGAAAAATATCGATACAAAAAGTAATATAAATGGAATTAATTCAAAAGTAATAGGAGTTGGATTAATTATTTTTTCAAAAGACGATTTAACAAATTGAAGACCAACTAACATTACCATAAAAGCAACTATCAATGCAGAAAGATATTCAATTCTTCCATGACCAAAGGGATGTTCCCTATCTGCAGGTTTATTTGAAAGCCTAAAACCTAATATAGTTATAAAAGAAGATGCAACATCAGAAAGATTATTAAAAGCATCTGCAACTATTGCTATACTTGATACAATAATACCAACAGAAAGTTTAATGCAGAATAATATTGCATTAACTAAAATTCCAACAATTCCACCAAGTGTACCATAAGAATTTCTTACCTTATCATCCTTTATATTAGAATTATTTTTTATAAATTTATTAACAATTATAGTAAAAAACATTTAACGCATCCTCCTTATTTCAATAAAACAGAACTTTTTAATTATTATAACAGACTTTATCATATAAATAGCATATTCAGTATTAAAAAAATATAAGTTGGATATGCCGTAAGAACTATTGGCAATAAAATTTATGGATATCTAGATGTAGAAAAGTGCTAATAAAATATATATAATTATTTTATTAATTATATATATTAAAAGTTTATACAGTAACTTTACTGTGCTATAATTAATATTGAAAATATTCAAGGGGGCAAAATATTATGAAGGATATTATATTTACGGGTGCAGCAGTTGCAATTGTTACACCTTTTACAGAAGACGGTATTAACTTCTCTGAATTAAAAAAATTAATTGATTTTAATATAGAGAATGGCAGTGATGCAATCGTAATTGCAGGAACTACGGGTGAATCTTCCACTATGACAGATGAAGAACATAGAGAAGTTATTAAATTCACAGTAGAATATGTAAATAAAAGAGTTCCCGTTATTGCAGGTACTGGTTCTAATGATACAATTTATGCAGTAGAACTTTCTAAATATGCTGAAAGTGTTGGTGCAGATGCACTTTTATTAGTTACACCATATTACAATAAAGCTACTCAAAGTGGCTTGGTTAAACATTATAATTATATTGCGGATAGAGTTAATATCCCTATTATTTTATATAATGTACCATCAAGAACAGGAGTTAACATAACACCTGAAGCTTACGCAGAGCTTTCTAAGCATCCACGTATTGTTGCAACAAAGGAAGCTAGTGGGGATCTTTCAGCTATTGCTAAGATAAGAGCACTTTGCAAAGATGAACTTAATATTTATTCTGGAAATGATGATCAAATAGTTCCTATTTTATCTCTTGGTGGAAAAGGAGTAATTTCTGTTTTCTCAAACGTTATGCCTAAGGAAGCGCACGATATTTGCAGTTTGTATTTTGAAGGTAAAGTAAAGGAAAGTAGTGAGCTTCAAACAAAATATTTAGATCTTATTAATGCTTTGTTTATAGAAGTTAACCCTATTCCAGTAAAGACAGCATTAGGACTTATGGGATATAATGTTGGACCACTTAGAATGCCGCTATTCCCTATGGAAGGTAAGAATTTAGAGGCATTACGTACAGAGCTTAAGAACAATAAACTTATATAATTAAAAAAATATAAGTTTTATAAATAGGTTTATATATTATATAAACATAGAGATGGGGGCCCCATCTCTTCTTTGTTTTTGTATTTTGAATATAAGCTCATTTATAGCATATAAGCAGTATTTAAATTATTTAAATTGGGGAATTTATTAAGGCACAATCAAATAAATAACAAGTCCATTTGCCAGAAAAGTTCTTATATACAGAAAAGTTCCGTATTGCAGCATAGCTGCTCTTTTCATAGGTGCATAGCTGCTTTTTTCTAATGTGCCTATTTTCCATCATCCTACGTCGGCAAATTGACCTAATAGGCCCGCTATGAGGGCAATTTGCCTTCTTGCCTGATGAAAAATATTCATGGCAACTTTGGACTTGTTATTTATTTTCATGTGCCTATATAGCTAAAAATATTTTTTAGATAATATACCTTATGAAAAGAAAGGGGTACCAAAATGAATAATACAAGTGAACTATTAGATTTTATAAACAAAGGAAAAACTGCATTCCAAAGTGCTCATGAGCTTAAAGCTATCCTTAATAAGGAAGGGTATGCTGAAATAAAAGAGGAAGACAATTGGGATTTAAAAAAAGGCGGAAAGTATTATATTACAAAAAATAATTCCGCTGTAATTGCATTTGAAATTGGAACTGGTGAAATTGAAAGTGATGGATTCAGATTAATTGGAGCTCATACTGACGCGCCAGGATTTAGAATAAAGCCAAATCCTGAGATGTTAGTTGAAGGTCATTATTTGAAATTGAATACCGAAGTTTATGGAGGACCAATACTTAGCACATGGTTTGATAGACCTTTAAGTATAGCAGGAAGAGTTACATTAAAAGGAGAAAATCCATTTGCACCAAAAGTAAAATTACTTGATGTTAACAGGCCAATTTTAATTATTCCTAATTTAGCAATACACATGAATAGAAGTGTGAATGAAGGATATGAATTTAATAAACAAAAGGATGTACTGCCATTACTTACATTGGTACAAGATAAGTTAGAAAAAGATGAATATCTAATTAAGCTGATCTCAGAAACATTAAATGTTGAAGCTGGCGATATTTTAGATTTTGATTTATTTTTATATGAATATGCAGAAGGTATGACACTTGGACTTAATGATGAATTTATTTCATGTGGAAGATTAGATGATCTTTGGATGGTATTTGCAGGATTAAAAGCATTAATAAGCAGCAATGCTATTAAAGCAACTAAAGTTTTAGTAGCACTGGATAATGAAGAAATAGGAAGCTTAACATCTCAAGGTGCAAATTCTGCGATTTTAGAAACAATTTTAGAAAGAATATCATTAGGACTTAAAAAAGAAAGACAAGATTTTAAGAGAGCATTAAGTAATTCTATAATGATTTCTGCAGATTTAGCTCATGCAATACATCCAAATTATACAGAAAAATGTGATCCAACAAGTAAACCAATGCTAGGAAAAGGTCCAGTACTTAAAATTGCAGCAGGTGGAAGTTATTCAACAGATAGCTATGCCAGTGCAGTATTTAAAGGTATATGTGAAAAAGCAAATGTTCCGTGTCAAGTATTTGTAAATAGATCAGACTTAAGAGGTGGAACAACAATAGGACCAATCAGTGCATCAAAGCTAAACATACCAGTAATAGATATGGGTGCACCAGTATTAAGCATGCATTCAGTAAGAGAATTAGCGGCTGTAATTGATAACGAATATACTATAAAGGCATTTACTGAATTTTTTAGTGAATAGAACTAAAATCAAAAGAACTGTAAGTAGATTTTAAGTAATCTGCTTACAGTTCTTTTTTTAATTTCGGTTGATTACACTTAAATCTATTATTTTAAGAATATTTTTTATATTTATGGTAAAAATATCTCTATTGATTAATTGCATTTTCAGCATTAAGAAGGGAGTTTTTTACTTGAAAATGAATAATTCTTATGGAGTAAGAAAAAATGTTTTAAGAGAGCTTGCAGAAGGATTTTCTTGCATCCATGAAAATTTCAGGTATTTTAGCAAGCTGTCCAAAAACGGTTATAAAGTCCTTGGAGCATCAGAATGGCTTCTTGATAATATATATTTGATTGAAAAAGAATATAAAGCAATAAAGATTGAGATGCCTATAGATTATTTTAAAGGCTTATCATCTATAGGTGAAGTCAATCATAATAGAAATCAAAATAAAGGGCAGGGAAGTCATAATAAAAATCCCAATTCAAATAATGAAGTTACTGAGCTAGTTCCAAGAATTTTTGTAGTGGCAAAGAACTATATAAATGAAGGAAATGAGATTGAATGTGATAAGTTTATAAGTTATATAAATGAACTTCAAGAAGAAGCTTTAAGTACAAATTCTAACAATAAACAAACAGCTTTTACAACTGGAGAGTTGTGGGCTTTTCCACTTATGCTCAAAATAGCCATTATTATAAATTTATCTACATATACTAATCAACTTGTTGATATTCAAAGGGAAATAATAAAAGGAAAGATTGTAGCTGAAAAAGTTATAGATGCAATTAATAACAATAAATTTGATGAAGAAATAAAAAATATCAATACAAAAGGTCAAACTATTGGTCCGTTGTTTTTAAGAGAATTTCTTAGGATATTAAGAGATAACTCTATAGAAGACAAAAGAATTGATGATTTAATACAATCAAAGTGGAAAATAAGTTCAGATATAAATGATAATAAAATTAAAAGTGATTTAAGAGAAGAAGCTTTAGAGAGGCATATTGGTGAATATATTACTTCTATTAGAAAAATTGAAGGAATCAGCTGGAGAAGGTTTTTTGAAAATACATCTTTAGTTGAAAAGATTCTAAAGAAGGATCCTGGAGATATTTATAATAATATGGATTTTGAATCTAAAGATTATTATAGACATAAGCTTGAAATAATAGCTAGAACTTCTGGAATAAATGAAATTGATATGGCAAATAACATTTTAGAACTTGCACAAAATAGTAAAAAGAATAAAGAAGAAAATTATAAATGCCATATAGGGTATTATTTAATTGATGATGGTGTAAATCAATTAAATGGATATAAGAATAATAAACAATCAATGATTTCAGAACAAAATTATGTAGCATTTAATGTCTTTGGAACATTAATATTAAGCTTTCTTATATTATTTATAAGCAGCTTGCTAGGAGTAACATATACCAAAACTGAATATATAATTTCATTCCTAATCATATTAATTCCTATTAATGAAATTATAATGGGTCTTACTAATTATACTGTAAATAAAGTTGTAGATATTAAATTAGTGCCAAAATTAAATATTAGTAAAGGAATTCCAAATGAAAGTAAAACTGTAGTTGTAATTCCTGCAATTGTGAATTCAAAAGAAAAAGTTAAAGAACTTATGGCAAAATTAGAAGTAGCATATTTGGGAAATAGGGATAAAAATATATATTTTGCATTACTTAGTGATTTTTATGATTGTGAACATGAAACAGCAAAAAATGATTCGGAAATAATTCAATGCGGAGTTGAATGCGCTAGAACATTAAATGAAAAATATGCACATACTGTTAGTAATGAAAACCTTACACATACTGTTAGTAATAAAAACTACCTTAATAGTTTTGAAAGTGGAGATAATAATGAAGATAAATTTTTCTTTTTAAGCAGAAAGAGAATTTATAATAAAAAACAAAATGTATATATGGGAAGGGAACGAAAACGAGGAAAGTTAATGGAGTTTATAGCTCTCATTAGAAATGATAATAATCATACTTTTAATGTTTTTAGTTCTCATATCAAAGCATTAAAAGATGTTAAATATTTAATTACATTAGATGAAGATACTTTTATGCCAAGGGAAAGTGCATTTAAACTAATAGGAGCCATGAGCCATGTACTTAATATTCCACAAGTGAAGGATAACAGGGTTGTTAGGGGATATGGAATAATGCAGCCTAAAATAAGTATAAGTTTAGAAGCAAAAAATCAAACTTATTTTTCTAGAATTTTTGGAGGAGAAGAGGGTGTTGATGGATATTCAGTAGCCTATTCTGATACATATCAAGATTTATTTGGAGAGGGCTCGTTCACAGGAAAAGGCATAATAAGCATAGATGAATTCTATAAAGTGCTAAAAACTTCTATTAAAGATGATACTATATTAAGCCATGACCTTCTCGAAGGGGGTATTGCAAGATGTGCATTAATAAGTGATGTCGAATTTATAGATGGATATCCAAGTTCTTATGATGCCAGTTCAAAAAGGCTTCATAGATGGGTTAGAGGGGATTGGCAGTTAATAGGGTGGTTATTTACCAATAAAATAAGCTTATTATATAAGTGGAAGATTTTTGATAATCTAAGACGAAGTTTACTAGCGCCAAATCTATTATTGACTCTTATTTTATCTTTAACTATTTTATCTGGAAGAAATCAAATTGCATTTTTGGTTTTTTTAGCTTCAATGATTTCATTAGTATTCACAGTAACTGATTTTGTCGTAACACCTAAAAGTAAATTGATGGGAACTTTTAAGAACTTTGAACAGATAATGCTCATTGTAAGTTTCATTCCTTATCAAGCTTTTTTAATGCTGGATGCTATAATAATAACATTATTTAGAGTTTTAATTTCTAAAAGAAATCTTTTAGAATGGCAATCAGCAGAATTTGTTGAGAAAAGTTCAAGTAACAGTTTTATTGTTTACTTAAAAAGAATGTGGATTGCTCCAATAATGGGATTATTAGTTCTCTATTTTTCATTTTTTAGCTCATTGGGAGTTATTGCGTATAATTTAGTAGTAGCTGGTCTATGGATATCTAGTCCATATTTAGCTTACTGTATAAGTTTAAAGCTTCCAGAGTACAGCAAAGATATTTTAAAGAATGAAGAAAAAACTTATTTAAGAAAAATATCAAGAAGGATATACGCTTATTATGAAGATTTTGTTAATGAAGAAAATAATTATTTAGCTCCGGATAATTATCAAGAAAAACCCTTTAAAGGAGTTGCACATAGGACATCTCCAACGAATATAGGAATGGGACTCACTTCTAGCATTGCTGCATATGATTTGGGATATATAACTATGGCAGAATTTGTTGATAGAGTAGAAGTAATATTAAATAGCATGAAAACCTTAAAGAAAGTAAATGGCCATTATTTAAACTGGTATGATACAAGAACAAAAGAACCCCTATGGCCAAGGTATGTATCAACTGTTGATAGTGGAAATCTTTTAGGGAACCTATGGGTATTAAAACAAGCTATGAAAGAACTTAAAAACAATAAAGTAATAAGAACAAAAGAAGTAGTATCTCTTAACGATATTTATAAGATAATAGAAGATGAAGATTTAGAACTCAAACTTAAATTTTCATCACATATTGATGTTGGAGAATATGATATTGTTTTAAATGAAGTTCTATTTAAACTAGAAGGATTAAAGGCTATCGAAAAACTAGAAGAATTAGATGACAGCAATATTAATTTAGAAAATACTTTGACAGAAAAAAATAATAAAGATATATTAAAAACTGAAAATGCAGAAGTGGATTATTGGATTAATAAGCTTATTAGTGAAGTAAGAAAAAAGATAGATTATTATAACTCAATTTTTGGAGGAATAGAAAAGTTATATAGTAAAGAATTTTTTGAAGGTGTTCCTAATTTAACACAATTAATCCACAGATGCGAAGAATATAAAAAGAAAAATGGGGATAACTTTAAGTGTATATTAGGGCAGAAAATTGAAACCTTAAAAAATTATCTAGATAAGATAGATAATATAATAAATGATATTGATAATATTTCAAAGGAAATGGATTTTAATTTTCTTTATGATAAGACTAGGGAGCTATTCTCCATTGGATATAATGTTGAAGAGAACTCTTTAGGAAATTCTTATTATGATTTATTAGCATCTGAATCGAGAATAGCGTCCTTTGTTGCTATAGCTAAAAATGATGTGCCATCAGCTCATTGGTTTAAATTAGGCAGGGCTATGACCAATGCATTTCGAACTCATTCCCTCGTGTCTTGGAGTGGAACAATGTTTGAATATTTTATGCCATCATTAATAATGAAAAATTATCATAGAACTTTGCTTAGTCAAACTTATAAAGCTGTCATAAAAGCTCAAATGAGTTTTGCAAAACAAAAGAAAACTCTTTGGGGAATATCAGAATCTGCATTTTATGAATTCGATGCTTCACAGAATTATCAATATAAGGCATTTGGAGTACCAGGACTTGGTTTAAAGAGAGGTCTTGAAAATGATCTAGTAGTATCTCCTTATTCAACTATAATGGCATTACCTTTTGCTAAAAAACCTGGAATTAAAAATCTTAAAGCATTTGAAGAATTGGGAGCTTTAGGGCGATATGGATTCATTGAAGCTGTGGATTATACTAAAGCTAGTAGAGATAAATTTATAGTTACCTTTGATCATATCAGAAGTGCAAATTTTAATAAAGGTAAGTATGCTCTTTCACTAATGGGAAAAACTTATCCACAAAATGTGGATAAAACCGGTGATAATGTGGATAACTATGAAAAAAGAGTGGATAATACAAGGGATAAAACTGCTAATTATAATTCACAAGATGATGTGGATGATGTGTATAATGTGGATAACTATGAGGTGAATGCACCTATGGATGTGGATAACATTAGTGATAGCGATGTTGAAGTTTTAAATAATTCACATAAGATTAACAAAGTCGCCACTTATATGGTTCACCATTTAGGAATGTCTCTTATGGCTTTGGATAATGTATTGATGAATAACATCTTAATTAATAGATTTCATAGTCTGCCAGAAGTTAAGGCAACAGAACTTTTATTAAAAGAAAGGATTCCTCAAAATGTAACCTTTGAGAGAAATGAAGATTTCTTTATAAAGAGTAAGTATTTTAAAGGAGAAGTTTTAATTCCAAGAATATTTGAAAAAATAAATCAAGATAGTCCACAACTGTTGTTATTATGCAATGGTGAATACTCTTCAATGATTACAGTTAGCGGAAGTGGATATTCCAAGAAAAATGACACTATGCTTTATAGATGGAAGGGAAGTTCTACTAGTGATGATAGCGGAATGTTCTTTTTTATAAAGAATCTAAACTCTAATGATTATTGGAGTTCAACTTTTGAGCCTTGCAAAGATCCTGGGGATAAATATTTAGTTGAATTTAATTTAGATAAAGCTAAGTTTAGCAGAAAAGATGGAAATATTGAAACTGTAACAGAAGTAGTTGTTTCTTCAGAAGAAAATTTTGAAGTTAGAAAATTAGTTTTGAAGAATTTAGGGGATAAAGGTAGAAGCATTGAAATAACAAGTTATATGGAAATAACATTAGCTGGTTTTAGTGCTGATGCAGTTCATCCAACCTTCTCTAATTTGTTTATTCAAACGGAATATGATAAAAATGAAGATATACTTATTGGAAGCAGAAGACCGAGAGTTAAAGATGGAAAGATTCCATACATATTTCATAAAGCAGTTGTTAATGGTGAATTAGAAGGAAGTATTAGTTATGAGACTTCAAGGATAAATTTTATAGGAAGAAATAGAGATTTAAAGAATCCACAAGCTATGGATAATGACAAAGCCTTAGATAATACAGTGGGAACTGTTTTGGATCCCATTATGAGTATAAGAGTTAAGATTAGACTAGAACCAAATTCAAAAAAGGAAATTTATTATATTACAGGAATATGCGATTCTAAGGAAGAAGTTACAGGAATATGCAAAGAATATAATAATTTTAGTAAGCTTGATAAGGTATTTGAAGGTTATAGTACAGGTACACAGCTTGAACTAAAGAATTTAGGAATAAGAAGTCCTATGGCAAATGTATTTCAAAGTGCTGCCAGCAATATATTCTTTTTAAGTGATAATAGAAGGAATAGAGAGGAATATATCAAAGGTATTTCAAAGCATCAAAAAGATTTATGGTCTTATGGAATTTCTGGAGATTTACCAATTGCAATGTTAGCTATCGCAAATGAAGAAGATATGCACCTAGTGTTTAATATGGTAAAATTTCATCATTACTTAAAGCTTAAAGGAGTTAAACTGGATTTAGTTATATATAATGATGAAGAAATATCTTATGATGCGCCACTTCAAAAAAATATAATGGAAGCTATACGGGCCGTCAATGAAAATAATTCTTTAAATAAGCCTGGTGGAATATTTATTCATAATAAAGCAACCATGAATACAGAAATTAAAGATTTATTAATTGGAATTTCAAGGTTATATGTAGATAACAGTAATAGCTTAACTTCATATGCGTGCAATGAGAAAAACTTAAACACATACATGAATTTAGAGAAAGAAGGCTTAGATTCACGTATAGCATTAAGAAATAATTCTAGATTTAAAGATAAATATGAAAGTGAAAATATTTCTGGGAAAGACATTGATTATGAAGTATATGATAATGATGAAGAAGTAATAGATAATTATGATTTAGTTAAAAACATGAAAGATCCAGAAGAACAATATGATTTTAACGAAACAAATAGTAATTTAGAAAGTTTCTTAAAGAACTCTAATACAAATTATAAAGATAATATAAAAGAAATTTATAAACCTAACGAGAGAAAAGTAAATTCTGAAAATAGCAATATAAACTATAAAAATAATTACATGACTGAATTTGCAGAAGAATTTAATATGAATGATTTAGATTTCTTTAATGGTTATGGTGGCTTTAGTAAAGGAGATAATAGCTACATAATTAAATTATCTAATTATAGAAATACTCCAGCACCTTGGATTAATGTTATTTCTAATGATGATTTTGGATTTCATATATCTGAGGTAGGTGCAGGTTATACTTGGTGCGGTAATTCAAGAGAAAATAAAATAACTCCTTGGAGCAATGATTATATTAGAGATCCTTTAGGGGAAGGGCTTTATATAAAAGATAATGCTACAAAGGATTATTTCTCAATAACACCAAAGCCAGTAAGAGATGCAGGAGAGTACTTAATAAAACATAGCTTTGGATATTCTGAGTTTAAACATATTGCTTGTGATATGAAAGGAACTCTTGAAGTATTTGCACCTAAAAATGAAAAGATTAAAATACAGAGAGTTACTTTAGAAAATTTAAGTGATAAAGATAGAGATATTTCATTATATTATTATGCAAAACTTGTATTGGGTGTTTATGAATATGATAGCGCAAGATATATTTCTACATATGTAGGTGGTGGATGCGGTACAAATAAAGAATCGGTTAGTAATGAAAATACTAATAATGATTCAAATAGCGTATATAATAATAAATTTATAGGGGCACACAATCCTTATAGTGAATATTTTGGTAAGTTAAATGCTTATTTAACAATTTTAGGCGGAGAAAACTTAAGCTTTACTGGAGATAATAAGGAGTTTGTAGGAATTCACGGTGAAATGTCTAAACCAGAAGCCTTAAATCATGGTAATTTAAGCAATAACTCAGGTGGAATTTATGATCCTTGCTTAGCAGCAGTATGTAACATAAAACTACAAAAGGGTGAAAAAAAGGAATTAATAATTTTGTTTGGACAGGAAAACAGGGAGAAAATAGAAGAAGTTATCTATAAATATAGTAATTTCAATAATGTGCAGATGGAATTAGATAAAGTAAAACAATATTGGGGACATTTCCTAGGAAATATACAAGTTAAGACACCAGATAAATCTTTGGATTATCTTTTAAATGGATGGTTATTATATCAAACCTTAAGCTGTAGATATTTAAGTAGAAGTGCATTTTATCAAAGTGGTGGAGCTTATGGATTTAGAGATCAGCTTCAAGATTCTATGTCCCTTGGTGTAGTTGAGCCTGAAATACCAAAGGCACAAATATTAAGAAGTGCTTCAAGGCAATATATAGAGGGAGATGTGCAGCATTGGTGGCATCCAGTAGTTAATTCTGGTATAAGAACAAGATTTAGCGATGATTTATTATGGCTGCCTTATGTAACATCAGAATATATAAATTCTACGGGCGACTATGATATTTTAAATGCAAAAGCTCCTTATCTTGAAGATGAGCCATTAAGAGAAGGTGAAGACGAAAGATATACAATAGTAAATCAATCTTCGCAAGAAGGGACTATATATGAACACTGCTTAAAGGCTATAGAGAAATCTTTGAAATTTGGTATTCATAATATTCCTTTAATGGGAAGTGGAGATTGGAACGATGGAATGAGTACTGTTGGAAATGAAGGTAAAGGAGAAAGCGTATGGCTTGGATGGTTCCTATATTCAATTTTAAATAGTTTTATCGAAATTGCAGAAAAACAAAACGATAAGGAAACAAAAGAACATTATCAAGAGCGAAAAGAATTTATAAGAGAAAATTTAGAGAAAAATGCATGGGATGGTGGATGGTATCGAAGAGCATACTTTGATGACGGCACACCACTAGGATCAAGAGAAAATCCAGAATGTCAAATTGACTCTTTAGCTCAAAGCTGGTCAATAATTTCTGGAGCCTTTGAAGATGAATGTAGGTTTGAGCCCAAGGTAGATGGAAAGACGAGAGCAATTGAAGCCATGGAAGCAGTTGATAGAAACCTTGTTAAAAAAGATAAAGCAATGATATTGCTTCTTGCACCACCATTTAGTAATTCAAAGTTAGAGCCAGGTTATATAAAAGGATATGTGCCGGGTGTAAGAGAAAATGGAGGACAATATACTCATGCAGCTGTATGGGTAATCTTAGCCTTAACTAAACTTGGCCTAGGAGATAAAGCAATGAAATATTATAACATGATAAACCCAATAAATCATGCAAAGACAGAATTAGAATGCAAGACTTATAAAGTAGAACCATATGTAATGTCAGCAGATGTTTATATTAAAGAACCTCATGCAGGCAGAGGCGGCTGGAGCTGGTATACAGGAGCATCAGGATGGATGTACAGGGTTGGAAGTGAAAATATTTTAGGACTTAAGAAAGTTAAGGATAAAGGATATACTATAAATCCATGTGTACCAAAGGATTGGAAAGAATACGAGATGAAAATTACAAATGAAAAAGAAGATTACACTATAAAAATTTCTAGAAGAAATGGAACGGATGAATTAAATAAGCAAATCAGTAGTGAAAATGAAATCCAAGTGCTTATAAATGGAGAAATAATAAAAGATAAGATAATCCCAAGAAATATGGGTAAACTAGAAGTTCTCGTGTACTTTAATTAAGATACAATCAAAAAAATAATAGACCAGTATGCTTGCATATTTGGTCTATTATACTTTTTTATATCATCATTGCACAAAATATTAGTTACCAAAGGACATATACAAATATAATTTGGAAGTGATATAATTGTAGAAATATATAGAATAATTATCAAGTGTATATTGCAATGTACACATAGTAATTTACTAGGTGGTTATATAAATATCTGAGTTTTATACTAGAGTTATTATTGGAGGAAATATTCTAATTTTAAATTATACTTAAAAGCATATACAAACAAAGAAATTAGATACATGTTTGTGCAGCAAGCATTTGAAAATGAGCTGTCAAAAGCACTTAGCTGAAGGTTGTTCCACTTATGCTTGTCTAAATGTATATTTGGAGCAAGCATAAGTGGGTGCAACCTTCTGCTTAGTGCTTTCAGCGCAGTTTTCATAGTCTTGCGAAATAAACATGTATCTAATCTCGGTTGATTGCTGTTAAGTCTAGATTTGAGTAAGCTACCACATAACTTTAGATTACACATTGGATATTTATAGTTTGGGGAGGGTACATATGAAAGTATATGTTTTAGATACTGGATATTTGGAAACGGATAAAAATAATGTGGTAGGTGGAGCTACTATAGGTACTTATAGCCAGCCACATGTAAAAAATGAATGGATTAAACTGCCTGTAATGGCTATTTTAATAGACCATCCAGATGGAAAGATTTTATATGATTTAGGAAGTAATCCAGAAGCTATGAATGGTTATTGGCCTAAAAACTTGCAAGAGATTTATCCTTTATATCAAACAAAGGAGCAAAGATTAGAAAATCAGTTAGCTTTATGTGGGACAAAGCCCGAGGAAATAAAAAAAGTAATTATTTCTCATATGCATTTGGATCATGCGGGAAATTTAAATATGTTTAAGCATGCAGATGTTTATGTATCAAAAGCAGATTTTATGCAGGCTCAAACTCAAGTGAGGTTAAATGAAAATCCATTAACTCATGGTGGATATATAAAGGCAGATTTAGACGTTTTAGTAAAGCAATATCATTTGGTTGAGGAAGATTTTGAATTTGCAAAAGGTGTGGAAATTATAAATTTACCAGGTCATACACCAGGATTGCTTGGAATAGTAGTTCATTTGGAAAGTGAAGGTACATTAATTTTTCCACAGGATTGTGTATATAATTCGGAAATTTATGGACCACCTGCTAAAGCTTCAGGATTACTTTACGATAGCCTTTCTTTCTTTAAATCAATTAATAAAGTAAAAGCTTTAGAGAAGAAGTATGATGGTAAAGTATTCTTTGCTCATGATGAGGATTTCTTTAAAACAATAAAAAAGGCACCAGATTTTTATGAATAAGATATATATTTAAATTTACAATTATCTAAATATAGTAAGGCAAAGATGCTAAGTATTTGAAACTAAGCAGAGCTTTGCAGTATTTTAGCTTTAACTTTTCGGTTAAAGCTAATTTTTTTATAGAATAGGGGGAAATAAAATGAAACTTGGAAAGCTAAATCACAGAATGAAATCTAAACAAGAAAGCAAAAAAAATGATGAAACCAAGGCTTTATTTAAGGGTAACAAAAGTAAGCTTAAAATTAGAAGCATAAAAGGCGAATTATTAATTACAATGTTATCAATAGCTGCTGTTTTAACTGTAGGCATTATCTTATGTGTAAATATGATCTTATCGAAATACTATGATAATGAAATAAACAGCAAAAATGAGATGGTATCAAATCTTATTTCTAAAAATGTCTCGGCGTTTATGGATACTACATATAAAATTACAGAAGATTTAGCATACAATTCAGAGGTGAGATATGGAAATAAAGATGTAAAAGAAAAGGTACTTAAAGAAACTCAAGAAAGAAATTCATATTTTGAATTATTATACATACAGGATGAAAGTGGAATGCAAACAGGAAGATCACAAGGTCAGTTAGCTGATAGATCAGATAGATGGTGGTTTACGCAAGCTAAAACGTCACTAACACCATTTGTATCTAAATCCTATTATTCAATTTCATCTAAAAATCCAATAACCTCAGTATTTATTCCGTTGCTTGAAGACAATAAGTTTGTGGGAGTAATGGGTTCAGATATTAAATTAGAAAAAATAGAAGAGTTAGTAAAAGAAAATTCAGATGAAGATGGGGGAAGATATTCATTCATAATAGATAGTGAAGGTGTTGTTGTCGCACACCCAAATGACGAAGTAATTCAGCAGCTTTATAATTATAAAAATGGAACTAAAACAATGGGAGTTCAAGAAGGAAATCCTAAAGAAGAGCCTATAGAAATATCAGATGGACTAAAAGAAATTATAGCACAGTTAATGGCAGGCAATAGTGGAAGTATTAAATATAAAGAGAATGGACAAAACTATTATGCTTCATATAAAAATATTAAACTTGCTGGCAACTCGCTTAATTGGTCAGTTATAACAGTTCAAAAGGAAAGTAGTGCAAAGGCAATAATAAACCATATAACAGAAATTTCAATAATTGCAGGATTAATAATTTTAATTATAGCAGTTATAATAATCATATATGTAGCAAGAAAAATTTCAAAGCCTATAACAGAAATTTCAAGCTTATTAGCTAGAGCATCTACGGGAGACTTTACAGTTAAATGTACCACTAATGCTAAAAATGAAATTAAGATTTTAGGGTCAAGCTTTAATGAAATGATAAGTAAAATATCAAATTTGTTAAATAAGACAAAGGATTTAACCTATGATATAAAGGAAAGTTCAACTACATTAACAGATAAGTCTTTGCAAACTGCCAATGTAGCAAGAGAAATAAGTATTACAGCACAAGAAATAGCTGATGGGGCAGGTAATCAAGCAAATGCAGCTGAAGAAAGTGCAAGACTTGGAGAAAAGATGGAAGAAGAGTTTAATGAACTATCAGAAAAAACTAAATTAATGGTTCAAGAATCAATTAATTCATCAAAAGCAATAGTTAATGGAATTCAAAAGGTTGATGACTTAAAAGCAAAAACACAAGCTACAGTTACTATTATAGAAAGAACTCAAGAAAATATAGAAAACTTGAATAATAAATCTAAAAATATTGAAAATATACTAAAAGCATTAAATGAAATTTCAGAGCAAACTCAATTACTTGCTTTAAATGCTTCAATAGAAGCAGCAAGAGCAGGAGAGACTGGAAAAGGCTTTGCAGTAGTAGCAGAAGAAATTCAAAAATTATCTCAAGATTCATCACGATCAACTAAAGATATAGCTCAAATAATTTTTAATATAAAACAAGATATATCAAATGGTGTAAATGCTATGAAAGAAGTAAGAGAAGTTTCAGAAGAACAATTCACATCAGTAAATCATGTTAATGAAGCTTTTAATAAAATTACAGAAGCTACGGATACCATAACTAATGCAATAGATTATATGGAGGATTTTGTGAAGATAATGAATGGAAATAATGTTCAGGTAGTTAATTCCATAAACAATATTGCCGCTATATCAGAAGAAACAGCTGCATGCTCAGAAGAAGTTACGGCATCAATCCAAACACAGACAGAAGCAATTACAGAAGTTTCTCAGGAATCAGAAAAATTAAAAGAAAAAGCAGAACTTTTAGAAATAGAAGTAAACAAATTTAAAATTTAGACTTATGCATATAAGTCACCGAAATAAGTGGCATATTGTGTTACGGTTTCCAGGAATTTTGATGGATGATTCTACGACTAGAAGTTGTACCCACAATGCTTGCTTCAATGACAAGCATTGAACAAGCATTGTGGAACAACTTCTAGTCAAGAATCATTACCATCAAAATTCCAATGAAACACTCCACACAATATGTCACTTATTTCTGGTTAAGGTATATTTCTAAGTATAAATTATGCATGCAACTGAAATTAGAATATCTGCATTGAATAAGGCTATGAAAATTTCATGCAGATACTCTAATTTCTTTGTTTGGATACACAAATTAATTTAAAAAAATTGTATTCTATATTAATTTCAGTTTTATTTGCCAGCACTATGTTTGCAGGAATTAATGTACAAGCTGCAACAAAGGATTCAGATGATAATATTGATTTAGTCGTATTATTTAATGATGATAATATTGATGCTCATGTCAAAGATTTTATAAGTGAATCTGGAGGGAAAGTAGTAAACACATTCTCAGAGGTTGGAGGATTGGAGGTTCAATGTAAAGCAGATTTAATACCAGAAATTCAAACTTATAGTACAGTAAGTTCATTAGATCCAAACCATAACATTAAATCGCCAGAAGAAAAAATAATAAAATTTAAAGATAATAAAAATTTAAATAAGAGTTTAAATAAATCATGGTAAGAATTTTATAGAGTAACAGCACCAGGAGGGGATTCATCTGAAACTGGTTCTATTTTTGATATGTGTTTAAGCACATCAGTTGGAGACTATTGGTTTGTGGAAGGAACATCAATAGCAGCGCCAAAGGTTTCAGCAGTAGCAGGGCTCATTTTGTGTAAAGATAGTCATCTTAAGCCAAGAGAAGTTGCTAAATTAATTTATAAAACATCTGAAAAATTAGATGGTAATAAATCAAAAGAATATTATGGTTCAGGATTAGTTAATGCGTACAATGCTTTTAAAACTAAAAAATAATTTACAACATTATAAATATATTATAGTTCCTTGTTAAAATAAACTGAAATTATGAAGCAAGGAGTTTATTTTATGGAAAAATATATTATAGAAACAGATAAATTAACTAAGCGTTTTGGAAAACAAATAGCAGTAAATAACATTTCGTTAAAAGTAAAACAAAATGTTATATATGGGTTGCTTGGGCCAAATGGAGCAGGAAAATCAACTGCTCTGAAATTAATAACGGGTCTTTTGCACCCAACATCAGGCCAAATAATCTTTAATGGAGAAAAGTGGAGTAGAAAAAATCTTGAGGATATCGGAGCACTTATTGAAACTCCGGCTCTATATGGAAATCTTACAGCCAAAGAAAACCTTGAAGTTTATAATAAATTATTGAATTTGCCTAAATCTCGTATAGATGAGGTTTTAGAAATCGTAGATTTAAAAAACACTAACAAAAAAAGAGCATCGCAATTTTCACTGGGAATGAAGCAAAGGTTAGGGATTGCAATTGCGCTTTTAAATCATCCTAAATTATTAATTTTAGATGAACCTACAAATGGATTAGACCCCATAGGAATTCAAGAATTACGTGACTTAATAAAAAGTTTCCCTAAAAGTGGAATAACAGTGATTTTATCGAGCCATATCTTATCTGAAGTAGAGCAAGTCGCAGATTATATTGGAATTATTAGCGATGGAAAGTTAGGATATCAAGATGAAATTAAAAAAGATCAGGATTTAGAAAAATTATTTATGGAAGTTATAAAAGGATGTAATTCGCAGGAGGAGGCATACAATGGTTAATATAATTCAGGCTGAGAATTTAAAATGCAAAAGAACATTTTCAAGAAAACTTATAATTTTAGCACCATTATTTTTTGCAATGTATGCAATTTGCATAATGTTTTTCATTACTGATGGATCAAAATATTTTATAAGCATGGTTTTTAATTGGTGGCCATTAATTTTTATGCCTCTTGGAACAGCTTTATTATGTTCCTTGGCTCATATGAGAGAAAAAAAGGCAGGTAATTATAAGAGTTCATATTTATATAACATTAGTAAAACTGCAGTTTGGTTTAGTAAGATAAGCGTCATTGCTTCTTATACATTTATCTCAGCAATAGAGTTATTCATAGTAGTAATATTATCAAATATTTTAATCAGAGATACTAGTATTTCTATTATAAGTATATTTGAAGCAGCTATCGTATGTTGGATTGTATCATTAGTATTAATCCCGGTACATTTATTTATATCATCATTATTTGGAACTGCTGTTTCCATAGTAACTAGTATAATTGGTATTATTGCAGGAATTATAGCTTCTACAGAATCCTTTTGGATATTGATTCCTTGGAGTTTTGGGTTGAGATTAATGTGTCCTATTATTGGAGTTCATCCAAATGGTACAATACTTCCAGAAGGGAGTCCGTTATTATCTGCAGATTCAATAGTAAAAGGGATTGTTATATCCTTAGCATTTTTTGCAGTAGTATCACTTCTTACTTCAATTTGGTTTAATAAGCGAGAGGTGCATTAATAATGGGAGTGATTAGAATGCTATATGCAGATTGGATGAAGACAAAACGTACATCTATAAGGGTAATTGCATATATAACGCCAATTGCTTATTCAATATGTATGGTAATGTATAATAAGCATAATAGACTTCAGATTCAAAATTATGATACATTTTTTAATACAATGGCTATTATCCTTCCTATTGGAATAGCTTTAATATCAGCACTTATATGTGAACAGGAAGAAAATGCAGGGGCTTTTAATGGATTATTAAGTATACCTACATCAAGAATGAGAATATATCTTAGTAAATTAATTATATTGATTTTAATTATAACTATGGATATTTTGGTTTCAACAGTTATTATTATTGGAGGCTTGAGATTTATACTTAATGTGGAGAGTATAGAGTACAAATTATTTATGCAAGGAGCTTTATTTATAAGTTTTGCATCGATAGTTCTTTGTTCCTTAGATTTACTAATAAGCTTTATGTTTGGTATGGGTGCATCTATTGGAATTGGAGCAATGGGTGTTTTAATTGCCGCTATCTTAGGCGCAACACCAGTTGGAGATAAAATCTGGAGAGTTATACCGTGGACATATCCAGCTAGATTTGGGACACTTCCAGGGACATTTATAAATGGAGCCTACATTCCGGCAAACACAAATTCCATTGAATATTTTAATTCTCAGCTTCAGAAAGGTATTTTAAGCATCAGTATATTCTTTGTTTTAGTAACAATTTTAGGAGTAATCTGGTTTGAAAGATGGGAAGGCAAGAAAAGCTATGATTAATGTTTTTGCCTGCAAGAAATAAATGTATAATAACACTATCCCCCAATTTAGATAAGTATATTGTAATATATCAGAAAGAATCACTTATATATTGCAACTAAAGAAAATTAATGAAGGAGAGTGTGGAAAGGAAATTACTGCATGATGTTTCCTAACAGCGATGGAATGAAACAAGGTCTTGAGATAATTGTTGGATATATAATAGAATTATGTAATGATAGGAATGTTAATGTTGCAGGAAAATATTTAAATAATATGGAATATATAGATGAGATACTGACGCAATGAATAATTTAAAAATTTAACTAAACTATATTATAATGGCATTTCTGGCTTTTTTGGAGATGTCTAAATAAAAATAAGGTGAAGTATTATGGAACAAAAAAGAATATTAGTAGTAGATGATAATGAAGACATTTGCAAGATGATAAAAAAATATCTTGAGGCTCATGATTATTATGTTGAAACATATGAAGATGGTGTTGAAGCCTTAAAAGTTATCCTTCAGAATAAATTTGATTTAATTATACTTGATATAATGATGAGTAATATAGATGGTATAGAGATTTGCAGCATAATCCGGGATAAAATTAATTATCCCATAATATTTTTAAGTGCAAAAAGCTTAGAGGAAGATAAGGTTAGTGCACTTTCAGTTGGTGGAGATGATTATATTACAAAGCCATTTGGATTAAAGGAATTAATGGCAAGAATTGAGTGTCATTTAAGACGTGAGGAAAGAATCTCTCAAAATAAAAATTATATTTTAAGTTCAAAAAACATGATTATTGATATTTTAACAAAGGAAGTCTTTTGCTCTGGAACGAAACTGAAGCTCAGAAAGAAAGAATATGAGATAATTGAATTTTTTATGCTAAATAAAAATATAATGTTTTCTAAAGAACAGATATTTAATAAAGTATGGGGAATTGATTCAGAAAGTTATTTAGAAACTGTTACGGAAAGCATAAAGAATATAAGAAGAAAAATTAAAGAAGTTGATTCTAATACTTCATATATAACGACAGTTTATGGATTTGGTTATAAGTGGGAGGTTACAGATGCTAAGTAACAAAACCATAAAAAGTGATTTTTATTTGCTTGTTATAAAAATATTTTCTTATACTTTTATATCAACAATAATTGCATATGCAATTCTGGTTATATTTTTATTCTCATCCACTGATTATACGAAAACAACAGATTACTATGAGAAATATTTAGATAAAATAGAAGGGGAAGTTATAAGAAATGTAGATTCAGTATTACAGGGACATTTAATAGATTTAAATTCATATTCAGATAAAATTCAAGGGGAAATTGTAGATATTAATGGAAATCATGTATTTGGAGATATGAACATTGCGAATAAAAATATAGATTTATTAAAATCTTTAGAAATTAATACAGCTAAAGATAATTATGTTTATAGATGTATACCATTAGTACAAGACAATTATATAAAAAATATATATGTCTTAAGAGCTCCCTTTGGATACATAGTTAACAATGTCCATGAAAGACCAGATATTGTGGCTATATATATTACCTTAATTGCATCACCTATAATTTTTTTTATTATATATTTATTTCTGTTTACTAAAAAATTATATAGATCCATATCAAAAAATATTCAAATATTACTTAATGCAGCAGGAGAAATATCAGAAGGGAACTATTTGTTTGAAATAGATGGGCTTCAAGGAAGAGAATTTAAAACTATACAAGATTCATTTAATAAAATGATAAATGCATTAAAGGAAACAATTGAAGGATTATCTAAGTTAGAAAATGAAAGAAAGATGATTACATCTTCAATTGCACATGATATAAGAACTCCAATAACAGTAATAAATGGAGAGCTTGAACTTATTAGTGAATTAAAAGATGAAGAGGATTTTTCTATTGATGATTATATAGAAACAATTAAAAGAAATTGCGATAAAATGGTCAAACTTACAGATAACTTATCGTTGATATATAAAGTAGATAATTTAAACTTTTTATTTAGAATACAAAAAGTAGATTTAAATAAATTACTTATGGAAAAAAAGAGAGAGCTATTATCCTTAGCAAATAAGAAAAATATAGTATTTAACTTTGATATAAATTTAAGTAAGGAATATTATATTCTAGATGAATCAATGCTAAATCGTGTATTAGATAACATACTGTATAATAGTTTTAGATTCACAAACAGTGGAAGTATAAAACTTATTGTATCTGATAAAAACATCAAAGGTAGAATCTACTTTAAATGCATTGATACAGGAGCCGGATTTAAAGAAAAGGATACGCAAAAGTTATTCTCAGCATTTTATCAAAGTGAATCATATAAAAACCATTTTGGCCTAGGATTATATATAGCTAAAAAAATCGTTCAAAATTATCAAGGAGAAATTTCAGCATATAATAACGAACATAATGGGGCAACAATTGAATTCTTCATAGTAGAATTGAAAGATTAGTTTTGCATAGATATCCAAATTATAGATTAGATTTACACATTGAAATATATGCCATATCAGAAAGGACAAGTACTCTTTTGTGCAGTGTTACATCAGAGAATAAGTTGCAGGTATTTCTTCATCAGAAGTTGTTCCATTTATTGCTTGTCACGAGCTTGTCTCGGGAGCATGCAGAAATGGTGCAATTTCTGATGTTAGAAATCCTCAACTTATTCTCAGTAACCGAAACAACAGAGTACCTGTCCTTTCAATGAGTTATCGCATAAATCTAAGCTTTAGTTTCGTTACCTATAATTAAGTCTATTTTTTTAGATCAGCTAGTTTGTATCCGTTGTTTACATTAACTTTCATTTAATACCCTCCTTGTTATCTTTATAGTTAATAATAATATTCAATTATAATTATTTTATAATGCATTTTATTTAAAATCTTATTATCATATGTTTTTAGTAGCTTATTTTCAAATGCTTATTTAATGTAGATATATCTAATTTCTTTGTTTTAATATGAATTTAGCATTTAAGCCTAATAAATATTTTTTAATTTATCACAGTTTATGTTTGTTCCACATTACATAAAATATAGTTCTTTTGTAAACAAATATAATTAACAATTAAACGCTTGTAATATGATGATGACTAATTTAAAATAAAATTTGTGTGATAATAAATACAAAAGTATGACAAGAGAATATTAATCGGAGGTAAATTAAATATGAATATTATCCAAACCATTATTCTTGCGATAGTTCAGGGGATTACGGAATTATTTCCAATCAGCAGTGTAGCGCACTCTGTTTTGACACCATATGTTTTTGATTGGAAACTTGATCCTAGTTTCTTGAAGGAAAATTTTCTTCCATTTGTAGTAATGATGCATTTAGGTACAACGGTAGCACTTTTAATCTTCTTTAGAAAAGATTGGATTGATATCATTAAATCAATATTTAACAGTAAGGACTCTAAGAAATTACTTTTTCTTATTTTTGTAGGTACTCTTCCTGCTGCATTATTAGGCGCGATATTTGAAAAGAGATTGACTGATGTATTTAGCAGCGTTACTGTGGCAGCAACATTCTTGATTTTTAACGGTTTATTATTATATTTTGGTGAAAAGATTAAATCTAAAGGAACAAAAGATATTGAAGATTTATCCTATGGCCAAGCGGCTATAGTTGGCTTATTTCAATCGTTGGCCCTTATACCAGGCTTTTCAAGATCAGGTTCTAGCATGACTGCTGGTTTTTGGATGGGATTGAAACATGAAGAATCGGCAAGGTTCTCTATGCTTCTTGCTACACCTATAATTGCAGGTGCAGGAGTATTAGAAGTTCCCAAACTAATAAAACCAGGCAATATAGCACTGCTTCAAACATCATTTGTTGGAGGATTAATAGCAGGGATATTTGCGTTTATAAGTGTCTTAATATTAATGAGATGGTTTAAAAAGAAAGAAGTAAATGCTATGAAGCCTTTTGCTTACTATTGTTGGATAGTAGGATTAATAGTTTTAGGTACGCATTTATTATAAGATATCAAGAAAATAATAAAATGGTACATGGTTGTAGTTGAAAGCATTCTACGCAAACATCATTAGTAAATGTGATTAAGTTAATTTGGAGTAATATTGATATACTTCAAATTAACTTTTTCTCTATATAAATTTAATAAATTCAGCAAAAATCTCAACAACAATTGCTAATTATGCAGTGTTAATAGTTATTTGTTAATTGAAATATATAATTTTTTTAATTAACTTATATGATATGTAAACCAGTTAGGTTGAAAATACAGCTAATTGAATATAAAATTATATTTGTCAAAAATAAAGTGGGTTATATATTAATAATTATATTGAAATTTTCACAACCTAAATTATAATTATAATGTTATGAACCTAAGGCACAAGCAAAAAAGTAAAAACCAGTACGCTTGTTTATTATTTTCTTTCATGTGCTTAAAATAACTGTTTAATAGAGGTATGCAAATGAGTGAGTATTACAAGTACAAAAGAAATTTGGTTGATGTTTTTTTAATTTTTGTAGGATGTATGATAGCATCGTTAGGGGTAAATTTATTTTTAATACATGCTAAGCTTTTAAGTGGAGGTGCTACAGGAATAGCGCTTATTTTAGAATACACATTAAAGGTTCCAGCAGGTATAGTTGTCTTAATAATTAATATACCATTGATTGCATTAAGTTATAAAAAGCTTGATAGAGCATTTACCTTATATACAACAATAGGAATGCTTTGTCTTTCAAGTTCACTGATTATAACAAAATCAATGTCTCATATACTTAATATGGATAGTGATCCACTTATTTTTTGCATTTATGGTGGAGTTTTATGCGGGATTGGATACGGAATAGTATTTTTAAGACATGGATCTACTGGTGGAACTGATATTGTAACTATGTTAATAAGAAAAAAGTATTCAAATTTCAATATAGGGACTTTAGGATTTTCTCTTAATTTAATAATAGTTATAATTGGAGCAATGATATTTGGAGTTCCACAGGCACTATATACAATTATTTCTCTATTTATTCAAAGTGTAGTTCTTGATAGAATGTTAAAAGGTTTTAACAGTAGAAAGTTACTGCTTATTTTAACGACTAAAGAAAAAGAAATTATTGATTACGTAATAAAAGATTTAAATCGCGGAATTACATCGCTGTTTGCGGAAGGTGAATATACTCATCATAAAAAGAAAATGCTTTATTGCGCTGTAAGCTCGCACCAAATGGTTGAGCTCAAGAGTGTAGTTCATTCTATAGATCCAAGCGCATTTATAACCATAATTGATGTATCAGAAGTTAGAGGGAAAGGATTCTTAGATATTTAATCAGGCACAATCAAAAAATAATAGACCAATATGCCAATATAAGTTCCGATATGCAGAAAAGTTCTGTATTGCAGCATAGCTGCACTTTTCATATGTGCATAGCTGCTCTTTTCTAAGGTGTGTCTATTATTTTTTTTGCGCCCTAATTTGAAACAATTTACATTTGGAGTTATAATGTTCTTTATGAGTATTAAGGAGGCAACAGGAAAATGAAAAAAAATATAAACAAGACATTAGCTATATTTTTAATGATTTTATTTTTAAATATTTCATTTAATGGGATTATGGCAAGAGCTGAGGACAAACTAGATCAAACTAATACAACTACAAGTACTAAGGAAAATACAACTAATAACAACATTACTACTAGTGCAAAAACTGATAATGAAAACACCAATCAAAGCAAAGTAAATACACAAACTTCAAATTCAGATATTTCTGCTCAAAATACTGCAGGACTAAGTCAAAGTGATGTTAATGGAAATCAAAATAAAGATTCATCAACAGTTACAAATCAAGAAACAGAAACTTTGCCAGAATGGAGAAATGTGGATGGAAAGTTATATTATTTTACTAAAGATGGAATAATACAAAAAACAGGATGGTTTAAGGAAAAGGATGAAAATCCAAAGGCAATCAATGATAATAAATATTATTTAGATAAAGATCATGCTGCAACAGTTGGATGGCAAAAAATTGATAACTTATGGTATTACTTTGATGAAGCTGGAATAATGCAAACAGGTTGGAAATTAATCAACTACAATTGGTACTATATGGATAAAAACGGAATGATGCAGACAGGCTGGATTGAAGACAAAAGCAGTAAATATTACTTAAGTGACGAAGGTACAATGACAACTGGTAAGAAATACATAGATAATAAGTGGTATTTTTTTGGACAAGATGGAATTCTCCAAACTGGATTTTATTATAATAAAGGAAAGTTTTATTATTCAACTAATGATGGAGTAATGGTAGCTAATGAATGGGTAACAACTAAAAGCAATAAGTATTACATAAAGGCAGATAGCAGCATTGCAATTGGTGATGCTATTATAAATAATGAAGAAGAAAAATTTGATTCTAGTGGTAGGTACATAGGACCTACACAAATGGAGGCCCATTTATTCATAAAATATTTAAGTGTTGGTGATGGAGATTGTGAATTTATTAAACTTCCTAGTGGAGAAACTGCATTAATTGACACTGGTTCTCCTGAAACTTCAGCAAAGGTAGTTGATTTCTTGAAACAACAAGATTTAAAAAAAGAAGATGGTAAAGGAGTAATTGACTATATAATAATTACTCATGGACATTCTGACCATATAGGTGGATTACCTGCCATTTTGGATAACTTTAAAGTTAAGAAAATCTATACACCAGATATTGCAAAAATGAAAGATTGGTATTCAAACATACAAGAGACAGCAGAAAATACTAACACTGTTGAAATTATGAAAACAGATTATTTAGTTTATCAAGATGCTGTGAAAGCTATGAAAGACAATAATATAGAATTTACTAATACAAAAAAAGGTGAATTTATAGATAAAGATAAGATTTTGCAATTTGTACAAGCTGATAAGGATTTTGGTCCAATAGGATCTGAAAAAATTGCTGGATATTACTGGGGACTTAATGATAACTCAGCTATTGTATATTTAAATTATGGAGATTTGCACGCTTTATTTACTGCTGATATAGAGTGGGATGCAGAAAAAGATTTTTGGACAAGCGATTTGTTAAATGGAAGAAAGGTTGACGTATTAAAGGTGCCACATCATGGCAGGGATACATCATCAACATCAGATTTTATTGCATATTTAAAGCCAACAGTAGGGGTAATAAGCAGAGCTAAGGAAAGTGTTAAAGAAAATTCTGCTTCCGATAATTTAATTGCAAATGGGGTTAGTATATATGAAACAAGTGCAAACGACGGAGTTTCGATAACTGCAACTCAAGAAAATTGGATACTTCAAAACTAAATTTATGAAGTAATCTACCGAAATCAAATACATTTGTGTTCCGCAGGACTATGAAAATTCCGCTGAAAGCACTAAGAGGGAGGCTGAACCCACTTTAGCTTGCTACAATCATTTGATTGGACAAGCAAAAGCGGAACAACCTCCCTCTAATTGCTTTTGGCAGCGAAATTTTAAAATGCCTGTTTCACACAAATGTATTTAATTTCTGGTGAACATATACACTCAAAGTTTAGTAAGTATATAAATATTTATACATATCATCATATAGATTCCTAATGAAACACTTTGATAAAGACGAACGGTTCTTTCTAGTGTAATGTATGTCTCAAAGTATAAACTAGTTCATGGGTTGACTATCATATGTATATATGGAGAAAGAACAAAGTATTTTTCTTACTTTGTTCTTTCTGTTTTTTATACATAAATCATCATTAGGGATATGAACTGCATAAACGAAGCTCCCATAAGAGTTGAATTATGGGAGCTCATCTTTGGAATAAGCACCAAATTAAAATGATAAACTTTAGTGCTTGAGTATTATGGGGTACAAATAATATTCTGACCCAAATCATAAAATTTATTCAATAAATTTTAAACTATTTATCATCTACGGAATAATTTTCAGGTGAAAGCATATCCTGTGTGTAATCAAATTCTTGATTAGATATATTATTTACAACGATAGAATCTGTTGCAGGGTTTGGCATATTTATAGGGAAATCTACGCCAGTTGCACTTTCTACATCATTTTGACTTGGCTCATAATTAGTTCTCATTTTTGGTAAGTATGGATTAGTGAAAGCATTTTTATCATTGTCCCTTACATCAGAGGTACAAGGTACTTCTTTTTCCTTACTCATAATAATCACTCCTAGCTTAATTTAGTTATTTTTTTGATTGTGCCTTATATTAGTGACTTTGGTTTGACAGGTTTAGCAGGTTCTAAGCCGTTTGCACTTTCAATACTTTCCTCACTTGGTTTATGATCAGCTTTTGAGTCTGGGAGGTACATATTCTTTATTTTTTCAAGTTCAGAAGCTTCTGGTTTTGATGAGTGGATATCAGTTAAGTCCTTACCCATAGTAATCACTCCTAACATAATAATTTAAAGGTTTTAATATTATTTAAATATTAAAAGGTGGGAAACAACTAAAATAAATAAAATTTAGTTACATCTTATTATTTGAAAAAATAGTCGTATTAATTCATGAAATCATTAGATTTTGCATAATAGTAGTGGTAAAATTATATTATATTGGTACTAGGGGGATTTTTATGAATAAAAATATCAAACGTATAATTGCACTTACTCTTATGATTAACGCTTTTTCAACAATTTCAGCTATAACATTAAACACATCTTTTGGTATTATAGATAAACCTGTGTATGCAGCGTCATACTCTCCAAGTTCAGATGAGTTAAAAACATTAAATATAAAATCAACAAACGGAGATGATCTTGATCTACGTGATGGATATAATGGTAGTACAGTTAAGTTAAGTGATGATAAAGAATACTATGCGAAACTTACAGATGATAGTGATGGAATTACAATAGACGCAGATGCACAAGGCGAAGATGAAGTAGTAAGAATTTTTACATCTGATAAAGATGATGCAACAGAATATAAGCCTGGAGATACAATTTTACTTGGTAAAGGTGACACAACTATTTATGTAAGAACTTATGCATCCTTAGCAGATTATAGAAAAGCTAAGAATCAAGAAAATAATGTTACAGATTGTGAAGAAGAATATACAATAAACGTAAGAAAGACTCAGGCAAGTGATAATGAAGATAATACGCAAGATCCTATATATTTAGATAGTATTGACCTTAGCAAAGGAGACATAAGTTTCTTAAAGCAAACAACAAGTTATGATATTAACGTTGATTCATCAGTTAGTGAAATAAAAATCACAGCTAAGCCAGAAGATGAAAGTGATAGAGTAAGAATAAATGGTGATGTAGTATATTCAAGTGATAATTATAAAAAAACTGTATCTTTAGATGAAGGCGCCAATCAAATAAAAATAAAAGTTACAGATGATAAAGATGAACAAAGAACTTACACATTAAATATAACAAGAGGAGATGCTTCGAATACACAAGATGATATATATTTGGATGAACTTAAAATAAGTGATGGAAGTATTGATTTTTCAAAAGATACCAATGACTATAATGTAGATGTCGATGATGCTGTAAGTAAATTGACGATAGACGCAACTCCGGAAGATGATAATTATGTAGTTGCAATTAATGGAACAGAAGTAAATTCTGATGATAATTATGAAAATGAAGTATCTTTATCTAAGGGTAAAAATACTATTAATGTAGTAATTAAAGATGAATTAAATGATAAAAAGAGAACCTATACTTTAACTGTAAATAGAGGCCAAGCTCAAGATACCCAAAACACAAATACAGATACAAATTCAAATACTAACGCTACAACAAATCCAAAATCTAAATGGGTGCAAACTTCAGCAGGGTGGCAGTATTATGATGAAAATGGAAATATCGTAAAGAATTCATGGACACTTGATAAAACTAATAATAAGTGGTACTTGGTAGATGCAAATGGTATTAGATTATCAGGATGGCAATATACAAATGGGAAATGGTACATGCTTGATTCAACAAATGGAGACATGAAGACAGGCTGGTATAAAGAACAAACTACAGCTCAAAGCGGTACTAATACTAATACTTCAGCAGATACAACAACTTCTAATAATACTACACAAATTGAAAAATGGTATTATTTAAATGCTGATGGTTCAATGAAAACTGGATGGCTTAATGATAATGGTAAGTGGTATTACTTAGATCAAAATGGACAAATGAAAAAAGGCTGGGTAATTGATTCTAACTCAAAATATTATTTAGACACTGATGGAACAATGGTAACAGGAAATAAAACAATTGATGGAAAAGTATATGAATTTACTAGTGATGGCGTTTTAAAAATTTAAAATCTTTTGAGCAAATGAAAGAAAATAGACTAGCATATAGACCAATGTCATTTAGTTAAGGAACTATCATTGTCTAAGTCACCTAAAGATATTGAAAATATTCTTAGGTGGCTTTTATTTTTGTTATAAATGCAAATAAAATAATATTTTATGGCACAACAAATAAGCCGATTTAAATCAGCTTTTTTTGAAATATGAGAAGATTTATGCTACTCTATAAATGAAGCTTACCGAAGATTTGGTCCGAAGTTTTCTTTGATTATTTCGGCCTTTTCTTATAGGTAATATATTCTGTTGAATTAACGCTTCAACATCTGGTGGATTTGCATAGTCCAAGTACCTAAAAAAGTATCTGCAAATGTGAATAGCAACTGTAAAGTTGACTTGGTACTCATGCTTTCTTTGTTTATATGTAATAACTACGTTCAGGGTAATTATTTCACAAAAATTATACATAGTAAGCTTAGCAAATACTTCTTGGACAATGTGTTCCACCTTTTTAGAATGAAAATTTATCAATCCTATAGTATACTTAAGTTCTCTAAAAGAAGTTTCTATTCCCCATCTCATATGATAAAGTTCTTTTATCTTATCTATTGAAAATTCGTTAGCATCTAAATTTGTTATTATAGTTTCATAAGTATTATCTGAAATTTTAAATCTCACAACTCTAAATGAAATCGGATAGAAATTAGGGCTTTTAAATTCTAAATAATCAAAATTAGATCTTTTAGGCATAAATTTATATATTTCTGGATTGGCTTTTATTTCATTTGTCTGTCTTCTTGTAAGTTTCAAATCAATTTTCTTATCGAACACTTCGCAAGAAGGTAATTTAAAACTAGAGGCCATACCTGTACTATCTCTATCTCGTATTCTTATTACATATTTCCAACCTTCTTCCTGTATATTAGCAAAGGTGTTATAACTTTCGTAGCCACGGTCAGCAATAACAATTACATTCCCAGATATAGTAGCTCTATCAACCATATCAGTAAGAGCACTATTTTCATTTGCGTTTCGAATTGGTTGAATACATGCATCAGTATATACTTTATTACATAAGTCAAATAATACATTTAGATGTATCAAGTTAAATCCCTTTGCATTATCTTGATATTTAGTATAAGTATCAGCGTCTTCTGGATTATGAAATATATTAAGTTTTGAGCCATCTGCTGCCAGCAATCTATATCCATTAAATGTTTTATAATTATCAAAAGAATTAATAAATGCCTTAAATAAATATTCTAATGCCGACGGTAATATTTTACCCCTCTGCTGAACAAATGCAGATGATGTAGCTGTCTTAACATCATATTTAAAATACTCAAGTAATTCCTTATAAATGCTATTGCCGCCCATGGATAATAATAAATTTATAACATATTCAAATGTCAATTTACGGTTTCGAGTAAAATCCTTGCCAGGATTTTTAACGAAAAGCTCAGGTGATTCTCTCATTTCTTTAATAATAGATGTTAGCTTGTATTTTATTATTTTTGAGTACTCAATCATTAGTGATACCCCCTTAAATTTTTAAATATTTAAGGGGCTTCGCCGCATTTTTCTATATGTTTGTCAAGTGTTTATTGCAAAAAAAAGAGCAAGGTGTATTTTTATCCATTGCTCTTTTGGACGATATCAATATCATTTTGTTAACTAAATGACATTGGCATATAGACTTGTTATTTTATTTCATATTCCTAATCCAAAAGTTTATATAAAGTTAATAATTATATAATAAAATATTTAGAAGTATATAGTATTATAGTAATATATATTCGTATTTAGTTTGAATTGTGATTTTGCAGCTAAATAGAATATGCTTGTCCATAATGTGTATATAAATTCCATACCAAGATTTTATAAATCTATGAAGATAAAGACATTATATAATTTTAATAATATATTAGGAGGAAGATTATGCATAAAAAGATTAAACATATAATTGCAGTAACTCTTGTAGTCGGAACAATTTCAGGAGCATTACCAGTAAATAATTTTATATTTGGAGATGTTGTAGCTCATGCCGCATCTTATAGTGAGGCAAGTAACGGAGAATTAAGTTCTTTAAATTTAACTAGAAGTACTGGTAGTGTAATAGAACTTAGGGATAGTTATTCAGGAAATGAAATATCGACTTTAACAGGACAAAAAGATTATTATGCAGAACTTGATGGTTCTGATGGACTTCAAATATCAGCTCAGGTACAAGGAAGTGGATATGTAGTAAAACAATTTACATCAGCAGATAAAACTGCAAAAGGTGAAGATGTTGGAAATTATGTTAATATTGATTCAACATATGAAGACATTTATTTAAGAACTTATAAAAGTGAAGATGCATATAAAGAAGCATATGGAGATGGAGATGTAACTAATTGCGAGCATACTTATATAATTCATGTAGAGAAACCAGCTGTAACTTCTGATACAGAACTTGATAAAGAGTATGCATATTTACAAAGCATTTATTTAAGTAATGGAGATATTAATTTCTCAAAAAACCAATATTCTTACAATATAAATGTTAATGACAATGTTGGAGAAATCCTTGTTAGAGCAGCTCCGGAAGATAGTGATGATGTAGTTGAAATTAATGGTCAATCTGTAGAAGAAAGTGATAATTTTGAGAAAACAATAAGCTTAAATAAGGGTAATAATACAGTAACAATAGACGTTAAGAGCAATGATGATGAGGAAACTTATACATTAAATGTATATAGAGGAAATACATCAGCGTCAACTACTTCTACAAGTCAAACAAGTACAAGCAATGCATCGACTTCAACTGATTCTACAAATCAAACAAGTACAAGTTTGGTTTCAAGTGGTGATGGAAATCTTACAATCCAAAATGATACAAAAAAATTCAATGCATGGCAAAGAATTGATGGAAAATTGAAGTATATAGATGGCACTGGAGAAGCGTTAAAAAATCAATGGTGGTTTGATGTAAATACTGGAAATAATTATTATCTAAAAGAAGACGGAACAGCGGCTACAGGATGGCTTTATAATAATAACAATTGGTATTATTTTAATGCAGGCGGAGAAATGCAAACAGGATGGGTGTGCTTAGATAAAAATTGGTATTACTTAAACAAAAGCGGAGCGATGCAAATGGGATGGCTAGAAGATTCATCAGGAAATTGGTATTATCTTGATAGCAATGGAGCAATGAAAACTGGATGGACAGAAGATTCGGATGGAAAGTGGTATTACCTAGATTCAACAGGAAAAATGATTAAAGATACGACAGCTATAGCACAAAATTAAGCATACATCAATGAACAATGTACAATAGTCAATTAAAACATGGCGCAGCCTCTTCTTTTGTGACTGAATCACTATAAATATAAATTTAAGTTAAAATTAATGATAGTAACTCTGGACAATTATGGTTAAAGTGATAAAATGTAGTATATTAAAAGGATATTAGGATGATAATTATAATTGGAGGAATAATGTATGAATAAAAATTTAAAAAGAATAGTTGCTATGGCAATAGCTGTTGGGACTATTTCAGCAGCAGCACCAGTAACAAATACTAATTTATTAATTACAAAAGCTTATGCTTCAACAGATACCAATGATACAGATACGTTAGATAGTTTAAAACTAGAAAATTCAAACGGTAACAGTATAAACCTCTATAGCGATAATGATTATGCTAGTGACAATAAAGTAGATAGTAGTAGTGTATCAGATGGAGATACTTATTATGCAAAAACTTCATCTAGCACAGTTCATTTTAGCATAAGTGGTCCTAGCTCAAAATTCGTTAAGGTATTTAAGGGGACTTCTAGTTCTACCAAGGAAAAAAGTATCGGTAATGATATTAGTTTATCAGCAGGAGGAACAACAACTCTTACAGTAAGAGTATATAGTTCTACACCAGATTCAAGTATAACATATGATGATGATACTGATGTAGTAAGTGAATATGTAGTAAAGGTAAAATGTACTGCAAGCGATAGTAGTGATAGTAGTGATAGTAGTGACAGTTATGATTCCATTTATTTAAGTAAACTTAGCGTAGATGGTGAAAGTCTTTCATTATCTGATTCAAAAACTACATACACTTACAATGTTGCTAGTGATGTGGATTCAGTACCAATTAGGGCAGTACCAGAGGATAGTTCCTATACAGTTACAATTGATGGTTCTGATGTAGATGATTCTGATAATTATAAAAAGACTGTGTCTTTAGATAAAGGCGAAAATGACTTTAAAGTAGAAATTCAAGATGATAGTAATGATGATAGAGTATATACATTAAAGATAACTAGAGCGGACAGTTCTTCAACTACAAATACCACTGCAGGCTCGACTAGTACAAGCGCTACGGCAACTGCAACGTCATCACCAAGTAGTGCAACTACCGTTTCAGGACCTGCTTCAACTGCTAAGCCTAATCAATGGGTACAAGTAAATGGAGGATGGCAATATAATGATTCATTAGGTCAGACATTAAAGAACCAATGGTTTTTTGATAGGAATTATCAAAAGTGGTATTACTTAGGAGCAGATGGAATGATGTCAGCAAATTGTTGGATAATAAGTGGAGGAAAATACTATTTCTTAAATGCTGATGGCACTATGGCTACAAATACAACAATTAGTGGATATAAAGTTGGTGCTGACGGAGCTTGGATTGGTAAATAAGACTATAATACACAATTGACAATTTGCAATGAATGATGAAAAACCTATAGGCTTTTCTTAAAAAATTACGAAGTAATTTTATTATAAATTATCAATTGTAAATAAAAATGTGGCTCAGCCACTTTTTTAATTTTGCCTAAGGCTAGAAGGATTTATAAGAACCTTCTGGCCTTAAAAATTATATAAAAATTTATTTATTAGAACTTCATACAAAATTGTTGACACTTATTTACAAAGGCTGCGTATAAAATTATTGACAAGCATTTCATAACAAATACAATATAAGATATAAATGAATTTAGGGGGAAAGGTGAAAAAGGCATTAATTACTACTTTACTAGATTCAATATTAGTTGTGGAAGCTACTTCGATTACTGCTTTAGCAGAATGGAAACAAAACTCAAATAATCAATAAAGTATTTTCTTAAAAAAATGCAATTGTTTTCAGTTGTTAATTGTCCATTATCAATTGAAATGTAGTGAGCCACTTTGATCTTTAATGTGATGAGGTTCTAAGTTTTACTGCAATGGATTAAAAATCCATTAGTAATAAAAATAAGAAGTATGATAAAATATATATAATTAATGGCATATGATGAACGGGAGGAACAATAATGAATAAAAGAATTAAACGTATAACAACAATTGCCCTTACTATTAGTGCATTTTCAGTAATGGAACCCTCAAAATATTTAAATTTAATGACTACAAAGGCTTATGCAGATGTTAAGGGAGCAGAGTTAGATGCATTATCAGTAGATTATGGAACCTTAAATTTTAAGGCCAGCAAAACTGATTATTCTCTTCAATATGATGTGTCAAAAGATAAAATGACAGTTACAGCTAGACCTCAATCGGAATTCGCGGATACCACAGAAGTCAGAATTAATGGGACAACAGTTACAGCTGATGATGAGTATAAGAGAGAAATAGATTTGGACAAAGGTTCAAATACAATTACTATAGATGTAGAAAATGGTTCTAAGAAAAAAACTTATACTATAGAGGTAATGAGAGGTCACATAGATGAAACTCAAATTTATTTAGACGATATAAAACTAAGTGATGGAGATATAAATTTTTCACAAGATAAAACAGATTATAATGTTAATGTATCCGCTGATACTAGCGATATTAGTATAAAAGCAATACCAGAAAATACTGATTATGATGAAGAAATAGATGGAGTAACTGTAACCGATGATAATAATTACAAAAAAACAGTAACTTTAAAAGATGGAAATAATGATGTGAGTATAAGAATACGAGATACGGATGACCATGAAAAAATATACACGCTACATATAAATAAAGGAGCAGCCAATACGCAAACTCAAGCTTCAAATAATACTACTAATACTACAACAAATCAACAAGGAACAAATGTAACTGTCCCTAGTGCTACAGCTAAAGGATGGGTATTGAATAATGGACAATGGAACTATATAGATGAGAAGGGAAATAAAGAAACAGGTTGGAAACAAATTAATAGTGTATGGTATTACTTAGATACAAATGGCGCAATGAAAACTGGATGGCTAAATGCAAATGGTGATTGGTACTATTTAGATTCAAGCGGAGCTATGAAAACTGGATGGTTTAAAGATTACGATGGAAAATGGTATTACTTATATGATTCAGGTGCTATGGCTAAGAATGCCACAGTAGGAGGCTATAAGTTAGATTCCAATGGAGCATGGATTAAATAAATACACAATTTAGCAACAATATAAGGAGGAATATAATTATGAGTAAAAAAATAAAAATAATGCTTGCGTGTTTACTGTCTATAAGTTGTTTAACAGTATTTTCTCCAATAAATTTTCCTTCATTACAAATAAAAGCTTATGCTGAAGCAGCAACGTATTCCCTTGCGGATAAGGGAGAATTAAAATCTTTAGATGTTCAGTCAACAGATGGACAAAGCCTTGAGCTTTGCAATAATTATGGAGGTCAAGAAAAAAGTTTAACAGACGATAAAAATTACTATGTCACGCTTGATGGAAATAGTGATGGTGTTAAGATATCTGCAGAGGCAGAAGGGGACTATATAGTTAAAGTTTTTGAATCAGATAGAGATTTTGCTACTCCACATGACGTGGGTGAAAATATACCTATTCAAACTGGACAAACTACACTTTATATCAGGACCTATGCAACCCAAGATGGGTTTAAAAGAGCTGTAGATGACCAAGATATAAGCAATTGTGCTGAAACTTATAAAATATATATAAACAAATCGCCAGCTGATGGCGGAGATGATGTTGGTTTATCTGAATTGACTTTGGATTCAGGTAAAGTTCCAATTACTTTTAATAGGGATACTACTTCATATAATATAGTGGTTCCTTATGATGAAGAGGATGTGGAAATAAAAGCAAGGCCAGAAGATACTAAATATGATGTTAAAATAAGCGGATTTATAGCTGATGAAGATAATAAATATAAAAAAGACCTACATTTACAGTATGGATTAAATGTAATAAAAATAGTTATAACGGATTCGGATTATAGAATCAGAACTTATACATTAAATATAACTAGAGGAAATGCTGCCAATGGAAATTCTTCAAGTGCAGCCAATACAATACAAATAAATTCAAATGTCAGTATTCCTAAGATTAATCAATGGGTGCAAGTAAACGGAAGCTGGGAATATTACGATTCAACAGGAACTCCTTTAAAAAATAGTTGGTTCTATGATAGGAATTATGGTAAAACTTATTACTTAAAAGATGATGGATCAATGGCTATAAATTGGCTATATATTAATAATAATTGGTATTACATGGGGCAAGATGGTGCAATGAAAACTGGTTGGCAAAATGTAAATGATGAATGGTATTATTTAGACTCAAATGGAATAATGAAAACTGGCTGGGTTAAAGATTTAAATGGGAAGTACTATTATTTACAAGCAAATGGGATTATGGTTAAGAATACAAAAATAAATGGATATGAAATTGGAAATGATGGGACCTGGGTACAATAGTACAATTTGCAATTGACAATGAAGGTTGGAAAGCCTATGGGCTTTCCTAAAAAATATACACCTTAGAAAAAAGCAGCTATGCTGCAACAAAAATCAATTCACCTTAGAAAAAAGCAGCTATGCTGCAACTAAGATCAGTTCATATTTAAGAGAGTGCGAAGCACATATAAGAACATTTGAAGAAATTACGAAGTAATTTCATCCTGAATTGTCAATTGTTAATTGTACATTGTCAATTTAATAGTGGCACAGCCACTTTTTTTATTGTCTAGGAAAGTATAAAATTCTTGGATTTTTAAAGCCAGTTATATCAATGGTTAAGAGTAAGTTGGCTTGTAAAAATGTGATTAAGATAGGGCGTGGCGCAGCCACTTTTGTTCTTTTATTCTTTATGAAGTTGTAACTAATATTAGAAAAAGGTACCTAAAAATAATTAACTCTTTGTATTATACAATGACAACAAAGTAAATAATAGGTATTAGAGAGATAATTAAAGCTTGTTTCTAAAATATTTAAAAAAAGTTTAAAAAGGTACCAAAAATAAAACTTGTTTTTGTATTATATAATGACAGCAAAGGAAACAATAGTTATTAGAGAGATAATTAAAATTTATTTCTAAAATATCTAAAAAAATTCAAAAAGGTACCAAAAATAAAAATTCTTTTTGTATTATGTAATGACAACTTAGAAATTACTAGGAATTAAAGTGATTTAGGAGAAAATATAGTATTTTATGTACAAGCACTATTTAATGTGGTATATTATTATAATCAGTGTAAATTTGGTATAAATTACATATTAGGTTAATTGTTAAGTATGATATTTATACTAAAATATACACTTTAAAGCATTATATGCCTTTACATGGTTGTACAATAATGCTATAATTTATCTGAATTTTAAAATTTAGGAGGAAAGAAAATTATGTTTAAAAGAGCAAACAAAATTACAGCTTTATTAGTAGCTGCTGCTTCAGTTATGTCAGTAGTACCAGCTATGGCAGATACTACTAGTTCAAGATTAGGAACTAAGGATGGTACTATCGAAAATGCAATAGCATACAAAGATGGTAAATATGCATATCAAGGATACAAGAGTGATAATGACACTGATGCTATCTACTACAATGATGGAAGCAAGGATAAATCATTAGATGATCTTTCATCTTCAGATCTTAATACAACATATGCAGACAAATATGCATTTGCTAATGATGGATCAAGTCAATATTTAGTTGATTTAACAAGTGGAGATGTAACTGATTCTACTACTCCAGGAGATGATATAGATACTGCAGCAACAAAATTACAAACTAAGTTAAACAAAGCTGATAGATATAAAACTAGCACTTTTACTGTAAGCGCAACAACTAACTTAGAAAATGATCAAACAGCTGCTTCTGCTGATAGCTCAGTATTTGCTATACCAGGAAATAAATTCGGTGATACTTGGTATGGATATAATGTTGCAGGAAATACTTCAGATGCAACAAATTATGTAACTAATGGTAGCTTATATGGATTTACTGATGGTTCTGGTAAATATGTAGATGCTTCTTACACAGCAAATATATATGCTTACAGCACATATGAAGGTAAAACAGTTAAAATAGACAACTTCAGCAATAACTATGGTGATGTTGATAGTGATAGCCAATTATTAGCTACATTAGTTAAACAACCAGTTGCTTTAACTCAAGATAATGATTATATTTATGCATTAACAACAGTGGCTATAACTGATATGAATGCATTTGCTCAAAAAACTGGCGGAACTACTGGACCTGCAGTTACAATTAATGGTACTTCTACTACTACTGGTACTGGTGCTGCTGGTGCTACTACTGCTAAAGGAGTTACAACTGTACGTACTTATATCCAAAAGATCGCTAAAGCACAAGGAGATCAAAAGGATGGAGCATACCTTCCAAAAACTGTAGATTCTTATGAAGTTGGTAATTCTGATTATAAAGAATTTGATTGTGGAAATGCAGGAGATGCATACAATGCAATTTTAAATACTATTAAAGATGCAGGTTTTAGCGTAAGTGATTTAACAGACGTAACTCAAGGCGATGTAACATTAAGAGCAAGTAGCAATGGATTAGCTAAATCACTATTTACAATAAACAATGGTAATTTAGTTGCTGTTGATTTAGGTAGCGGTGCTAATAGTAAAGTAGATGCGATTACTTTAAACTTCAAGAAAGATAAAGTTAAGTTCTTAACATTCCCAGGATATAAAGGTGTTACAAGCACTACTACAGCATCAGGAGTTGATAAAAACACTAAATTTGATGCTTATTTAGTAGAAAAAGATTCAGATAGTAGCGAAGATTTAAGCACTAACAGCAATGTAAAAGGTGTAGAATCATATGATATCGATGCAAATGGAAATGTTTGGATGATAGCAGACGGAAAGATCTACGAATACAAGAATGCTTCTATGACTCAAGTTTATACTTGTGATTCTTCATTAGATGCTATAAGCGTTTATGATGCTAACAACATAGTTGCTTGGGAAGATAACGGAAATATCTACACAACTGTTAACGAAGGAACTGCTCAAACAGCAGCAGATGCTCCAGCAGCAACAACTGCACCAGCAGTAGCAGTTAAAACTGGTTGGGATCAATTAACAGATGGGTCTTGGAACTTCTACGATGCAACTGGTGCTAAGGTTGCTAGTAAATGGGTTAACGTTGGTGGAGTTTGGTACTTCTTAAAAGCTGACGGAGCTATGGCTACAGGTTGGTACAATGATAACGGAACTTGGTACTTCTTAAAATCATCAGGAGCTATGGCTACTGGTTGGGTACAAGACGGTGGAGCTTGGTACTACTTAAATGCATCAGGAGCTATGTTAGCTAACACTACAACTCCAGATGGATACTTTGTAGGATCAAACGGAGCTTGGGTTCAATAATATAAAAAATTGATAATGTACGATGTACAGTTAACAATTTAAAATGGGACGAGGTATATCCTCGTCTCTTTTTGTTCAATTGACAATGAACAATTTATAATTTAGGAACAAACTCCTCTGGAGTTTGAAAAGAATATTAAAATTTAAAAATCCCATTGGGATTTTTTTCTTAATTGTACATTGTCAATTGTACATTGTAAATTGTTAAGAGTTGAAGTAAAATTATAATATATAGAACTGGAGGGAAAAATGAGATGAATAAAAAAATAAAACGTATAGTTGCCATGTCGTTATCTTTAACAGCTTTTTCAGCAGCATCACCTGCAAAATACTTTAAATTTATTAATCTTAGCGAGTTTGCGTATGCATCTTCTGATGATGATACTATTGATGCAGCAGCGATTGAAGCATCATATTTAGATGATTTAGAGATAAGTGATGGAAGTATTTCTTTTACTGAGAAGCAAACTGATTATACTGTGAAAATAGACGAAAATACTGAATCGATTGTTGTTAAGGCTCAAGCAAAGGATAGCAGCGATGAAATTAAAATTAATGATGAACTAGTTACATTAGATAGTAATAATGTTGCGGAAAAACCAATTAAATTGAATGAAGGAAGAAATTTGATAAGAATAAAGCTTGTAACTGATGACTATGGGCTAAGAATTTATAATTTAGTCGTAAATAGAGGAAGTGCTGATACATCAAGTTCAAGTGATTCAACAAATACTCCATATTTAAATGATATTGTTTTAAGTGATGGTGATTTATCTTTTTCAAAGAATAAAACATCTTATAATGTAAATGTAAATTCATCTATTAATGAAATAAGAATAGCTGCTCAGCCGGAAGATGATAATTATGAAGTAAAAATTGATGGAGTTAGGGTTGAGAAAGACGAAGATTATCGAAGAACGGTACAGCTTTCAAATGGCAATAATTCTATACCAATAGATTTAGAAGATAATGAAGGTAATCAAGAAACATATACATTAAATATAAATAGGGGAGGTACTTCTGAAAGTAATACCTCAGAAGTAATTGATAATACTCAAGATCCAATATATTTAGATGATATAGTAATACAAGATGGTGACGTACCTTTAAATTTTAAGCCTAAGGTTACTTCTTATGCTGTAGATGTAAAAGATGACTGCGAAAATATCTTGTTAAAAGCAAAGCCAGAATATGATGATATAGTTAGGATTGATGGTTCTAATGCTCAATCTCCATATGTAAGAAGAATCAACTTAAATGAAGGCAAAAATGTAATACCTATAGTTATAAACAATAGTAATACATATGATAGAGGCGATAAGGATTTTGAAGAAAGAACTTACACACTAACAGTATATAGAGGTACTAGTCAAGGGACAAGCGGTCAAGGGACAGGCCAAGCAGAATCACAACAAAATAGTGGACAAAAAAATACTGTTCCAGATGTTAAAGTTAATCAATGGATAAATGTAAATGGAAAATGGCAGTATAACGATGCTATGGGAAATCCTTTGAAGAATACTTTGTATTTTGACAGAAATTACGGAAAAAGTTATTATTTTAAAGATGATGGAACTATGGCTACAGGATGGATAACATACAATGGAAATTGGTATTACTTAGATAATAGCGGTGCTATGGCTACAGGATGGATTAAAGATACAAATGGAAGTTGGTATTACTTATATTCAAATGGAATAATGGCAGCTAATACGACTATTGGTGGATATAAAATAGGATCAAATGGTGCGTGGATAAATTAATGTAGATATCAAAACTATAATCTAGACTTATGCAATAGCTAACCGAAATAAGTAACATATTGTGTTCCGGTTTCTAGAAATTTTGATGGATGATTCTACGACTAGAAGTTGTACCCAAACTGCTTGCCTCAACGACAGATGTTGAACAAGCAGTTTGGAACAACTTCTAGTCAAGAATCATTACCATCAAAATTTCAATGAAACACTTCACACAATATGTTACTTATTTCTACTGTAGCAATTTACTAAAGTTTGGTTAGCGTTTTAACTATAAGTCTATTTCTTGTTTGAGATATCTATATAAAGCAGGTAGTCAAATGTCCAACTACCTGCTAATTTGGTAAATATTCATTAAATAGTGAGATATAATCTCTCGAACCATGTAAAACACGCTGTATTGAAATTGTATTATCTTTTTCTATATACTCTTTAATACTTTTAAGATCTTCTTGCACTATAGGGTTAATTCTTAACTTATATGTCAAAATCTATACCACCAAGTTATTTTTAATATCATCTAATGTTAACCATTCAGAACCTGTATTAATCGCTTCTTCTGCTTCATTTAACTTAGACAACAATTTAATTGTTGCTTGTTGTTTTTCGTAGTCCTCTATATCTAAAATAACATATCTTCCATGACCATTTTTAGTTAAAAAAATTGGCTCTCCATTTACACAATTTTTAAGAACTTCGTTATAATTTCGTAAATCTGAAACAGGTTTAATATTAGGCATAATCTCAGCTCCTTATATATATATTTATAATTCAGAATGAAGTTAGAAAAGCTGTAGGCTTTTCTAACAAGCATAATTAAGAAATTACGAAGTAATTTCATCATTAATTGTCAATTGCTTTTCTATTAATAAAGTTAATTGCAATACCAACTCCTAAAACTATCCAGAATACAGGTGCAACACTTATTATTGAATCATTAAAAAATCCAGCAAATAAGTATCCTATAATTCCTAAAGCATTAGCTATACCTAAAATTTGAGAATGATTATAATTATTTTTAAAAGCATATAATCTTATACTATCAAAAATATAAATAAACATTATACATAAAAATGATATTAATGCAATTAAGCCATAATCTAGTGCAATCTGTAAATAAAGATCATGAGGTTTATCTACAAGCATATTAGGAGTATCATAAGCATAATATTTACCTATATAATCATTTTGAGGAAATTGAAAAATAAAAGTATCAGGTCCACTGCCTATTATAAGATTATTTTTTATTAAAGGAATTGAACGTGACCAAATATATCCTCTTGAAGATCCAAGCTTTTCTTTACCAATTAAAAACTTAGTGATTTCAGGATGCGCTACATCAATATCTTGATTAGTATCAGGATTTATTAGATGAATAGTATTATCATGACCTAATGAAAAGCCAAAAATATTTTTACCATCAAGGGCTAAATAAATAAAACCTGCTTTTCTACCTGATGTTTTAGTATAATTAAATGAAATATTTTTAAAACTCGGATCATTAGTTGTAAAGACTCTGTTATTCTCAGAATAATTTATAATTTCATCCTTAGAATTTTTAAATATGTATGCATTATTTTCATAACATATTTTTATTGTTTCATTTAAAAGAACAACTTCAGAATGCCCATCTACATATTTTATATCTTTAACTGGAGCCGAATTTGAATAATCCAAATTACTTGTATCTTTAAATATACTAAGAGCATCTGATAATAAAGAAGGAACTCTCTCAAAAATAACTCCTTTAGTTGCAAAATTAAGCCCAACAATTAATATTAATATAGAAATCAATCCAATTGATATAGGCTTCCATCTTTTTAATAAGGATTTTCCAAACAAAATAATAGCAAAAATAAACGAAAAAGCAACGCCTACAAGTCCGGCTCTGGATGTGCTTCCAAAAAGTAACCACAATGAAAGTAAAGAGCCTATACCTAAAATTATTTTGTAACCAAGTTTTTTTTCAAATACTGTTAGAGTAACCAACAAAGGCAACACTATACCAACAAAACTTCCAACATAATCATAATGATATAAAGTTCCATATAATTTTCCTTTTTGATATGATAATGCGACCTGATCGTTAAAGTCTCCAGTAGCAATGAATGCGCCTATTTTGCTATTAAGCAAGTCGTGCCCTGTATATTGAAATACACCTAAAAATGAAAGGATAAATACTAAAATAAGAATAGGGGTAACTATGTATTTATAATTATTAGTATTCTTAAAAGTATAAATTGAATATATAAGTAAAAGCATGTAGCAAGTAATTGTAATAAATCCTTCGGCCCTATCGAATGCTCCCCAAAAAGCATAAGATTTATGCTGTGAAAATACTGCAGAAAATAAAGTTAATATCCAAAATATGATAACTGCGACTAAAATAAAATTAATAATTTTATCTTTTTTTTGAAATATTTTCTTAAAAAATATAATACTGATTATAAGCAATAAAATTGAAAAGCATAACAAAAAAATAGCTTTCCATTGGGAAAAAAGGTCAGTCTGCAAAGAACTACCATAAAGCGCTGTAGTATCGTCATCTAATACTATGCCCATAACATGAACAATTAAAGGCACTATTGTAAGAATAATTGAAATGGGAATAAAAAAAATAGGTTTTCCTATTAAAAGCTTTAATGGGAAAGATGTTGGTTTTTCTTTAAAATAATTTTTTATGTTTTCCAATCTTCACACATCCTATATAAATTTATTTTTGTAAGTCACATGAAAGAAAATAATAGACTAGCATTCTGATTTATTATTTTTTTTGAATATGCCTAAGCTATATCTACAAATATGTAATATTATAACACTGCAGATAAGGCGTTGCAATTAACTAATGAAATAGAAATATAGTCACAATCAAAAAATAATGGACAGGTATGGGCAAAATATACAGCATAAATTTAGTTTGTCATTTTTTTGATTGTCCTAAACTAAAAAAAGCTAGATTAGTATAGAGAAAATTTTATACTAATCTAGCCTAATTTATATTATTTAACTGCTTTTAATTTTGCTATATCAGCCCAATTATTTGCTGTGACAAGCTCAACCTGAGATAAATCCTTTTTAATTCCTGCCACATCCCCTTGGATTTTAGCTATATCATTGGACATTTTATCATGTTCTGCTTTATTTACTTCAGCAGAATGTTCTAATGTTCTTAAAATTTGTGTATGCTCTGTTAGAATTTGAGTATGCTCATCAATTTTGGTTTCAAGCCTATTTAGCCCGTCATCAATTTTACTTTCAATTCTCTTTAAAATTTCTAATAGTTCTATATCTATTTATTTCACCTCACATATTAGTTTAGTAAGTAAATTAATTATACTATAACTAATTGCATTAAACAATTGAAGTGTTATTTACGTTTTGTGTTAAGTTCAGTTCTATTCATATAGTTAATTGCTACGCCAACTCCTAAGACTATCCAAAATACAGGAGCAACACTAACAACCGAATCATTAAAGAATCCTGCAAATAAATATCCTATAACACCCAAACAAGTTGAGGCACCTAATACTTGATTTTTATTATAATCCTTTTTGAAAGCATATAATTTAAGACTATCAACAATATAAATAACCATTATAGTTAAGAAGGCTAATAGTGCTATAACACCTTCATTTAATCCTATTTGTAAAAATAAATCATGAGGTTTATCTACAACCATATTAGTCGTATCAAATGCATAAAATTTTCCGATTAAATCATTTTGAGGAAATCTAAAAGCAAAGGTATCAGGGCCTGAACCTAGAATAAGGTTATCTTTAAGCATAGGAATTGCTCTTCCCCATATATATCCTCTCGCAGAACCAAGCTTTTCTTTTCCTTTCAAAAACCCAACAGTATCATGATATGTTATATTTATGTCACTTTTATTATTAAGGTTAATTAAATGAATGCTGTTGTCAGTTTTTACCTGAAACGTAAACGCTGCTTGATTGTTAATCATTAACACAAGTCCATCATTTTTGGTTGAAGTTGAAACAAACTTACCAATATTAAAGGAAATATTTTTGAAGCTTTCATTAGCAGTAGTAAAGACATTACCGTTTTTTGTATAATTTACAATCTCATCTTTAGAATTTCTGAATACAAAATTATTATTTTCATAAGAGATTTTTAAAGTATCATTTTGCAATACAATTTCAGCATCCTTATCTGTAAGTTTCACATCTTTAAGAAAAGAAGAATCTCTATAGTCAACATCACTAGTATTCTTAAAAATAGTAAGAGTATCACTAATTAAACCAGGAACTCTTTCAAAAATTTTTCCTTTAGTTGCAAAATTAAGGCCAATAGCTATAACTAATAGGGTAGCAAATATTATTAATAGAGTTTTCCATTTTTGTTTAACAAAATGCCAAAATATTATTATGGCAAAGATAACTGCAGCTACAACACCAATAATACCTGCACGGGAAGTACTTCCAAATAATAACCATACAGAAAGTAGGAAGCCAAAGCCTAAAGTAATTTTATGTAAGATATCTTCATACTCAAACATTGTTAAACAAAATAATATAGGTAAAACAATAGCAACAAAGCTACCAACGTAGTCATAGTGATATAAGGTACCATATAACTTTCCGGCAGCATAAAGTAAATTCATTTTAACATTAGGATTATAATACTTACTAGGCAAAACAATGAATTTGCCTAAATTAGTCTGAATTAAATCTTGCCCAACATATTGGAAAAGACCTAAAAATGCATTAATACAAACTAAAATTAAAATTGGAGTAGTAACATATTTGTAATCCCTTGTACTCTTAAAAGTATAAAGACAATAAATAAAGAGAATTAAATAACAAGTGATAGTAATAAAACCTTCAGCTCTGTCATATATGCCGTGAAATGCTGTATATTTGTAACTTGAAAATATTGAAGAAAGTAAGGTGAAGATAAAAAATACAGCACCTGCAATTAAAATGCAATTAACTACCTTATCTTTTTTGGAGAATATTTTCTTGAAGAATATTACACTAATACAAACTAAAATAATAGAAAAAATCAGTAATAATAATGCTTTGTTCTGAGAAAATAAGTCAGAGCTTGCGGCTTGCCCAAATGTATTAAGCGTATCTTGATCAGGTGTAAGAGGAGTCATACGAACGATTAATGGAACTATTGTTAGTATAAAAGCAATAGGGTAGAAGAAATTAATATCGTGTTTTTTAAAAAAAGTTTTTATATTTTCCAATTTTCACACATCCTAATATATATTTTTATAATTTATCTCTGCAAATATATGTTATTATAGCATTCAACATAAGCTATTTCAATTGTAATTAAATTAACACAAGGTGCTTTTGATATATTAAAGAAAATAGAGAATAAGGCACATGGAGTATTTTTATGTGCCTTAAGCGTTAAAATATATTTATTTCATTTAAGTTTTTTGTATTTGTCTTATTAATTTTCACCTGTGTCTTCCATTAAATTAATATATATTATTTTAGCAGCATATTTTTTAGAAGTTCCAATAAGTATTTTACCCAAATACCAATATATACAAGTAATGTTACAAGGAAATTATATTTTTTATAGTAATGTTTCGTATAAAACAGCCACATTGCCTCATGAAAATCATAAATAACTTTAGTTCTTTTCTTTTTAGAACTACCACCTTTATAGTGAGTAATCTGTGCTTTGGGATAATAAAGTATTTTATACCCAGCTTCCTTGATACGATAGCATAAATCTATATCTTCACCATACATAAAGAAATCTTCGTCAAGTAATCCAACGTTGCTAAGTACACTTTTAGGCATAAGCATAAATGCTCCTGTAAGGCAATCAACTTCACCTGTCTGATATTCAGGTAGATGAAGTGCATTATATTGTCCGTATTTTAATGAATCTTTTTTATATAGCTTTAATAAATAATAAAGAGAGGCTTTAGGGGTTGGGAAGCCTCTCTTGCAGGCATGATCAAGAGCTCCATCTGATAAAACTACTTTGCAGCCTAATGCACCAATGTTTTTATCATTTTTTATTTGAGTTAAACAGTCTTCCAAACAGTTTTCGTTGACTACAGTATCAGAGTTTAATAGTAAGATGTAATCGCCCTTTGCAATTCGAATGCCTATATTATTAGCTTTTGCAAAACCTAGATTCGCTTTATTTATAAGTACTTGCAAAATTCCTTCGGAGATAGCAGTATTATATTCCAGTTGTAATCTTTCAATACTACCATCACTAGAGGCATTATCAACTAATAAAATTTCATATTGAAAAGCATGTTTCTTTTCAATAATAGAATCTATGGTTTGTTTTGTAAGAGCATAAGTATTGTAGTTAACAATAATAATAGATAGTTTCACGTTTTTCCTCCTCGATACTGTAATTTGTAATAATTGACAATTTACAATTGACAATGCACAATTAAGCATGAAAAGCCATGGGCTAATTAAAAGAAAGCTGGTGGCTTTCAACCTAAATTGTAAATTTTAAAAGAATGAAACAATTCAGTTTATTTTACATCCATTGTATTATTACCTACAAGAGTTTCACTGTTTTTCAATCCTTTAAAAACAGTTTTAAATAATATGCTTATATCCATTATTACATTCCAATTTTCGATATAATATACATCAAATTCAATTCTTTTTTTGATTGAGGTATCCCCTCTATAACCATTAACTTGAGCTAGTCCAGTTATTCCGGGTTTTACTTGATGTTTTACCATATAAAGAGGGATTTCATCTTTAAAACTTTCAACAAAATGAGGAAGTTCGGGTCTAGGTCCAACTAAGCTCATATCACCTTTTAGTACATTAAAGAATTGTGGTAATTCATCTATAGAAAATTTACGAATAAAAGAACCGAATTTAGTTTTTCTAGAATCATTATTCGTACTCCAGCCAGTTTCCTCAGAAGCATTCACCTTCATGGATCTGAATTTATACATAGTAAATAAATTTTTATTTAAGCCAACACGTTTTTGTTTAAAAATAACAGAACCTTTTGAAGTGAGTTTAATAATTAGAGCAGTAAAAAGCATAATAGAACTTGTACATATTATTAAAACAAGAGAGCCTAATATATCCATAGCTCTTTTTATAAAAGCATTTCCTAAGTTATCTAAAGGTATTCTTCTAATATTTATAAGAGGAATATTGCCAATCTGATCAATGTACGGCTGGCTTGGGATGTACTTATAACAAAATGGAATTATAGAAATTTTTGTTCCACTTTTTTCACAATCACCAACTATCTTTTCTAAATATTTTGCATCAGATATATCAAGAGCACAAACAACCTCATCAGGTTTAAATTTATTCAAAACATCATATAATTCATCATAATTTCCGAGTTTTTCACCATCAAAATCTGAATTATCTGCTACATATCCAGAGTAACTATATCCAAAATTCTTATTATTTCTAAGAACTTCTAAATATTCATTTGCAACTTCACCGGCACCAACAATTATTACATGCTTTAAGTTTAATCCTTTTGTTCTCATATTTGATAAAGTTTTTCTTAAAATTAACCTTTTAATCATAATTAATGAAATATTTACAAAATAGAAAATTATAATAACCCATCTTGAGAGATGTTCTAATTTAAATGTAAATAATAAAGATAATAGAACAGCTGTAAGTATAGTATTTGATTTAATTATTTGGCTACATTCTCTAATGAAAGAGGTTGTCCTAAAAGAATGGTATAAGTTAAAAAAGTTAAATATAATTAGATTTATAGGAATAATGATGACTGAAAATTGAATATATGTACTTAGCTTTATATACTCTGTATTAGGAGAGAATATATAAAAACGAATTAAATATGCTAAAGTCATTGATATAAATAAAATTATGATATCTGAAACAGCATTGATTCTATTTAATAAATTTTGGTTTTCTTTAATCATTCATATCACCTTCTATATCAGAATTTGAGTTCACAAATACGGGGAACCTTATATGCTGAAATGCATAATTACAGTTGAGATTCTTATAGAATTTCTTGCATTTAATAATGAAGAATTATCTTTGCAATACACAGTCAAAATATATTAGTATTAATTTAGGTACTATATTTATAAGTATATTATATAATAAAATTAGCAATGTACAATGAACAATTCATCCCTTAATGAGTATCACATTGCCAATGAAGGGAAAAAAACTGTTAAGGCACATTCAAAGCCATTAATTAACATTAGATGTATAATATCATTTTACATAAAAGTTTGCAATAAACAGTACATAATCAAAATTAATATGAATTATAGTTTATTATTTGAGGAAAGCTATATTAAATTGCAATAGAGTACATGTATATTAAAAATCCTCATTAGATAATGTAGATTGTGAGTTTAAATGCATTTTGTAGAATTTAGTAATTATAATAGATATAGGCATAATTGTGATTTTAAAGGGAAAATAGAATATAAATATTGTAAAATTGGTTTATTTATATTCTACGATATGATAAAATCAACAATAGAATGTACAGATAATGTATCTTTGAGATTCAAAAAAATAAGTTTTTGTAAGATTTATAACATAAAAACGCATTATATTTTACAATTTATTTTATCAAGGGATACATTTTATAGAAGTAAAATATTCGGAAAGAAGTGATAATCTTGACAAAAGGTATAGTATTAGCTGGGGGAAGTGGAACAAGACTTTACCCATTAACGATGGTAACGTCCAAGCAACTATTACCAGTTTACGATAAACCAATGATTTATTATCCACTATCAACTTTAATGTTAGCTGGAATTAGGGATATATTAATAATTTCAACACCAAAGGACTTACCTAACTTTGAGAAGCTATTAGGTGATGGTTCAAGGTATGGAATAAATTTATCTTACAAGGAACAGCCATCTCCAGATGGATTAGCTCAAGCTTTTATATTAGGAGAAGAATTTATAGGAAATGATAGCTGTGCTATGATTCTTGGAGATAACATATTCCATGGAAATGGACTAACAACTCATCTGAAGAAGGCAGTAGAGAATGAAGGGCGTGCAACAGTTTTTGGTTATTATGTAGATGATCCGGAGCGATTTGGTGTAGTAGAATTTGATGAAAATGGAAAGGCTATATCCTTGGAGGAAAAGCCAGAAAAACCAAAATCCAATTATGCAGTTACGGGGCTTTATTTTTATGATAATAAAGTGTGCGAATATGCAAAAAGGTTAAAACCATCACCAAGAGGAGAATTAGAAATTACTGATTTAAATAGGATTTATCTTGAAAATGGCAAGTTGGATGTAATAACCCTTGGACGTGGATATGGTTGGCTTGATACAGGAACAGTAGATAGCTTAACAGAAGCTTCTGAATATGTGAAAGTTATTGAGACTAGGCAAGGACTAAAAATAGCATGTTTAGAAGAAATTTCTTACAAGAATGGATGGATAGATGAAAAGACTTTGTTAGAAAGTGCAAAGAAGTATGGAAAAAGTCCTTATGGAGAGCACTTAAAGAATGTTGCAAATAATAAAATAAGATATTAATAATTTTAGAAAGTCATAAAGAAGGGATATAATATTAATGAAGTTAATTAAAACTAAATTAGAAGGTGTTTATATAATTGAACCTCAAGTTTTTGGTGATGAGAGAGGATGGTTTATGGAAACATACTCTAGAATTAAAACACCAGAAATAACTAGTGATTTTGTCCAAGATAATCAATCGTATTCAAAGGAAAAAGGAATACTTAGAGGAATTCATTTTCAAAATGGAGAGTATGCACAAGCTAAATTAGTGCGCTGCGTTAGAGGTGCAGTTCTTGATGTAGCAGTAGATTTAAGAAAAGAATCACCTACGTATAAAGAATGGGTAGCGATAGAACTTTCAGCAGAAAATAAAAGACAGTTTTTTATACCGAGGGGATTTGGTCATGGATTTTTAACATTAACAGATGATGTTGAATTTGTATATAAAGCAGATAATTATTACAATTATGAAAGTGATAGAAGTATTAGCTATTGTGACCCAGAAATAGGTATTGAATGGGGAATAGAAAATCCAATTCTTTCAGAAAAAGATAAAAAAGCACCATTACTTAAAGACAGTGATTGCAGTTTTTTAATTAATAATTAACTTTACGATTTATAAGTGATTAAAAGGTACAGTTTATAAAAAATGAAACAATTTGAAATGTTAAAAATATAGCAAGTTATAGAAAATATACAGTTTTTACTTGTAGAGTGATAAAGTACGTTTGTGTACATACAAATATGAAATTTAATTGGGAGTGTGGAAAAAGGATGAAGATAGTGGTAACAGGGGGAGCAGGATTTATTGGTGGTAATTTTGTTCACTATATGCTTAAGAAATATAATGATTATAAAATAATTTGTGTTGATGCTTTAACTTATGCTGGAAATATGGAAACATTAGCATCAGTTAAAGATAATTCTAATTTTAGTTTCTATAAAATAGATATAGCTGATAGAAAAGCGGTTTATGAAATGTTTGAAAAAGAAAATCCAGATATTATAGTAAACTTTGCAGCAGAAAGTCATGTGGATAGATCTATTGAGAATCCAGAAATATTTTTAAAGACTAATGTTATGGGTACACAAGTGCTTATGGATGCTTGTAGAAAATATGGAATAAAGAGATATCACCAAGTATCTACAGATGAAGTTTATGGAGATTTACCTTTGGATAGGCCTGATTTGTTCTTTACTGAAGAAACTCCACTTCATACATCAAGTCCATATTCAGCAAGTAAGGCATCAGCAGATCTTTTAGTTGGAGCATATTATAGAACTTATAATTTGCCTGTAACTATTTCAAGATGTTCTAATAATTATGGGCCATATCACTTTCCAGAAAAATTAATTCCACTTATGATAGCAAATGCATTAAATGATAAGGAATTGCCTGTATATGGAAAAGGAGAAAATGTAAGAGATTGGCTGTATGTAGAGGATCATTGTAGTGCAATTGATTTAATCATTCATAAAGGCAGAGTTGGAGAAGTCTATAATATTGGTGGACATAATGAGCAAACAAATTTGGAAGTTGTTAAAACTATAATAAGAGAACTTGGTAAATCAGAAGAGCTTATTAAGTATGTGACAGATCGTAAAGGCCATGATATGCGTTATGCTATAGATCCTACAAAAATCCACAATGAACTTGGCTGGCTGCCAACTACAACTTTTGATGAGGGTATTAAGAAGACTATTAAGTGGTATTTAGATAATAAAACTTGGTGGGAAAATATAATCAGTGGCGAATATCAAAACTATTACAAGAAAATGTATGAAGATAGATAGTTCTTTAATATCAAAAGATAAACCATTAGTATCTATATTATTAGCTGTCTATAAACCAAAGGAATCTTGGTTTATAGAGCAGCTGATTTCGTTGAATGAGCAAACATATGAAAATGTAGAATTGTTAGTTTATGATGACTGCCCTGATTATCCTATAGATGAAAGTATTATTAAAAATTATATTACAAAGTTTTCATATAAAATAATAAGAGGGATTCAAAATAAAGGTTCGAATAAAGCATTTGAAGAACTTACTATAGTGGCAGACGGCGAATTTTTTGCATATTGTGATCAAGATGATATTTGGGAAAATGATAAGATATCTTTAATGATAGAAAAATTTTTAGAAAAAGATGTAACACTTGTATGTAGTGATCTTTCAATAATTGATGAGAATGGAAATAAAACAGCAAATAGTATTACAGATATAAGAAAAAGAATTGTATACAAATCAGGATATAATTTAGCAAAAGATTTATTGATGACTAATTTTGTGACTGGATGTGCAATGATGGTTAGAAAGGATATAGCTAAAAAAGCTATACCATTTGAAGAAACATTAATTCATGATCAATGGATTGCTATTATAGCAGCTATAAATGGAAAAATAGAGTTTATAAATAAACCATTAGTAAAATATAGACAACATAGTTTTAATCAAACTGGAATTTTAAAAGATATATATGATAAAAAAACGTATTATGACAAAAGAATAGATGCTTTTATTTACAGATATAAATCTTTGCAAGAAATATTTTTCAATAGTGAATTAGAAGAAATCATAAATGACAGCTTGATTTGGCTGGAAGCAAGAAAAAATTATTTTTTTAAACCATCACTTAAGTGTTTGAAAATTATGATAAGATATAAAGATTTTCATAAAATTTCTATTTTGATAGAATGTTTTTTACCTTTTATATCTAATAATATATTTAAATATATTATTAAGTTAACTAAAAAGGGGATATTATAAAAGATTCAGAGGTAAAAGTTATATTATAAAGGAGAATAAGAAAAGTGATTTTAGTTACTGGAGTAAATGGCCAATTAGGATTTGATGTTGTAAAAGAATTAAAAAGAAGAAATATAGAATGTTTAGGAATTGATATAAAAGATTTAGATATAACAGATAGCAATGCTACCCATGAATATATTTCAAATTTAAAGCCTGAATGTGTTATACATTGTGCAGCGTATACAGCGGTAGATAGAGCAGAAGATGAAGAAGAAATATGCAATAAAGTAAATGTATATGGTACAGAAAATATAGCAAAGGCTTGTAAAAATGTAGATGCTAAGATGATTTACATTTCTACAGATTATGTATTTGATGGGCTAGGTGATAAACCATTTGAGGTAGAGGGAAATATTAAACCTCTTTCAGTGTATGGAAAAACCAAATATGAAGGTGAATTAAAAGTAAAAGAGATTTTAGATAAGTATTTTATAGTCAGAATTTCATGGGTATTTGGTGTTAATGGAAATAATTTTATTAAAACAATGCTTAGATTAGGTAAAGAAAAAGAAAGCTTAAATGTTGTGTGTGATCAAATAGGAAGTCCTACTTATACTTTTGATTTAGCACCACTTTTATGTGATATGGCTATATCTGAAAAGTATGGAGTTTATCATGCAACTAATGAGGAATTTTGCTCATGGGCAGAGTTTGCACAGGAAATTATGAATCAGGCTAGGTTAAAATGCAGAATAAATCCTATTCCAACTAGCGAATATTCAACTAAAGCTGTTAGACCTTTTAATTCTAGAATGTCTAAACAGTCTTTGATTAATAATGGATTTACAACAATGCCAAAATGGAAAGATGCACTTCATAGATTTTTAAAAGAAATAGACATAATATAATAAAAAAAGAAAGTGATAAGAATATGAGTAAGAAAAAAATTGTTAAATTAACATTGTTACTTGCAATGGTATTTATCTTTAATGGATTAATAATTAAGTATTGTAATTTAGTAAATGATAATATTACTTTAGCTTATAATGTGACATCTAATAAACAAGATATATATCAGGTGTTTTATGGAACAGATGTAGGTATAAGTGAAGAAAAATCGCAAAAAGTAAGTTATGAAAATTCAGGAAAAGATGAGCAGCTTAAATTTACAATTCCTCGAGATACAAAGCAGATAAGGTTAGATTTAGGGAATCAATCAGCCAACATAGTAATTTCTAATGTTAAGTTGGAGAGTTTTGGGAAGAGTTTTGATGTTAATTTTGAAAGCATAATAAATTCAGAAAATAAAAATGAAGTACAAGATTTAGTAAAACAAAATGATAGCATTATTGTAAATACTAATGGTAGTGATCCATATATCTATGTGAATTTAGATGAAAATAGTATTAGCTTACTAAACGAAAATTTTAATGTTATTAATTTAGGGTTAAAAATACTTATCTGTGTTATTACAGATTTAGTATTGTTTATTTTTCTTAAAAAAGCTAAAAGCTTATTATCATTATATTTAGAAATAAAAAATAATAGGTCACTTATATGGAATTTATCTAAAAATGATTTTAAAACAAAGTATGCAGGTTCATATTTAGGAATAACGTGGGCATTTGTTCAGCCGATAGTTACAATACTTGTCTATTGGTTCGTATTTGAATTTGGTCTTAAAGCAGGTTCGCCTATAGCTCATGTACCATTTGTAGTATGGTTTGTATCTGGTCTGATACCATGGTTTTTCTTTCAGGAAGCATTACTTAATGCAACAAATTGTATGATGGAATATAGCTATTTAGTTAAAAAAGTTGTATTTAAAATAAGTATATTACCTATAGTTAAAATAATATCAGCATTATTTGTACATTTAGTATTTTTAGGATTTTTATTTATTGTAGCAGGAATTTATGGATTCTATCCAAGTCAATATAGTATTCAGCTTATTTATTATTCTTTTTGCATATTTTGTTTAACACTTGCAATTTCATATGCAACAAGTGCAATGATAATATTTTTCAAGGATTTAGGACAATTAATAAGCATATTTTTACAAGTAGGAATGTGGATGACACCAATAATGTGGAGTTATACTATAGTGCCCGAGAGATTTCGATGGGCAGTTAAATTAAATCCAATGTATTACATAGTTGAAGGATATAGAGATACTTTTATTAATAAAGTATGGTTTTTTCAAAGATATTTTCAAACTGTGTATTTTTGGATTATAACATTAGTGCTATTTGTAATTGGTGCAGTTATATTTAAGAAACTTAAACCACATTTTGCAGATGTACTGTAATTTAGGGAGGTACAAATGTCAGATATAGCAATTAAAGTAGAAAATTTAAGTAAAGTTTATAAGTTATATGATAAACCTATAGATAGAATGAAGGAATCTTTAAGTTTAACAAAAAAGAAATATAGCAGAGAGCATTATGCATTAAACAATATATCTTTTGAAATTAAAAAAGGTGAAACAGTAGGCATAATAGGGACTAATGGTTCAGGTAAATCTACAATTTTGAAGATTATAACAGGAGTGTTAAATTCGACGAGAGGAACTGTTGAAGTAAATGGAAGAATATCTGCATTATTAGAGTTAGGGGCTGGGTTTAATCCAGAGTATACAGGGATTCAGAATATATACCTTAATGGAACTATGATGGGATATAGTAAAGAGGAAGTAGATAAAAAAATCGATGGAATTGTTAAATTTGCTAATATAGGTGATTTTATAAATCAACCAGTTAAGACATATTCAAGTGGTATGTTTGTGCGATTAGCCTTTGCAGTTTCGATTAATATTGATCCACAAGTTTTAATTGTGGATGAAGCACTATCTGTTGGAGATGTATTTTTTCAAGCTAAATGCTATAAGAAATTTGATGAGTTTAAAAAAGTCGGAAAAACTATTTTATTTGTAACCCATGACTTAGGTAGTATATCAAAGTATTGTGATAGAGCTATTTTGTTAAACAAAGGTATAAAATTGTATGATGGAAATACAAAAGAGGCAATTGATATATATAAAAAAGTATTAGTGAATCAGTTGGATGAACAAGTTGATGATTTTGGTGAATCTAAAGAAATAATGTCAAGTGATATTAAATGGAAAGAATCAATGGTGATTAATCCAGATATAGTTGAATATGGAAGTAAAAAAGCTGAAATTATAGATTTTTGTATAATTGAAAATAAAAATATAACTAATAATGTAGTTAAGGGAAGAGAATTTCTAATTAAAATGAAAGTATTTTTTAATTGCAAAATTGAAGATCCGATTTTCGCTTTTACAATTAAAAATTTAAAAGGTGTTGAAATAACAGGAACTAATACAATGATAGAAAAAGTAGACCTAAATATAGTAAATGAAAATGAATGTAAAGAAATAACATTTAAGCAAGTTATGAATTTACAAGGAGGGCAATATTTATTATCTTTAGGGTGCACTGGTTATGTTAATGGAGAATTTACAGTATATCATAGATTATATGATGTATGTGATATTACGGTAATATCGGATAAAAACACAGTTGGATACTATGATATGAATTCAGATGTTCAATTAGTATAAGTATTATTTAGGAAGGTAATTTATATGAATGATAAAATTGGAAATGTAAATTTAAATTATACCAATTATTCTGGGGTAGATTTATATAGTGATGGAATTATAGAAGATGAACTTTTAGAAATAGTAAAAAATCATACTAAAGAAGAATTTAATAAAATTATTGCTCAAAGGAAAAAGTGGCCTATCATATATCATTTATCACACATACGTTCTAATATAATACAATGGTTACCCATTACTAAAGAAAATACTGTGTTAGAAGTTGGAGCTGGATGTGGAGCTATTACAGGAACGTTGTCAGACATGGCTAAAAGTGTTACCTGCATTGAACTTTCAGAAAAAAGAAGCTTAATTAATGCATATAGAAACAAAGAAAAAAGTAATATAAATATTTTATTAGGTAATTTTGAAGATATAGAAAAAAACTTAACAGAAAAATATGATTATATTACATTGATAGGTGTTTTTGAATATTCAGAATCCTATATTTCAGATAAAAATCCATATGAAATGTTTTTAAAAAAAATAAAATCTCATTTAAAAGAAAATGGAAAGATAATTTTAGCAATAGAAAATAAATTAGGTTTAAAATATTGGGCAGGATGTCAAGAAGATCATATAAATAGATATTTTGAAGGAATAGAAGATTACACCAATACTAATGGAGTAAAAACTTTTTCTAAAAATGAATTAGAAAAAATTATAAAAAAATGCGAATTTAAAGAATATAAATTTTATTATCCATATCCAGATTATAAATTACCAATGAGTATATATTCTGATGAATATTTACCCAATGAAGGTGAGTTAAATAACAATATGCGTAATTTTGATAAAGAACGCATAATAACATTTGATGAAACAAAAGTTTATAATATGCTTATTAAAGAAAAGTTATTTCCTTTATATTCAAATTCTTATCTTGTAGTTTTAGGTATTGGAGGTCAAGATTAGTGAAAAAAATTATTTATTGCAAATATTCTAATGAAAGAGATAAAAAATTTCAAATTAGAACTGATATATTAACAAATGAGATTGGACAAAAATTTGTTCACAAGACACCATTAAATATATATGCTACTGAACATATAGAAGGTATATATAAAAATTATATGGCATTAAACGAATTATATAAAGATTCTAAACTTAGTGTACCAAAATGCAATAAGATTGATAACGGTGTAGAACTAGAATATATAAAAGGAAAAACTTTAGCAAAAGAATTAGACGAGATTTTATTAAAAGAGGATTATGCTCAATTAATTGATACAATTAAAGAATATTATAAAATTATATCGGAGTGTAGCAAGGAAAATTTTCAAATTACAAAGGAATTCATTGAAGTATTTGGAAAAGTAGAATTACAACCTACATTGCTATGCAGCAAAGTTAATAATATTGACTTGATATTTGATAATATAATCATAAATGATAAGTGGAATATGATTGATTATGAATGGACATATAATTTCTTAGTTCCTATAAATTATATTATATACAGAGCCATAAATGTTTATATAGCAGGATCACAAAAGCGTAATGAACTTACTAGTTTGGGGATTTATAAAATATTAGGAATAACAAATAAAGAAATAGAAGCTTATGAAGTTATGGAACAAAATTTTCAAAAACACGTAAATGGCGATTGGGTATTGCTTCATGAATTATATGGACAGACAACAGATATTAATGTAAATGTTTTTGAAATAATGAAAAATGAAGTAAATAGCAATAACAAAAATTGTTTACAGGTATTTTATGATTATGGAGAAGGATTTACTGAAGAAAATTCGTATAAATTTTATCCAGTGTATAATGAAAGTAGAAACATTGAATTTGAAATAAATGTAACTAGCAATGTTAAAAGCGTTAGAATTGATCCATGTAGTGAAACATGTATAGTTAATGTTATAACCGTGGCTGGATATAGTGAATTATATTACAATATTAACTATTTAACAAATGGGATAAAAATTTTTGATAATTTAATTATGTTCGATCATGATGACCCGCAGATAGTATTAAACATGATAGAAGAAAAAACTACTAAAATTGAATTAACTTTAAATGTTCAAGCTTTATCTAAATATTCGATTGTTCAAATATGTAAATGTTTGGAACAAAAAAATAAACTAGAAAAAAAGTTAAGGGAAGAACTAAAAAGTGAAGTAGATGCTAGTAATGAATTAAGACAACAAGTAAAAGTTGAAGTAGATGCTAGTAATGAATTAAGACAACAAGTAAAAGTTGAAGTAGATGCTAGTAATGAATTAAGACAACAAGTAAAAGTTGAAGTAGATGCTAGTAATGAATTAAGACAACAAGTAAAAAGTG
>JARLHR010000182.1 GCA_031292145.1 Clostridium sp. | reverse complement strand
TGTTTTGGTTGATCGGCTCTTGATAGAGGATATAGTCTACTGCCCTTACCTCCAGCTAAAATCAGCCCGTATATCACGCATTTTCAACTCCATGTAATGATACTAGTTCATTATATGTCAAAATATATACATGTGTGAGTCTATGATAAAAGAAGCACTAGATATATTTATATTTTATCTTTAAATTAGATTACATGATTATAATTTAGGAATATATGCTCAATCTTTATACTGCTTTTACCATTTCGTATTGCGATGTATAAAGCTCATGATATTCACCTTGTTTTTTCATAAGCTCTTCATGAGTTCCTTGTTCTACAATTTGTCCATCATTTATAACCATTATTCTTGTAGCGTTTTTTATAGTTGATAATCTGTGAGCAATTACAAAGGAAGTTCTTCCTTTTAATAGTCTATCTAAACCTTCTTGAAGAGCCTTTTCTGTTTTAGTATCTATACTTGAAGTTGCTTCGTCTAAAATTAATATTTTAGGATCTGCAAGTAGTGCTCTTGCAAAGGAAATTAACTGTCTCTGGCCTACTGATAATCTGCTTCCTCTTTCATTAACCTGTGTATTGTAGCCATCTTTTAAATTTATAATAAAATCATGTGCTTTAACAGCTTTAGCAGCTTCTATAATTTCATCTTCAGTTGCATCTAATTTCCCATACCTTATATTGTCTAATATAGTTCCTGAAAAAATAAATGTATCTTGAAGCATAACTCCCATTTGCTTTCTTAAAGACTCTAAAGTTACATTTCTTATATTGTTATTATCAACTAAAATTTCTCCAGACGTAACGTCATAAAATCTACTCAATAGATTTATAATTGTTGTTTTTCCTGCTCCTGTTGGCCCTACAAGTGCAATTGTTTCACCTGGATTTACTTTTAAAGCTACATGTTTTAAAATTTCCCTATCTTCATCTTCATATTTAAATACTACATCTTTGAATTCCACATAACCTTCAATTGTTGGTATCTCATATGCATCTTTTAAATTTGCTATACTTACTTCTTCATCTAAAGTTTCAAAAATTCTTTCTAAGTATGCCATGGCCATTATTAATGTATTATAGAAGTTAGAAATATTAACAATTGGATTCCAAAACCTCCATATATAACCCACAAAGGCTATTAGGGTACCTATTGTTATTGATTCTCCAATTGCTTTTACTCCAATTAAATATACTAATGCCACTGTAAATACTGATGTATTTTCAATGGCTGGCCAAAGCATTAATTGATATTTTACAGCATTTATCCACGTACTTCTATTTTCATTACTCACTATTTTAAATTTCTCTGCATTTATCTTTTCTCTAGCAAATGCTTGAGTTACCTTCATTCCACTAATACTCTCCTGAATATATGCATTAAGATTAGATTGCTTATTGCTAAATAATTGGGTAGTTCTTCTTTGTACCTTTGCTAACAAAGCTATAATTATCGCAAGAATAGGCATTCCTATCATGCACACTAGAGTTAATTTAGGGCTTATAAATAACATAAAACCTATTATTACAAAAATACTAAATAAATCTGTAAGTAAATTTATAAGTCCATTTGATAATAAATCACTTAAAGAATTTACGTAATTAACAACCCTCACCAATATCTTCCCATGTGGTCTGCTATCATAATAAGAAAATGGAAGCCTCTGTAGATGATTAAATAAATCTGTTCTAATGTTTTTTACAACTTCTTGCCCTACATAAGTCATAGTCCTTATTCTATATTTCATGCATGCTGCACTTATTACTATTGTTATAAAGAACAGTATGCATACTATTATAAGACCCTTTACATCTTTATTAGGTATATTAGTATCCATTGCTACTTTTACTAGATATGGACCAAGTAATGTTGCTATACTAGACACAAGCATAAATACAAGAGTTATAATCATTTCTTTTTTATAGGGCAATACGTAACTTAGCAACCTCTTACAATATTCTAAACTAAAGGGAGTTCCTAATTCTTCATCGACATCATATTTATTTCTTGCCATTTAGCTCACCTCCTTGCAGCTTTCATCTTCAACATAATCATCATATTGAACTTTATAAACTCCATAATAGTGGCCTCTTTTTCTCAGCAATTCCTCATGAGTTCCACTTTCTACTATCTGTCCATCATTTAAAACCAGAATTAAATCTGCATTTTTTATAGATGAAATTCTATGAGCTATTATAAATCGTGTTTTATCCTTATATATTGAATTTAAATTCTTCTGAATCATAGCCTCCGTTTCCACATCTAAAGCTGAGGTTGTATCATCTAATATTAATATTGAAGGATCTTTTATTATTGACCTAGCAAGGGTTATTCTCTGCTTTTGCCCTCCTGATAATCCTACACCTCTTTCTCCCACTACTGTTTCATAGGAATCTGATAATTTTTGAATAAAATTATTTGCATCAGCCATTTCAGCTGCCCAAGTCACCTTGTTATTATCCACTTTTGATACTCCATAGCTAATATTGTCTTCTATTGTATTAGAAAACAAAAATATATCCTGCATTGATATTGAAATATTCCTTCTTAGAGCTTGAAGTTCATATTTCTTTATATCAACTCCATCTATCAATATTTCTCCAGAAGTTGCATCATAAAATCTCTCTATTAAATTTATTATTGTAGATTTCCCAGCACCTGTTTGTCCAAAAATCGCAACTGTTTGTCCTGATCTTACCTTAAAGCTGATATTTTTTAAAATCGGTTCATAACCATATTCGAAATTAACATTTTTAAATTCAATTTCGCCGTTTAGCCTCTCAACACTTATTCCATCTATTGGATTTCTTATCTTTGTTTCTTCATTAATTAATATCTGTATCTTTTTAGATGCGGCTAAAAATCTTTGAACATCATTAATAAGCCATCCTACCATATTCATGGGATTATTTATTGCCCAAATGAGCCCGTTAAACATTACCAATTCTCCTATAGTCAAGCTATCATTTATAATTAAAATTCCCCCTGTTAAAATCATGACAATAGTAAACATATTTGATAATGCATTTAGCATAGGCATATATTTTTCCGCAACACCCGCAAGCTCCATATTGGCATCCATATATCCCTTATTTCTTTCTTCGAACTTTGATTTTTCATAATCCTCTTTTGCAAATGCTTTAACAACTCTATTTCCACTTATATTCTCTTGAACTACTGTATTTAATTTTGAAAATTGTTCCCTTATTGCAAAAAATATTGGATTTGATTCCTGTGCTAATTTATATGCGCAATATGCAACTAATGGTGTTAACACAAACATAAATAATGTGAATTTAGCATTTATAACGAACATGCTTACTATTGCAAATATAAAAACTGTAGCATTTTCAAAAATATTATACATCACCCATGCGATAAAATGCCTTACAGCATCCATATCCCCTGTCATTCTTGCCATTATATCTCCAGTTCTTGTTTTATTATAATAATCCAAATCTAGTTCTTGAAGTTTATTATACATATCCTGCCTAAGCTGAAATATTACATTTTGAGATACAAATTCAAAGGTCATTTGATATGTATACCTGATAGATGATTTTATAATAGTAGTTCCAATCATTAATGCTAAAATAGGAAATAAGATACTAATATTATTTTTTAAAATTACTTCATCAACTAATTTTCCACTTAAGTATGGATTAATCATAGCTATTGCTGATGTTAAAAGAACTGCTGAAAGTGCAAAACAAAATCTAAACTTATATTTGCTTATATAACTAAATATCCATTTAATACTGCCCATTAACCCTGCCTCCTTATTTTTTATTTTTACCTTGTTATGCATATGAAAGAAAATAACAAGTCAGCATGCTATTTTCTTTCATATGCCTAATTATCTAATAAAAGACTTTAAATAGAAATGTACTTTTTTATTCACATGATGTATATTCTTATATATAAAACAAAATTGAATATGCCTTATATGACTAATTTAAACAAGGGGGCGATTTTTTACGTGTGTAATGTAGGTATTACTATTGAAAATTTTAATCCCGAAATCCTATATGCCTTTAAATGTGATAATAAAGATTTTATTTCTACTGAATATCACTGCCATGATTTCATAGAATTCAGCTACATTATATCCGGAGCTGTAAATTACAGAATCGGAGATAAATTTTATAAAATTACAGAAAAGACTCTTCTACCTTTTAATCCTGGAGTATATCATAAGGAATCTTTAAGTAAAGGCGAACAAACTACTGAACTTCATATTGGCTTTCGTAACCTTCAAATTGATGGTCTTCCTTTTGATTTTATTTTAAAAAAACATGCTGAAGTACCATTAGAATTTAAACAATATAAAGAAGATTTTCATAAATGCTGTTTAGAGATAATAGAGGAACAAGAAGCTTGTGAAATTGGTAAGGAACTTATATTGAAAAGCTTAATAATGAAATTAATTGCTCTTTTTTTGAAGGAGACCAATTATGTAAAAAACAAAAAGAAAATTGATAGATATGATTTCCCATTTTACGATAAATCAAATGTTGTAAAAATAATTTTAGAGTACTTTGATAACAATTATATGAACAACATTTCTTTAGACGATATGTCTAAGAATATGTATCTAAGCTCTGTCTATATATCCAAGGTATTTAAAGAAAAGACTGGTGAATCTCCAATAAACTATTTAATAAATCTTAGGTTAGAAAAAGCTAAAGATTTATTAATTTCTACTGAATCACCAATAAAATCCATTGCCCAATGCGTTGGCTATAATGATGCTTATTATTTTAGTAAATTGTTCAAAAAATACTATGGACATTCACCTTGTAAATTTAGATTAATTAATAAATAAACATACAAAAAACTGCCTAGTCTATGAAATATACAAGCATGCTAGACAGTTTTTTATTAAAAGGTGTATATAATTTAAATTTATTCTCTCTTAAGTTTTCTTTATTGACACTATAAATTCTGCATAGTTTTTCCTTCACCAACTAAGCTATAAAAGTCTTTTGTAAACACATCTACTGCATTTGTTGTTGCATCATGTTTAATTAATCCTTCTAGGACATCTGGTGTTGCTGTAATAGATCCAATTCCATGTTTACATAAATTTAGAACTTGTTGTGAATTCTTAAAACTTGCTGCGAGTACATCTGCATTTAAGTTATGTACTTTAAACATATCATGGATATCCTTAGCAACTTGTACACCATCCGCTCCCATATTATCTAATCTATTTACATATGGTGCTGTATATCTCGCTCCTGCCTTTACTGCCATAAAAGCTTGCATTGATGTATAAATTGCTGTAGCTGTGATATTCACATTTTCTTTGTGTAATAACTTCATAGCTTTAATTCCTTCATTTGTAACAGGAACTTTTATATAAGTATCTTTACCAAGTACTTCTAACATATGATGTGCTTCATCAACCATTTTTTCAGCTGTTTGTGATACAACTTGTGCATGAAGTTGTGCTCCTTCTGGTAGGAATTCTCTAATTGCTTTTAATACTTCCATAGGATTTCCACCTTGTTTCTTTAAAATGGACGGATTTGTTGTTACCCCATCGCATGGATAATTTTCATAAATTCTTTTAATAGCGTCTAAATTTGCATCATCAATTAATATTAACATTCTTCATCTTCTCCTCTACTTTTAATTTTTTATATACCAATATCTTTGATTTTTACAGTTGAATATTCTTATATGGTAATATTCTAAAATTCTAGAATTCTTAAGAATATTAGAATATATATTCTTAATCATATATATTTATAGGATGTTCTTACGAAGATTTCACTATAACATATATTACTTGATCAAATTTTTTATCCCTGAAGAATAGACAATATCATAGAATTCTTTCATTTGCTCATCTGTATACATTTTAGGATTCTCTTCAAAACAATAGTCTAAATTATCTACTAAATTATATTTTTCCATTGCAAGTGGATTGTAATTTAAAAGTTCATACCTTACATCTGGATAAATATTCGAAATATATTTACTGATATCATGAATGTTTTCCTTGCTTGCCGTAAATGTTGGTATTAGAGGCGTTCTAATAATTACATTAGCTTTCTTTTCACTTTCTAAGATAAGTCTAATGTTCTTTTTTATAAGTTCATTACTAACACCAGTAAAAATTTTATGCTTTTCATCATTTAAAACTTTTAAGTCCACAAAAATTATATCCAAGTAAGGCAACGCTTCTAATATATATTCACTTTTTACAAACAATGAGGTTTCAATTGCTGTGTTTATTCCAGCCTCCTTTAATTTTTTGAGCAATGCAATTACAAATTCCTTTTGAAAAAATGGTTCCCCTCCAGATAAAGTAACTCCACCGCCATATTTAAAGAACGCTTTATCTTTTATTGCTATTTGCATTACATCATCCAAAGAATAAATTTTAGAATTCATAGTTATCGCCCCTGTTGGACACACGTCAATGACAACTTTATTTTCTTCTTCTTTACATTTTTCTTGAATAATAGATATCTTATTATCTTTCCATATAACTGATTTATTAGAACAACTTTTAGTACACAAGCCGCATTTAATACATTTATTTTCAAAATGTATTAGCTGTTCCTTTGGAGAAATCCCTTCAGGATTTTGGCACCATACACATTTTAATGGACATCCTTTAAAAAAGATTGTCGTTCTGATTCCATCACCATCATGAGTTGAAAATCTTCGTATATCAAAAATCCTTCCTGTTATTGTTGCATTGTTACTTTCCATAACTATACATCTCCATAACTTGTTCTAGCTATAATTTCATTTTGCAGCTCCCCTGCTAGTTCAGTGAAATATGCTGTATATCCTGCTACACGTACAGTTAAACTACGATAATTTTCAGGATTTTTTTGTGATTCTAATAAATCTTCCCTTCGTAACACATTAAATTGAATATGAGGTATTTCTAAATCAACAAAAGTTCTTAAGAATTTCGAGAATTTATTAATACCAGTGTCTGCCTTAAAAACTTCAGGTAAGAATTTCATATTTAATAATCCACCATTAGTGGTTAAGACATTATCCAATCTTGATACAGATTTTAAGACAGCAGTAGGACCTGCAGTATCTCTTCCATACACTGGTGACATACCACCATCAGCTAAAGGTGCTTTTGCATATCTACCATCTGGAGATGCACCTACATTTTCACCCATTGGAACATGTGCTGACACAGTATACATACCTGTATGATATCTTCCTCCCCTGTAATTTGTATAATGAGATAGTTTTTTATTAAAATATCTAGCCCATTTAGCCCCTATTTCATCTACCCATTCAACATCATTTCCATACTTAGGTGCGCGATTTAATAACATTGCTCGAATAATCTCATACCCTTCAAAGTTATTTTGAAGTGCTTTTAATAAATCTTCTTTAGCAATTCTTTTTTCATCATATACTAAAAGTTTAATTGCAGCTAAACTATCTGCCAAATTTGCAATTTGTATCATTTGAATTCCTGATAGATTGTATAATGCGCCACCTGCTGTAACATCAATTCCCTTTTCTATGCAATCATCAATAACTGCTGATAAAAACGGAGATGGAAGCACATCTATATGAGCTTTTTCAACCTGTTCGCAGGCTAAAATCATTTTATCCATAAAATAATCTATTTGTTTAGCAAATGCTTTTTCTAAATCTGCATAAGTTTTATAATTTGTTATATTACCTAAGTCTGGAGCTAGTAAATCTTTAGAAATTAAACTCGTTCCATTATTAATTGTTAATTCTAAAACTTTATTTAAATTAAACATAGCTGCATCACTCCAACCAAGATTATTACCTTGAGTTGTAAGCTCAACACATCCAACAATAGCATAATCTCTTGCATCTCTTTCTGAGATACCTAAATCTATCATAGAAGAAATTACTGCTTCATCGTTAAAGAATTGCGGCATTCCGCTTCCCTTTGCTACAACCTTTATACTTTCCTTCAATAATTCATCCGATGTTCCCTTGTGCAGCCTTACAGATAAATTAGGCTGTGGTAACCCCAAATGTTCTTGAGCCTTCAAAAACAAGAAAGATAATTCATTTGAAAAATCATTACCATCTTCATCCTGACCACCAATTGCAATATTAAAGCCTATAGGAAATCCTGCAAAAAACTTAGCACTATGAGAATTTCTTAAATATACTATTTGATTAAATTTAAGCCAAAGGCATTCTATTATTTCTAATGCTTCTTCAGTATTAAGTACCCCATTATCTATATCCCTTTTATAATACGGATATAAAAATTTATCCATTCTTCCTGGTGAAAATGATGATGCATTTGATTCCATATGAAGTATAACAAATAAAAACCAAATTGCTTGCACTGCTTCATGAAAAGTTTCAGATGGTCTTATCGCAAGATTTTTGCAGTTTTCAGCAACTTTAAGCATACTCACTTTTAGATTTTCATCCCCTATTCCCTCAGCTTTTTCTTTCATTAGCTTATAGTATCTAAGCATAAACTCTTGAGTACCTTCCATTACAATAACAACACTTTCACAAAAAGCTTTCTTTTCTTGATCTACATCGTTCATTTCTTGAATTGCTTTCTGCTTTATACCTTCTGCCCCTAGCTCAAGCCATTCTTTACAGTTTGGGCAAATATGTCCTTGGGCGTGATCTTTTTGATTTATTTTTACTACCTTCGCAATTTCATCTATCTCTTTTCCATATCTTTGCCTAATAACATCTTCTAATGAACGTCCTTGCCAATATGGTTTAATTACTTTTCGAAACTTTTCTATATCTTCTGTCTTTATATTAAATTTATCTTGAGCTCTAGTTGGTAGTGTTTCAAATTCTTTATCAATCCATGAACCACCACTTTCAGGAAAGACAACTCCATATCTAACCCCTTTAGTACGGTTACCTACAATTAGTTCTTCATCCTCAATACCAACGTCCAATTTTGAAAGAGAATTTTTTAATGCTAATGCTCTTTTTATAATGATTGGTTTGTCTTCATTTTGCTTGTACGTTTCAGTTATTATTAACGCTTGTTCAATCGATGCATATCTTTTTTCAGATAACATCTTTTCTTTTAAAATTTCAATTCTCGGAGCCATTATTAATTTATTCATTTCTCTTTCTCCTTTCAGCTTATTTTTTATCGTTTGCTATTGTTATGTCTTAATTTTATATTGTTTCGAATTATTTTTCAATATATTTTTTATTATTTTATATAGTTTCTTCAAAGTAATATTTATTTATTCAAAACTCACATTGATGCAATATAGCTTAAAAATTAGTCAAGGAGTTCATATTACAGAAGGTAGATTTAATATTGAAGATTTGAATTTTCTAAGCTTATTCATTTCAATATAGAAAGGCAAGGGAAACTCCCCCTGCCTTATAATTACTATTCTATTTTTATTTTTGAATTTTAATATAGTCATTATTTATCTTATATAATTAAGTATTTTCTCTTTATCTTTAATGATTAAATCATATCCATTCTGATATATTGCTCTTAATTTATTTTTATCTCTTTCAAACCTGCTTATATCCATACTTATGGTAGGTCTTACTATAATCGCTTCTCCTCTATCTTCTAGTTCCTTACAAAAATCAAGTTGCTCATTATATTTAATATGTCTATCCCTTAATACATTTGCTAACTTTGGATATTTACTTTTATAGATTTTATATGTTATATTATTAGCTTTAGACTGCCTCTTTCTATATCCTTCATTTCTAGTTAATACAATTATATTCTTATCATTACCATCAGCTATTGATTTATTAATTGGTATAGGTTCGAAAAGTCCTCCATCTGCATAATATTGTCCATTAATTTTTTCAAACGGAAATGCTAATGGTATCGCTATACTGGCTCTAAGAATCGAATTCCTTTTATCTAATAAATCCTTATCAAAATATTCATTTTCTCCAGTTTCAATATTAAAAGCACCTGCTAACATCTTTCCATCAAACTTATAAAAAGTTTCATAATCAAATATACAATGTTTATTTGGAATTTCATCAAATACAAAATCTAAATCCATCAATGATTTACATTTAATCAAATTACTATAACTAATATATCTTTTATTATCCATAAACCTTTCCATTATTTCTAAATTTCTTCCTCTTTGTTTAGAAACATAAGAATATGCATTAGTAGCCCCTGCCGATACTCCAATTACATATTTTAATTCTGCATTTATATCTAAAAGTGCATCTAACACACCTGCTGTAAACAATCCTCTAAATGCTCCGCCTTCAAGTACAAGCCCAGTCATAATTTTAACCTCCACCCTTATCTAATTAGTTTATTATTCCCTAAATAAATCAAATCCCATAATTATCTATTTTAAATTAACATTTATAAAAAATAAAGCCTAGTTAATAATTTTATTTTTACATAACTTTATTAACTATGCCATTTTTAATACCATTTATACCATTGACTAAAAACCCTTAATAAAGTATAGTATTATATATAGATCCTTTATATTAAAAGGGAGTAGTTATAAATATAACATCAACAATCTCGGCTAATCTTTAGTCTGGTGTTATATGCCTGTGTTGGCAACGAGACTTTTAATATAACTTCAAATTTTTGAAGTTATATTAAAAGTCTCTTTTTATTTATCAAATTTCCCTTAAAGGCTTTACATTGATACTATTTTTTTGAAAGGAAGATGCTAAATGGATAAATATTTTTCTAAAACCACAGAACAATCCCTAAAAGCCTTCGATGTGACCTTAAATGGTCTGACGAGTACAAAAGCTTCTGAAAGCTTAAATTCTGTTGGTAAAAACATTCTAAATGAAAAAAAGAATAAGAGTATTTTATCAGTATTTTTAGATCAATTTAAGGACTTATTAGTAGTTATTTTAATTGTTGCCGCTATTATTTCAGCTATGACAGGTAACATGGAAAGTACAGCTGTGATTTTAGTTGTTATAATTGTGAATGCTATTTTAGGTACTGTCCAATACGTTAAAGCTGAACAATCACTAGATAGCCTAAAAACCTTATCTGCCCCAAGTGCTAAAGTTATTAGAGATGGAGTTAAAATTGAAATACCCTCTAAGGTTGTTCCAGGAGATATTTTAATATTAGAAGCTGGTGACTTAGTTGTTGCTGATGGTAGAATTCTAGAAAACTTCTCTCTTAAGGTTAATGAAAGTTCATTAACTGGTGAATCCGAAAGTGTGGACAAGTACTCTGACGTTATTAACAAAAATGAAGTTGCTTTAGGTGATCAAAAAAATATGGTTTTTTCTAGTTCACTAGTCACTTATGGCAGGGCTACTGTCCTTGTTACTAATACTGGTATGAACACAGAACTTGGTAAAATAGCTACCCTTATGGAATCCACTCAAGAAAAAACAACTCCACTTCAAGCTTCCCTAGATGATTTTTCTAAGAAACTAGCACTTTCAATCATGGGAATTTGTGCAATTGTTTTTTCCTTAAGTATATATAGAGGTACTGACATATTAGATTCATTAATGTTTGCTGTTGCTCTTGCTGTTGCTGCCATACCTGAAGCCCTTAGCTCAATAGTTACAATTGTACTAGCTATAGGTACTCAATCAATGGCTAAAGAAAATGCAATTATCAAAAAGCTCAAAGCTGTTGAAGGACTTGGATGTGTATCAGTTATCTGTTCTGACAAAACTGGTACATTAACTCAAAATAAAATGACTGTTAAAAAGATTTTTGTTGATAATAAATTAATTGATAGCAATAAAATAAATCCTACAAATTCTGATTCAAATTTCCTTCTAACTAGCTCTATACTTTGTAATGATTCTACGTCATTAGATGGAGCTGAAATTGGCGATCCAACTGAAATTGCTTTAGTAAATTTAGGTCATAACTATTCTATAAATGAAATTGAGTGCAGAAATACTTACCCAAGACTTAATGAAATTCCTTTTGAATCTGATAGAAAACTTATGAGTACTCTTCATAAGATAGATGGAAAATATATAATGGTTACTAAAGGTGCTCTTGATGTATTGTTAGATAGAGTAACTTCTATAAAAACTTCAAGTAGTATAGAAAGTTTTACTAATAATGATAAAATCAATATAAATAATACTAATAGAGAACTTTCATCACAAGGTTTAAGAGTTTTAGCTTTTGCTTACAAAGAACTTGACGAAAATAAAAACCTCACTTTAGAAGATGAAGATAACTTTACTTTCTTAGGATTAATTTCAATGATTGATCCACCTAGAGAAGAATCGAAATTAGCTGTCAGTGATTGTATTAAAGCTTCTATTAAACCAATCATGATTACTGGTGATCATAAGATTACAGCTTCTGCTATTGCTAAAGAAATTGGAATCTTACAAGATGGTGACTTAGTCGTAGAAGGATTAGAACTTGATAAGATGTCTGATGATGAACTTGATTCAAAGTTAAAACATATTTCGGTTTATGCAAGGGTATCTCCTGAGCATAAAATAAGAATAGTTAAAGCATGGCAGAACAAAGGTAAAATTGTTGCTATGACAGGTGATGGTGTTAATGATGCACCTGCCCTTAAGCAAGCTGATATTGGTATTGCAATGGGTATAACAGGTACTGAAGTTTCAAAGGATGCAGCTTCAATGATTTTAACAGATGATAACTTTGCTACTATTGTAAAATCAGTTACTAATGGTAGAAATATTTATGCTAACATAATGAACTCAATTAAATTTCTTCTTTCAGGTAATATTTCAGGAATACTTGCCGTACTTTATTCATCAATATTAGCACTTCCTGTCCCATTTGCTGCAGTGCATTTGTTATTCATTAACTTACTAACAGATAGTTTACCTGCTATAGCAATAGGTATGGAAAAATCTAAAAAGGATGTTTTAAAGGACAAGCCCAGAAATGCCAGTGAATCCATATTAACAAGGGATTTCATCACAGATATCCTAGTTCAAGGTTTACTTATAGGAATATTTACTATGATTTCTTATCATATTGGCCTAGCTACAGGTAATCATGGAGTTGGAATGACAATGGCATTTAGCACATTATGTTTAGCTAGATTATTCCACGGATTCAACTGCCGTGGTAAAAAATCAATCTTTGCACTTGGGGTTTTTGGAAATAAATTCAGTTGGATTGCTTTTATATCAGGCGTTATACTAGTAAATTCAGTTTTACTTATTCCAGCGTTTCAAGGATTATTTGAAATAACTCCACTTACTAATAATGAGTTATTATTAATTCACTTATTTGCTTTTATTCCAACTTTAATAATACAAACATTTAAAATATTGAAAGATTTTATTGAAGACAAAAAAGAAACTATCAGAGGTCATAAAGAAGAAAAAACAAAAATTCAAGCTGCTTAAAGTACTATATTATAGGTCTGAAACCTAATTTTATATTTATTCTTCGAAAAAGTTCTTTTTTTTAAAAAAGGGTATATAATTATTACAATATATGAAAGGAAGGGATTTTATGTACGAAAGTGGACAAAACGGATATGTATCAATTGATAATACAAAAAGAAAAGTAATAGCTTACAGAAAATATATAAGTTATTTATTATTATCTTTAGCACTTACAACTCTAGGTGCTTATTGCGGAAGTTACTTAATATCATCACTGAGTAGAACATTTTTGTTAATTTATTGTTTTGTTTCTATTGGATTAATGCTTGGATTTATGTTTAGCCGTGGAGCAGTAAAGAAGATTTTATTTTATGCTTTTACATTTGGTGAAGGAATAACATTAGCACCACTACTCAGCATATTAACAACTGCAAGTTTATATAGATGTTTGTTTGCAACAACTCTAATAGTCGCAAGTTTTGCTATATTAGGCTTGAAGTTCAAGGATTTGAGCTTTTTAGGAGGTATATTATTTGCCTTGTTGCTAAGCATTTTAGGGTTAAGTATATTAAGTATTTTTGTACCCTTACCTTTTTTAGCTTACTTAGGACTTGGTGTATTTTGTTTATACCTTATGTATGATATTAATTCGTTTAAGTTAAGTGTTAGTAGAAATGAATTTATTGATGATAATTTCATATTAAATGAAGTCATGAATGTATATCTAGATATATTAAATATTCTTATGTATGTTTTAAGAATAATTTCTGATAACGATAATTAAGGCACAATCAAAAAATAATTTTAAAAATAAAAGAACTCTTTAAATATTGGGAGTTCTTTTATTTAATGTGAAGAACCTAATTTTTTATAATTAAAAATTTTAATTATTATGTTTCTAAATTATATAGTATACTAAGTATAGTTGATTATTAATTTTATTTTAACTTAGGAGGTCATATGATCAAACTTATTGAAAAAGCTAAGCTTACTCATAACTTAGATAAAAATGAAATATTGAAATTATTACAAAATGATGATATAAACGAAGAACTATTTAAAGCAGCTGATGATGTTCGTCAAAAGTATTTAGGTGATTATGTCCACCTAAGAGGATTAATTGAATTTACAAACATATGCAAACGAAATTGTTTATATTGCGGACTTCGAAGAGATAATAAAACTCTTGAAAGGTACAGGCTAACTCAAGAAGAAATTCTTGAGTTTGCAAAAAAAGCAGTTAGCTACGGATATAAAACTCTTGTCCTTCAAGGTGGCGAAGATGATTATTTCACTAAAGAAAGAATGACCGAAATCGTAAAAGAAATAAAAAAATTAGGTGTTGCTTTAACTCTAAGCTTAGGCGAAAAAACTTTTGAAGAATATAAAGCCTTTAAAGACGCTGGTGCTGATAGGTACTTAATTCGTATAGAAACTACTGATAAAAAGCTTTATGAAGATATGGATCCTAACATGAGTTTTGATGAAAGATTAAATTGTTTAAAAAACTTACGTGATTTGGGATATGAAGTTGGAAGTGGTATTCTTGTTGGTCTGCCAAATCAAACTTTAGAATCTATCGCTAAAGACATATTATTCTTTAAAGAAATCAATGCTGATATGATAGGGATAGGGCCATTTATACCAAATGAAGACACACCTCTAAAGGATTCAGAAGGAGGAAGCCTTACTTTAGCTCTAAAGGTTATGGCATTAACTCGATTAATTCTTCCTGATATAAATATTCCTGCAACAACTGCAATGGAATCTCTGGCTCCTAACGGAAGAGTAATTGCACTTCAAAGTGGTGCTAATGTTGTAATGCCTAATGTTACCGAAGGTGAATACAGAAAACTTTATGCCTTATATCCAGGTAAAATCTGCACAGGCGATACACCAGCTCATTGTAGAGGCTGCATAACCGGTAAGGTAACTGGTATAGGCAGAATTATTTCGGATGGCTACGGATTTAGAGGAAATGAAAATATTAATGGTCATGATAATAATTAAAAACCTAATATAAAATCTTGTGAAAAAGAAGATGTCTTTACTAATTTATAGACACCTTCTTTTTTTATATCGCAAGAGTCTTTGGCAGAACTATAAATATCATTTTACTACTTTTCTCAAAATATTAATCTTATCCTTGAATGGTGCAAATCTAAATGATTATTTATACTTAATGTTGCTAAGAAAAATTAATCTACAAATACTTCAGGCGTAAATAAAATTTTTATTAAATAGTTTTAAAGGAATCTTAAACTCAGGAATTCCAAACACATATGGTGCTATATCATATAATTGATAATAAATTACAAGATTATCATCTTCTATATAAAAATTTTGATTCTCACTAATACCTTTAAATACACTTCCTGAATCAAAATAATTTTGAGGATTTTTATTTATTTCCGCTCTTATCTCTCTATTGATTATATCTTTATAATCATATCCCTTAACAAATAAATCTTTTAAAGTTAATAAACTTTCTTTATCTTTATCTATGGTATAGGAAGTTCTTGTGGTCATTCCATGAGCACCTCCTAAATACTCATAATAATCATCATATAAGCTTATTAATTTATCATTATCTTTAGATACTGTATATCTTGAATAAATTTCATAGGGGAAATTTGGTTTTTCCTGTCCTATCCCTCCAAAATATTCTCTTGCCGTTTTTTCAGCATCTTCTACTTTAGGCATAATATCATTATTAATTACATTATTCATCACTTTTATCTTTTTTTCATCATTTCCATCTAATAATTGAGGTATTTTTATGTCTTCTTTTAGATAATTTAGATTTTTATTTATAGACTTTTCCACAACGCTAATTTTACTTACACTTTTAATTTCACAACTTATGCACAATTTCTGTGGATAAGCTGTATATAACATTGAACAAGCTATAATTATCCCTGATACATTAGCTATAATCCCCATATAACTGCCTCCTTAAATTTATACATTTTGTGACTTAATTTAATATATATTCACAAATTCCACATGTAATATTTTGTATATTAACATTTTTATAACATGTTATCCACAGCCTCCTGTTGATAATGTTAATAAGTTGTACTATTTTATATTATGCTACTCTTTTAATGAACTTATTCTTATAATAAATAATTTTAAAAAGCATAATTTACAATTGGTTATTATAATCCTTAATCTGAGATTTTAGCACATAAAAGAAAATAATAGACCAAAGATGCAATGTATATTTTTTTTGATTGTGTCTCATATTATTTTTAAGTTTAAAAAATTTATACTTTGCTAGTAAATATATAACTCCATGTAGTTTTTATTGAACTTTAGCATATAATGATAAAAGAATGTTATTCTGATTGAAATAGAAGGAGGTTAAATGCCTTTATGTTTAAACAAAAAAAATCATTAAAAGAATTCTTTAAGACCAATATATTAGAAAAGAAATTAATCATAGTTTTCGCATCTATTATTAGCTTACTAGTCATACTAGGTTCATTTATACATACTAATAATTTTTCACAAAATAAATCTATAGCTAATAATAATACAACGACTCAATCTGTTGATAATTCAAAAACTCAAACATATAATAACGTTAGTAATGAAGTAAGTTCTCAAAAAATCAAATTTAGTAAAGCTACATTGATTAATGATAATATAGGCGTGCCTGTATTATACTACCATTCTGTCACAGAACCAGCCAGTAATGAAGTGACAATAACTCCCGAAAAGCTTAGGATACAACTTAAATACATAAAAGATCAAGGCTATATAACATTAACTATGAGCGAATTAAAAGATTACTTATTAAATAATTTCCCTATTCCTGAAAAAAGCATAGTTATTACTTTTGATGATGGATATATGGATAATTATTATAATGCGTTTCCCATATTAAAAGAATTCAATATGGATGCTACTATATTTTGTATAACGTCTGATTTAAATGGTTCTTATTATTTATCAAAGGAAGCTATTAAAGAAATGTCCAGCTATGGCATTGATATTGAAAGTCACACTGTTAACCATCCAAAGCTTTCCAAAATGACTTATGAAGAACAATTAACAGAATTAAAAGAATCAAAAAAAACTTTGGAGTCAATAACCGGTAAAACTGTTGATTCAGTTGCTTATCCTTTTGGGGATTTTAATGAAGATAGTGTAAAAGCAGCTAAAAGTGCTGGCTATACCTTAGCATTTACTACTAATAGAGGCCTTGCGGATAGAGATGATAATCCTCTTAAGCTTGACAGAATTTATATTAGTTCTGCATATGATATGAATACTTTTAAAGAAGTTTTAACCAAAACAAAAAAATAGCCCTCATTTTGAGAGCTATTTTTTAGTTTTATCCTCACTTGATTGCTTTGGAATACTTTGTTGATTTCCCGAATTATTTATCATTATTGGAATGTTATTTTCAGATACAAGCTTGTCTGTTTTAGCAAGCAATCCATACTTTAATGGTTGTCCATTTATTGTTACCAAGGTCTTTTTACTTAAATCTATCATTTTATTTTCATAAGCATATTCAAGGATTTTTGATATAGCATCATCAACATCTTTATTTTCAGGACTTATATTTTTAAGAAGCTCTTTGCCTTTATCTGTCGGTGAATATGCATAAATTACTTTATTAAATTTATTTATATGCAATTTTATATTAGAGGTAGTTTCTATTACTACTATGCTTTGAATTGTTCTATATTGAACAACGATACCACTTCCAATTAATATAACTATAACTAGAAAAATTGAAATATGTATTTTATAATTTCCAAAAAACCTTTTTTCTCTGCCTTCCACTATTTGTCCAATATCGACTTTATCATTAGTCCTTATTTTGAAAAATTCTCCTTTAGGCGTTATTATATATGCACACTTTCCAAATAATTTTAGCACTAATCCTTTATGTGTTTTTTCCTTCTTATTCTGAATACTTAGTATATTGTCATCATCCTTTAATTTTATTTTTAAGTAATCTTGCAGGAACTTATAATTAGGATTATTTAAAATTACGTAATAAGCTATAATATAATCTTTACACTTTTCTAAATATTCTGGCTTAAGCTTAGTCAACTTGCTTACTTTTGATATAGGCAAATCCCTTTTTTCAATTATTCTTTCTGACAATTCTTCATTACTCATTATATAATGAGCGATATTCAAAGATATGTTTCTATCACTTTCCTTAATTGGAGCATCTACTAGATCTTTAAGTAAAACATTATATGTATTTAATTCGTTTAAAAACATAGTTATTTGTTTATTTTTAATACTTTCAGCTTCATCTCCCACAACCACCATTGCTGGTACAGAAATAAATGCATATCTATCTTTCTTAAACCTTAAATCATCCATTCAATTAACACCTCTTTAAAATATTAACCCTTTATATAACTGCTTCATACTATGATATTATAGCATAGAAAGCCGTTTATATATAAAATTTTATATACTTAAAATTAATATTTTGGAGATTATTTTATGAAAGAAAAAATCATTTATGTAGATTTTCTAAAAAAGCGTAGAGTTACTTTTGTGCATTTCATTATAAGCAAAATTATTACACTTATTTTTGTAAAACTTAATGTTAGAACTAAGAATTCTCAAAATATAGATGTTTATAAAAGTAAACGTATTTCTAGATAATATATATTGGCATATTATAATTGTTTTTATATAGTCATTATATTAGGCTCATTCAAAAAATTAACAAGGCAATCTACCAGCATATTTTCCATATTAACATCTACACATGGCATTTTGAACTTGTTATTTTCTTTCATGTGCCTTATGCTAAAATATATAAAGCATAATAACATTTAAATGAGGTGGCTATATGAGAGTTGGATTAGGATATGATGTACACAGATTAGTTGAAAATAGAAAATTAATTTTAGGCGGAGTTGAAATCCCCTATGAGAAAGGGTTACTTGGTCATTCCGATGCTGATGTTCTTCTTCATGCTATAATGGACTCCTTACTAGGAGCATGTGCACTTGGTGACATTGGCAAACACTTTCCAGATACAGACAATAAATTTAGTGGCATATCAAGTATTATATTGCTTAAAGAAACAGGTAAATTAATTTTTGAAGCTGGCTATACAATAAATAATATAGACGCTACAATAATAGCACAGAAACCAAAGATGTCACCACACATTTACAATATGAAAGAAAATATATCTAATGCTCTCAATATTGATATTGATAAAATAAATATTAAGGCTACTACTGAAGAGGGACTTGGATTTACTGGTGAAATGCTTGGAATCTCGTCTCAAAGCATAGCCTCAGTTGAGAGCATTATAATTTAGAAATTATAGTTATCCAAAGCAAGAATTATATTTATAACCTGTAATTTTTGCAATAACTGTATCTAAGAAAAAACCTTTATTTAGTTAAGAGGTAAGAAGTAAGAGATAAGAATTAAGAAAGAAAAGTCACAGGCTTTTCAATAAAAATATTTTTAGAAATCCCGTCAGGGATTTCATCATTAACTCTTAGTTCTTAGTTTTTAACTCTTAACTAATTAAGGCTCAATCAAAAAATAACAAGTCCATGTGCCTAAATACATTATCCTTCCATGCTTAATTACATACACTTTACCATTCCTGTATTACTTTAGTATACTTCACTTAGTTTTTTCTGCAAAATATCCTTAAATATCTCACCTTTATCTGAATCACTAATTGCAAATTTGCAAATATCTCTCCACTCAGGTATCGTCATGCCTATTTTATTTTCTAATTCTTTTTCTGTATTTGTCATTACGGAAGATGATATTACAAATTCCCCCAATTGCTCTGGAGTATTAAAAATTTTTATATATAAAAATTGTTTGTTGTCACCCATCCATCTTTTATTAAAGTCAACTAAAAAACGCCTTAGTTCCATTTCAATTCTATCAGCTGGTATAATCCACAACCAATTAAGAAATTCATAGTCTCTTCTCATATTAATTGCAATTTCTTTACTTATTTTTTTTGCTTTTTCTCCTTCATGAGAAATTTTATCAACTGTTACGCATGGAATTTGTGAGATAAACTTATCTTTTCCATGCACCCATCTATAAAAAGCTTCTTGTAAAAATGAATATTGGATATATCCAACCAAGCATTTAATATTCGGAAAATATCCCCACATATTGCTGATGCCATTTTTCTTTCCAAATATAATTGTATGAAAATAAATACTTTTTTCCGTAGGTGGTTTTTGCATAAAGACGTGTGCTCGTCTACCTTTATTTTTCATTAAAACGTTTTCCCAATAATTCAACGAATTATAATTTTCTTTCAATTTATTCACCTTCCTACTAAATATTCTATAAAATATAGTAACTAAACATTGTTTATCTTTTTACATATACTCAACATTAATTGCAGAGTATATTTCACAACATTAGTTTAAATCCCCTACTATTATAGTACCACTTTTATTGCCATTTTATTACTATTTTATAAAATTTTATTATGTTGATTAAAATTGATATTTTTTATTGATTAATTTATAATATTAAATATTGAGTAATTTAATATTAGATAAAAATTCACTAGACACACAAATTTCTAATTATTATGCATTAAAATATTTTTAAGTCTTCATATATCAATTAAGTATATGAGATAAATTCTAAGGAGGATTAAAAAATTGTCTTTATGTGAAATATGTAATTCCGAAGCTGATATACATCATATTATTCACAGAAGTGAAGGTGGCTTTGATATAGAATTGAATTATAAATATTTGTGTCCATCCCATCATAGAGGGAAATATGGCCCTCACCACTCCAAGGAAGTTGATCTTAGATATAAATTAGATCTTCAAAATAAGTTATACGATATGTTAAAGAAAGATTATTATTCTTTTAAAGAATTAGCATTAGAATTAAATATTCCTAAAAACACCCTAAAAAGAATAACTAAAAATTTAAAACTATATAAAGAAGGTTACAAAAAATCAGAAGTTATTTTTAAAATAATGGGAGAAAAATTTTATTCCGAAGAAATGATAGTTAACTTAACTTTAGATAAATTAATTGGAGACAATTATTAGGCATTTAGGGCTCTGAAAGAAAATAAAATCCACCTAAAAAAACTAGGTGGATTTATTTTCACATTAATTATTTATGATGTTATTCCCATCAAACTCTTCATATTCCCTAAGTTCTTTTTCCTTAATATAATCCTTCAGCTCTGTAACCTTGGAGCACCCCCATCCAAAATCTTTTACAGGTAAATCTTCCTCTAATAGTTCCAAAGGCGACATATCTAAATCATCTAAACTTTCCACTAATGGTAAATCTAAATTTCCCAGATGATTAGGCGTATTTTCTAAATTTAATTCATCTCCTACTAATACGTTCTCTAATATTGAATCTACAATATTTTCATTGTGATTAGATGTTTCCTCTATTTCTTTTTCTATTAAATTTACATTCTTTAAATCTAAACTTTCCTCTTTTTTATCTACAACTGATTTACAATTAAAATCATCTTGTTCAATTCTAAATTGCTTTACTTTTTCTATTAAATCATCAGCTTTGTCTAGCAATACATCAGAACTACTATTAACCTTTTCTGCAAATATCGCAAGTTCCACTGATGAGTCTGTTACTTGTCCTAAAGAGTTTGATGTATTTTTTATTTCCTCTGACAACTCACTTACAGTTTCAACAATTAAATCCTTATTATAGCTTATATTCTCAAATAAATTATCTATATTTGAAACTTTAGGCGTAATTTCTTTAACCAATACAGCTATTTCTGCAAATGAACTTGATGCATTATAAACTGCATCTTTTTGTTTTTTTAATTCATTATCCATATTATTAGATTCTTCAACAAGCTGTCTTATTATTTTCATAAGTCTATTTATTATTTTACTAATATTTTGTGCTGACTCCCTACTCTTGTCTGAAAGTTTCTTTACTTCTAATGCTATAACATTAAATCCTCTTCCTGCTTCCCCTGCACTGGCTGCTTCAATTGCCGCATTAAAAGATAAAAGATTAATTTGTTCAGAAATTCCATTTATAATATTTGTAATCTCGTGAACATTTTTCATATCTCCTTGCATATACTCAATACTAGTTGCAAATCTTTCAAAGCTATTATTAACACTTACAATTCCTCCATTTAATTGCTCTATATCCTTTGCACCTTCTAATGATTTATCATTTATGACTATAATGTCATTACTAATTGAATTGACATTATCTTTAACCATGTTAATCTCATTTCCAAATACCGATAATTTGTTGGATATCTCTTGAAAATCACTACTTTCCTTATTTGTGCTAACTGCAACTTCCCCTATAGATGCCGATATTTCTTCTGTTAATGCTGACAATTGTTCCGCAATCTCGGTTAATGCCACCGAACCTGTTCTAACCACACCAGCATTATCCTTTACTGACTTTATCATTTTTCCTACAGATATTTTAGCTTGACCCACACTTGCACATATAGCACTAATTTCATCATTAGCTTTAAGAAATTTCTTATCAATTTGTGAATAAAAATCTCCGTTAGCAATACTATCAACATAGTTTTTAGCTCCAAGAATTCTATTTATAACTTTTATAGTAAACCAAATCATTATGGCGAATATCAGCAATATCATAATTACTGTTACCACAGCATCAACAACAGCTAAACTATTCAATGCGCTTAATAAATCTTTTTCATCAACTGTAATTCCTATAGATAACCCCGTTGCACCAATGGGACTATATGTAATATATTTTTCATTCCCCTCATACATATATCTTCCCGTTCCAGACTTACTGCCACTAATCATGTCTTTCCCTATATTATTTAACTCACTTAAAGATCCCTTATCTGATGTCATGTTTGTTATATTCTTATTTTCACTTACTAAACTTTCATCTTCTGCAACTATAAAATTCCCATTACTATCTACAATTAAAGAACTTCCTGTTTTTAAAAAGCTTACATCATTATTAATACTAGCAAAATCCATGCAATCTTTTACCGATGTAATAATTCCTATAATATTGCCTGAAGAATTTTTAATTGGTACGGAATATGATATGACTTTCTTTTTGGTATTAGGATCTACATATGGATTGGTTATTGCATTTTCTCCCTTTATTGATTTCATAAAACTTTGAGTTGTTTTTATATTCTTTTTATTTCCTGTCGCATCGATTGAATTTCCATTCTGATCACTTATACTTATATCCAATTGCTTTATTGTCTTTAAAGAAGGTTTAATAATTTCTATCTTATCTTCCAATGAAATATTTTCACTACTAATACTAGGATTACTTGCTATAACTTCAAGATTCTTAATTTCACTTTGTATTTGATCATTAGCTCTTGCTGCAGCTGTCTTGGTCATTTCTGACATTACATTTAAATTGCTTGCTTTTAAAGAATCACTTGCAAACTTATATCCAAATCCCGACAGCGCTATAAATGCAACTAGTAGCATTGGTATTAAAAACAGAATGATTTTTACTTTTATACTTTTTATTTTTTTATTCATTACATCCTCCTGAAATATGGCACATAAAAATGTGCCTAATAGATTATGTATTTCCATATAACTCCATTGTAGTATATTTTGATAAATTTCTTATTAAATCTACATTATGCCATGTTAATAAAAGATTAATTTTTTGTTAAAAATACTGGATATCTGCTCAAAATAACATATCACTGTCCGATATAAACTTGATTTCCACCTTATTTAATATTTGTATTAATTTTCAGTCATATCTGTACAATTTTTTTCTATTAATTTTATTGACAGAAAAAAACTGAATGCTTATAATTATAACTATTAATATAGCAATGCGTTGATGAGGACAGTAAGCTAAAATCTTATTTTTCAGAGAGAGAATATACAGGTGTAATTATTCTTAAATAAATTTAGTCTGAAAACCACCTCTGAGTGGCTCTAATGAAGCCCGTTATTATCACGTTACGATAATTTAAGTGACCTATTATATCTGGTTATTTGCAATAGTCTCTTATATCTTTATTCTGTTAAGTATTTAGACTATTTTAATTAATCTTATTTTAGGTAATTAGAGTGGAACCACGGATACTACTCCGTCTCTATATTTTTAGAGACGGAGTTTTTTATATTTAAAAATAAAAGAAATCACGCAGTGATTTCAACCAAAACTGTTAACTGTTAACTCTTAACTGTTAACTGATTTAAAGGGAGGATTTAAAAATGATAAAAGTAACTTTAAAAGATGGTTCAGTTAAGGAATTTGAAGCTGGGCTATCAGTTTATGAAATTGCTAAATCAATAAGTGAAGGTTTAGCTAGAAATGCTTGTTGCGGTATTGTTAATGGTAAAGTTGTTGATCTTAGAAACGAAATTAATGAGGATGTATCTTTAAGCATATGTACCTTTGATTCTCAAGAGGGTAAGGATGCATTAAGACACAGTATATCTCACGTTTTAGCTTATGCAGTAAAGAAATTATTTCCTGAAACAAAATTAGCTATAGGACCTTCTATTGCTACTGGGTTTTATTATGATTTTGATAGAGAAACTGCCTTCACTGCTGCTGACCTAGAAAAGCTTGAAGCAGAAATGCAAAAAATAATTAAAGAAAATCCTTCAATAGAAAGATCTGAACTTCCAAGAAATGAAGCTTTAGAATTAATGAAAGATGAACCTTATAAAGTGGAATTAATAAACGATCTTCCTGAAAACGAAGTAATCTCTTTCTATACAATGGGTGACTTTACTGATTTATGTGCTGGTCCTCACCTTATATCCTTAAAGCCAGTTAAAGCAATAAAACTTATTAGAAGTGCTGGCGCTTACTGGAAAGGCGACGAAAAGAACAAAATGCTTACTAGAATTTATGGTACTGCATTCTTAAAGAAAGCAGATTTAGATGAATTTTTAGAAGCTTTGGAAGAAGCTAAAAAGAGAGACCATAATAAATTAGGTAGAGAACTTGGGATCTTTACAACTGATGAAACTATAGGTCAAGGATTACCTTTATTAATGCCTAAGGGGGCTAAAATATTCCAAACCCTTCAAAGATGGATTGAAGATACTGAAGAAAAAAGAGGTTATGTTTTAACTAAAACTCCTTACATGGCTAAAAGTGATTTATATAAAGTTTCTGGACACTGGGATCATTATAAAGATGGAATGTTTGTCCTAGGTGATGAGGAACATGATTCAGAAATTATGGCATTAAGACCTATGACTTGCCCATTCCAATTCACTATATATAATGCCGAACAACACAGTTACAGAGATTTACCAATAAGATATGGTGAAACTTCTACTTTATTTAGAAATGAATCTTCTGGAGAAATGCATGGTTTAATTCGTGTTAGGCAATTTACATTATCAGAAGGTCATATAGTATGCACTCCTGAACAATTAGAAGAAGAATTTAAAGCCGTTGTTGATTTAATAAATTATGTAATGTCTACTTTAGGTATTGATGGTGATATATCTTATAGATTCTCTAAATGGGATCCTAACAATACTGAAAAGTATATCAATAATCCAGAAGCTTGGGCAAATACTCAAGATAAGATGAGAACAATATTAGATCATTTAAAAATTGATTATGTTGAAGCTGAAGGCGAAGCAGCTTTCTATGGTCCAAAACTTGATATTCAATTTAAAAACGTTCATGGTAAAGAAGATACTATCATAACTGTTCAAATAGACTTTGCACTGCCTGAAAGATTCGATATGACTTATATTGATAAGGATGGTAATAAGAAAAGGCCATTTGTTATTCATAGATCATCAATTGGATGTTATGAAAGAACACTTGCAATGCTTATAGAAAAATATGCTGGTGCCCTTCCAACTTGGTTATGTCCAGTCCAAGCAAAAATATTACCAATCTCTGATAAATACAATGATTATGCTGAATCAGTTGTTAAAGCTTTAAGAAACAAAGGTATTAGAGTTGAAGCTGATTACAGAGCTGAAAAGATTGGTTACAAGATTAGGGAAGCTAGACTTGAAAGAACTCCTTATATCTTAGTTGTCGGTGAAAAAGAAGCTGCAAATAATGAAGTTTCTGTAAGAAGTAGAAAAAATGATGATGAAGGTGCTGTTAAATTAGAAGCATTCATCGAAAGAATAGTAGCAGAAATAGATAATAAAGACAGATAATACTACATTTAAATGCATAGCTTACCGAAATAAGTAACATGTTGTGTTCCGTTTTCTCTGGAATCTAGATGGGTGATTCTAAGACTAGAAGTTGCACCATCAAAATTCCAATGAAACACTCCACACAACATGTTATTTATTTCTAGTGTAGTTATGCAGTTAATTTTAGTAAATCTTGAAAATAAACTATAAAAAGCACTAAGTTGAAAGTTGCTCACTTTAGATAGATGCAACTTTTATTTAGTGCTTTTTTTATAAATTAGATATATCCACTTTGTACTAATTCAAATTTATATTTTACACATTAAACTTGTTCCAATGCTTGTTTCACATCTTCTATTATGTCTTCAACATTTTCAAGACCTATTGATAATCTTATAAGACCTGGTGTTATGCCAGCAGCTACTAATTGATCATCTGAAAGCTGACGATGGGTTGCACTTGCTGGATGAAGTACTGATGTACGGCAGTAGGCAACATGAACTACATTTTCTGCTAATTTTAAGCTATCCATAAATCTAATTGCATTTTCCCGACTTCCTTTAATTGAAAATGAAATTACTCCACTGCATCCGTTTGGTAGATATTTTTTAGCTAGCTCTCTATATTTATTTCCTTCTATAGTTGGATAATTTACAAATTCAACTTTATCGCTTTCATTTAACAACTGTGCTACTTTTTCTGCATTTCCACAATGTTTTTCCATTCTAACTGGAAGGGTTTCAAGTCCTAAATTTAAAAGAAATGCAGCATTTGCAGATGGATATGCACCTAAATCTCTCATAAGCTGAACTCTTGCCTTTGTTATGTACGCAGCTTTACCAAACTGTTTAGTATATACAATTCCATGATAAGATTCATCTGGTTCTGTAAATTCTTTAAACTTACCATTTGTCCAATCAAAATTTCCACTATCAACAATAACTCCCCCAAGCTGCACTGCATGACCATCCATATACTTGCTTGTTGAATGAATAACTATGTCCGCACCAAATTCCATTGGTCTACAAAGAATAGGAGTAGCAAATGTATTATCAACAATAAGTGGAACATTATTTTTATGCGCAATATCGGCAAATTTCTCAATATCAAATATGGAAATTGCAGGATTCGCAATAGTCTCCCCATAAACCATTTTTGTATTAGGTTTAAATGCTTTCTGTATTTCTTCTTCTGAAGCCTCTGCATCTACAAAAGTACATTCTATCCCAAATTTTTTAAGTGTAACTGCAAAAAGATTAATTGTTCCCCCATATATAGCAGCAGCACTTACTATGTGATCCCCAGCATTTAATATATTTAGTACACTTATTAATACTGCAGCTTGACCTGAAGTTGTGCAAAGGGCACCAATCCCGCCTTCCAATGCTGCAATTTTAGCTTCAACAGCCCCAACTGTAGGATTTGAAATACGAGAATACATATGACCATCAGCAACTAGATCAAATAGTTCTCCTATCTTTTCTGTAGAGTCATATCTGTAAGTTGTACTTTGATATATTGGTAGTGCTACCGGTTCTCCATTTTTAGGTTTATATCCCTCATGCAAGCATTTTGTTTCAATTCTCATAATATATAGCCTCCTAATGTTTTTAAATAAGGCACATGAATGAAAATAACAAGTCCAAAATGCCATGATTATTTTTCATCAGGCAAGGAAACGGATTGGTCTCATAGCGAGCCTATTAGGGCAATCTGCTGACGTGAGCAGTGAACCCAAATCTATGATTTGGTGTGAATCGCTTACTCAGTGAGCGTATGCGAATCGAGCTTCCCCTGATGGAAAATAGGCTTGGCAGATGGACTTGTTATTTTCTTGAATGTGCCTAAAGAATATAATTTAATTATACATCAAAATTTTCTACTAGGTATATAAATTATTATTTTCTTGAATATGCCCTAGTAATATACATCTTCTATATCGATATAAATATCTTTTATTGTATTAAGTTGTTTATCTATTTTACTTATTTTTCCCATGATATTCTCAATTACTAAGTTCTTATTTTTAACATCTTCCTCACTTTTATTTATTAACTTTTTAATTTTTTCAATCTGATCTTCTAATTCTTCAAAAACCAAATACTCTTTTTGGAAATATGGTTTTTGTTTTGCTTCTTCAATAAGTAACTTCTCCGCTTCCAGCATATTTGATTCACTAACAAATCTGCTGGCCTTTTCTTTCCATACTCCTGGAGAAAACATGCTTTTAAATGCTCCAAATTTGTCTTTAGATTCATTAATATTCTTTTCAGCCACTTCTTTTTTGTTTCGAAGTTCATAGTAATTTCTAAATGATTGCAATAATACCCTTTTATCAGAATTTATTATAATATTTTTAAATTCTTCTTCATAACTTCTATATTTTTCTGTAAATGCATCATGATTGTTTAGCAATTTATTATGATTAACTTCTAACATCTGTTTTTCCTGAATTAATAACTTAAGTTCATTTTCTTTTTCTTCTTTTTCAATATAAATATCACTATATTTGTGCTGCTTCTGCTTCCATAGGTTAATCATTTCCTTATAACTTTCTAATTTAACAATTTCATTAGGTAATATTAACTCTATATTTACTATTTCCATTATCAATAATGGTAATAATCCTTCTTGCAGTTTTTCATTCATTAAATCATCTTTACTAGACAAAAACATTAAAATCATAAAATATTCATTGGGAAGACCTTCAACAAAAGTTTCTTCTCTTTCATTAAATGAAAATCTTTTTTCTATTAAATTATATATTCTAAATATAATAGCATAAAACTCAGCGTATGCAGCACTACTTCCCAGGGATATCATTATTGATAAAAATTCAAACGGATGAATTTTTATAGCACTTTTAATCATCTCCTCAGACATGGTATCCAAATCAAATTTTCCATAATATATTTTCTTTTTAACCACATTTTCACCGTTGTCCCTCAGTTCCGTAATATTTTTACAAATCCTATGAACTAATTCGCTACCAATCTGCACACCTGAATTTCTACTCTTTAAAATGGCAATTATTTTTTTTAAGTAATATTCAGCTATTGCATCTATTTTATTAATTCTACCATTGAAATCTATCTTGTTTGATAAAAACTTATACGCATTATCTACAACCCCATCTAAGGCTTGTATAAAATGTTTTCTATTATATACTTTTCCTGAAGAAATTTCAGCTAATTTTATTAATTCATAATATATAATTAACCTAATTTCATCATCGTTTACGTTCTTTAATTCGTCTAGTCTTCTATTTATTAGTTCTAAAAACTTATCTTCAATAGATCTTGATGGTAATTCCTTGGACTTGCCTAGTAAATTGAATGTCGTGTTGATGCTATTAGCAAGTATGTATATTATTCTCAACTCTTTTCCAGCTAAGTTTAAAAAACCTTTATAAAGTATTTCATATTTAATTTCTTTATTAATTTGATCATTTAATATTTCTTTAAAAATAAGTGCTCTTTTCTTTGCTTCCACTATATTTTGTGAATAAGCTAGTATATTTTCATTAAATATTCTATCCTCAAAGTTTATTTTAATCATTATATTCTTTTGTTGAATTTCTAATATCTTTTGTAAATCCTTATCATATGAAAACTCTATTGTTTCTAAATTATCCTCATATTTTTTGATTAAATCCACTAAATTTTCATAAGCTTTCCTTAATATATTCAATTCATCTTCAAGATCCTGTTCGATTCTTTTTATTGAATCATCTTGTTCCTCTAATTTATTAATTAAATCCCTTACTTCCTGTTTCTGTATTTCTGATTTAACCAACTGACTTTCCTTTCCAAAAATCAGCTCCTGACTCTCATTACATTTTTCACTTAAATTATCAAATTTCTTTATATAAGTGCTATACTCTTTTTCTGTATATAATACTTGTTTTTTTTGTTCTTCAATTTTTTGATTTAATATTATCTGCATTTTTTCCAAATAGGCTTTTTCTTCTTTTACAGCTATTATAGTGTTGTTTATATCACTTATATTCGTTGAGTGGCTGGCTTGTTCAATGAGCTTTTGTCTAAGATTATTAATTTCATTTTCCTTAAATATTAGCTCATTATTAATTCTAATAATTTCTTTTTGCATATATTCAATAGTACTAGGTGCTTTAAAGTTTAAGTTTTTAGCTGGTATTATTAATTGGTTTTCTGTTATATTTAAATACCAACAAAAAACATTATGAGCTGTTTCTAAAATTTCTATAGGATGTTTAGATATTCTCTTTATTTTATGATTATATGAAGAGTGTTCATATGCATTAACTAATATGATTTCAATATACTTATAAATTTCTTCTGGCAAAGAAAACTTTTGACTGAGTTTAATATTATTAACCAACTGCCATGCTGCTACATTTGATTCCATATCATATTTCTCTGCAATATCTTTTAAAAACGCTTCAATTACTTTCCTAGCAATAATCTTTGTTACTATAGGGAAGTATTCACACACATGCTCTGCTCTTACCAACGCTTCATAGTATTTTTCAATACTCGTATTTTTCAGGTAAAAAAAATTGCTTTCATTATATTCCATAAATTCTCCCCCCGAGAATATGAATTCTGAATTATTATTCAAAATTTAATCTATAAATTCTTTTTCAGTTATTATGTAATCTACAGGAATATCCAATTCCTCCATTGGAACTTCACCTATTACTTGGAAATCATAAGCTAAAGCTAATTTTGTGATTCTTTTTATGTTGTCGCTATTAATTTTCTTAAAATATCTATCATAAAATCCTGCACCATATCCCATTCTTCCACCATTTCTATCAAAAGCTACTCCCGGGACTAAAATCAGATCCAATCCGTTAGGATCAATATGTGGTTCATTTTCTGATGGTTCCAAAATTCCATATGAATTTTCAATCAATTTATCCAATGATGATATTTCTACTGCATCCATGATTCTAGTTTTGAATTCAGTTCTTGGCACATAAATTCTTTTATTCTCTTTTAAAGCCTTGTTTATTATATCTTTAGTATCTATTTCCGAACCATATGATATATAAATGAAAACATTTCTTGCTTCATTATAATACTTGCTTTCATAAAATCTATTTAATATTTCCTTATCCATCTTTTTCTTTATAGTTATATCTATATTTTCGCGTTTCTCTAAAATTTCTTTTCTTAATATTTTTTTTATATTAAAACATTCCATAATGTCAGCCCCTATAATCATATTTTTTATAATAATTGTAATTAAATTTTTTATAAAATTTCATAATTACATCAATGATTTTTAAATCTTTGTTGTATAATTATTTATATACCAATTATAACTTTACTAAGTAAATGTTACTATCTATATTATTTTATCTAAAATAATAGTAATCCTGAATGCTATAGAGGCACAATCAAGAACATAATAGACCAATATGCTTGCCTATTATGTTCTTTCATGTGCCTAAGCTAACATATGATTGGGAATTAATTATATGTTATATTGTACTTAACCACATCAATTATACATATATCTTTTAATATACCGAATGTAAAATATATTTCAAATAAAAGGAGAGTAATTTATGAACTATAATGTTGAATTAATAGGGCGAGAAAGTTATAAGCCAACATTTTGGTCTGGTGGTATGGCTACTGAATTAATAACATACCCATTAAACTCTGATTATGCAAGTAGAAATTTCTTATGGAGACTTGGCATTGCTAAAATTGATATACCTGAATCCACATTTAGTAATCTACCAAATATTTCGCGCAAATTCATGGTTACTGAAGGCAAAATAACCCTTGACCATGAAAATAAATATGCAAAATTACTTAACCCCTTTGATCAAGATAGTTTTATGGGCGATTGGAAAACTAAAACTTATGGCAGGGCTTCTGTTTTTAATTTAATGACCAACGAAAATTATGATGGTGAATTAATTCACTTAAATATTCTCCCTAGAAAACAAGTTACTTTTAGATATAAGGCTTCTTTAAACAAAGACCTCGTAGCAATTTGTTTATATGCTATAAATGGTAGCTTTAAAGTTAATATAAATAATAAACTCTATAAAGTTAATAATAATGATTTATTGCTAATCAACAGTACTACTGCAAATTCTATGCATGAATTTATTTTTTCTAGTAATTGTTTAAATAATACTAATATAATTGCAAGTATAATTTATCGTAAGGCACATGAAAAAAAATAATAGACCAAAGATGTGCCGTATATTTCGTATCAGACAAGGAATTCAATTCTGCTCATAGTTGACCTATTAGTAGAATTTGGTGATAAGCAGAGAACCCAAATCTATGATTTGGTGTGAATCGCTTACTCAGCGAGCGTATGCGAGTCGAGCTTCCTCTATGATGCGAAATAGACAAGCATACTGGTCTATTATTTTCTTGATTGTGCCTCATAAATTCACTTATATTTTATAAAAAGGAATATCTCATATTCTTATCTTTGTTATGAGATACCCCTTTCAATATATTTTCCAAATATATTTATAAATTTAGATCTTTAACTATTATCTTATGCTTCTTAAAGACTACTTCTTTTTTTATTTCATAATTATCTTTATCTATAGTAATTCTATAAATGTCTGGGCAGCCTTCTTCCCTCCATTTTTTCATATATTGAGGTGTCGCTTCTACATTTGTATAATAGTTTTCATCATAATAATCTGAGAATTCCAAATAAGATAGTATACTTCTCTTATCTAATGCGAAATTTTCTTTAATTACATTTTTACATATTGGAACGAAAAATCTTAACGGTACTTCATATTCATATCTAGATTTGCCTTTAATAATTTTCGATTCCATAAGTGCCCTTTTAAATAATATATTTGTTTTATCATTGTTATCAATTTTTAATTTAAATACTATTTTCCCACTTTTATTTTTTTCTAATTTTGCTCTCGTCATTTGCTCACCATCTGTCTAGTTTTTATATTCTAACTATATTTTATCACGACAAATGCTAGCTGTCTAAAGTAAAAATTATAACATAATATTAATTTATCTTAAATTTATCTAATTCAGCACCTAATTTTTCAGCTAATAATTGTAGGTCATCTGCATACTTTGTAAATCTATCCATAACAGCAGTTATTTCTTCTGTAGAAGCAGTAACTTCTTCTGATGCAGAGGCAGTCTCTTGAGATATTGAGGAAATATTCTCAATTTCAATTAACGTACTTTGCTTCTTTTGATTTATGTCAACAATAGATAACTTTACATCTTCAACCTTATCAATCATTATTGAAATCGAATCAAGAATTTCAATAAATATCTTCTGAGTTTGTCCTACTGCTAGATCTTGTTCATTTACTACACCTTCAGTGGATTTAATGGCTTTTACTGCTGTATCTGACTTTTCTTGTATACTTGCTATAATTGTCTTTATTTCCTCAGTTGAATTCCTAGATTGTTCTGCAAGTTTTCCTATTTCTTCTGCTACAACAGCAAATCCTTTACCTGCTTCACCTGCACGTGCAGATTCTATACTTGCATTTAATGATAAAAGGCTAGTTTGCTCTGTTATCTCAGCAATTGCTTCAGATATAGTATTGATTTTTTTGGTACTTTCATTCATATCTTGAACTATTTCATTAACTTCGTTAGTAGCTATCTTAGTTTTATGTGATTTTTCTATTAATGTATCTATCATAGATAAACCTTTAGTACCTAAATCCTTAGTGTTATTGGATATCGCATCCATTTCATCAGAATTCACATTAATTTTATCTAACCTATCTGCTAATTCATTCATTTCTGAAACACCATTCTGAGCATTTTGAGCTTGATTTGTTGCACCTTCTGAAACCTCTTCTATTGCCTTAGCTACTTCCCCTATAGATGCAGTTACTTCTTCTGACATACTTGCAAGGTTTGATGATGTTTCTAAGACTTCCTTAGATGATGTTGTCACGCTATTCATAAGTTCCGATATATTTTTCATCATAGAATTAAACGAATTAGCCAAATCTCTAAATTCATCTTTTGTTGTTGTAGTTATAAATACAGTCAAATCCCCATTTGATGCTTTTCCAAAAACCTCTTTTAATTTTTTAATATTTTGAGCTATGCCTTTGCTTAATATTAGCGATAAGATTATCGACACTATTGCCATAACTAATATTATAAGCAATGTAGAAATTAATATTGATTTTGTGTCCTTAGATAATTCTTCCTCATCCAAAGAAGCTACTACTTTCCAACCAGTCGTATTATTCGTTTGATATACACCAAACTTATTTACATTATTGTACGTATAATTTGTAAATCCATTATCTGATGATTTTATATCATTCCAAATTGATAATTTAGAAGCTTCATTTGTACCAATTAACTCTTTTTGAGGATGTGCTATGATATTCCCTTCTACATCAGCAATAAATACGCATCCCGAATCCCCTATTTTCTTTAAGCTTATTTTCTCTGCCAAGGTATCCAAAGAGACATTCATTGCACAAACACCTACTACTTTACCGTCTCTTTCCACTGTCCTTGCTACAGATACAACGGATTTACCTGTTTGGGCATCTTTAAATGGCAATGTTATTACCACTTGCCCTTTATGGTCTAAGGCTTGCTTATACCAAGGCCTTTCCCTAGGGTCAAATCCATCAGGCATTTTGCTATTTGGATATATTAGAAATTTACCATCAGTCATTCCAAAATAGGCACTAAATATATCATTATCAGTTTCTTTTGCATTCTGCAACATTCCTGGTATAAAGGAAACATTTACATTACTATCACTGTTAACAACATTGTAATTAGTCGCTAGCATTGTAACCATATTTCCAAATCCATAAAAATAATTATCTATTCCACTATTTACTTCTGAAAGTGTTTGTTGACTTGTAACTGATAATTTATGGTTAAGTATTGATTTTGACTCTAAGTAAGAACCATAACCTAGCATAATTAATGGAATCACACAAATTCCCACTAGACTAATAATTAACTTACTACGAATGTTGTTAATTTTGCTTCTTTTCAATCCCATCCTAATCCCCTTTTCCTTAATAACATAATTTATAGTCTAATTAGAAATAACTTCATATCAGCTTTAAATTTTTAATTAGCTATCTATTTTATTATCGGATTAGGATTATATTTCTTCACCATATTAATACTATATTTCGACATTTTTAAATATAATAATCTTTTAATTACTAACTCCCAGAACTTTCATATCTACTTATTCCTTTAATCCATATCATGTATGCAATACAAATTCCAATAATAGCTACTAAAAATGTCAATATTATTCCTTCAAATAAATTTTCCTTACCTAAAAAGTATGCACCCGGATAATATCCTGTGAATGCAAATGGAATTATAAATGTTAATACTCCTTTTATTGTATTTGAATAAATCCCCATTGGATATTTTGCAAAATTACTTAGTTGATATGTCATAAATAAATATGACTGTGCAAATTTAATCCAAAATGCTATAGATGCTACTGCAAGTTTTATTGCTGTATATATAAAACTTCCACATATGATTGCAAATAAGAATAATAGTATTTTACCAAACGTAAAAGTTATATTTAATTTACTATAAGACATTGTCAGTAAAATAATTCCTATTATTAATTCTCCAAAACCATCTGGCTGAAATCTTTCTGCTATAATTCCAAATAGCGGATTTAATGGTCGTATTAAATATCTATCAAAATTTCCATTAACTATTATACTTCCACTTAACATCCATAAATTATCTGTAAATATGTGATCAATTCCTCTAGGTATTTGTGCAAATCCATATATAAATAATATTTCGTAAAAACTCCATCCGCTTAAACTAGGAATTGAATTAAAAATTAATCTAACAAATATTACGTTAGTACCTTGAACTAAAATAAATGCAATTAATCCTAAAATAAAATCCGCTCTATATTCAATTAATGATTTTATATACTGCTGTAAAAATTTATTGTATAAAATTAAATATCTCTTCACTTCTACTACCCCCCTAAAATAGTAATCTTTTTAATTAAATTACTCCACATAACTCGTGCAATTGCCATTATTATACCCAACCATATGACTTGAATTCCTATTGCCTTTATCAGCTCAACTCCTGTTAATTTACCTAAATAAATCATAGTAGGAGTATATATCATTGAACTAAATGGTAAAAAATTAAACATCCATTGTATTACTTTAGGAAAGAATACTATTGGTATCAAAGCTCCTGATAGTAATTCTGATACAGCACCCATCATTTGGGACAATCCCCACATGTTAGTTATCTTAAATGAGAGTAATCCAAAAGCATATCTATAATATAAATTTATTAATATTCCCAATATGGTGCTTACAAAATAAACTATAATATTAAATAAATTTAAGCTTCCAAAATATCTGTAATATATAATTGTTATAATTATGAATGAAACTACAAAAATAACCACAAAATTATACATAACATTTCCAATCCCTTGGAATATCATTCTTTTCTCATAGCTGATTGGTCTAATTAAGTTAATTGCAATTGAACCATCTTTAACTTCTCTGTACATATCGCTTAATATATCCGCTGATATAATTACTGATGTAATAAATGATATTAATATATATATAATCATTTCATTTAAAGAAAATCCATTTATTATACCACTTGTTGAGCTTCCATATACTGCCTTCCATAAATAATAAGTAACTGCAAGCATTATGGCTTGGCCTAATATAAAGATAACTGCATCAGCCCTATACGATAATTTTCTTTGAAAAACATTCATTGCAAAGGGTAGATACGTTTTTAGCTTCTTACCTTTTTTCATTACCTACACCTCATTTCTATATATTTTTTTAACTATTTCCTCAACACTTGTCTCATTCACTGAAAAATCAACAATCTCAAATTTGGCCATTAATCTGCTTATTATATCTGTAGCAGATACATTATTTTTATTAAATGTTATAGTAAGCTTATTTTCTTCTGAACTAAGTTTTATATTTTCCCTATCTAATTCCTTAATGAATTTAACTTTATCTAAATTAACTTTTTGCTTCATTTGCACTTCTATATTAGTAATATAACCATATAGCTCTTTTATTTCCTTTAATCCGCCATCATAAATCAACTTTCCAGAATCAATTATTATTATACGACTACATAGTTCTTCTATGTCATTCAAATCATGAGTTGTTAAAATAATTGTTGTACCATAATCTTCATTTATTTTCTTAATTGCTTTTCTAACATTATCCTTAACAACTACATCTAGCCCAATAGTTGGTTCATCTAAATATATTACATTTGGATTATGAATAAATGCTGCTGCAAGATCTGCTCTCATCCTTTGCCCTAATGATAAAGTTCTAACTGGACTTAACATAAAAGGTTCAAGCTCTAACACTTCATTTAAAAAATTCATTCTTTCTTGAAAGTCTTTTTCATTTACTTCATAAATATCTTTTAATAGTGAAAAAGTCTCTGATAAAGGCAGATCCCACCAAAGTTGAGTCTTTTGTCCAAATACAACTCCTATATTTTTAGCATTTTCCTGCCTATCTTCATATGGAGCTTTTCCATTTACTAAAACTTTCCCACTGGATGGTGTAAGGATGCCTGTCATCATTTTAATAGTAGTAGATTTTCCTGCTCCATTTGCACCTATATAACCAACTATTTCTCCATCATTAATTGTAAAACTTATGTCATCAACTGCAGTTTTAGTTATATATTCTCTTGAAAAAAATGATTTTAGTGCGCCCTTAAAGCCAGGATATTTTTTATTCATTTTAAATTCTTTCTTTAAGCTTTTTACTTCTATCATGCTGCTCACCTTTTCCTTTTAGATATTATAATTCCACTCTTGTACAAATAATGCACATTTATACCTCTAACGGTAATTATATCAAATAGACTTGATTTTACTTGTATATATTTAATATAATATGTATATACTTAATACAAATATTAAGATAAATCATTTAATAGGGAGGAAAATACTTTGGATAATTCTTTCACATCAGATATGAACATTTTCAACAATGATATATCTTTTTTAATTAAACTTAGAGCTAAGCCACAAATATTAGAAATAGTTATAAAAAAGCACTCTGAAGAAATATCTGAAGAAATATCAATCGAAGATAAAAGAAATGATTTGATTATTTGGAATGCAATGTATACTCGTGAAATAGTCGCAAATGGTATTTTAACAAGATATCTTCATCCTATATATAATAAATTTTATACTTTAATTCCCGCACTTAATACTCTAAGAGAACTTCAAGAACTTGAAATAAAAATGATCGATACTTATATTAACTTACTTATTAATGATGTTGAAGTAAAAGATAATTTTGTTATAAATCGAATTTTAAAACACTTACATCTCAATATAGAAAGTCAAATTTCCTTAAAAAAATTAGCTACGGATTTAAATTTATCTGAAGGGTACATATCTGATTGCTTTAAAAAGCATATGGGCATAACCATTATGAAATATGCAAAAAAAATAAGAATAGACAGGGCTAAAGTGTTGCTTGTAACTACTACTAGCAGTATTTTAGAAATAAGTTTAATTTTAGGCTTTCATGATCAAAGTCATTTTCATAAGGTTTTTAAATCCTTTACTGGAGTTTCTCCTTCTGAATATCGAAACAATAACTTTGGCTAAAACAAATTTAACCTTGACTTATGTGGTGATTCACCGAAATAAGTAACATATTGCGTTACGGTTTCCGGGAATTTTGATGGATGATTCTACGACAAGAAGTTGTACCCAAAATGCTTGTCTCAACGACAAGCATTGAACAAGCATTTTGGAACAACTTTTTGCCAAGAATCATCACCATAAAATTCCAACGAAACACTCCACACAATATGTTACTTATTTCTACTGTAGCAATTCACTTAAATTTTGTTAATTTTCTTAGTTACTCCAATTATAAATCGTATATAATTGATATCATTTCTTATACAATGTAAATTTTCAAATTATAATTTCCAAATTTCTTGATTATATTGAGCAATTGTACGGTCTGAAGAGAAGAAGCCTGCTTTACCGATATTTACCAATACTTTCTTATTCCAAGTTTCTCTGTCTTCGTAATCCTTAAATACACAGTCTTTAGTTTTGATGTAATCTTCAATATCAAGTAAAGTCATAAACCAATCCTTATTAATTAATTCTTTGTGAAGTCTTGTAAGATTTTCTTCGTCTCCAACTTCTATCATTTCATCACTAATTATAAAGTCAACTAATTCTTTAATTGCTGGTTTTTCATAATACTTCTCAGCAACATAATCTGCTTTCTTATAGTGTTCAATAACAGCTTCAGAAGATTCTCCAAAGATATAAATATTATCATCACCAACTAATTCATGTATTTCAACATTTGCTCCATCTTCAGTTCCTAAAGTCAAAGCACCATTTAACATAAATTTCATATTTCCAGTACCAGATGCTTCCTTAGATGCAAGAGAAATTTGTTCTGATACATCACAAGCAGGTATTAATTTAGATGCCTTAGTTACATTATAGTTTTCAACCATAACAACTTTTAAGTACTTATTAACTTCTGGATCATTATTAATGATTTCTTGTAAGCAAAGTATAGTATGAATTATATCTTGTGCAATTATATAAGCTGGTGCAGCTTTAGCTCCGAATATCATAGTTATTGGAGTAGTCGGCTTATTACCATTCTTTATATCTAAATATTTATGGATGATATAAAGTACATTCATTTGTTGTCTCTTATATTCGTGAAGTCTCTTAATTTGGATATCAAAAATAGAATTTTCATCAATTTCTATACCTTGAGTTTCTTTTAGGTATTTCTTTAATTCGATCTTATTTTCTTTCTTAATTTTTCCAAGTTTATTTAGCACTGCTTTATCATCTATAAACTTAACTAATTTTTCTAATTTAGCAGCATCCTTCTTGTAGCCATCCCCAATAAGTTCAGAAATATAGTTAGCTAACTTGTTATTACAATGAATTAACCATCTTCTGAAAGTTATACCATTAGTCTTATTATTGAATTTTTCTGGATATATATCATAGAATGGCTTTAATTCTTCATCTTTTAAAATTTCAGTATGTAAAGCAGCAACTCCATTTACGCTGTATCCATAGTGAATATCCATATGAGCCATGTGTACTCTCTTATCTTCATCTATAATAGCCACTTTTTTATCGTTGAATTTAATCTTAACTTGATTATCTAATTCTCTGATAATTGGTAACAAGTGTGGTACAACTTTTTGCAAGTAAGCTATTGGCCATTTTTCTAAAGCTTCCGCTAATATTGTATGATTAGTATAGGCACAAGTCTTTGAAACTATTTCAATAGCTTCTGACATTGCTATTCCCTTTTCTCCAAGTAGTCTTATCAATTCAGGAATAACCATTGATGGATGTGTATCATTTATTTGAACTACAGCATGTTCATGTAATTTATGAAGATCATATCCATTTTCTTCTGCTTCAAGCAATATTAATTGAGCTGCATTACTTACCATAAAATATTGTTGATATATTCTTAATAAATGTCCAGCTTCATCGCTATCATCTGGATATAAGAATAATGTTAAATTCTTCTTAATATCTTCTTTATCAAAATTAATTCCATCTTTAACTAGAGTTTCATCTATTGTATCAATATCAAATAATCGAAGTTTATTTGAAGCTTGATCATATCCAGTTACATCAATATCATAAAGAGTTGAAGTAGCTGTAAATCCTGCAAATGGAACTTCAAATTTTATATCAGATCTAGTTAACCAGCTTTCCTTTGTCAACCATGGATTTTTAAGTGCCTTTTGTTTACGTTCTGCAAACGCTTGCTTAAATAAGCCAAAATGATAATTTAATCCAACACCATCTCCATTTAACCCCAAAGTTGCAATTGAATCTAAGAAACAAGCCGCTAATCTTCCAAGGCCTCCATTTCCTAATGATGGTTCTAATTCAATCTCCTCAACTTCAGTTAAATCCTTTCCATTTTCAGATAAAACTTTTTTAACGTCTTCATAAAGCCCTAAATTAATTAAGTTATTAGATAGTAATTTACCAATTAGGAATTCAGCAGAAATATAATATAACTTCCTTTTCCCCTTATTTGTTCCTCTTTTCTTAGCTGCTCCTTTTGTTAGGTCTAACAATGCTAAATAAATTTCTTCGTTACTAGCTTTACTAATTTCTGTCTCAAAATTTTTCTCTAAAATCTCATTTAAATTTTTTTCTACCATATAATTTTCCCACCTTACACTTATATTTATTTATATTTCCATGCGTTGCAACTTTAATTTAGCCTTATTATATCAATTTGTTTATAAATTATTTGTACATTTTTTTAGTATTTTGTATATTTATCATATCAATTTTTAATTTATATAATTTTTTTTAGATTATTAATTAAATTAATCCTTTGGTAAATTTTAGGACTTAAATGTATCTGAGTATATACCAAATCCTGTTTATATAAAATTTTTAAATTAACATGATATTAGGCACAGTAAAAATAATAGACCAGTATTCTAGTCTATTATCTTTTTAATGTGCCTTAATACATTAATTAACTTTAAATTTTTCTATTTCTGATTCTAATTTTTCAGCCAATAATTGAAGATCATCTGCATACTTTGTAAATTTATCCATAACAGCAGTTATTTCTTCAGTTGATGCAGTAACTTCCTCTGATGCTGAAGCTGTTTCTTGTGATATAGCTGAAATGTCTTGAATTTCCGATACTACACTTTGTTTTTTTAGGTTAATATCAACAATAGATAATTTTATTTCCTCGACCTTATCAATCATTACTACAATTGATTTAAGAATTTCACTAAATATTTCTTTAGTCTCCCCTACAGCTAAATCTTGTTCGTTTACCACACCTTCAGCAGATTTAATAGCATCTACTGCTGTATCTGATTTTTCTTGTATACTTGCTATAATAGCCTTTATCTCTGCTGTAGATTGTTGAGACTCTTCTGCAAGCTTCCTTATTTCTTCTGCCACTACAGCAAATCCTTTACCTGCTTCGCCTGCACGTGCTGATTCTATACTTGCATTTAATGACAATAGACTAGTTTGTTCTGTTATTTCAGAAATTGTTTCAGATATAGCATTTATTTTTTTAGTATTTTGATTCATATCTCGAACTATATCATTAACTTCATTAGTTGCTAATTTAGCTTTATTTGATTTTTCCATTAAAGTATCTATCATTGATAACCCTTTAGAACTTAATTCCTTAGCACCTATTGAGAGTTTATCCATTTCACTAGAGTTTACACTGATTTTATCTAATTTGTCTGATAAATCATTCATTTCTGAGGCACCTTTTTGAGCGTTTTGTGCTTGATTTGTTGCCCCTTCTGAAACCTCTTCTATTGCCTTTGCCACTTCCGCTATAGATGCAGTTACTTCCTCAGACATGCTTGCAAGATTTGATGAAGTTTCAAGCACTTCTTTAGATGATTTTTTAGCACTATTCATAAGTTCTGATATATTTTCTATCATATAATTAAACGAATTAGCCAAATCTCTAAATTCATCTTTAGTTGTTGGCACTATTGATACTGTTAAATCTCCATTTGAAGCCTTTCCAAACACTTCTTTTAGTTTACTAATATTTTTAGCTATTCCCTTACTTAATCCAAATGCCATAACTATTGAAATTAATGTCATTACTGCTATTATTAATAAGGTTGTTTGTAATATAGATTGCGTATCATTAGACAGTTCGCTTTCATCTAGCGTAGCAACTAACTTCCAACCAGTTAATTCATTTGTTTCATACACCCCAAACTTTTTTGCACCATTAAATTCATAACTAACAAATCCACTTTTTTCTGATTTTACTTTATCCCAAATATTTAACTTAGCTGCTGCATCTGTATTAACAATATCCTTATTAGGATGAGCTAAAACATTTCCAGATACATCAGAAATAAATACATAACCATTATTGCCTATTTTCTTTTCAGCTATTCTCTCTCCAATAGTCGTTAATGCACAATCAAGCCCTATAACCCCAACTATTTGCCCATTCTTTTCTACTGCTTGTGCAATTGTGACTACATTATTTCCAGTTGCAGCATCCTTATATGGAGGTGTTATTATAACTTGCCCTTTATGTTCTAAAGCTTGCTTATACCATGATCTTGTAGTTGCATCATATCCATCAGGCATTTTTGCCACAGGATATATAGAAAACTTTCCAGAGGCAGTTCCGTAATAAATACCTAAAATATCTTTATCACTTTCTTTTATCCCCTTCATTATCTCCATTATGACTTCAGTATTATTATCTGTATCAATATTTACAACTGCCGGGTTCTTTGTAGTCATAGAAACTGTATCTGAAAATCGCTGAAAGTAATCATTTAACCCATTATTTATCTCATCCAGTGTTTGTGTGCTTGTAAGAGTTAACTTATTATTAAGTATTGATTTTGATTGATTATACGACCCAAACCCCAGTATAATTAATGGAATTATACAAACTGCTACCAAACTAAGAATCAATTTACTTCTAATGCTGTTTTTTAAATTAAATTTTTTCAGTTTCATTCCTATCTCCCTTTTCATATAATATATTTTTTATTTGTTTCAACAATTCACTTATTTGTATTTCACTTGTTCCGATTTATTTTCAACTTATTTTGACATTATATTATATTAATCGGTTTAAAATTAGATATCTTTACAGATTATTTATAGTTTTATTAATATTTTACATTTCGCTTTTTATGTGAATTTATATTTAGAGCTTATCCCTAAATAATTTCTATTTTTCTAAAAGCAATAAAAGCACATGCAAGCTTAATAAGCCCCAAATAGGAAGCATCTGTTTTTTCAAATCGGACAAGCAATTTTCTAAAGCGATTCATCCATGAATGAGTCACTTCTACCACCCAACGACGAGCCTTGTAGTTTGGATTGTTCTCTATATTCTTTTTTTCTTGTCCTCGGGAAACTACATGAGGAATATAGCCTCTAAGAACTATGATTTCTAAGGCAGGCTCGCCAGTATATCCTTTATCGGCACAAAGGTTTTGAGGGTTTTTAGCTGTAGGTTCTGGACGATCTGTAACTATAGAGTTTAGTACTTCTTTCAGTTGCGATACATCATGACGATTTGCTCCTGTTACCACTACTGATAACGGTACTCCTCTGCCGTCTACGAGGATGTGCTTTTTGCTCCCATTTTTTCCCCCGATCTGTTGGATTTGCACCAACAGATTCTTTTGCAAGAGGAGCTTTATTCATACTTCCATCTATACTAAGCCACTCCCAATCAATACCTTGGATTTCATTATATCGCTCAAGACCTAGTTTCCACATATTTTCGAACACTCCAGCATTACACCATGCTATAAAATATCTATGGATTGAACTAGATGCTCCAAATTTTTCTTTTGGTAGTGCTTTCCACTGTATACCTGTTCGAAGTATAAAAAAAATTGCTTCTAATATTTTTCTTGAATCTATTGGCTTTCTTCCGCCACCAGCAGCTCGTTTATATTCTTTGTTCGGATCTCTGTATTTTTCCGGTATTAGATCTTTTACTTCTTCCCAAAACTCATCAGTTATTTCCCATGATTGCTTTTGTATCATTTGTATCACCCTTTATGTCTTTTTCTTAATTATCGGATGATACGTAAAACTATTTAGGGATAAGCTCT
>JARLHR010000018.1 GCA_031292145.1 Clostridium sp. | reverse complement strand
TCATTAAAGGACAGCAAAAAGTTTTATACAATTCTTAAGGGAAATTATCATATCTCTATCGAGGGCAGCCCGGAAATTTTTGTAAGAAATTTACCGAAAAACGTAGAATTCATTATTGATGATTTTCAAGATAAATCTTCCGGTCCACTCCCAAGTCCTGAATATCGGAAGTTCACTATCTATCGGGATAGGGGCAATAAATGTCATGTCAACTGTTGGTGTGGCGTTGAACCCTTTGCGCAGGGTCTTCATATTAAAGATTGGTATTTAACGCTTAAACAGGATTTGATTCTAAAGCACAGAGAAGTGAATCCAAATATTATAGACGAAGACTCTGATGATTTTAATTTCAGTTATTCGATGCAAGTAAAAGGAGAATCCGTAGTTGAGGTAATAGAGGCTGCAAAGAAATTTGATAGTGATATTTCTGATGAGATAATTATCCTAAACTTTCATCTACTAGAAATATTGCGGTTATTTCTGGGACTTATAACACCTGTTGACTTTATTAAAATCCTAAGTACTTCCTTAATAAAGGTATAAGAATACTGTGGATTCATCCAACCAACTCAAACTTTATTCACTTTCTGAAGCAGCCAAGGTAATGGGCATAGGTAGGGACTCGCTGCGCAATTTAATTGCTGATGGAAAAATTGGGACTATCCTGGTGGGGAACAATAAAAAAATTTCTCACCAGGAGTTAATTAGGTTTCAACTGGAATGCACTGAAAGAAAACTAGAAATTAGAGCTAAAAGTTATTCGGAGCAGGACATAGAGCAGACACTATATAGAAAAAATAAAATACGAGTTAAATCAATTGGAGGTGAAGAAATATTAAATAGAATTTTAAGAGAGGATCAAAATGGCTATTGTAAGAAAAATTTATGAGATGTTGTATATTCAATGGTGGGATTGGTTAGCTAATAAAACAGTGACCAGGACTACCGGAATGACAGCGACTACTTCTAATTGGAAAAAAGCGGAGGTGCAAGCAAAACAATTACAGGCTGAACTAACACATAAACGAAAAACACTTAAAAGGCAGGGGATAAATAAGGTTACAACTATTGGAGATGCATTTGATCTCCATATACTGAATAATCAAAACAAACACCCCAAGACTATTAAAGATTATGAGAGGTTCCGAAATAAATTCACGGAGAAATTCCAAGAAGATTTACCTACAACTAGTATTAACAAATTATTTACAGAGCAATGGTTAAATGAAATCAAAAAATCAGGATATGCCAAAAATACTATTCACGGTTATGGCAAACAATTAAATCATTTCCTGAATTTTCTATTTGAGTATAACCTTACTCCGTGGTTTAAGATTAACCGCGAAGTTAGAACTAGACCGGAAATAAAAGAGAAGATTGTTTTTACAGACGAAGATATTACAAAAATATTTTCCGGGTTAAAAGATAAAAATCCAAATTTTAACACAACTATACAATTACTCTTTTATACAGGACTACGTTCATCTGATATTATGACTATTACTGTAGAAAGAATCGACATTAAGAACAGAGTCATAGTCTATTACTCCCCCAAGCGAAAAAAATATCGGGAAATTGCATTTCATAAAGATCTTGTACCGGTTTTGAAAAAAAGAATGGTTGAAATAAAAAATGGCCTTATTATAGATTACAGCAATGTTGAAAACATGGGCCGAGCAATTACAAGATATTTCCGTGATGAACTAAAAATAAAAAAACAGTATACGGCTAGAACATTTAGAAAAACTTTCATAACTTTATGCCGGTCGAGATACAATATGAATGCTTCAATTGTACGAGAGCTGGTTGGCCATGAACATGGTAATACCGCAGATCGGTACTATAATGATATAAGTATTGACAGTATGAGAGTCGAACTATTAAAGTTCCGTCGTCCAATTTTCAAAGCAGCTAAATAGCTGCTTTTTAGCTCAAAAATCAAACATTCAATCTT
>JARLHR010000181.1 GCA_031292145.1 Clostridium sp. | reverse complement strand
TGCTTGCTTTTAATCTTTGATTCCTTACAAAAATTATTATATCAACATTTTTCGACTCTGTCCACTCTTTATTGTAAGTTTTTTATATTTTTATACGTATTTTTTTAATAGAATTATTGTTATTGAAAGAAATTTATATATCACTTGTTAATATACATTCAAATTTGTGAAATACATAATACTGTTCCATTTTTTTCATTTAGTTATTCAAGTAATTTTGCTGCGCTCATGATTTTTCATATTAGGAATTTTATAAATTCCTATACACATATACATTTCATTTGCTATTTACTCATTAAGTAAATTTTATTAGAACACAATACTTTATATCATGTTATGAATTTTTACTAATAGAAAAAGGAGACAAGATCATTTCCTGTCTCCCCTTAAGATTTTATGGTATATTATTTAACCCAAGCTCCATTTGCTCCTACAAAGTATCCATCTGGAGTTGTTGTGTTAGCAAGCATAGCACCTGATGCATTTAAGCAGTACCAAGCTCCACCGTCTTGTATCCATCCAGTAGCCATAGCCCCTGATGATTTTAAGAAGTACCATGTTCCGTTATCATTTACCCAGCCTGTTTGCATAATTCCGTTAGCATTTAAGTAGTACCAAGCTCCATCTTGAATCCAACCTGTAGCTTTTGTTCCATCTGCTTTGTTGTATGACCAAGTTCCATCTGCATTCTTAACCCACCCTGCTGCTGTTGCAGTGTTTGTAGTTGCAGTTGCAGTACCTGCAGCTGTAGATGTAGTACCTGCATTTGTAGATGTAGCACCTGTAGTTACAGTAGCCGCAGTAGAAGTTTGATTATCTATTGTTGCATATATATTTTTTGAATCTGACCAAGCAATTAAACTATCTGCATTATACACATCTAAAGAATCTAATCCACTATCAGCAGAATAAACTTGTGTGAAGTTTGATCCATCAAATTTGTAGATAGCTCCATCATTTATTGCCCAAGTGTTTCCATCAACATCTATTGATACACCTGTTTTTGCAGTAATATCTTGACTTTCTTGAACATCTTTTTCCGCTAAATAAACATCTAATTTAGTTTTAGTTGAATCGCTGTCTAATGCAACTTTATCTCTCTTTAAATCTATAGTAGTTACAGTTACTTTACTTCCATCATTTTCAGTAGCATAAACAACTCCATTTATTACTCTAAAGTCTGTAGCTGCATTAATTGCCGTTGCTGCAGTATCAGCATTATCTGAATTGTATGCTGATGATACTTCATATGAAGTTACACTACTTGGAAGGTATGCCCCATCTTGTTGTGTACCTTGAGCTTTAGAAATTTTTTGAATGTAAGTTGCTTGTGAAGTAGTAGCACCGTTTATAATATTAACTTTTGCTAATCTATATATGTAGTCAGCATCTTGAGCGATTGTTGTAGAACTTACTAAATCCACTTCAATACCAGTATTTGAATCTTTTTGACCAAATTCTGAAATCTCAACTGTTTTATTTCCATTAACTACGTACATATTGGCTGTGTAATCAGCATCAATATATTTTCCCGAGTCACTCACATAACCACTATGAGTTGCTGTTTTACCCGCTGCTGTATAAGAATACCAATCTTCACCAAATTGATTTTGTGTAATTTCATCTAAAGAAGTAATATTATCTGTTGAATTTATTACACCATATCTGTCAGTTTTGCTTAAAGTTGATTTTAATTTAATTTTTACACTATCAGATATATCTTGTGTCGTTCCATCTTGAACTGTTCCATTTGATAAATCAACTAAATATTCATCTGTTCCACTTTCAATTTTAGCATATTTGTCACCAAATTTATTCATTGAATCAACATTCACATCTTCTACTAGCTTGTCTTGATTTCCACTGCTATAATAAAAACCAGTTGTATCATTTTGATTTTTATATCCTTCATAAACAAAATTTCCGTTAGCATAAGCTATTGCAGTATCAATAGTTCCTTCTTTTGTTGTTAGTTGTTGTGTTGCTGCACTAACCCCTAATGAAGGCATTAATGAAATAACTGCTGCTGCTGCTACTAATACTGATGTTGCTTTACTTAATCTTTTTATCATATATATTCCTCCCAGAATTTAATCTTTTGTTTTTCTTATTTCTTTTATCTTTCATTTGTATCTCGTTACAAGAATTATTATATCGACATCCGGATAGTTTGTCTACTGTTTTTTGTATTTTTTATTGTTATTTTTTTAATTCAATTATTGTTATTCTTTAAAAACTTTATATTTTATGCCAATTAAAATTATACTTTGTAAAATATATCACATTTTATTGATTAATTTAGGTACATTAGGGACATGAAAGAAAATAACAAGTCAAATTAGAGTTTCTTCAATAACATTAGCATATTCATTAGCTATATCACTATCCTCTTTACCACTTTCACCTTCCTCCGCCTTCTGTTTCACTCTATATTTTCCAACCCTCTTTCTTGTTTTATATCTAACCTTTTCCATCCCCTCAATGTTTTGATGCTTCTCCCAATTTAGAATACTAATAATGTTATTTTCATCAATTTCTTTCTTCGGTAAAAAACTTTCACATGATATTTTCTTTAAATATACATCATATGGACTTTTGTTTTTATTCACCCCCACGATTCCACAAATATCTAAGCCATCAATACCATTTTTTCATCTATTATAATTCCTCCATTTAACATTGGATTTCCCCCTTCAATTAAAGTTCCAATCAACTGAAATGAGATACATGTTTATTACTCAGGACTATGAAAATATCGTTGAAAGCACTAAAAGGAAGGTTGTTCCCAATTTAGCTTGCTCCAACTATTTAGTGGGATAAGCTAAATTGGAACAACCTTCCTTTAAGTACTTTTGACAACTTATTTTCAAATGCCTGCCACACAAACATGTATCTCATTTCTTTGTTTGGACATAAACTTAATTATCTCATTTTGAAAAGCTTGCTTTATAGTTTCCCTTGGACTCTTAACGATATAACCATCCGCTTCTAAATAATCCTTTAAAACTTTCCAACCCAATTCAAAAGTCATTTCAAAAAACTGTATTATTCCAGCCTGTTCAAGTTCAGACAGTTCTGTTTTGATTAAATATTTCTCTAACAATCTATATGATTTATTAAAATTTTCAAATATTTGCTTCCATCTTATATTTTTAAGTTCATCTATCATAATATCCTCCAACAAGCTTTTAATACCTATTTAATATTATAATCTACCTTAATATCTTTTTAAACAATTCAAGTAAAGTATTAAATATGATGATTATTCTTATCAAATTCTGTTAACTTATCACTTACTAATAAATAGTCATATTCTCTATATAAATTAAATATAAGTAATGTCATTCCATCTAAAAATTCCTGATAATTTAGATGCTTTTGTGAATGAAGTATGACTGAACTTGCTAATGAAAAGGTGGTGTTTCAAAATGATTTCTAATCATTTTGAAACACCACCTTCTATTTTGATATATTGATAGCTGTTTAATAATTATTTCAAAAAATATCTTCTAACCGAATTTTTAAATCTGGAAATACTGAACTAACATAAACATCTCCATGATGATAAGTGTTAATTGAATAATATTCATCTTTTAAGGTGCATTGAATTATATTACCGTTTTGTTCAACCATATTATATTCCAATACTCCATATTTTGGGTATAACTCTAATTTAGTAATTCTATCATGACTTGCTGTACTTTTAGAAATCACTTCAAAAATTATTTTAGGTATAGAAGTATAACTTTCACCCTTCATAGAAGCCTCTTCACATACAACAAATACATCTGGTTTATACTTATGATATTCATCAAAAATAACTTCTATTTGTTCTATTCTAACTTTACATTTACTTCCTTTTAAATATAGCTTTAAATAAGCAGCAACATTCCCCACTATTTCATTATGATAATCTGATGTGTCTGCATGCATTATTATGTTACCATTATCATACTCAATCTTACATTCATAAGAAGCTTGAATAATTTCAAATTCTTCTGGTGAAACATATTTACCTTTTTCAGTATTCATCAATCAACACATCCTCTCAATTAATCTAATATTATTATATTATCAATTCAATTAAAATAAAAACAGAACAAAAATTTACCCCTGGGGTACTTTTATTTAGAGAAATTCCTCGGAGGTGTTTTCGTTGTTATATCTTCTTCAAATCAATTTCTTCTGGTCCAAATAATAAAATATTTTCGTTCTTATTTGAATAACTCTTTACTGAATCAGTAAATCCACTTTTAGAGAAAAAGCTATAATATTTCTTTTGAAATTTATTAAATATATTTATTTCACTTTTTTCCATTAATGAATTAACAACATCCATATCTAATTTTTCATTTCTCCACTTGCATTCTCCAAATAAAATCATTGAGTCATCAATAGCTACTATATCTATTTCCTCTTGTGTTTTAGTTTTAGAATTATTTCCCCACCATCTACCTATATTAGTAAACATGAATGGTAAATTTTCTTTTCTATTTTGATAATTCAGAAAATCTATGCATATTTTTTCAAATATCTCACCTAAATACTTTGAAAGTTGTGGCTCTATTTTCTTTTCGTATAAGAAATTCCCCATATGCTGCTCTATAAGCGATTTATTAGAAAAAATAAAATTATAGTGAAATCTAAATAAATTATCATTACCTTTATAAATACTTTTTCTAGAGTTTTCCTTCTCCATAATAGGTGTTTCTTTGAATACAATATGCAAATCATTTAATGTATACTTTTCATTAAACTTTTCTAAATATTGAGGAATTCCACCAATTATCCCATAAGTAATAACTCTTTCATTAAAATTATATTTTGGAAAGAATTTAGAGCTATTATAAAAATCAAAAGGCTCAATCAACATCTGAGCAGTTCTTCTTCCAAATAAAGGACTTTTATAACTTAATACTTCCTTTTCCATAAAACTCATTGAAGAACCACATACTACAATAAACAATTTTGTTTTCTTTAAATAATGATCTATTAAATTTTGTATCAATGAAGGTAATGTATTATTAGATTGGACCAAGTATGGGAATTCATCAATAACTAATATAAGCTGTTTATTTTCACTTTCTTTAGCTAAATTTTTCCCATGATTCAAAGGTACTAATATAATCCGTCATTTTAAAATACTCTAATATTTGCTTTTAAAAATTTCCAAGAGATAAACCACTATAATTCTATTCCCCCAGGGGTGTTTCTAACACATCCTAACCTTCAACAATTTTAACTTTTTTCCCTTTAAAAACAATTGCAAGTTTTATAATATCTTTTATTCCTTTACTAATAAGCTCTTGCTGATATTTATTTTCTTCAATTTGATTTAATGCTTTTACCACTCCTTCTTCTATGCTTTCTTTTGATAAACTGTTTATCTTTTTAAATTCAATAATAATTCCAAGCTTTGAGATATCTTTAGGAATTATCATTACATCGTATCTTCCATAACCACTTTCTTTATTAGATTTCACTTCATAATTCTTTGAAAGAGATATAAACATTCCAAGAACAAAGGCATGATACACTCTTTCGGGTTGTTTACCTGATACATCAAAATAACTAATATTATTTATAACAAATTCTTCAAAAATAAAACCGAAATTCTCTATATCTCCACTTAATAAAGTACCAAGCATTTCTTCATATTTTTGATTAGTTAAAGTTTCTTTAAACCATTTTTCAATTAAATTTTCATAAAATATATGAACTTCTTCATTGGGAATTTTTAATTCACAATTTAATCTTCCTCTTATGAGTTCAGTTTTTACAGCTTTTAAATATCCACTCATAAGCAAAAAACTCCATATATTTTCATTGGAATCTTCAACTTCTGACATTACTATATTATCGTCAATTACTTTATATATAGATTTCCCTTCTATAAGCTCCTCCAGTTCAAGTTTCATATTATTGTCGCCTTTAAGAAGAAGTTTTTTAATTAAGTCGTTACTGCTGCTATTAATCCAATAGGGCATGAAACCTTCTCTTCTATTTTTTAAATAATTCAAAACAGACCATGGATTATATATTATTTTTCCTCCAAAAACATAACCATTATACCAATGTTTTATATCATCTACTTCATCAGCTGCATTATAATAATTAGCTAACACCTCTATCTCCTCTTCAATAAATCCAAATTTATCATTAAAGCTATGTCTTAAAAGAGTATTTACCTCTAAGTTATTTAATCCTGAGAAAATACTTTCCTTCGCAACTCTAAGGATACCTGTAATTAAGGACTTTTCAACATATAAATTATCTTTTAAAGCTGCTGTTAATAAATTTCTTATTATTACTATCATCTCATCATAATATCGACGTAAATATGATTCCTGAATTGGTACATCATATTCATCTATGAACAGCATCACTTTTTTTCCATAATGTTTATTTAAATAATACATTAAATCACTTATACTATTTTGCAATTCAGCTAAATTCATATCTTTATTTAAAACTTTTTGATAATTATTCTTATCAAGTTCTGTTAACTTATCACTTACTAATAAATAGTCATATTCTCTATATAAATTAAATATAAGTAATGTTATTCCATCTAAAAATTCCTGATAATTTAGATGCTTTTGGTTTTTAAATGTAATAAAGATAACAGGATATTCTCCTTTAAGTTTCATTATTTCTTTTTCATCTTCTATTTTTAAACCTTTAAATAAGTCCTTTGTTTCCTCTTTTGTTCTTATATCAAAGAAATATCTTAACATACTTAAATTTAAAGTCTTTCCAAACCTTCTTGGTCTTGGAGTTAAAATGATTTTGGCTCCATTTTCTATAAACTCTTTTATTAATAAACTCTTATCTACAAAATAATTATTTCCTTCTATTAATTCTTTAAAATCAGATGTTCCTATTTGTATAGTTTTTCTCATTTAATGCACCGTCCTTTACACTCTTTACTTTCACGTGCCTTAATTTGATTATTACCTATATTATATACTATAAACATATTTGTTAAAAACAAAAACTGCTACACGGTTACTGTAAAAGAATCTGACAACTTTGCAAGAAAGCCATGAAAGATCTTAATAATGAACAAAAAAACAGATAAGATATTTTTAATTCATCTTATCTGTCATCTTTATTTCTATTTTGAACTTATATCTGGTAAATTTACACAAGGATCTGACCCTTTGCGAGGGAAGTATGACCGAGCTTACTAATTTTTATATTATTTTATTTCAGTTAATCCTTCATAAGCAGGATAATTCTTTTTAACACCAATATCATCCATCCATTTTCTAGTCTTTAATGTATCCCATGGTCCTGAATTGTAACCTGCTCCTGAATCATTGTCCCATAACCATTTTGGGGTAGGCCATAAGCAATAGCTAGGATTTACAACCTTGTAAAATTCCTCGTTAACACCCTTTTGTCCATGATGAGCCATTTGTACGTATTGTGACGCCAATATTTCATGTGGTACTGTTTTTAATATTTTGTCCCCTTCTTCAGCGCCAGCATCTCCAAGAAACAAAACATTCTTCTTTGAGGATATAACCTTAAAGACCACTGAAGAATTATTAAGTCCATTTATCGTTATCTCTGGATTGTTAGTGCTTAAAAATTCTACATGTACTCCATCTATATTTAATTGCTGGAATAATTTCACACTAATATTTTCAACTTTTGATTTGCTTACCGCAGTAACAAATTCATCATAGTCTTTTAAATAAATTGGTTCTACTTTTTCAACCCATGAATGTTCTGGTAAAGAGTCATAAATTTTATTAATTGTTATATCTCCACTATTTAAAATATCTGTAATTGATTCTATATGATCAGGATGTGGGTGAGTTATAATCCAAGCATCTACTTTACCACCATTTTCAATTATTAGTTTTTTTAAATATAATGTATCATCATGTGTACCACCATCTATAACCATAAGCTTATCATTTTGGGTTGTCTTTACCAAATAAGACATCATCTGTGATTTACCTTGTGCAGGAAGTTGATATAAAATAAAATCTCCATTAGTTCTAGGAACACTATTTGTCCATGCTCCACTAGAATTTAAATAATATCCATCAATAGTTGTGTTATTAGCCATATAACCATCTGAATAGAAATAGTACCAATTCCCATCAATTAATCTCCAACCTGTAGCCCATGAACTTCCTTCTGTATACCACCAATCTGTGGCATTTTCTCTCCATTCAGCACTTACTCCAGTTGGATTTAGCATTACTGTTGCCATAAATGTAATTAATGCTAAAAGTAGTTTTTTAAAATCTTTCATAATTTCCCCTTTGTAGTTTTTTTATTATAATTTTAGCATATTACCCACAATAATACAATTAAGGATTATAGTAACTACTATTCCTATTGTGTAATTAAATCTTGTCTGCTTTTTCTATTAAATAAGTGTCTATTCCAGTTTTTAAGTCTGGCCTTTTACTTATTACATATGCATAAGTGTAAGCACCATCTATTATTCTTTTGGCCATGTATTCTGACATTATAAAGCACCTCCAAAGATTAAATCATCTATAGTTTTTTGCATTAATGCTTGATTTCCTTGTAATATTTCTAATTCTGTTGATTGTTGCGTTGGGGTTGGAAATAAAATTGCTTTTTCCTCATCTGTTAATTCAAAAACCTTACTATTAACTACTTTATAATTCTACTCACCTTTATCATCAAACAATCCTTTTTCTAAATAATTTCCTTGTGCATGTGAGTATTTATCTCCATTACCTTCATCTATTTGAATATAATCTGTTAAGTCTTGAATAAATATACTGCTATTTATATCTGTAATTATATTGTTATCATCTACTTTTACATAAACTTGAATTAAATTCTCTTCCATTAATTAAATCTCCTAGTATATTTCTGCATCTAGTGTAGTTACAAATGAATAATTATATCCTACTGTTAATATAGCAGTTGCGGTAGCTATATGACCAATAGAATAATTTGTAACAACACTACCTATTGTAATATTAGTTGTGATTGAATCAATTCCAAATCACAAAAGTATTACGGACGTATAGGTATAGTAGGCACTATTCTCATAGGTGGAAAGTTTTTAGATACATCTAATACATTTAGTAGCGTTCGCAAAACCTCCAAATCTAACAATTTGATAATTTGATAATATCCTTTACATAATATTTCTTCTTCCGAAATATTTTTATGTATAAGAGGTGTAATTATCGTACCTTTTTCAAGTTTTGCATTGTATAAAGTTCCTGTGCTAAATTCTATGCTTAAATTTGTACCGTCTATAGCACTTGATGTTACTACACCACTTGTTGCAAATTTATAAGTACAACCTCCTGTACCATCTCTCCATCTGTCATTCCCATAAACTCCTGATGCAAGAGTTAATATTCCACTTACAGCACATTGATTAACCCTAAAATCTCCATTAATTAGATATCCGCCACCTAATTGCTTCGCCCTTTCTGACAATAAAAAATCCCCTATCGGGGACTATGAGTTTTGTGAATTTTAAAATGGAAAAGGTTCATCTTTATCAAGCCAATACGAACCTTCTTCTGTTTTCTTTTCTCCTGAATAATAAAAATCTGCATTACAATTAAGGCACTCCATTACTGGCATTCCCTTTCTTTTACATTCTTGTTCTGAACTGCATTCTCCATTACAATATTCATCCATATCAGCAAACCCATCTACGATGTCAATGGGAGCGAATTCACTGCAATTACATTTATAACAATGATATTTGTAAAACTTTTCTATGTACTTTATCTCTTTTGGATTCATATAATATATCCTTTCTGTCACTTGTTTCCCTTATATCATATATCACCCCATAATCTTTATGCCATATTTTCCATAAAAATTTCTCAGTTCTACATTTGTCGCATAATAATGGATTTCTTTCAAAACTCTCTATTATTCTTTGCTTCCATGACTTCTTGACTTCATTTTGTTTACTCTTTTCTTTTAATAATTCATCAATATTTCTTTGTTTAACAAAATTATAAAGATGAACAATATCTTTTGCTAGCTTATTATTTACCCTTGAATAAATACCATATCTCCGTACCATCCTAAATCCTTTAGGTGCTATGTGTTGTGTTATTTTCCCTATAAATTCTAAAACATCGCGCTCAATAACTTTTTTAAGACCATCATTATGATCTTCATATCAAAATTTCACTCTATTTGTAAATGTTAATATGAAAGTGCATAAAAGTTCCAACATGGAAATGTAGGAATTTATGCACTTTTTATGTATGTTTTTTTCAAGATATAATTGTATGGAATTTCTAAAGAAGTAGGTGCAATTATTATGAGAAAAGATATACATAATAAACTTAAAAAACACACCAGAGAGGAGCAATGCCTATTGAATAAAAGTGAATTAGCACGAAGATTTAATTGTGATGTAAGAACAATAGACAGGTATCTAAAAATTAATTCTGGGGAACTGGAGCCAAAAGGATCATCAAGAGTTTATAAATCACTTATTGATGATTATAAACCCATTATAATAGAAAAAGTAGATACTTTCGGTGCCACTGCTATGGCAGTGTACAAATTTATTGTTAAGAAAGGTTATAAAGGAAAATACAGCACAGTTGCAGCATTTATAAATAAGCATAAAAATGTTGAAATCAAAAAAGCCACTGTAAGATTTGAAACAACTCCGGGGCTGCAAGCCCAAGTCGATTGGAAAGAAAATTTAACTATGATAAGTAAACATGGTGAGATATTTAAGGTGAATATTTTTCTCATGGTACTTGGTTATTCACGGATAAAATATGTACAACTGACCACAGATAAAGAGCAAAAAACACTATTCAAATGCATGATCTCTGCATTTAGTTATTTAGGAGGAATACCAAAAGAAATATTGTTTGATAATATGAAAACAGTAGTAGATAGAAATAAATCAACATTTTCTAGTATTGAATTTAATAAGACTTTTAAATACTTTGCAGATGATGCTGGTTTTAAACCTATTGCATGTCGGCCGTATAGGCCACAAACAAAGGGAAAAGTAGAATCCCTTGCACGTCTTACTAACCGTTTAGCCGTTTATAACGGCGAATTTGAAGATTATGATGATTTAGATAAAATAGTACAAGATTTTATGAAAGAAGTGAATAATGAAATATCTCAAGCAATAAACGAAACACCTTTAAGTCGTTTAAATAAAGAACTAGAGTATCTTAAACCATTGCCACCAATGGACTTATTGGTATCATATGTCTCCTGCGAAAAAGAATATAAGGTATCAAAAGAATCTATGGTTAACTACAAAGGGAAAAAATACTCTGTCCCAACCAAATACATTGGTTTAAAAGTGAATATTACTGAAACATGTGACGGTAATATCAGTAT
>JARLHR010000180.1 GCA_031292145.1 Clostridium sp. | reverse complement strand
TGAGCCGTTACCTCACCAACTAGCTAATGCGACGCGGGTCCATCTCATAGCGGATTACTCCTTTAATTGCTGCTTCATGCGAAGCTACAATCTTATGCGGTATTAATCTTCCTTTCGAAAGGCTATTCCCCTCTATGAGGCAGGTTACCCACGTGTTACTCACCCGTCCGCCGCTAATCCGTTTCCGAAGAAACTTCATCGCTCGACTTGCATGTGTTAAGCACGCCGCCAGCGTTCGTCCTGAGCCAGGATCAAACTCTCAATAAAAAGTTTAATCTTAGCTTACTCAAATAAAAATTGCTGGTTTACTTAAATGTATTTATCTTATTCTGTTCAATTTTCAAAGACCATTTTCTTTCTTACAACTTTCGCTGCAATATTTTGTTTATCGCCCTCAAGCGACTTTCTTAGTATATCACTTGTTTTTAACACTGTCAACAACTTTTTCTAAATCTTTTAAGTTCTTCCTGAAGAACCTTTTATTGATTTGTTTTAAGTTATTTACGCATCTCAGCGACGTGTTTCATCTTAACATTAATTTTTCAAGTTGTATATTACTCTTCCCATCTTGTGCCGATTTTATACCTATTTTTCTTATTATTTATCCAAAATCCTACAATATACTATTACTGATACACTTGACTGAGTTTATCGTAGTCAATACTATATCTTATATAACAAAAGCCATGAAATGTTAATGATAACATCTCACAGCTACAATTGGCTTCGCCAATTAATGAATGATTAAGATTAAAATTACTACGTAATTTCTTTAATTAATATTATTTTAGAAATTACATAGTAATCTCATCATTCATTCTTCTTATAACTTACTTATTGTTTTTCAACATTCAACAAATTATATATTATAGCAGCCGCTTCAGCATTATTTATATTGTTACTACTGTTAAAGTTTCCATCTACCCCTTTAATAATGTTAAGTGCATAGCACATTGCAGCATATCCTCTATATTTTTCTTCCATATTATCATTGAAAGGATTATTGAAAATTTCTGGATGACCCGCTATTTTCTCACATCCTAGATACCTTATAACAAATTTTGCCGCATCTCCGTTTGAAACTAAAGAATTTGGATTTTTCTCTTCCTTTTTAATCACTCCTTTTTCTATAAGCATGTCATAAAATTCATCATCACTTTTATAATTATTTTTTTCTGGTGAATATAAGTATTTAAAAAAATTAATTTGTGTAATATTCATATTAGGATTAAATTTATCTCCATCAATATAATATCCATTATCTAAAAGTTCTTTTACTGTCTTTTCACACCAATGTCCATTAATATCTGTATACTCTGGTATTTTATTTTCCTTGTATATTTCTCCCGAAAAATCTAATCGTACTCCATTTATAGGATCAATAATATAATCTTCATTTATATCTTTAAAATTATAAACCAATCCAACTTTATTCTTATCTAATTTAGCATATTGCAATGTGAAATCAGATAATTGTTTAATTTTCTCAAAAGCCGCATCTTTACTCATCGCCTGAGTAATATCTGGGAAAGAAATATTATCATACCAGTTATTACTGTATCCAATTATTTTTCCATTAGTATTATCTACTTCGACTTGTAATAAATTACTCGAAAATTCCATTCCGTTCGCTTGACGTACAAAATTAAATACAGAAGTATTTTCTTCTTTGTCAGTGTTAATCTTTAATTCTGGTCTTTTAATTTCTTTGTATTTTGTTTGCAAAAATTTATTAGGTGCATTTTTTTTCAAAAAACTTTCTGCTATATTTTGACCTTCAATTTTAGATATACTATTATTATTAACATTATCGTTTCTATAATAGTGCATAGAAATTATTTCACCTGATTTTGCATCTACCTTTCCATATACATTATCAAATGATAGATTCCATACATATTTATCATCAATATCTCTTTTATTTAAAGATACATCTTTTATTTTCATATCAGAGGTTATTATATCAAATGTATCTCTAAGAATGTTTTCCGCCTTTTCTTTTGTAATAAGATTTGCAACATTATTAACCTCATCTGTTTCTTCTTTAGTTAATTCATCACTTGTTGTAGCTATAGCAACATTATTTTTTCCCCCGACAGTATAATCCTTATTATTATATATTGAATCCTCGTGATAAAGTGATGTAACTTGTTCTGTTTTTGCATCAATGGCATTATATTTATTTTCATCTATAGAATAACCTGCAAATATATTCATTTTCTTTTTGTTATAATCATAATAAGAATAATATTTCAAGTTAACACCTAGTTTTTCTATATATGCCTTTTCTGCAACACTTGATTCAACAATTCCATCTAAAGCTGGATATTCAATTCCTTTAGTTTCTGGATTTCCTCCATTGAAATAAGTTATTTCACCAGTATATTTATTTACTCCTATGCTGACATTTATAAAATCAACTGGAACTTCATTTAAAAATCTTTGATAAGTAAAATTATATTCTTGATTAGAATACATATCAGAATTATTATCAACTTTTTTCATTTGTCCTGAATAATTTGGAATTGCTTTTTTTAAAAATTCTTCAGCTAATACTTGCGCTTTATCTTTTGTAACTTGTGCTAATCCACTAGTAGTTTCTTCATCATAATAGTATTTATTATATTCGTACAAAAACCCATCTTCTCCAACAGACGCAGATACACAACCGCTTTTTTCATCCTTTTCTTTCCAATTCAATCCCCAAACCTTAACCTTTCCATTACTTGTCTCACGTTCATTTGAGCTATTAGTAAACTCGGTATAGTTATCAGGAACTGTTATAATGTTTTTAGCTACAACAATTGCTTGTTCAAGTCCTTTACTATCTTCTTCTGCACCAAATGCAGGAAAAGAAAATGTTGATAATATTAAGCAAACTACCACCGCTAAATTAATAATTCTTTTCTTTTTCATAAATAACTCCTTTCTTTCATACCATATGGTATCATTTTTACACGAATATATATTTTATAATAAATATTGTTTAGAAATTTTCTTCTAAATACAATACAATCCATATAAAGAAAGTGTTGCAAAAATAATATTTTTTTCAGAGAGATAGATAAACAATTTAATAAATGGACTTATTATTTGAATATATCATTATATTTGCTAAACTTTATGCAAATATCTACATCAGAAATTAAATACATTTGTGTGTAGCAGGCATTTGAAAATTTCGATGCAAAAGCACTAAGAAGAAGGTTGTTCCGCTTTGCTTGTCCAATCGAAGATTGGAGCAAGCTAAAGTGGGTACAACCTGCCTCTTAGTGCTTTCAGCGAAATTTTCATAGTCCTGCGTAACACAAATGTATTTGATTTGGATAAGTTATCACAAAAGTATAAGTCATGTGTTGCATATCTTTATTTCAAAATAATTTTAAATTACCATAACATCTATTTCATTAACTTTTTCATCTAAACTTAATATTTCTTGATTATATCTAATTTTTAATATGGATGTACAGACTACCCTTACCAAAATGTTACTAAATAGAATATCTCTATTTTTATCACCACTGTTTTTAATATAAATACTATGCATATCTTCTATATAATTTATAATATCATTTTTAGACTTCAATTCTACATTTATTTCTTTTCTACACTCATCCCAGATTTTAGACAGCTTGCCCCATATCAATAATCTCTGTGATTGCTCGTATATTTCATGATGAATAATAGTCTTCTTAAATACTTCATTATGAGGGAAAGTAAAAAAATCACACAGATAATGAGTTAGTATACCTAGTTTAATCGAAATGTTCTCGTTTATTTTCTCCTTATTATATGATATTTCATCAATTATTTTTAAAACCATGTTCCAATCAACATTCTTACTATGCATCGTCACTCTATATTTAAAGCTTAAATCAGGTAATATATTGCCATACACAAAAGATGCGATATTAATCTTAGAAAAACCATTACATACTAATTCTTTTCCCAATAAATATCCTATTTTTCCATGAAGTAAAGTATCCATATTATTCACTCCTACTATTTTTATTTAATTATAAAAAAAGTAAGTTAAATGCGTATTACTTCTTTGTTATTTTTTGTTAAGGCAATTTAATTATTTTTCTCTTAACTTCATATACTCTTCTAATGTTATATTCCCATAATCCTTTAATGCTTTTATAAGCTCATCTTCATGAATTATTCCAATTAACTCCATATCATCATTGAGTACGTAAAAACTATTAAATTTATTTTTATCAACCAAAGTTAATACATTAACTAAGCCTTTCTTGTAGTACACAGAAATAGATTTGTTCTCCATGTAGTTATGTTTTTTCAACCTTCTTATCTTCCTAATCATATCTCCCATTATTATATACATGGTTTTTTCTCTTTCTAAAAATGTTGTGTATGTTATTAATACTACTGCAAGAAATAAACTTATATTTACCTTATGTAATAGAATTATTACTATATTAAATGCTAAAAACAGTGCTCCTGAAATGATAAGACTAAAGATTTCAGTAATCTTCTTAGACTTTTTATATAAAAATTTTTTAGATAATAATATTTCACATATTCTTGCACCATCTAATGGATATGCAGGTAACAAATTAAATAAACCTAAGCACAAATTAATTGCTATACTATTACTAATAAACTCATACTTAAAGTAATCATTTAAGAACGCTGTAACAATAGCAATAAACATGTTAAAGAAAGGTCCAGATGCATATACAATTAATTTTCTTTTTTCAGTTAACTCATCAAGATCACTTAATTCAGCCTTAGCCCCAAAAATACTAATATTAAAATTATTGAATTTGCAACCAAATTTATTTGCAATTAATATATGCGCAAATTCATGTAATATTACCCATAGAAAACTAATACAAATATAGCTTTTATAATCTCCAAGCCACATAAATATTGAGATTTCCAATATCACTACCATAAACCACTTCTTCATTTTTAACCCCTATAATATTGCTATACCCCAAACCCTTGCAATATGCAAATAAAAAATGGAAACCAACAATATCGATATGCCTTATATGTATTAATTTATAATAATAGATTAATTATTTTAAATTAATTTTGCATATTATCAGTTTGTTTTATATATTCTATAAAATTATATGCTTTTGCCTTTAAATTATCTATTTGCAAACTTGTTCCCTTTATATTTCCTACTTGAATTGTATTCATGGTATTTATACAATCGTTATAGTTAAAATTATAATTTAATGTTTGTTTACATTTCATATGCATTTCTTTAACTTGATCTGTCGGAATATATTTTAATCCCACAAAAAATACTAGTAATATAGTAGCTCCAGTCAACTCCTTAATTAATCTTTTAGTTAAAATACTTATTATTTTATCATTGTTATTTAAATTAATTCCATGTTTTAAGCTAATTGGATCACCATTTCTTTTCCAATAAGTTGAGCATTTATTTTTATCATTTTTTCCTCTTGCTACATTATTTATGTTTTTATAATATTCCTCATATGCTGACCTATAACAACTCATAATACACTCCTTGAAATTTATTATTATTAAATTATATTTAATGCTTATTAAAATTATGAAGATTAAATTATAACAAATATGTTTAAAATTTAAATTATACTTGCTCAATAGTTAATATAAAAAATACTCTTTTGTTCCAATTACTAAAAAATGTTGTAATACATCACAAAAGAGCATTTTTATTATTTTAAAAATTTATTTTTTTTCGTCTCATTCCTACATTTATTACCATTCCAATCGAAATTACTGTTGTTAGTAAAGAACTTCCTCCATAACTTACAAGTGGCAATGTTATACCTGTAATTGGTACTAATCCTATTGTCATCCCTATATTTTGCAATATTGCAAATAAGAAGTATGAGACTATTCCTACACATATAACTGAACCAAATATATCTTTGGATGTTCGTGCTATTGAAATCATTTTGTATAAAAGAAATCCATAGAGTACTAGCAATATAATTGCCCCTATAAATCCCCATTGGTCTGCTATTGCAGCAAAAATAAAATCGGTATGCACTTCTGGTACATTTTGTGCTGCATAGGTTGAAACTCCACTTTTTGCTAATGATACACTACTTCCCAATATTCCACCCGACCCAATCGCAATTAGAGATTGGTTTAAATGATAGGTTGATGCATCATCAACTGATGGATTTAAAAATGCAGTAAATCTTACTTTTTGATAGTGTTCTATTAGCCCTGAATTCCAAACTATTACTATAGCTAAAACTAGAGACATTAATCCTCCACCAATAATCCTTGTATCAAATCCCATTGTATAAAAAATGCCTAGAACTATAAAGAAACATACCATACTCATTCCCATATCAGGTTCAATTACAATAAATATTACTGGCACTATCGAATAAAATGCTAATATAAAAAAGTTTTTAACATCATTTATCTTTCCATCCATTTCATCTAACTTCTTAGCTAACATGAGTATAATTGCAAACTTCGCAAATTCTGATGGCTGGATATTACCGATTCCAAGACGAATCCATCCTCTAGCACCATTTACAACTATTCCAATACCAGGAACCCTAGTTAATATAAGAAGAACTACAACGCCCCAATATAATATAGGTACATAATTAAATATTATTGTATAGTCCACTGACATAAAAATATACAATGCAATAAGTGATAGTCCCATCCAAAGCAACTGTTGTTTTACAAAAGTTAATCCAAATTGTCCTTTTGTACATAAATATATATTAAATGTACCATATAAAATTAAAAGAATTAAGGAAATTAGTATAGTTTTATCAATTTCCTTAATTAATCTTACATCTAACTTTAATAATCTAAACAATATCCCACCTCCTAGTCATAATAAACCTATTTTAATTATATGTATTTCTTACAACCGAATTCACTTTTATTATACATTATTATTGCTAGATTCTCTATAAATAATTAGGTTTAGTAAATAAAACATAATAATTTTGTAATAATTTTAGAATTAACTTGCCAATCATTAGGCCTCATCTTAGTTACAGGCTTAATACGAAAAAAATATAAGATACATAGTACTAAAAAATTAATCACCTTAATTCTCCAGCACAAATGCTTCTTATATTAGCAAATTCTTAGTCATATGAAAAAATAATATGCTTGGCGCTATATTTTGAGCAAAAAAGTCTGTTTACCTTATAGCTTATCTATTAAGTGAAAATACTGACGAAGTATATTATTAAATAGCCTACATACTAACTTAAATTATGTATTGATGTATTTTATCTTCCACGTACGTTTTTAATAGGAATATTCGCTATTAATGCAGAAGTATTTTCACCTTCTTCATCACCACTTTTATTTACAGATATTTCAACATCATCAACTTGTATATCAATATATTTAGAAATTACCTCAAGAATTTCTTCTTTTATTTTCTTTATAATCTCTGGAGCAATTTCACCTCTGTCATGTATTAAAATTAGCTTCAATCTATCTTTTGCAACTTCTTTAGGCGTTGGTTTATTACTACTAAAATTCTTAAAAAACCCCATTTTTTCCTCCTCCTCTAATTGCGCTTGAATAGCTTCTTCAAAGCACTAAATATTCCTTGGTGCTCTTCAATATGTAAATTCATTAGTGGGACTTCTTCTCCAGTAATTCTTCTTGCAATATTTTTAAACGCTTGTCCTGCAAATGCTCCTTCATCTAATACAATAGGTTCACCTTTATTAGTAGAAATCGTTATATTTCTATCATCGGGTACTACACCTAATAACTCTATTGAAAGAGTTTCTATTATATCAGATACATCAAGCATATCTCCATTTTTAGTCATTTCATAGTTTAATCTATTTACAACTACAGCGTGATCATCTAACCCTTTCGCATCAAGCTTCCCAATAACTCTATCCGCATCTCTAACTGATGTAATTTCAGGATTTACTACTATAATTGCTTTTTCGGCACCTATTACAGCATTTTCAAATCCTTGCTCTATACCAGCCGGCGAATCGATTAATACATAATCGAATTCTTCCTTCAATTCATTTACTATCTTCAACATTTCTTGCGGACTGATATCATCTTTATCTTTAGTTTGTGCTGTAGGTAAAAGAAATAAATTGTGAAATCTTTTATCTTTTATAAGCCCTTGTTTTAATCTACATCTTCCTTCTATAACATCAATTATTGTATATACTATTCTATTTTCTAAACCAAGCAATACATCTAAATTTCTAAGCCCCGTATCTCCATCAATTACAACTACTTTCTTTCCCAGTGAAGCTAACGCAGTGCCTATATTGGCTGTAGTTGTTGTTTTACCTACTCCACCTTTGCCTGATGTTATTACGATAGATACTCCCATAAAAAAACTCCCTCCGATATTCTAATATATATATTTGTTAGGTAAATAGGGTTCAACTATTATTAACCCATCTTTAATCTTTGCTAATTCTGGATATCTAGGTTTTTCAACATCGTCTGGAGACATTGCTATGATGTTTGCAATTCTTAAAAGTTCTGGCTGCAATAAAAATGCAGCGATCACTGCCTTTGTGTTTCCATTAGATCCAGCATTTACCTTACCCCGTATACGCCCTAAAACAATTACATTTCCTGTTGCATAGACTTCTGCTCCACTATTTATGTCACCAATTATAACTATATTTCCTTGATAATTTATGCATTCTCCGCCTCTAACAGTTTTCCTGATAAACTTTGTCTTTCCTTCATATACACCTGAGAATACTTTTATTTCTTTTTTATTTACTTGTTCTAGTTCCATTTCTTTTTCCATATCTTCTAATACGATATCTTTCAGCTCTATTTCTGTTAACAAAGTTTCTTTAAGAATTTCTACTTCTTTTTTGTTTATAGATTTTAAATCCATTCTCAAAACTAATGTTGTATCTTTATAAAAGTGTTTGCCTTTAGAAAGCTTTTTTACCAATACTGAAAGCATATCTTTAAAAGAATCAAATCTATCCATATGAATAGTCGTATTTATTCCCTCTTTATTCCCTTTTATTAAAATTCCATCATTATTATACATTGATGACCTCCAATGAATTTTGCAGGTTCAGGCATATGCAAAAAAATAATAAGTCAGCATGCTAGTGTATTTCCAGTCATACTGCGTCAGCATTTTCACCTAATAGGCCCACTATGAGGCAAAAATACTTCCTTGTCTGACGGAAATACACATCGCATCATGGACTTATTATTTTCTTTCATATGCCTAAAATAGTCAAATATTATGTAAATAGCAACCTCTTTAAAATTATATCATTTTAATAACTATTTTTGTATATATGTTTTAATAAATTTTCACTAAATTTTATATGCTTAGGGACATGAAAGAAAATAACAAGTCAAAAATGCCATGATTATTTTTCATCAGACAAGGAAGCAGATTGATCTCATAGCAGGCCTATTAGGGCAATCTGCTGACGCAGTATGATGGAAAATGGGCACATTAGAAAAAAGCAGCTATGCTGCAATACGGAACTTTTCTGGCATATTGACTTATTATTTTTTTGAATGTCCCTTATACTAATACCTTAACATAATTTCTTATATCAATACTATCTTCTGTGACTTCACAATCTAGTGCCAGTATGTGCACTCCACATTTTTTTGCTTCCTTTAATGCTTCTGCAAATTCTTTATGTGTCTCTACATTAGGTTCAAAATGCAATACATCTTTCATCTGTATTACAAATATTACATAAGCTTCATATCCCTCTTTTATACTATCGCAAAGCTCTTTAATATGCTTAACCCCTCTTTCTGTAGGTGCATCTGGAAATTTTACAATTCCTTCACTTTCTAATGTCACTCCTTTTACTTCTATAAATGCTTTTTCATTCCCTGTTTCTATGTAAAAATCAAATCTAGAATTATTATATTTTGCTTCTGGTTTTATTCTAATAACGTCTTTAAATAAATCACCTTTTAATATCCATTCATGCACAACCTTATTAGTTACTTGTGAATCCATATTAATCATTCTATTTTCTTTTATAACTCCGATAAGAGAGAATTTTGTCTTTCTTTTGGGATTATCATTTTTTTGCACAAATACTTGTGCATTAGGAATCAACAATTCTTTACATCTTCCTGTATTTTTCACATGACAAATTTCTATTTTCCCATTAATTTCTATGTGAGCTATAAATCTATTTGGTCTTTCTATAAATTTTCCTTCTAGTATATTATTATATTTCATATTCTACCTCTCTAATTTATCTGACGTCTAGCCACTGTAACACTCCCATCTTCTATATAAAGTGAGAGATAACAGTTTCACTTTATATAAAAATATCTCTGCTAGGATTATATGCTTTAATCCTAACAGAGATATGTTTTCTTGATTGTGTCTTACTTAGTTTGAGTCGTCGCTGTATTCCCAGTATCACCTTGCGAAGTACTTTGAGTTTTATTATATGGATTATCTACAACATATTTTTTGAAAGAATCCGAAGTATAATTTGGATTTTGTTGTAATAACCTATCCTTAAAATAAGCTTCATAAACAGCTTTAACTACTGGAGCAACATTAGTTCCATATCCTCCATCAAACACTACTGCTGCTACAGCTATTTCAGGATCATCTACAGGAGCATAGCTTACATAAGTTGCATAAGGATCTCTTCCCACATCTCTTTGAGCTGTTGAGAAATCGGCTGTACCAGTTTTACATGCTGTTTGAATTGGGAAGTTTGCAAAAGTAGTACTTGATGTACCTCCTTCTTCAGTACTATTAACAGCCTTCATACCTTCTCTTACTGCATTTTGCGCACTTTGAGATATAGATACCGTATTTAATACTTCTGGTTTAAACTCTTGCACTACTTTGCCATCATTATCGGTAATCTTATCAACTAAATGAAGCTTATACCTTGTTCCTCCATTAGCAAGAGTTGAAATATATGATACTAATTGCAATGGTGAATAGTTATTCATACCTTGCCCTATTGATGCACTAACAAGTGAACCTGGTGTTGTTATTGCTCCTCGCTCATCGTTAATTGTAAATTGAGCTAAAACATCTGCTATAGTTGAAGCTTGTGAATCTAAGTTTACTTTCCTACCTGTTTTTGCCTCATAGTCTGCAACATTTTGCTTATATATATCAGAATTATTCATGATATTTAAAACATCTGGCTTTACACTCTTGGCAAATTCATCATGAGTCATTATTGATTTATCATCAGTACCAACCTTGCTTAAAGTTTCTGATACCTTATCTTTTATAGCTTTTTTAGATTGTTCAACTTCTTTATTATCATTATCAGAAATACCTATATCAAATGGTATAAATGTTTTTCCACTATATTGACCATCATTTTGCAAAATCTGTACTAAACTAAACTTAGAATAAGCTATGACATTTTCCTTCCATGATTGAAAGTTATATGTCTGCCCAAAATTTTCTCCTATTTCTATTCCTGTTGAAGCTTTTTCTTTTCCATTAGGATCAACTCCCAAACCAAACTGCCAGGCATATTTTGCAAGAGAGCTTAATGATTCAGTCGGATTACTTTTGCCACCTGCATTTATATACATTCTAGTAGCAGTTTCATAAAAATAAAAATTGATAGATTTAGCTATGGCCTGCGTTAAGTTTGTTGGGCCATTAGCTGCTTCCACACCTCCTGGATTAAAGTCTTTACCAAAAATCTCTGGATGTATGTTAAATTTACCTGTATCATTTATAACTGTATCAGCACTTATTGCTCCAGACTCTATACCTGCAATTGCCGTAAGCGGCTTAAATGTTGATCCTGGTGGAATTTGTGACATAGTTGCATAATTAAAAAATGGCTTAGGATATAAATCAAACTTATCTGAGCGGTTTCCATTAGCGTCCTTAGGAAATAAATCATCAACAGTTTTATTTATTCCCATTCTTTTTATATAATCATTCCCAAATGCTTCTAAGTCCGGATTAAAGAATTGCTTTCTTTGATCTGCTGTTAATTGTCCTGGAACAGCAAACAAATTAGGATCAAAATTGGGATAGCTTACTAAAGCTAATATTCTTCCAGTTTTAACCTCAATTGCAACTAGAGCGCCTCTTGTTGCATCTAGATACCTATGACCATCTTCTGGACTTATCTCATTGTTTTTTATATTTTGAATTCCATCAGCTAAAGCTTGTTCTGCTGCATATTGAATATCTCTATCTATTGTAAGATGAACATCATCTCCTGGGGCAGATTCTAATTGAAATAAATTTTGGGTAACTCTTCCTTGGGAGTTTACCTTAACTGTAGTACCACCCTTAACTCCTTTCAATTGATCTTCAAAGGCAGATTCTATACCAGACTTACCAACCAAATCCGATGAAACATCATACCCTTTAAGTTCATACTTATCCTTTTGTGTATCATCAATAGAAGATACATATCCTAAAACTGAAGATGCTAAGTTATTGTCTGGGTAATATCTTATTGGTGATGAATCAACATTTATTCCTGGCAAATCACTAAGCTTTTGACGAACTATTAAAGATGTATTTATATTAATATTTCCAGCAATAGTTGCTGATTTGTATCCCTTAAAACTTTGCATCTTAATTGCATCTTTTACAACCATAAATTTTCTAATATCATTTAAGGAATATCCTTGTTTTATTATTTCATCAGTTAATTCTTTATCTGACATATTTGAATACATCTTACTCTTATCTTTTGACTTGTAATCTGGATCTACAAGTTCAATTAAATTATAAGCTCTAACTAAAGCGTAAAATGAATCTTCCGGAGTAATTTTCAACAATTCTTTATCTAATTGAGCACTTTGTTCATCAGATAATTCTTCCACATCTTTAAACATTTTGTTTTTCAATGCGTCATTTAATCCTCTATCCTTTTTAAACCTTAACTCTTCTGAATTTTGAGAATCCTTATCGCTTGTTGTATAATCAAAATATATATTATTATCACTATCTATTTTTAATGGCAGCGTATCTTGCATAGTTTCGCTATTCTCATCTAATATCTTAAAAAGTTCTTTCATTGTTAAATAAAATTGCTTATCAGCTTCCGCTGTGCTTGTATATGTAAGAGTATATGTTTGTATATTAGTTGCTAAAATATTTCCCTTTTCATCGTATATTTTTCCTCTTGGAGATGTATCAGGTATAAATCTTGTTGATGTTACATCTGCTTTTGCCTTATATACGTCATAATTCAATACTTGAATATATATTAATTTTAAAATAATAGCCGTAAATATAACTCCCATAATGATGCACAAAACAGTATACCGAGAAGTTTTCTTTTTCTTTTTCTTTAATGGTTTACTTACTATCATTTAAACCTCCACCTTTGTTTTGAATATTCATCATCATAAATATTCAAAACAAATTTATATACAAAAAACATTATCACTCCATTATATATTCCCATAATAATACTGTTGGAAACGTCTATCTTAATCTTTAAGAAATAAAATATTGCAAATATTGCTATGTACTTTATTACTGTAATAAAAAACATAGAAACTACGGGTATTAGTCTTTTATTTTTTATTATTCCAGCTCCAATAAAACTAGCTAAAAGGCACAACAATAAATTTACTAACGAATTTATTCCAAATCCATTAAAGAAGAAAATATCCTGCAATAATCCACTAACAACTCCAATAAATACTGCCTTTTCCTTGCTATTGACAAATGAATATGCAATTGCAAATACAAATAATAAACTAGGATAAACACCTCTTATAGAGAAAAAGGATACTATTGAATTATCTAATATAACTAACCCTATAGAAACTAAAATAATAATTAATTTTTCCATTGATAAACCCTCTAATTATATTTAATTTCTCTCGTATCCTTTGGAGAGACAATAAATAATTCCTCTAATTTATTAAAATCTACATATGGTTTTACGACTGCATTTTTCATTACTTTTACTTTATCCTCTTCTACTTTAGTTACTTCCCCAATCTTAATTTCCTTTGGATAAAGCATACCTACTCCAGATGTCATTATTACATCGCCTTCTTTAACATCTGAATCCATTGGAAGATCATATACTTTAGCTAAATTGTTATTTTGACTATCCTTAAATCCTTTTATATATGCAGTAGCCTCTCTAGTTCTTTGAACCATAACACTTACTGCTATATTTTCATTAACCAATGATTGGACTATGCTCCAATTGCTATCTACACTCGTCACTTGCCCTACTAATCCTTGGGCAGCTATAACAATCATTCCTTTTTGTATATTGTCATTTTTACCTTTATTAACTATATAACCATCTGAAAAACTACCTCCACTATGCCCAATAATGCTACATGCTATATAGTTGTAATTATTTCTTTCTTGTTCAAAATTTAACACTTGTCTTAATCTGTCATTTTCATCCTTTAAATCTGAATAACTACTCAATTCATTTTCAAGTTCTTGATTCTTATTAATTAATTCTTTATTTTGTGCTTTTACTTCCGAGAAGTTTAAGAAGAAATCTAAAGTCTCTTTAACTTTATTCGTCCCGTTATATAGAAGACTTTGTACAGGATTTAAAGTACTACCGGCACCACTTTCAATAATACTTCTATTATCCCTCTTAACTGTATATACTATTAATCCCAAAAAGCTAACTGACAGTACCACAATAGTTACTGCCAGTTTATTTCTAAGAAGTCTCATATGTTAACCTCTTTGATCCCTACTAATTTTATCAAAATCTTCTAGTGCCTTACCCGCTCCAAGTACTACGCAATCAAGAGGTGCCTCTGCAATATGTACAGGCATATTTGTTTCTTTATTAATCAATACATCCAATCCCCTTAGATAAGCACCGCCTCCTGCAAGCATTATACCTTTTTCCATAATGTCTGCTGAAAGTTCAGGTGGTGTCTTTTCTAGTGTGGTTTTAATTGATTCTATAATAGCATATACAGGTTCCTTCAATGCTTCTCTGACTTGAGCTTCTGAAATTTCAACAATCTTTGGAAGACCTGTAACCATGTCTCTTCCTTTAATCTCCATTACTATATCCTCATCCGAAGTCTTATAAGCTGATCCTATTTCCATTTTAACTTGTTCAGCAGTTCTTTCTCCAATCATTAAGTTAAATTCTTTTTTGACATAAGATATAATTGATTGATCTAATTCATCCCCTGCTACTCTAAGAGATTTACTAGTTACTATACCTCCTAATGAAATAACAGCTACTTCTGTAGTTCCTCCACCAATATCAACTATCATACTTCCTGTTGGCTCACTTACTGGAAGTCCTGCTCCAATTGCAGCTGCCATTGGTTCTTCCATTAATATAACATCTCTAGCTCCTGAAAGCTTTGTTGCTTCTTCAATTGCTCTCTTTTCAACTTCAGTAACACCTGATGGATAGCAAACTATTATTCTTGGGTTCTTAAATGCATTTTTAGTTGATACCTTTTCTATTAAGCTTTTCATCATTGTTTGAGCCGTGTCAAAATCTGCTATTACCCCATCTTTTAGTGGTCTTATAGCTACTATATTGCCTGGAGTTCTACCTATCATAAGCTTTGCTTCTGATCCAACTGCCAATGTTTTTTTAGTCATAGTATTCATTGCAACAACAGATGGTTCTCTTAAAACAATTCCCTTACCTTTTACAAACACTAAGGTATTTGCTGTACCTAAATCTATCCCCATATCTTTTCCTGATCC
>JARLHR010000179.1 GCA_031292145.1 Clostridium sp. | reverse complement strand
TTTTTTGAAGTTTATTTTCAAGTAGAAAAAAAATTCCGTGATGTTAATAAAGTCAGGCTCCTAAAAATAAGTCTTCTATTCATAACTTTTTTTTCCTTACAACTATTCAAATTTATTAGTTTAACAAACATTTACCTGATATTTACATTATCAACACTTTTGACATTGATATATTCTGTTTGGAGGTCAAAGGTAATATCATTGCATGTAAATATATCGGGAATAAATCTGAGTGTTCTCAAAGAGAAGATAAAAATTGGAATGCCTTATTTGATGGGGAATTTTATAATACTTCTTACCGTAAATGTTGATAAAAATTTTATTAGTGTATTTTCGACTAAGGAAAGTTTTGCCATTTATGGTTTTGCCTCGATCTTTTTAATTATTTTAAAAGAGTTAATAAATTCATTAAAGTCCTTCATCTTTCCATACTTAAATTCTACATATAAGGACAAACGAGAGAAAATATATAATATTTTATCCCTTTACATTATATTTGGATTTTCTCTTACAATAGTCATCCTTCCAATCATAAAGTATGTAATTTTAAAATATTACCCCATTTATAATCTAAGTATAAAATTAGTTCCGATTTTATTTGTGGCGACAACTTTTGAATCATTAACAATAATATTGCATTCAAATTATTATCAGACTTATAACTACTATAAAAATTACCTAATTAATTCCGCATTCATAGGCGTTATAATATATGGAATCTTTTTTACCTGCTATGCATTAAATCCTAATTTAAGCTTATTAAATTATGCCTATATGGCTTTATTTTGTGGAATAATGAGAGTATTATTTAATGATATTTATTTAAGAAAAAAAATGAATATCAGATTAATAAATTCACTTTATATGTTCATACCTTTTTCTGCTCTTCTAATAAATTTCTTAATATGATTAAAGCAATTGCTATATATCCCGGTTTTGACCCTGATATAAATGAAATGGCTTATATAATTAAAAGTTTATGTAAAGAGGGGAAAGCTGAATTTTTAGTATTTACCCGAAGACATGATATATTAAAGAATAGTTCTTTTAATGAAAGCTTTAATAATTATAAAAATCTCAAAATTGTCCCATTCGAAGGCAAATATCCTGAATTTAGTTTTATCGAATCCACAATACGGGAATTCAATTATAAACCCGATCTATTTTTTATAGCGACAACTTTATTCCTAAGTTTAACCAGAAATATTAAAAAGCACAGGGATGAAAGAATAATACTTCATACTGAATATTTTTTAAACAAAAGAGCAGGGATTAACAAAAGATATTATTTAGGGATACCATTATTAAAAAATACAGGCATGTATTTTTATTATAGATATATCTACAAATTGTATGATCTTATAATGTGTTCTGATCAGTATTTTGAAAATGACAAAATAAGTAATTACGAGGGACTTGTTTATTTACCCTGGCCGATATTTCCACCAGAGAATAACGGATTTACTGAAAAGGATAAAAATTTTAGTTGTTATATAGGATCATTATCAACATTTAAAGGATTTGAAAGCGTATGCGAATTCTATTCTTCTCTTTTGTCATTTAATCAGACAATGAAAGTTAAATTAATCGGGCCAATAATTGATAAAAAGTCCGGCAGATTGTTGGATGAAATTAGAAATAAATTTCCTTATCAAGTAGAATGGGAAAAAAAATGCACACGTGAAGAAGCTATCAGGGATATTAGAAAATCATTATTTGTTCTTTGCCCAAAGGATATTTTAAACTGGGGATTTATTGGAGATGCCTGGGCTAATAAAACATTAATTATTACATTTGGTGAACAATATGGGTTAAAAGATTCGGAAAATTGCTTGTTATATAAAGGCCCTAATGAAATAGCAAGATTAATTGATAAAATAAATGATAACCCATATTATAACAGACTAACAGAGAATGGTTTTCTTGAATATAAATCCAAACATTCAACCGAGTATGTCAAAACAAAATTGTTAACTTATATGAACAGTGTATGTTAGAATCAAATTTTGAAGAAAA